>NZ_JAHVHR010000020.1:0-386780 GCF_019802175.1 Halomonas sp. DP5N14-9
TAAGCGGACCAAACTTGGCTCAAGGTTCAAACGTCTCGTTTGACGAGTCGCTTGCCTTGATATTTCAGTGACAGTGTCACTGACTCATCGGCAAGCGCCCACATGAATTACCTGATCAATTTTTAAAGAGCTTCTCGCTTTGCAGCGCCTGTTGGCGCAGCGCCCTGCGAGGAAGGCGTATTCTACAGAATCGGAGCGTTTCGTCAAGGCTTTCTTTGTTAGCCGTACAAGCGATGCCTGCAGGACCCAAGAGAAAGCGAAGCGAGCCTGACGCGCATCCTGCGATGCCGTCCTGGCGACTCCGATCGAGTGGCGAGCATTTTACCGATTTCTCGCTGCCCGTCAAGTGGAGAATTTTTCGAAGACCTGAAAAAGTCTTTTCAAAACAATCACTTTACCACCCTTCACCGCCTGTGACGTTTGCTCGTCGCCGGCAGCGGATGCGTACTTTACGCATCACCTCCGGCCTTGGCAAGCACTTCGTGTAAAAAAATTTCACGCCGCCGTCATCTGAATGACATCAGCCACACTGCGAGATCCTTCTCGATTCCGCAGGTGCAGGATTCAGCATGTCGAACAGCGGCTACCAAGCTTCTCTTGCAATCTCTCGAGGCCATCCTCGATCCGCCCGCCGTGGCATTCAATTCAGCACCGCACCGCCTTGCTCAGTAGAGGTCTCTTTTCATGTTTCAGCGACTAGACGCGGGAGGCCTCTTGCGACGACTCTCCGTCCGTCGCGGCGCACACGCGGTTGCGACCACTGCGCTTGGCGCTGTACAGGCGCCGGTCGGCGCGCTCGAACAGCGGTGCAAACCCCTCCCCCTTGCGATACTGGCTGACGCCGATGCTGATGGTGATGCGAATCGTCTGTCCATCCGACAGGGTAATTTCCCCCCCTTCCACCGCGCGACGCACCCGCTCGGCCGCCTTGATCGCCTCGGGCAAGGCAGTGCGCCGCATGACCACCACGAACTCCTCGCCGCCGGTTCGCGCCACCAGATCGCCATCACGCAGGCAGTTGGCTACTGTTTGCGCCAGCCAGGTGAGCACCTGGTCACCGGCCGAATGACCGAAACCATCATTGACCTGCTTGAAGAAGTCGATATCGACCGCGGCCAGCGAGAACACCATCCCGCCACTGTCGCATTCCTCGATCAGGCGGGTGACGTGGCGATCCAGCTGGCTTCGATTGGGGAGTCCGGTCAAGGCATCGGTCATCGCCTGGTCTTCCAGCTGATCACGTTCGAGGCGAATACGCTCGACCTCCATCTCGTTGGAAATGACACGTTCGACGGCCCCGACCAGTAGTCGGACCAACTCGATGTCGACCTCGCTGAAGGCGTGCCGCCGCGCCGACGGACTGGAGAAGTTCAGCGTCCCCCAGACCTTGCCCTGGATCCGCAGCGGTGCACCGATATAGGTCTCCAGCTGAAAGTTCTCGTAGCAGGGGTGGCCCTTGACTCGCTCGTCCTGACCGGCGCGGTGGGTATGGAAGACGTCATCGGCGTCGAGGGTCAGCCGACAGTAGGTGTCACCCAGTGCAAAGCTGTCGCCGGCCCCTACTGGCGCATTATCCGAGGCCGCCCAGCGAACCGTGTAACACTCCCCCTCGACCTGACTGACCAGCGCGATATCCAGCCTCAGGTAGCTCAAGGCGTCACGCAGCAGCATGTCGACGATCTCTGATACTCCGATATCGGTGCGATTTACCCCGGTATGGACATCCCGCAACAGCTGGATCATCGAGCGATACTCGGAGACGTCCTGGATGATGGCGTAGAAGCCCATCACTTCATCTTCCACCACGTCCGGCAGATAGTGGACCTTGAAGTAGATCTGGCGACCGTCCTGGAGCACCAGGGAATCCTCGTAGCTGACCTCCTGCCCCGCCAGCGCCAGATCGAAACGTGGCCGGATCTTGGCGTAGGAGTCTGCATCAAGCACCGAAGACACCGGCTGCCCCATCAGCGCCTCGGCAGGCTGGCCGATGAAGTCGAGGTAGGCACGATTGTTGAAACGGAAGCAGAAGTCGCGGTCGACGTAGGCCACCATCACCGGCAGGTGGTCGGCCATCCGCGCGATGACACCGCGGCTTGCCTTCTGCCGAGCCGACAGTCGCAGCACCAGCCCACCATCGGCCAGGCGACAGCAGCTACCATCGCCCAGTTCCAGCGGCATCGAAGGCTTGGCAGCGTGAGCGACACCCCGGGAGACCCAGGCTTCGGCGACCCTGGCGACCTCGCCAGGCAGCTCTGCCAGCCCCCGCCCGATCCAGACCTCTCCAGGCTCGCCCAGCACGCGCACGGCATCACCGACCACGTCGTGCACCTGCAACTCCGGCGTCAGGCGTACCAGCACCGTTCCGGACGACACCAATGCCTCTTCCACCCAGGCAAAACGCTCCATGAGGACAACTCCTTGCGTAAGCCCTGCCCTGGACCGGCAGCAGGTCAATACCCTGGCGGCTCGCGTGCCGTCTTCTCTAGCCTATGAAAAGATGCTTATAGATGCCGGATTATTTCGCTTGCCCGCTTCCACGTTATGCTGGCGTCGCCGACACCGCCGCGGGAGCTGCCCATGAACCACCAGGACCTTGTCGCCATCGAACACGCCCTGACGCTGGCCAATCGCGGGGATACCAGCTGGCTTTGCACGCGTCTGGACACCCCTGCTCCCGCCTTCCCCCACCTGAGCGTCACCAGCGATGCCGATGGCCCCGGGTACGCCGGACAGCCCATCTTGCTGTCCCAGGCGCGGGACGGCGGCGCCTGCCTGGTCAATATCGACAACAACGCCAACGATGGCACCCCCTGCCTGGTCGAGCGCCTGTCACCGAGCAGCGAGACCCTGGTGCACCTGGAGGTCATCCATGCAACGCTCGCCGGCCAGCCATCGCTGATTCGCCGCGTCAGCCTGGGCAGCACGTCCATGAACCTGCAGCGACCCACGCCAACCAGTCCGCTGGTCCAGATCGGCGACGACGTCGTCGAGGTGCTGATCCAGCCGGCCTTGCGTCTGGTGCTGACCGGCCACGCCCCGGTCAATGCCGACTTGGCGCGCCAGGGACAACGGCTCGGCTTCGAGGTCATCCTGTGCGCCCCAGACCACCCCGACACGCATCACTCGACAGCGCCCCTGCCGGCAGGCGTCGAGTTCCAGCGCGCTCCCGCGGCCCCCTTCCTGCGCGGCGGCGGCGGGCACCGACGCACCCTGGTGATGGACGCCACCGACGCCTCGACCATTGTGCGAGCGAGCCGCGAGGCCTGCTGTCATGGCTATCTGGCGATGGCTGACATCGATCGACGCCGGGCGGCAAACTGGCTTTACGATGGCTGGCACAGCCTGCGCACCTCGCCCACCGTCTGACGCCCCGTCGCTGCGGCCAAAGCGCCAATTGACAGCCATCGGAGGCGGTCCTACGCTGTGCGCATTCCTGGGGGAGCCTGACGGCTGAGATTCCGCATCACGCGGTAACCCTTTGAACCTGATCCGGGTCATGCCGGCGAAGGGAAGGATGGTTGCGTTATCTCCTCTTTCTTCCTGTCCGCCGCTCGTCCCGCCTGTCCACCGGTCCCTGCGGACAACGACAAGAAAGAGGTCTTCTTTCGATGATGCTCGATCCCACCTGGACGGCGCTGTGGCTTCTGCTGTGCGCCGCCATCTTTGCCATCCCCGGCCTGATCTATGCCCGACGTCGTCAGGGCGGCCTGGATGACTACATCTCGGCTCGCAACAGCCAGAACACCCGCGCCACGGTGTTGACCCTGGTGGCCACCACCCTGGGCACCTGGATCCTGTTCGGCCCCGCCCAGGCGGCCACCTGGGGCGGCATCGGCGCGGTACTGGGCTATGCGCTGGGTTCCATGGTCCCGCGCCTGGTGATGATCCCGCTGGGACGACGCATGCGTGAGCTGATCCCCGAAGGCCACGGCCTCACCGAGTTCGTGATCCATCGCTACGGGCGCACCATGTACGCCTTCACCCTGACGATCATGCTGTTCTATCTGTTCATCTCGCTGGCGGCAGGCCTCACCGCGATCGCCCATATGGTCACCCTGCTGGCGCCGATCCCACTGTGGCTGACCGCCTGCGTGGTGATGATCGCGACCCTGCTCTACACCTTCTACGGCGGCCTGCGCACCACCATCTTCACCGACAAGGTACAGATGCTGGTGATCCTGCCGTTGCTGGCGCTGCTGCTGGTGTTCGGCTGGCAGGCCGCCGGCGGCGTCGCGCCGACGCTCGAGGGCCTGCAGGAACGTGCGCCCCAGTTGCTGGATGTCACCGATGCCGGTGGCCTGCGTGCCGGTCTGACGTTCTTTATCGCGGTGATGCTGACCGGCCTGTTCTACCAGGGCACCTGGCAGCGCATCTACGCCGCCCGGGACAGCAAGGTGCTGCGGCGGGGCTTCTGGATCGCAGGGCTGTTCAACTTTCCGGTGATCGTGCTGATGGGCCTGTTCGGCCTGGCCTTCGTCGGCCTCGGGCTCGAGGGAGACGGTTCGGTGGCGCTGTTCAGCGTGCTGCTGTCCGAGGTGCCGCTGTGGTTCGCCCTGGCCTTGATTCCGCTGGGTCTGGCCCTGGTGATGAGCAGCGCCGACACTACCGTCAACGCCACCTCCAGCATCATCGCCGTCGACATGCACCGGCTGCTGCCCCAGGCCAGCGAAGCCACCCTGATGCGCCTGGCACGCTGGCTGATCGTCGCCGCAGCGGTGCCGGTGACCTGGGTGGCGGCCCAGGGCTACAGCGTGCTCTATCTGTTCCTGCTGGCGGACCTGCTGTGCTCGGCGGCGGCCTTCCCAGTGTTTTTCGGTCTGTTCAATCGCCGCTACGACGGGCGCAACGCGGTCCTCAGCACCGCTGCGGGCCTGGTCGCCGGGCTGGCGATGTTCCCGTCCCCCAGCGGCGGTACCGCCACCCTGCTGGAATCCTTCCTGCTGGCGGCCTTCGTGCCGGTGCTGGTCTCGCTGGTGCTGATGAAGCTGCTGCCATCCCGCCAGGACTATGACTTCACCCGCATGGGCAGTCTGGTGCGGCGTTTCCAGAGCTGACACCGCCACGCTGACAGCCTGGCAAGGCGTGATAAAAAACAGCGGGACGTGCTGACGCGTCCCGCTGTTGTCGTTTCAAGGCCTGGCGATCAGGGGCCCTGGCAGTTCCGGCTCATCAGCGACCAGGCCGCGCCAGCCCCAGGTGGTCGCGCAGGGTGCGGCCCTGGTACTCGCGTCGAAACAGCCCGCGGCGCTGCAGTTCGGGCACGACCTGTTCGACCACGTCCTCGATGCTGTCCGGCAGCGATGGCGGCATCAGGTTGAAGCCGTCCGCCCCGCCCTGCTCGACCCAGCGCTGCATCTCGTCGGCGATACGCTCCGGGGTGCCGACCATGGTGCAGTGGCCGCCACCGGCGGCGAGCCGTCCCAGCAACTGGCGCAGCGTCGGTCGTTCGCTCTCGATGATCCGCAGAATCGTGGCGTAGCGCCCCTTGGGCCCGCTGAAGGCCTCCAGTGGCGGCAACTCGGGCACCGGGGCATCCAATTCCCAGTCGCTCACGTCCTGACCGATGAACTGACTCAACTGGCGCCGGGAGCTGTCCACCGGCAACAGTTCGTCGAGCTCCCGCTGCTTGCGTCTGGCCTCCTCTTCGGTGGAGCCGACGTAGGTGACGAGCCCCGGCATGATCGCGACCTTCGGTCTGCCAGCGGCCTTTACCCGGGCCTGAAGGTCGCTGTAGTAGGCCTGGGCCGAGGGCAGATCGTAGGCCACCGCGTAGATGGCCTCGGCGTAGCGCGCGGCCAGGTCACGGCCCTGATCCGAGGCGCCGGCCTGGAACAGCACCGGGTGGCCCTGGGGCGGACGCGGCACCGTCAGCGGGCCATCCACCAGAAAGTGCTCGCCGTGATGATGGATGGGACCGACCCGGCTGGCGTCGACGTAATCGCCCTGGCGGTCCCTCACCAGGGCGTCGTCACTCCAGGAGTCCCACAGCGCCAGCACGGTATTGGCGAATTCCTCCGCCCGGGCATAGCGCTCGGCGTGGCTCGGCATGGCCTCGAGCCCATGGTTGCGCGCCTCGCTGTCGAACATCGAGGTCACCAGGTTCCAGCCCAGGCGTCCGCCGGAGATATGGTCCAGCGAGGCCAGCATGCGCGCAGCATGAAACGGCGTATAGAAGGTGCTGGAGACGGTCGAGATCAGCCCGATGTGTTCGGTGGCCCGCGCCATGGCCGCCAGCATGGTCAGTGGCTCCAGGGTCCACAGCGGGCCGTCGGCGACGCTGCCCGCGGCGTGACCATCGGCGAAGAACACCGCATCGAAACGACCCCGCTCGGCGAGCCGCGCCAGCTCCTCGTAGTAGCGGATATCGGCCATGCGCTCGACGCTGGAACGGGGATGACGCCAGGCCGCCTTGTGGTGGCCGCAGCCCATGATGAACAGATTAAGGTGCATGCTGGCCATCAGTCCTTCACCAGTCCGCCGTCGACCACCAGGTTCTGGCCGGTGACCGCTCGCGACCAGGGCGAGGCGAACAGCAGCGCGGCGTCGGCAAACTCTTGCGGCGTGGTCACCCGTCGCAGCGGTGTGCTGGCGGCGATCAGGTCGAACACCGCCTCCGGCGTGGCGCGGGAGGCATCGGTGGTGCGCAACAGGCCCCCGGAGATCATGTTCACGGTGATGTTGTTCGGGCCCAGATCGTGGGCCAGGGTGCGCGTCAGCGACAGCAGCGCCGCCTTGGCGGCGGTGTAGTCGTGGTAGGGCACCACCGGGTTCTGGAACAGGTTGGTACCGATATTGACGATGCGACCAAAGCCGGCCTCACGCATGCCGGCAAGCGACGCCTGCACCGTGTTCAGCGCACCCCGGGCGACCCCCTGAAGCTGATGATCGAGGTGCTCCCAGGTCAGCTCGTCGGGACCGGGGCGGGCGTCGCCGTTGAAAGCGAAGTCCGGCAGCGCATTGTTGATCAAGGTGGTGACCGGCGCGCCGAAGTGCTCGCGGGCACGCGCGAACATGGCATCGACGGCGCTGCGATCACAGACGTCGGCGGCCACCGCCAGGGCTTGCTCGGGATAGTCGGCTACCAGCGCGTTGGCGCCCTCTTCGCTGCGTCGATAGTTGACCACCACCCGCGCGCCCTGCTCGAGGAAACTGCGCGCCAGGCTGACACCGAGGCCACGTCCAGCGCCGGTGACGACGACCAGCTGGCGGGAAATAGGAAGCGCAGGCGGACTTACGGAAGCTGAAGGTAAGGCGTCGGAAAGGGTCATCTGGCGGGTCCTTGGTCGAGGCGAGGAACGCACGCCGACCCCTGGACTGACGACTGCGCTGACATCCCTTCGCCGGTATGAACTGGATCAGGTTCGACGGGTGTTTCTCAGCCCCGCTATCGTGCGGGACACCCCGTGCCATGCGCCTTCGACCTTAGCCCATCGGCGCGGGGCGGACAAGCCGCGCAGCACCTGGAACATCACCGCAGCCAGGGCATGCAGACGGGCGCTTCAGACCCGACGGTCAGCCCGGTGCCTGGACGGCTTCCATCAAGTCACTTCCTTCCTCTCCCGCCCGATTGACCCTGGTCGAGACCGGCCATGCCTCGAAGGCGCCAGCGGGTAGATGCCGCACCGTCTGGCGCATGACGTCGCGATCACTCAGCTCAGGATCGAGCCAGGGTTCAAGGCTGGCGTCGTCCAGCGCCAGCGGCATCCGGGCGTGCACCTGACTCGCGCAGCCCCGGGCGGGTTCGGTGAGGATGGCAAGGCCCGGCCTGCCGTCGTCCCTTTCACTGAAGATCGCCGCCAGCCACAGCGGCGCGCGATCTTCACGACACAAGAAATAAGGCTGCTTGCCGGTCTCGCCCGGCAGCCACTCGTACCAGCCGTCCGCCGGCACCAGGCAGCGATGGCGAGCAAAGGCCCCACGAAAATAGCGCGAGGTGGCGACCTTCTCCACGGTGGCGTTGATCGGCTCCGGCGCCCCGGCCTGGGCCCAGTGGGGTCGATAGCCCCACCACATCGAGGTAAAGGAAGGTACAACCTCCCCGTCCATGGCGAGTGACGTGATCCAGGTGCCCGGCGCGACATTGTAGCGAGGTGGCGGCTCCTGCTCGGGCAGGCGCGGCGCCACCGGCAAGCGCATCAGCGCCGCAAGCTGAGCAAAAGGTGTGTAACAGGCGAAACGGCCGCACATGGATACCTCCTTTACCGGACCCTGCAGGATCAGCCTAGCACCATCTCTTGCGTCCACTCAGGCCACCTGTGCACGCTACAGGTTAGTCATCTGCGAACGTTAAGTTTTCGCTAAGCTAGGCAGCCTAGCCTTGCCATCAACTCCTCTTTCAAGGACGCGATGACATGGCCCCGGCAATCGCAGCATCGGCCTCGAAGACGACAGCCCACACGGATGCTCCCGAGCCGGACGTGACCTCCGGCCTGTGCTGGGCGTCCCCGGAGCGGCTGGGCGAGGCAAACGCCTTCATCTCCGACGTCTATCGTCTCCATCACAATGCCTCCATCAGCAATCCCTACCAACGCTTGCTGACACTGCGAGACCCCCATGGCGCGCTCGTCGCCACCACAGGACTCAGGCGTGCCGATGAAGGCCCTCTCATGGTGGAACACTACCTCGAGGCACCTGTCGAGATGGTGCTCGCCACTCGTGGCCTCTGCGACCTTGCGCCGCCGCGCCACCAGGTCATGGAGGTCGGCGCCCTGGCCAGCGCATCGCCAGGCGCCGGCCGACGGCTGATGCTGTCGCTGGTGGTGGTGCTCGAGCGACTGGGCATCGACTGGCTGGTGGTGACGGCGTCCAGGGACGTGCGCAACGGCCTCGCCCGGCTCGGCATCGATATGCACACGATCGGTCGCGCCCATCGCCACTGCCTGGACAATCCTGTGGACTGGGGACGGTATTACGAGCGGGACCCCAGGGTCGTGGTGATTCGCCCCCTCGAGGTGGCCAACAGCATGCGCGCCACCCCGCTCGGCGCTTTGCTTCTCGCCGGCGCAGCACAGCTTGCCCCGGAGGCGGCAGATCCCGTACCGGCGCTACCCCATGTCCACGCCTGCTCGGCGGCCGGGGACATGCCCCATGGATAGGCTACACCAGCGCCTGCGCCAAAGGGCGAGGCTGTCGCCGGATGCGGAGAGCCTGCTCGGGCAAACCCCGGATGGCGCCGACATCCGACTTACCGCCCGGCAACTGGAGGCCGCCACCGACGCTGTCGCGCACCAACTCGAGCAGTCGGGCGTTTCTCACCTGGGCCTGCTGGGTCACAACTCTCCTGGCTGGCTGGTCGCCCAGCTCGCTGCCTGGCGGGCTGGCCTGCCGATCACCCCGATACCTGCATTTTTCAGCGAACAACAGCTCAACCACCTGCTCGATACCACCGGGCTGGACGGGCTTCTGATCGCGCAGGACAGCCCGCTGGACGCCTGGCTGCCATCTGCCCGCGCAAACGACTTCAAGCGCCAGCCACTCGACGCTCCGGTCGGCCTGTCCATCGCCTTGTTCCGGCGCCCCTCGACGCCCGCACCACTACCGGACGGAACGCGACTGATCACCTTTACCTCCGGCACCACCGGCACCCCCAAAGGGGTCTGCCTGTCCGGGCCTCATCTCGAGTCGGTCATTGAAGGACTGGAACAGCGCCTTGCAGGTGTTCCCCTCCATCGTCACGGCGTGGTGCTGCCCATAGTGGTGCTGCTCGAACATCTGGCCGGCGCACTCTTCGCCCTCTGGCGAGGAGCCACGATCGTTATCGATACGCCCGATCTTACCGGGCTACATGGCAGCGGTACGCTAGCCCCCGACCAGTGGCAACGCTGGCTGGCCAAGCGGCGACCCGACAGCCTGATTCTGGTACCGGGGCTGCTCAAGGCGCTAACTCACCTGGCCTCACATCATTCTGCGGCAAACGGGTGGCAACAGGTGTTGTCGCTAGTCGCCGTGGGCGGGGGCCAGGTGCCCCGCCGCCTGCTCGAACAGGCAACCCAGCAGGGGCTCCCTGTCGCCCAGGGCTACGGCATGTCCGAGATGGGCTCGGTGGTCTGTCTGAGCCGCCCAGACGAGCCCCAGGATGGCCGTGTCGGGTGCCCCCTCAAGGGATTGCGCCTGAGCACCGATGAGCAGGGGCAACTGCTGGTCCACGGTCGTCGCATGCTCGGCTACCTAGGGTCCGATCATCACCTTCCGTCAACCGAGATGCCCTGGCCCAGCGGAGATCTCGGTCACCGCCTGGCGGACGGTCACTGGCGCCTGGACGGGCGTCAGCGCAACGTCATCATCCTGTCGAACGGACGCAATCTCTGTCCCGAGTGGCTCGAGGCGGAGCTCGAGCTTATCGACGGTATCGATCGTGCCTTCGTCTTCGGCGAAGGCTTGCCGGGGGTGCTGGCGCTCCTTAGTCCTTCAGCCGCTATCCAGCCCCCCCGCCTGGAAGCCCACATCACCGCGCTCAATCAGCGCCTGCCCGACTACGCCAGGGTCCGCGGCTGGCAGTCGTTGCTACGGCAACTGCCAGGCGTCGCCGAGCCGCTGTCGATCGCCAGCAACGAACTGACCGCCAACGGACGCCTGCGCCGGGCCAGCATTCAGCTCCGCCGCCGCTGCGACATCGAGCGGCTTGTCGCCAGAACCTTCCCCGGCCATGAGCAGGTGTCAGCAGCGCTTTCCTCCGCCGCCGACGGCCTCCCTTCATACCCACAGGAACCCCCACCCCCATGAACACGCTGACCGATACCCCGATCGTCACCTCGCCACCTGTCGACAACGGCAAGCCCGACGGTTTCTACCGCCACCTGCTCGCTGCCACCGAAGACGAACGCCAAGCCTTGATGGGAGGGGAACTGATCGGGCGCGCCCAGGGCGGCAAGATCACGCTGCCCGAATATCGCGCCTTTCTCGCCCAGGCCTATCACCATGTGCGTCACACCGTCTCACTGATGATGGCCTGCGGCGCCGAATTGTCCGCTCCTAACTTCGTGCTGCGCGACAACCTGCGCATGGCCATCGCCGAGTACATCGACGAGGAAAAGGGCCACGAACATTGGATACTCGATGACCTCGAGTCCACCGGCGTCGATCGGCACCACGCGCGTTCACGCCCACCGCTGTTCGAGACGGAATGGATGGTGTCCTACGCCTACGACAGCATCAGACGGCGCCATCCGCTGGCCATGTTCGGCATGGTACTGGTGCTCGAGGGTACCAGCACCTCGGCGGCCAGCGCCGCCGGCAGGGCCATCCGCGATAGTCTGGGCCTGACCGATGACGCCTTCCACTACCTGTTTTCCCACGGCGAACTGGACATCTCCCATATGGCCTTCTTCGCCGAACTGATGGACACCATCACCGACACCGAGGAGCAGGCCCAGATCGTCCATTCGGCCCGCGCCTTCTATCGCCTCTATGGCGCGGTCCATGACGCCGCCCTGCGAGACGCCGAGCACTGGACGGACGAAGCGCTGGAGGCAAACTCATGCCATCACTGAGCGAGCGCAGGATTCTGGTGACCGGCGCCACTGGCGGCATCGGCTCGGCGCTGGTGAAGCGGCTTGACGCCGAAGGCGCCAGCCTGTGGCTGGCAGGGCGTGATGAGGGCAAGCTCAGCGCCCTGGCGGGCGAGCTTGGCAAGGCTGCCTCGAGACACACCCTCGTCGCTGGCGTCGATCTGACCACCGCGATGGGCCGCCAGCGGCTACTCGACCAGCTAAGTCAGGCAGCACCCGAGCAGCGCCCTTCGACGCTGGTCCACCTGGCCGGCATCAATCATCTCGGCTGGTTTCGCGAAACCTCGCCAGACGACGTCATCCGGGTGCTCGATACCAATCTGAGCTCGACCCTGCTGCTGACCCAGGCCCTGCTGCCTTTGTTTCTCGGCCAACCCAGCGCTAACCTGCTGTTCGTGGGCTCACTGCTGGGGCATATCGGCCACCCGGGCTATGTCGCCTACTGCGCCAGCAAGGCCGGCCTCAAGGGCTTCGCCGAAGCGCTGTCCCGGGAACTCGAAGACACCTCGGTCCAGGTGCAGTACCTGGCCCCCCGCGCCACCCGGACCGCCATGAACGGCCCCGACGCCGAGGCCATGAACGAGGCCATGGGCAATACCGTGGACAGCCCCGAGCGCGTGGCCGATGCCATCATCAAGCAGCTGACAAGAGGCCAGCGTCGCGCCGTCCTCGGCGGCAAGGAGCGCCTGTTCGCGCTGATCAACGCCATCGCCCCCACGCTCGTCGATCGCGCTATCGCCCGGTCCCGAGCCGATATATCCCGCCACCTGGATCCCCCTGCGCAGGTTATCCAGGACTGACCAGCCGATGACCGTATCGCCTTGACCCTTGTGCTGCACAAGGGTTTTAGTCTGTGGTGGAGATGCTCGAACTTGCATAGTAGTGACGGAAGCTTCAGGGGCCACCACCCTGGCCTGCCTGGGCTTTTCTCAACCACCACAGGGAGAGGAAATGAGCACGAACACAGCAAGCCCGGCGCAGCGGGCCTCATCCAGCACTGCCCGCCTCTATCGCATGAAGACCGCGGAGCACCTCTGCCCCTTCGGCCTCAAGACCCTGTCGCTGCTCAAGCGCAAGGGCTACCAGGTCGACGACCACACCCTGACGTCACGTGAAGCCATCGACCGCTTCAAGCAGGAAGCCGACGTGGACACCACACCCCAGGTGTACATCGGCGACGAGCGCATCGGCGGCTACGAAGAACTGCGCCGCCACCTCGGCATGAGCGTGCCCGGCGACAAGGAAGTCAGCTACCGTCCTGTCATCGCCATCTTCGCCACGGCCCTGCTGATCGGCCTGGCGGTGGGCTGGGTGTCCGGCCAGTCGCTGGTCTCAGTGCGCACCACCGAGTTCGCCGTCGCCTCGGCCATGGTTCTGCTGGGCCTGCAGAAACTGCAGGACGTGGAAAGCTTCAGCACCATGTTCCTGAACTACGACCTGCTGGCCCAACGCGATGTACGCTACGGCTACATCTACCCCTACGCCGAAACACTGGCCGGGATACTGATGCTGGCAGGCAGCCTGATCTGGATCGCCGCGCCTGTGGCCCTGTTCATCGGTACCGTGGGTGCCATCTCGGTGTTCAAGGCGGTCTACATCGACAAGCGCGAACTCAAGTGCGCCTGCGTCGGCGGCAACAGCAACGTTCCCCTGGGCTTCGTTTCCCTGAGCGAGAACCTGATCATGCTGCTGATGGGCCTGTGGATGCCGGCCAAGGCACTGTTAATGTAAGACACATCTGACCTGACGGCTCCAGACGTGCAGCAAAAACCCGCCAGGCATTGCCTGGCGGGTTTTCTCTGGCACGATGCAATGTTTATTCGAAGCCGACATGCAGACTGTAGCGACCACTGTTTTCATTGGCGCTGCCAAGCACACTGCCTCGCACTTCAAGCTCATAGTTTCCGGGAGTGACAGGCGCCTCCAGCAGGAAGTGGCCGTTGTTGTCCGCGTCGCTGGCCACCAGCTGCCCCGCGGGGGAATACAGCCTTCCCTCGATACTCATCGACTGACTCGAGTCGCTGGCAAGATGTTCACTGCTGACGACGATCATTCCTTCCTCTTCGATCGGCAACCGGTAACGCACGGGTGCACCACGAAGCTGTTGGGTGGCAGACACACCTTGCCGCAAGATTTCGGCTTCCTGCGAATGGCCCTGCGCAGCCCATACCGGTAGAGAAACGCCCACGAGGACAGCTACACCCATCATGTGTTGCCACAATTTCATAACGATTACCTCCTTTGAATGTTGGCACCTTCATGATGTGTCATCTGGCTTAATCTACGCTGAAACATTGATAAACGGCGTAGTGAAGCAGATCCCGCCAGCGGCCTGAATGGCAACCGTAGGCGTAGAGGCATCAAAACCAGACGCGTAGCCCGGCAACCACTGCGGTGTCTTCCACTTGATCGCCTTCATCACGCGCCATATCGGCAGTATCGCCATAAAGTTTCTGCCAATAGGCGCCGATATAGGGCGCGAACTTGCGATGTAGCTCATAGCGAAGGCGCAGGCCGGTGCGCAAGGAATTGAATCCCTCCCCTACACCGAACTCCTCGGCATCATCGAACGCCACTTCCATTTCCAGGCGAGGCTGCAGATAAAGCCGCTGGGTCAGTCGCAGATCATATTCCTGCTCCAGACTCAAGGAGGTATCACCATCGTCACTGACACGAAGATCCAGCTCGGTTTCCAACCGGTAGGGCGCCAGCCCCTGCAGACTGATCACGCCGAAATAGCGCTCGGGATGGTCATCGCTGCCAAGCCCGCCCTGATAGCCAAGCCCTCCCTGTAGCTCCCAGAAGTCGGCGATCAGTCGGCTATACAGCAGATCCAGCGATTCAAATTCCGCATCTTCGCCATCCCCTTGGGTATTGTCACCTTCCCCCTTCAGGTAGACGCGATGAACGTCGCCTCCGTACCAGGCCTGAAAATCCCAGGTTACTGCCTCGCTGTCTTCAGACGGCCAGACGTATTCCAGACGGTCGACCAGCACCGAGCCACGCAGATGTTCCTGCATGGGCGACGGCCAGTGATCTGGCGCGTCGTAGCCATCCTCAGCCAGCGCCAGCGACGACAACCCCAGGCCCGATAGCGCTGCCAGGCAAATACGGCCCACACGAATTTCCATGCGTCATCTCTCCTCAGGCAACCTTGACGACGCGGAACATGCCGGCGTCCATGTGATAAAGAAGGTGGCAGTGGAACGCCCAGCTGCCCTCGGCATCCGCCGTGATCAGTGCAGAAAGGCGCTCGCCTGGCTTGACGTTCAGGGTGTGCTTGCGCGGAATCAGCTCACCGGCACCATTCTCCAGCTCCATCCACATGCCGTGCAGGTGGATCGGGTGCTCCATCATGGTGCGATTGACCAGGATGAGGCGCAGACGCTCGCCCTTGTCGAAGTGGATCGGCCCCGAGACCTCACTGAATTTCTTGCCGTCGAAGGACCACATGTAGCGTTCCATGTTACCGGTCAAATGAAGCTCGAGTTCGCGACCAGGAGGACGACGGTCAGGCCATGGCGCGATGGCCTTCAGGTCCTGATACACCAGCACACGACGCTCGCGGGCATCCAGGCCGATTCCAGGCTGATCGAGGCGGGAGCCTGGCTGCGCCACGCCCACCGGCAGCATGGCTGTACCAGTGGCGCTCTCCGTACTGTCCATCTGAGCGTGATCCATTCCCGCCATGCTCGAGTGGTCCATACCGGTCATCGAGCCATGATCCATGCCGCCCATGTTCGAGTGATCCATACCGGTCATCGAGCCATGATCCATGCCGCCCATGTTCGAGTGATCCATACCAGCCATCGAGCCGTGATCCATACCGGCCATCGAACCGTGATCCATACCAGCCATCGAGCCGTGATCCATGCCCTCGTGGGCTCCCATGGCCTCCATTCCTCGATCGGCGATACGTCGGCGTTCCGGCAGCGGCGCCACCATCCCCAGACGCGGCGCCAGGGTCCCCCTGGCAAAGCCGCTTCGGTCCATGGACTCGGCAAAGATGGTGTAGGCCACATCGTCTTTCGGCGTCACCAGAACGTCATAGGTTTCCGCCACCCCAATGCGGAACTCCTCGACGGGCACGGGCCGAACCGGCTGGCCGTCGGCCGCCACCACCGTCATTTCGAGCCCCGGAATCCGCACGTCGAAGTAGCTCATGGCGGAGCCATTGATGACACGTAGCCGCTGCGTCTCGCCGGGGCGAAACAAGGCAGTCCAATTGTCATCGGGTGAATGACCGTTGAGCAGATAGGTGTAGGTGGCGCCGGTAACATCGGCGATATCACGGGAGCTCATGCGCATCCGGCCCCACATGGCACGCGCTTCCCAGGTGGAGGCGAGCCCCTGACGGTCCACATCGGCGATGAAGTCTCCCAGGGTGCGCTCCTGGAAGTTGTAGTACCCCTCCCCGGTCTTCAGGTTGTGGAAGATGGTCGAGGGGTCCTCGAAACTCCAGTCGGTCAGCAGCAGCACGTGCTCGCGGTCATAGCGAAAGGGTTCGCGCTGTTCGGCGTCGATGACCAGGGGGCCCACATGGCCAATCTGCTCCTGCAGTCCTGAGTGGCTGTGGTACCAGTAGGTGCCGCTTTGACGGAGGGGAAAGCGGTAGGTAAAGGTTTCGCCCGGCATGATGCCGGCAAAGCTCACGCCGGGGACGCCATCCATCTCAGGCGGCAGGAGAATGCCGTGCCAGTGAATCGAGGTGGGCTCGTCCAGCAGATTGGTCACCCGCAGCGTCACGTCCTGCCCTTCCTTGAGCCGGATCAGGGGGCCAGGGCTAGTGCCGTTGAGGGTAATCGGCCGTGCAGACTGGCCAGCGATGGGCACGCTCTGGCGACGAATGGCCAGCGAGATATCCGGACCGCTTTCCACTCCCTTGGGGTAACTCGAGGTCTGCCCCCAGGGGTTGGCCCAGGCAGGCGCCAGACCGAGGGCGGCGGTGCCGATTCCCAGGGCCGCGCTTCCCTTGATGAATCCTCGTCGTGATAGCCGATGTGGCGGCAGAAGTGTCGTCGACATGGGTGCTGTCTTCCTGTGCGATGAACTTCTGCCATCTTCCATCGCCAAGCTGAAAGCCAGCTGAATCCTTAGGCGCTGTCCGAAAAGTCGACGAGCGAAGGTTAGACAAGGCAAAAATCGGTGAGAAAGCGCAGTTTACGGGGTGTAAATGAGCATTTTGACCGGGCTGGCGCACCAGACGATTTTTAACGCCGTATTACCGAGCGCAGGCACTTTTCAGACAAGCCCTAACGCACGGCCTCTCTCTCGGAGATTGACGCCAGCGCCAACGGCAAGCGGATGGTCACCTCGAGTCCACCGCTGGGCGCCGCCCGAAAGCCGACCTCTCCCCGGTACTGCTCGACCAGTTCAAGCAGAATCGACAGGCCAATGCCGTTGCCTGGCCGCCCTTCATCCAGCCTCTGCCCTCGCCGGCCCAACAACGGCAGCAACTCCGCCGCCACTCCGGGGCCATCATCCTGGATCTTCAGCTCTAGACATCGCCCCAACGTCAGCGCGAGCCACACCGACTGGTTGGCCCACTTGCCCGCGTTGTCGAGCACGATGCCGATCATTTCCAGGAAGTCCTGTCGCTCCATCTCGATGCAGGCATCCTCGGCGTCCCCGAGGGCCATGACGAAGCGCTTGTCGGGGTAGAGGCTTCGAAACATGTCGAAAAGCTGGTCGAGTTCCCGCTTGACCCGGGTGTGCTGGCCGCCACCGGGGCCCGCCAGACGCGCCTGACGCAGGTGGGACTCCATCAACTCCTGCATCAGCGTCAACCGCTCCAGCAGACGCTCACGGCGGGATTGATCAAGCTCACGCTTGCTGCGCAGCGCCTGCATCACCGCGGTCAGAGGGGTCTTGAGCGCATGGGACAGGTCGGCAACGGCGTTACGCGAACGCACCAATCGGCGCTCCTGGCTGTCCATCAGACGATTAAGCTGCGAGACCAGAGGGCGGAACTCCTGCGGCACCTTCATTCTGAGACGCTGTCGCTGACCACTTCGCAGCTCGGCCAGCTGGCGCTGCAACAGATCCAGTGGCCGCAGGGCGGCATTGACCGCCAACCCGTTAAGCAGCGAAAGAGCCAGCAGCACCAGACCTGCGATGGCGCCAATCCACCAGTGCAGGGCCGCAAGGCCTTCCTCGACGCTGTCGAAGGATTCTCCGATGAGCAGCACCCCAGGCCTGCCGTCCACCGTAAAGGTTCGCCTCAACACCAGCAGGTGACGTCCCTCCAGGTGTACATCCAGCAGCGACCTGTCAGGCCCATCCAGGTGGGGCGTCAGCGCCGACAACCAGCTCGGATGGGAGGTGGTGACGAGCTCGCCGCGCTTGAGCACGTACAGGTGATGAAAGACCTCGGCCGACAGGCTCGAGGGCAAGGTGGGGGCCGGTACCGGGTCTGCGGCTTGACGCAGTTGCGCCAGGCGATACTCCGCCTCCTGACGCAGTCGGTCACCCAGAAAGTCCCGCGCGGTCTCGCGCAGCAGCAGGCCATGCATGAACCAGGTCAATCCCATGACCAGCAGGGACACCGCCCCGAGGCTGACCAGCAGGCGCAGACGGAGACTATTGCGTCTAATGCGAAACAAGCACGTACCCCTGGCCTCGGCGGGTCTGGATGACATGCTTGCCCAGCAGACGCCTCAGGCGCGCGATATAGACCTCCACCAGGTTGGGCGCCGGGGCATCCTGCTCCAGGGCGTAGAGCTGATCGAGCAGCTTCGTCTTGGAGTGCACCCGGTCAGGGTGGTGCATCAGGTAGCGCAGCAGGCAGAACTCGGTGGCGGTAAGCGTCTGCCATGGGCCTCCCGCGCAACTGACCTGGCGCTGCTCCTCGTCAAGGCGGATGCCATTGACGATCAGCCGCGCCGTCAATTCGGTACGCCGCCGCAGCAACGCCTGTATCCGCGCCAGCAGTTCCTGTTCGTGAAAGGGCTTGGTGAGGTAGTCATCAGCCCCCCGACGAAGGCCGTCCACCTTGTCCTGCCAGGCATCGCGAGCCGTCAGGATCAGCACCGGGAGGCCTAGGCCGTGTTCACGCTGGAATTCGAGCCAGTCGAGCCCCGAACCATCGGGCAGGCCGATATCCAGGATCATCAGTGCATACTCTTCGCTGTGCAACAGCGCCTTTGCCACGCTCAGTCGCTCGGCAACGTCGACGCGATAGCCATGATCATCCAGCGTATCCTTCAGACTCTCGCAGAGCAGGTCATCGTCCTCGACCAGCAACAGCTTCATCACCATCATCTCCCTGCCAGCGGGCCCAGGCATGCCACGCCTCACTCGAGCCGGACGGGGTGGCCCCGTCCCAGGCTTGCCGCCTATTCTCCCACACTCAGGGTGCCATGCATGCCCGCTTCAAAATGTCCGGGTACATTGCAGGCGAAGGTCAGCGATGCCCCCTGCTCCGGCGCCTGCCAGACAAGCGTCCTGGTCTCTCCCGGCGCCAGAGTCACCGCCGGCATGTCCATGGCGCCTTGCATCTGACTCATGTCGTGGCCGTCACCTTGCATGCCATGCCCTCCTCCCGAGGCCATCTCACGCATCATCTTGCGGTGTTCGTTCTGAGCCTCGGCGGAGCCGATCACGAACTCATGCTCGAGCTGACCGCTGTTGGTGACCTCGAAGGCCACCACCTCCCCGGGGGCAACGCTCAAGCTTTCCGGGTCGAACCAGATATCGCCGGCCTCGACGGCGATGGTGCGATCCGCCTGATCGGGGTCCATGGCGTCCGATTGAGCGTGGCCGGGACCTGCCAATGCCTGGGTCGACAATAGGCCAAGAGCGACCACCATCAGTGTGCTGCGCATGACGTCATCCTTCCGTTTTGGGTGTGTCCCTCTGTTTGTAGCGCAAGAACCTGAATCCATACTGAATCGGCGATAGATGGCTATGCGGTTCGCTGCGCCTACGAATGCTTCCACTGTTCCAGCAGCAGATCGATAAACAGCTGGGCGGTGCCCGAGATACTGTGCACGTTGCTGCGTACCAGGCCGATGGTGCGCTGGATGCGTGGCTCCGGCAGCTCCCGCGAACACAGGATCTCGTGATCCGGGCCCGGCATGGTCATGCGCGGCAGAATCGCCACTCCCAGGCCCGACTCCACCAGCCCCAGCGAGGTCGACAGATGCTGTACTTCGTAGAAGCTGTTGAGGTGGATGCCCTCGGCGGACAGCGCATTGTCCAGCAGGGTGCGATTGCCGCTGTCGCGACTGACGGTGATCAGCCGCACCTGCTCGAGGTCTGACCACTCGATCTGCTCCCTGGCCGCCAGCGGGTGATCGGAGCGCAGCGCCAAGACGAAGGGGTCTCTCATCAACTGGGTGAAAGACACCTCGGGCCGCTGGGCGCTGAACATGTTGATGCCGAAGTCGGCCTCGCCGCTGATGACCTTCTCGAGACCCTCGTTGGCGCTGACATCCAGAATACGAATACGGATGCCCGGCCAGGCCTCGCTGAACCCCCTGATCACGCTTGGCAGAAAGTAGAAGGCAGCGGTCGGCAGGCAGGCGATGGTCACGGTGCCGGTCTGGTGGGTGGCCAGCTCGCGGATACCGAGGATCGAGGACTCGTACTCTTCGATCATCCGTCGCGCCCGAGGCAGAAAGTCGGCGCCTATCGGCGTCAGCCGGGTACGCCGGGTGGTGCGCTCGAGCAGGCCCACCTCCAGCAACTCTTCGAGCTTCTGGATTCGCCGTGACAGCGCAGGCTGCGACAGGTGCAGGCGCTGAGCCGCCTCATGGAAGGAGCCCAGCTCCGCGACCTGGATGAAGGCCTGCAGATCGAGAAATTCAAGACGGTGCTGCATCGGGTCACTCTTGCATGAAGGCTTTTGGACTAATAACCATAGCGCATTAATCCTCATTTCGCATTGATAGACGCCAAACTTTGCATTTGAAGCATCAATAGACGCCTGACAAGCTGATACCACGACCTCCAACAACGGCGTGGCATCACGATGATGAACAGCATCCCCTGCATGATCATGCGCGGCGGCACCTCCCGCGGGCCCTTCCTGCGCATGAGCGACCTCCCCGACGACGAGCCCGCCAGGGCGGAAATCCTGATCAGCCTGATGGGCTCCGGCCACGCCCTGCAGATCGACGGGATCGGCGGCGGCGACCCGCTGACCAGCAAGGTGGCCATCGTCGAGCGCTCCAGCCACCCGGACGCCGACGTGGACTACCTGTTCGCCCAGGTGGACGTGCTCAACCGCCGTGTCGACTTCAACCCCAACTGCGGCAACATGCTGTCTGCCGTCGGCCCCTACGCCATCGAGTCCGGCCTGGTGGAGCCGCAACCGGACTACACCCTGGTGCGGGTACGCAACCTCAACACCCAGCGACTGATCGAGTGCCACGTACCCACCGACGCCGGCCAGGTCCGCTACGACGGCGACACTCGCATCAGCGGTGTCCCCGGCAGTTCCGCCGCCATTCAACTGAGCTTTCTCGACATCGTCGGAACCAAGACGTCGGGACTACTCCCGACCGGCCAGGCCGCCGACACCATCGACGGTGTCACCGTATCCTGCCTGGATGCGGCCACCCCGATCATCATGATCGACGCGCGAGAGCTTGGACTGAGTGGCCGCGAGACGCCGCTCGAGCTGGACGCCGACAGCGACCTGCTCAAGCGTCTGGAGAGGATCCGTCGTCATGCAGGAGAGCTGATGGGGCTTGGTGACGTCAGCGACAGCGTGCTACCGAAGCCCGTACTGGCCTCGCCCGCCGAGGATGCCGAGCGCACCCTGTGCACCCGCTACTTTGTCCCCCATCGCTGTCACAAGGCGATCGCTGTCACCGGTGCCATCGCTGTGGCGAGCGCCGTCAGCGTCCCTGGCACCGTCGCCAATCGCATCGCCATCGATGCAGGGCAGCTCAAGGCCGGTGACCTCAAGGCGGCCGTCAGCCTGGAGCACCCGTCAGGGTTCATCGACCTCCAGGTGGAGCACCGCGACGGCGACCCCGGCGATATCGCCCGGGCCTCATTGATCCGCACCGCCAGAAAGATCATGAGCGGCACCCTGTTCTATGCCCTGCCCGACCCTACTCTGCCCGGCACGCCTTCCAGCCGCCCCGGCCCGGACTGATCTGCACCGACAAGGACGCTGCCGGCTGCGCCGAGCGCCGCCGCGCCCGACAACCACAACCGCCATAACAATCACCACCTCCCCAACCGACATAATAATCGTCACAACGACCGTCAGGAGACACGCCATGATGACCCGTAAACCTTCCTCGTTCACCGCATCACGCCTCGCCTTGTCCCGCGTTACCAGGGCCGCGGCACTCGGCATCGCCATCGCAGGCGCCAGCCTCGCCGGCAATGCCCAGGCCGCAGATGTCGAGGTACCCGCCAATATCAAGTGGACCGTGCCGTTCGGCGTCGGCGGCGGCACCGATGTGTGGGCACGCTTCTTTTCGCCCTGGCTCAGCGACTATATCCCCGGCGAGCCGACCATCATGATCGACAACGTCCCGGGAGGCGGCTCGATCAATGGCGCCAACCTCTTCGCCATGCGCGCCAAGGCCGACGGTTCAAACTGGCTCGGCACCTCGGCCTCCACCCAGTACCCGGCGATGCTGGATGATCGCCGCGTACGCTATGACTACAGCGAATGGACGCCGATCCTGGCGACCCCCACCGGCGGGGTGGTCTATGGCCAGCCGAGCCTTGGCGACACCGCCGACGCGGCGATCGATGCCCTGCTCAGCCAGCCGGTCAAGCTGGCCGCCCAGAACCCCACCGGTCTCGAGCTGCCCGTGCTGATCGCCCTCGACCTGCTCGGAGCGGACGTCCAGGCGGTGTTCGGCATGCGCAGCCGCGGCGAGGGACGACTGGCCTTCGAACGCGGCGAAGCGGACATCGATTTCCAGACCAGCTCGGCCTACCTGAGCAACGTCACCCCGCTGGTCGAGTCCGGCAAGGCAGTGCCGTTGTTCTCGCTGGGCCTGCTCGACGACGACGGCAAGATTGTTCGCGACCCGGCCTTCCCCGACCTGCCGACCTTCAACGAGGTCTACCAGGCGCGTCACGGCGAGGCACCCTCCGGGCCTGCCTATGAGGCGTTTCGTAAGTTCTTCGCCTCTGGCTTCGCCCTGCAGAAGCTGATCATGGTGCCCAGGGACACCCCTCAGGAGCTGGTCGACGCCTACCGTGACGCAGCCCGCGAGTTCGTCGCCACCGATGAGTTCAAGCAGGACGCAGAGGCCCAGCTCGGTCCCTATACCCCGGTCATCGGTGACGTCATCCAGCGCCACCTGGAAGACGCCATGTCGATCGATGAGGCGACCCGTGAGTGGCTGGCCAAGTGGCTCGAGGAGAAGCACAACGCCAGGATCTGACACCGTTCGGGAAGCGCCGGCCGCGACGGCCGGCGCTTCCTGGCTCAACGACTTCAACAAGACGCCCTCGGGCGTCACCAACAACTCGAGAGCCACACGCCATGCTTGATATCCTTCTTTCCAGCCTGGGACAGCTGTTTACCCTGTCCCATCTGCTGTTCATGACGCTGGGGGTGCTGGTCGGCCTGGTCGTCGGCATCATTCCAGGCCTCGGCGGCATCGCCGGCATGTCGCTGCTGCTGCCCTTTCTCTACGGCATGGAGCCCACGGTCGCACTCGGCATGCTGATGGGCCTGGTGGCGGTCATCCCCACCGGCGACACCTTCGCCTCCGTGCTGCTGGGCATTCCCGGCTCCAGCGCGTCACAGGCCACCGTCATCGACGGTTTCTCCCTGGCCAAGAAAGGCCAGGCCGCACGGGCCCTGTCCAGCGCCTTTCTGTCATCGATGATCGGCGGCCTGATCGGTGCCGTGGTACTGACCGGCTTTATCCTGATCGCAAGACCGCTGGTGCTGTCGTTCTCGTCATCGGAACTGTTCATGCTGACCCTGCTCGGGCTTTCCATGGTGGCGGTGCTGTCGGGAGCCGACCTGTTCAAGGGTCTGGCCGCCTGTGGCCTGGGTCTGCTGGTGGGGGGTATCGGCATGGCACCGGCCACCGGAGAATTTCGTCTGAACCTCGACATCGACTACCTGTTCGATGGCCTGCCGCTGGTGGTCGTCGGCCTCGGCATCTTCGCCCTGCCGGAGATCATCGATCTGCTGGTCAAGCGAGGCGCCATCGCCGAGAAGCCCTGCCGCCTGGGCGAAGGCTGGCGTCGCGGTATCCAGGACGTCGGCCAGCAGCGCGGGCTGGTCGCACGCTGCGCCGCCATCGGCAGCCTGGTCGGCACCATTCCGGGGCTCGCTGGCTCGGTGGTGGACTGGCTGACCTACGGCCATGCGGTGCAATCGGCCAAGGACAGCTCCGAGTTCGGCAAGGGGGATATTCGCGGCGTCATCGCCCCGGAGTCGGCCAACAACGCCTGCGCCTGTGGCGCGATGGTGCCGACCTTGCTGTTCGGGGTGCCCGGTTCAGGCACTGCGGCGGTGTTCCTGGGCGGCCTGCTGCTGCTCGGCCTGCAGCCGGGGGTCGGCATGATCGAGACCCATCTGGACCTGACCTACACCATCATCTGGTCGCTGGCCCTCGCCAATATCCTCGGCGCCGCGCTCTGCCTGATCCTGGCCCGGCCCGTGGCCAACCTGACCCGGGTGCCCTTTGCCACCCTGGCGCCACTGATCACGGTGCTGATCATGTTCGCCGCCTTCCAGGCCACCCGCGCCACCGGCGATCTGCTCGCACTGGGTGCCATCGGCGTGCTGGGCGTGCTGTTCAAGCAGGCCAACTGGTCACGTCCGGCCTTCCTGATCGGTTTTGTGCTGGCACCGGGCGCCGAGGCCTACTTCTACCAGGCGGTCCAGTTCCAGGGCACCGACGCCTTCCTGCGCCCCGGCGTGCTGATCATCGGCGCCATGATTCTTGCCGCCATGTTCATTCCGGTGATCGGCAAGCAGATCAAGAAGCGGCGTCAGCCGATGTCGGTGGGCGCCGCGGCCACCGAGCCAAAGCCCGACGCTGAATCCCATCGTCTGGGGATCATCGATATCGTGCTGCTGGGAGCCCTGCTGGCGCTGGCGGCCAGCGCCTGGGTCAACGTCTCGGAGTTGTCACTGATCGGCGGCATCATGCCACGGCTCGCGATTGCCATCATGGCCCTCGCCTGCCTGGCCGAGATCGTCCGCAGCGTGGTACGTCGCCCCCGCTGGGAGCGTCAGACCTTCGCCCGAGAAGCCATCTGGCTGGTCGGCTTCTTTGCCCTCGTCGCCGCCATGCTGACGCTGGGCTTCATCACCACGGCCACTCTGTTCACCCTGGTGTTCCTGCTGGCCATCGCCAAGCTCAAGCCCTGGGTCGCGGTGCTGATGGCGCTGGGGGTACTGGCATTCCTGCTGGCCATGGCAGAGTTTCTGACCCTGACCTATCCCCAGGGCATCCTCGACCCGCTGCTGTTCTACTGACCCCCGCAGCGACCCGCAGCAGCCCTGCGAGTACGAAAGCCACCGCTGTACACCGTTGTAAAGAGATAAGCCCCGCCTCGGCGGGGCTTATCCTGTAAAGACGTGCGTGAGGGGAACACCATCGAGGTCGACGAGCATCGTCGACGGGGGTCGCTCGCTGGCCGGGTGACCGATCACAGCGAGTGCCACGAACTTGGCCTGAGCCACCTCGAGATTCACCAGCGTCGGCAAGATCCCCTCTGGCGGCAACGAGCCTTGGGAAAACGACTGACTGTCAGCCGCCTGGTGGATACGATTGGACTCGGGCGTGCCATCTGGACATGACCGCCGCGCCCCGGCTAGCTTGACCACATGTCGTTCGGCTCGACGCTACTGCCGCACACGACTTTGGGCCGAAAAACCTTCGGCAAGACACTGTCAATATCCGTACATGTGAGATTATTCAAGGAGATCTGCCAAGGAAGCAAACCAAGCTTGTCCTGGCATGGGCCGAGCTTCATCAGGACGAATTGATGGCAGACTGGCGACTGGTCATGAACGGCGAAGAACCCTTCAAGATCCAGCCATTACAGTGAGGGGGAAATCATGTATCCATCTGTGAAAAAGGTTACACCGATTGACGACTATCGCCTCTCGATCCATTTTGACAACGGAGAGAATGGCGTCCTGGATATGAAACCCTACCTGGATTTTGGAGTGTTTCAGAAGCTAAAGGATCGCAAGGCATTTGATCGCGTTCGGGTATCATTTGACACCATCGAATGGGAATCAGGAATCGATCTTGACCCAGAGTTTGTCTATGCCAAAAGCCAGTGTACTGACGTGCCACATGGAGAGACAAGCGAAGAACAGGGCACACACAGCTAAGCACGCCACCAGGCCAGACAGCTGGGCTGTCCATGTGCAGATAAAGAACACTCGCTCGGGAATACCTTCCTTTCTTCCGAGTCCCGAGCCACTCAGCGACCCACTTGAAAAATATCCTGGCGGGCCGCGCTCAGGCACGTCAGCAGTCCCCCACGCCCTTATTGGCCCCCCTCGAACATGCGATGCCGGGCGTTGTCGATATGAGCCCGCATGGCGGCTTCGGCGCGCTCGCCATCCTTGTCGCTGATCGCCTCGACGATCGCCAGGTGCTCATCCTGGACCAGCTTCAAGCGCTCCTGAGAGGCCATCAATGACAGCCCCCGGGTCAGGTTCATGCCTTCCTTGATGCTCTCGTTGAGCGACTTCAGCACGGTGATGTAGTAGTGGTTGCTGGCCGCCTCGGTGATCGCCAGGTGGAAGCGATAGTCCTCGTCGGTGGCCAGATCGTGGCGGGCGTTGGCCTCATCGATGATGTCGTAGCAGCGACGGATCTGGTCGAGCTGGTCCTGGGTGCGTCGCAACGCCGCCAGGTGCGCCGCCCGCGCCTCGACATTGGTACGAAACTCGAAGCAGCGCTGGATATCGGCGATGCTCGAGATCGGCGCGAACTTGAGCACCGCACTGTCGGGCTGACGGATCACGAAACTGCCGGAGCCCCGCCGGGATACCACCAGCTCGTCTTCCTTGAGGCGCGCCAGGGCATCACGCAGCACCGGCCGGGACACTTCGTAGCGCTGGCACAGTTGCGCTTCGGTCGGCAGCTTCTTGTTGACCGGATACTGGCCCTCGATGATCGCTTCCAGAATCTTCTCGTAGACCGCCGAAGCCAGTGAAAATTTTTCGTCTTGTGCCATCTTGCCCTGCTCCGGTTCTCTGTTCCCTGGAAGCCGCCTGGCTTGTACCATCAGGCGCCACCTCCCTTTTACCACTGCAAAAGGCGCCCCGCATTGGGCCTTTAGGCCACACAGGGCGCCTCTCGCCTCTTCCTGCCCTGTCCGGGCGGATCACCACCGCCCGCGGATCAGGACGCCTCGGTAGTGACTCCGCCGCCCTTGCCGGCCTTGCGGCCCTTCCACACGCCGTTGGCGATGATCAGGGTCCAGGTCAGGATCGCCAGCCCCGCCAGCACCATGGCGATGGGCCGGTCGACGAAGGCCATCAGGTCGCCATCGGACTTGAGGATCGAGCGCATGAAGTTGCTCTCGATGATCGGGCCGAGAATAAAGGCCAGAATCAGCGGACCCAGCGGGAAATCGTTCTCCATCAGGAAGACGCCGACCAGTCCCAGGCCGAGCATCACCCAGACATCGAACATGCTGTTATTGGCGGAGAAGGCCCCCACGATACAAAACATCAGGATCAATGGGTAGAGAACGCCAGTGGGCACGGCCAACAACCTGCCGGCGCCCTTGATCGCCATCAGTCCCAGCAGCAGCAGCAACAGGTTGGCCAGCACGAACACCATGAAGATGGCGTTGACCAGAGCCCCCTGCTCGGTGAAGACGTCGGGGCCCGGGGTGATGCCCTTGGTGGTCAGCACGCCGATGATGATGGCGGTGACGGTATCACCGGGAATACCGAACACCAGGGCCGGGATATAGGCGCCTGACAGGGCCGCGTTGTTGGCGGCGCTGGCCGACACCAGCCCTTCCGGATGGCCGGTGCCATACTTCTGCGGCTCCCGCGACAGCTTGCGGCTGATGGCATAGCTGATCCATGAGGCGATGTCGGCGCCGGCGCCCGGCAGTGCACCGATCATGGTGCCGAGCAGCCCGCCGCGGGCGACGCCGCCCTTGTAGCGCCAGGTGGTACGGGCCACGCCGTCGAGCAGCTTGCCCTTGGGCGTTTCTACCCTGGAGGCGCGCTGCCCGGCGTTGGGCAGGCTGCGCAGCAGTTCGGTAATGGCGAACAGGCCGATCAGCACCGGCAGCAACGAGATCCCCGCGAGCAGGTCATAGCTGCCCATGGTGAAGCGCATCTGGCCGGACACACTGTCCATGCCGATCATCGCCAGCGACAGGCCGATCAGCATCGAGATGGCGCCCTTGAGCGGATCACCGCCGGCGACCAGGATCGCGCAGGACAGCCCCAGCAGCGCCAGCCAGAAGTACTCGTCGCTGGTGAATTGCAGCGCAAATTCGGCGATCCGCGGGGCAAACAGCGCCAGCACCGCGACCCCGATGATGCCACCGAGCATCGAACAGGTGACGTTGATACCAAGCGCCAGGCCAAGCTTGCCCTTCTTGCCCATCAGGTAGGCTTCATCGGCGTAGACCGCCGACGCCGGTGTCCCCGGCATACGCAGCAAGGCACCGGGAATATCACCGGCGACGATCGCCATGGCGGTGGCGGAGACGATGGCGGCGATGGCCGGCAGCGGCTCCATGAAAAAGGTCACCGGCACCAGCAAGGCGGTAGCCATGGTGGCGGTGAGACCAGGGATGGCCCCCATGAAGAGCCCGAACAGCGAGGCGGCGATGATCACCAGCAGTACTTCGCCGTCGAGCACCATGGAGGCGGCTTGCATCAGTTCGTTCATCAGTAGAGCACCCGTTCAAGCAGTCCAGCCTCCAGCGGCACGTGCAGAAGCTGCGCGAACAGCATCCAGATCACGGTCGTGGCAATCACCGCGATCAACAGCGCGCGCCCCCAACCACGGCGGTGATAGGCGCGAAACAACAGCGTCAGAAGCGCCACCGCAACGATCGGGAAACCCAGCAGCGGCGTGAGCACCACGTAGGCGATGACACTGGCGACCACCGCCGCCAGCGCCTGCACAAACGCTCGGCCCGACACCTTGGAGGTCCAGCGCGCCCAGGGCTGGCGTTGGCGCAGGCCCTTGAGCACCAATAGCCCTCCCATCAACAACAGCAGGGCCCCCACCACCTTGGGGAAGGTGCCGGCGCCATAGACCTGGCGCGGCAGCGGACTCAAGTCCGCGGAAGCGACGATGAGGGCGGCCCCGAGGGCCGCCGCCATGGTTCCCGATACCGCGTCACTGGTACGCATGATGACGATCTCCCGGGCGTTACCGCACCTTTGTCAGTGCGCCGCCGATGCGGCGCTCAATCGGGTGTATTGCAGACTGTGCCAGTCGACCGCTCGGTGAGCTTTCTGTCACCGAGCGATCTGTCACTGGGCTCTCGTTTACTGGGCCCTCGGTTACTGGGCCTTCAGTTACTGGGCTCTCGGTTACTGGGCCAGGCCAAGCTTGTCGATGATGGAGGCGTTGTTGGCATCCTGTTCGGCCATGAATGCCTCGAAGCCTTCCGGACCTTCCCACACGGTGCCGAAGCCACGACCGTCCATGAACGACTGGAAGTCCTCGGAGTTCCACACCGTCTCGGCGGCGCTCAACAGACGCTCGGAGATCTCCTCAGGCAGTCCCTCGGGGCCGACCAGGCCACGCCAGGAACCGTGGGACCAGTCATTACCGGTCACCTCGCCGGCCGCCGGGATATCCGGGAAGGCCTCCTCGCGCTCGCTGGACAGCACCGCCAGGGTGCGGACGCGATCGGATTCACGCATGGACTCGGTCTCCGGCAGCGACGAGAAGACGATGTCGACACCGCCCGCCGCCAGCTCCTGCAGGCCCGGCGCGGCACCTTCGCTGGGTACCAGATTGACGGTGTTCGGATCGATGCCCTGCTGATCGAGGAAGCCGGCGAACGACAGGTGGTAGGCAGCACCTGGCGCAGAACCCGACACGGTGTATTCGTTGGGTGACTCGGCCAGATCGGACAGGGCGTCTTCCAGGTTCTGCCAGGGCGACTCGGCGTTGACAGTAAAGGCCGCATAGTCGAGGTTGAGCAGAGCGATCGGGGTAAAGTCCTCATAGGACAGGTCGGCGGTGCCGATATGGCGATAGGTCGCGATCTCGGCGGTGCCCAGGCCCAGGGTGTAGCCATCGGGACGCGCCATCTTCATCGCCATATGGCCGACCACACCGGAGCCACCGGTACGGTTGACCACGTTGACCGGCTGCCCCAGCTCTTCCTGCAGCCCGGCGGCAAACTGCCGACCGACGGCGTCGGTGCCGCCACCGGCGGACCAGGGCACGATCAGCGTGATCGGCTTGGAGGGATAGTCGTCACCGACGGCAACCGTGGAGGTGGCCACCAGCAGGGAAGCGCAAAGCAGGCGTGGGAGCGTTCGCATGAGTTATCTCTCTTGTCGTCGAGCGTCTGGGGTCCGGTCAAGGTCGTGGCGACCCACCACCGGAAAGAACGCTTGCAAGAGTGCCGCCACGGCGCCAACTAGACAAGTTATTACAACTTATACTTTATGCTAACGGGCCCCGTAGACGAGCCGTCACTGCCTCCCGTCGAGAGGAAAAACCGATCGCCAAAACCCCACAACAACCCTTTTATCACAACAATTTAAATAAAACGCAGATCGTAAACACCGAGCTTTCCAAAGTTCTCTTTGACAGTAGCTCCATGCCCACAAGACCAAAGTACCATGCCCACTTGTTAGTATTTGTTTGAAGTCCACCAGACGCTAGGCTAAGGTTTATCCCACAATCCCAGGCTGGTCGCGCTGCGCCCTCCTTTCTCCTATCACCATCCATGATGCGGCCTGTTGCAGGCCCGATTCGTTCAGGAGCACTTCATGTTCGCCGATCTCAACGACAAGACCGTCCTTATCACCGGCTCCACCAAGGGCATCGGTCGTGCCGCCGCGGTGGCCTTCGCCCGCCAGGGCGCCATCGTCGGTATCAACAGCAGCAAGAAGGACAGCGCCGCCGAGGAGCTGATCGCCCAACTGGAGTCCGAGGGCGCGCGCTTCGCCTACTATGAGCGCGACCTGACCCAGAGCGGCGAGTGCGAGACCCTGGTCAACGAATTCGTCGAGCAGTTCGGCAGCCTTGACGTGCTGGTGAACAACGCCGGCGGCCTCGGCGTGCGCAAGGGTCTCGAGTCCCTCGAGGACGACGACTTCAACCTGGTGATGGATCTGAACCTGCGCTCGGTGATCATGACCACCCGCTTCGCCATGCCGCACCTGAAGGCCTCCGCCGAGAAGCGCGGTGAGACCGCCAGCGTCATCAGCACCGGTTCCATCGCCGGTCGCGAAGGCGGTGGCCTCGGCGCCTCCCTGTACGGCGGCTCCAAGGCCATGCTGCACAACCTGCATCGCAACTGGGTGAAAGAATTCACCAAGGACAACGTGCGCTTCAACATCGTCGCTCCGGGCACCATCGACACCGCCTTCCACGCCGACAAGAGCCCCGAGCTGATGCAGAAGATCGCCTCCACCATCGCCATGGGCCGCGTCGGTACCTCCGAGGAGGTCGCACCGTCCTTCCTGTTCCTGGCTTCCCACGCTGCCAGTGCCTACATCACCGGCCAGGTGATCGACGTCAACGGCGGCCAGATGTGCCCCTGAGGCATATCGCAGCATCCCGGGCGACCGGCGTGACGGCGCTATCGACGTCTACCCCTTGAGCCCCGAGCGGCCGGACATGCTTCCGGCCGCTTCGCTATCCACTCCCCTACTCGGCGTTCGTGCGCACTGCGATCGCAGGTTTCGTGCGTGTCGATCCCGGCTTGGCAGCGGCCGCCCCTTGCCACCTTTCATCATCTTCACTGCGCAATAACAGGAGTCCCCATGACTATCGAAGGTCATCATCTGATCGGCTTCGCCTCTGTGGCCGGTTCCACCGACGGACGTACCATCTCGGCGGTCAACCCCGCCTCCGGCGAGACCCTTGCCCCGGCCTATCCCCTGGCGGGCCAGGCCGAGGTGGAGCGCGCCTGCCAGCTGGCCGAGGACGCCTTCCTGGCCTACCGCCGCCTGCCGCTTGCAGACCGAGCGGCCTTTCTCGAGGCGGCAGCCGACAATATCGATGCCCTCGGCGACACCCTGACCGAGCGCGCCATGGCCGAGACCGGCCTGCCCAGGGCACGCCTTGAAGGCGAGCGTGGCCGCACCTGCGGGCAGCTCAGACTGTTCGCCGAGGTCCTGCGCAGCGGCGACTATCTCGACGTACGCGTCGAGGACGCCCTGCCCGAGCGCGCGCCCATGCCGCGTCCCTCTCTCGCCCAGCAGCAGGTGCCGCTGGGTCCGGTGGCGGTGTTCGGCGCCAGCAACTTCCCGCTGGCGTTCTCGGTGGCCGGCGGCGATACCGCCGCCGCGCTGGCCGCAGGCTGCCCGGTGATCGTCAAGGCCCACTCCGCCCACCCGGGCACCTCAGAGCTGGTAGGGCGCGCCCTGCAACAGGCCGCCAAGAGCAGCAACATGCCAGAAGGCGTGTTCTCGCTGCTCTACGGCAGCGGCAGCGAGCTCGGCCAGGCCCTGGTCAAGAACCCACGCATCCAGGCGGTCGGCTTCACTGGCTCGCGCAACGGCGGCACCGCCCTGCTGCGCACCGCCCAGGCACGCCCCCAGCCGATTCCGGTCTACGCCGAGATGAGCAGCATCAATCCGGTGCTGCTGCTGCCGCAGCAGCTGGAAGCCAACGCCGAGGCCCTGGGCGACGCCTTCGTCGCGTCGCTTACCATGGGCGCCGGCCAGTTCTGCACCAACCCGGGGCTGATTCTGGCACTGTCCGGTGCCGCGCTTGAGCGCTTCGTCGAGCAGGCCGGTGCCGCGGTACGCGAAGCCGCCCCACAGCTGATGCTGACCCCCGGCATCCACGCCGCCTACGAGCAGGGAGTCGCCCGACTCACCGACCAGCCGGGCGTCAGCCTGGTCGCCAAGGGCAAGGCCACCGGCCATCTTGCCTGCCCCTGCCAGCCGCACCTGCTGCGCACCAGTGCCAGCACCTTCATCGGCAACGAGGCCCTGCATGACGAGGTCTTCGGAGCCTGCGCGCTGATCGTCGAGTGCGACTCGGTAGCACAGATGCAGCAGGTACTGACCGCGCTGGAAGGCCAGCTGACCGCCACGGTCCACCTCGAGGAAGCCGACTACGCGCTGGCCGACCAGTTGCTGCCGCTGCTCGAGCGTCGCGCCGGTCGCATCCTGTTCAACGGCTGGCCCACCGGCGTCGAGGTGTGCCACTCCATGGTCCACGGCGGCCCCTGGCCTTCGACCTCCGACTCGCGCACCACCTCGGTGGGCAGCGCCGCGATCCAGCGCTTCCTGCGCCCGGTGTGCTACCAGGCGATGCCCGAGGCCCTGGCCCCGGACAGCCTCAAGGCCGACAACCCTCTGGGGCTGACCCGCCAGGTGAACGGCAAGCGCTAGCCCAGCGCTCTTTCTTTTTCTCCTTCTCTCCTCCTCTCCTTCTCAACAACAGGCGACGCCAGTCCACCGGCGTCCCTGGCGCACCCAACGAGGCCCTCGCCACCGGCGAGGGCCTTTTTTGATGATGTCGATCTACGCTCCAGCGGGCCCCGACTTGTCGCGTCTGCCCTGAAATGCCCCCAAGATGCCCCTTAGACACCCCGGAGATGCCCTTTATGGACCAAGCTCGCCTAGGCTAGGCACATCCTTTACATACAAGAGGCTCGCCACGATGAGTAAAGGCTACGTCTTTCCATCCAACCGTTCCCAGGCGGTACGCCTGCCAGAGGTAGCCGCCTTTGCCGAGGACGCAAACAGGGGCGTTATCGTCTCCACAGCTCAAAGAGGCGCTCTCACTCCTGCCGGTGAGACCTGGGACGACTGGTTTGACGCGGAGGGAGCGAGCGAAGACTTCATGGAGGATCGTGGCCAACCAGGCCACTCGCCCGACCCTTCCGCTCGGCATCATGGACCAAAAAAAGCGCCTGACCCGGGCGATATGCCGTCGGACAGGCGCTGAAGTTTCCTGCTCTGGAATCTGTACGGGCCTCAGGTCGTGTTCTGGCTACCCTTCAACTGCACCGGCTTGCGGATCGCCAGGAAGTACACGAACACCCCGGTCAGCACGATGAAGAACAGACTGTCGGGCTGGGTCACGAAGACCGTCAGGTCACCGTTGGACAGGGTCAGGGAACGGCGCAGGTACTCCTCGAGGCCCGGGCCGAGGATAAAGCCGAGCAGCAGCGTCACCACCGGATAGCCGTGCTTTCTCAGATAGAAGGCCAGCACCCCCATGACCAGCGTCATCATCATCTGGAAGGTCGAGTAGGTCGCCACGTAGCTGCCCACCACCGCCAGCATGGCGATCGAGCCAAACAGCACGTCACGGCGAATGCGCACGATGCGAATAAAGTAAGGCCCGAGCAGGTACATGGTCAGCGGAATCAGGATCAGCGCGCTGAAGATCAGTGCCGCCAGCATGGGCGCGATCAGTCCGGCCTGGGATTCCATCAGCTGCGGCCCCGGCTGGATGCCGTTGATGACCAGCACGCCAAGTACGATGGCGGTGATCGGGTCGCCCGGGATACCGAAGGTCAACATGGGCACCAGGGCGCCGCCGCAGACCGCGTTGTTGGCGCTTTCCGCCGCCGCGATCCCCTGGGGATTGCCCTTGCCGAAGCTGTCCGGCTCGCGCGAGGTACGCACCGCTTCCACGTAGGCCAGAAAGCCCCCCATCGAGCCCCCGGCCCCGGGCAGCGTGCCTACCAGATAGCCGATGGTGGAAGACTTCAGATAGCAGGCCGCGCCGATACGGCGGATCGCCGAACGCGACGGGATGAAGTCGCGGCGACGAATCTTCGCCACTCCCTTGAGCTTATCGCGAATGGCCTGGGCCTTGTCGTTCTCGGCAAGCTGGGTCAACAGCTCACTGATGGCGAAGGTACCAATGATCACCGGCATCAGGTCGATTCCCGCCGCCAGGTCACCCATGCCGAAGCTGAATCGGGCCACCGGCACCATGGCGTCTAGCCCCACGGTGGCGAGCATCAGCCCCAGACAGGCGGCGATAGCCGCACGGCGGACATTGCCCCGCTGGGCGATGACGATGACGATCAGCGCAAACAGGATCAGCGCACACTTGCCGGTGGTCTGCACCAGCAGCGACAGGTCGGCGATCAAGGGCGCCAGCAGCACCAGCAGTACCGCCCCGAACACGCCGCCGATCATCGAGGCGAAGGAGGCATGGCCCAGCGCCAGAGGCCCTTCGCCGCGCTGCTGCATCGGATAGCCTTCCAGCGCCGTCATCATCGACGAGGGAGCACCGGGAATATTGATGGTGGTGGCGGTGATGCTGCCACCGCACATGCCGGCCATATAGATGCTGGCACAGGCCATCAGCGCCGTGGTCACGTCCAGGCTGTAGGTCAGCGGCAGCAATAGCGCCAGCGCCAGGGTCGCGGTCAGGCCGGGAATCGCCGAGAACACGGTGCCGATCAGAAAGCCGGCCACCACATAGAACAGCACCGTGGGATTGAGCAGCAAGCCGAAGCTCGCCAGCACCTGGGTCAGGAAGTCCATGGGTCACCCCCGGCGTGTCGCCCGGCAGCGAGCGCCGAGCGGGTTGCATCAGTCATCATGGCTCACCCCCAGAGTGTCGGTAGACGGACGTTGAAGACCTGGTTGAACAGCACGAAGCCCACCGCGGTAATGGCCAGCGCGATCAGGGCCTTGCTCAACCACTTGTCGAGCCCCGAGAACAACAGCATCACGCCCAGTACATAGACCAGGGTGGACAGCACATAGCCGAGTGACTGAAACACCAGGACATAGACCAGCGTCGCCAGCATCAGGGTCAGCTCTGGCGAAAGACGATGGCCCCTCGGCCTATCGCCTTCATCGGCCGCGTTGTCCCGATCCAGAGCAGCGGCGCTGCGCACCGAGGACCACCACTGCAGCACGCACAGCACGGTGGCCAGCACACCGATCAGCAACGGAAAGAAGGATGGCGTCAGCTTGCCGGCCTCCAGCGGAGGCCCCATCGCCAGGCCACCGATCAGGTAGCCCAGGGCCAGCAGCGCCAGCACGCCGTGGAAACGGATCGCGCCACCACCAGAGCCAAGGCCAAAACCAAGCGCACGCGCCAGCAGAGATGAAGATGAACGAGACATGCGAAACCTCTCTCGGCCCCCAATGACGGGAGACCGACAACACAGTGTTCGTTGGAAGGGAAGTGAAGCGGGCCGGCAGAGGCAGGTGCTCTACTCGCCCGCTCCAGATGATGGCAGGAGGCGCAAAGTCGCCGTTCGACAGTCAGGCGCTTTCCGCCCCGGACTTACAGGTCCAGCTCATCCATGGCGGCGAAGGTCCGCTCCTGGTAGCTGCCGATCCAGTCGTTGACTTCCTCGCTGCCGAGCCAGCCCGGGGTGACACCGATACTGGTGACCCACTGCTGGAACTCGTCGCTCTGGTAAGCCTCGTGGTAGGTCGACTCCAGGGTCTCGATGGCGTCTTCCGGGGTATTGGCCGGCGCCGCCAGCACGATGAAGCTGCCGGTCTCGAGATCCACGTCGAATTCGGAGATCGGCGGCACCTCGGGATAGGCCGGGTTCTGCGAACCGGACAGCTCGACCACGCCAAGGGCGTCACCCGAGGACAGGATTCCGGAGAAGTCCCCCAGGCTCGAGATGGCCGCGTCGATCTCGCCGGACAGCAGCGCCTCGGCCTCGGCGGTGGAGGACCCCGGATAGGAGATCACGTTGAAGGTTACCCCGGTGGCCGCCTCCAGGCGACGTACCGCCAGGTAGGGGCCAGAGCCCTGGGGCGCCACACCGATGCGCACCGTGCCGGGATTTTCCCTGGCCGCCTCGATCAGCTCCTCGTAGGAGGTGAAGCCCGACTGCTTGGATACCACGATGGCGTCGGCTTCTTGGGTCACACGGGCGAACGGCTCGAGCTTGTCCAGCGAGTAGCCGGGCACCATGTTGCCCCGCGGCAGGGTGACGACGCTGTCGTAGGTCAGCACACCTATGGTGTGGCCGTCGGGACGCGCCTTGGCCAACTGCATCAGGCCGGTGGCGGTCACCGCCCCGCCGATGTTCTCGACGTAGATCGAGGTCGGCAGCGACTGCTCGGCCAGGTTGCTGATCTTGCGCGAGATCGCATCCGCGCCGCCGCCGGCGGGCCAGGGCACGATCATGCGGATGTCACGCTGGGGGAAGTCGGCCTGGGCCGTCGGCACGGCGACGACCGCGGCCAGCGCCACACCGGCCAGGGTAGCGCCAGTCGCGCCCTTGATCAGGCGTTTGCGCAGGGTCGTGCTGAGGGTGGCGTTGAGGGGAGTGAGAGCAAACATGGCGACTCCTGGAATTATTTTGTGATTGTGTGGGGATAGATGAGGCGGCGCTTGTCTGGCCGCGCGACTCCTGCTTCAGCCGCGAGACTTCTGCTCGCGCAGATTGTGTGGGGATAGATGAGGCGGCGCTTGTCTGGCCGCGCGACTCCTGCTTCAGCCGCGAGACTTCTGCTCGCGCAGGTAGGCCTGGTACTCCTCCTGGGCCTGTTCGTTGGGCGGATAAAGACCGATGACCGCCGCGCCGTTGTTGACCTTGTCCAGCACGTAGGCTTCGAAGGCCTCCATGCCACTGGCTTCTTCGGCGATCTCGTCGGCCAGCTCGAGCGGCACCACCATGACGCCGTCGCCGTCACCGACCAGCACGTCGCCGGGATAGACCGGCACGCCGCCACAGCCGATGGGCTGCTGGATGTCCACCGCGTGGTGCTTGGTCAGGTTGGTCGGGGCGCTGGGCTTGGTGCAGAACACCGGCATCGACATGCTCTCGGCGTACTCCGAGTCACGTACACCGGCGTCTGACACAAAGCCCGCGCACTCGCGCACCTGCAGGCGGGTCAACAGGATGCTGCCGGCACTCGCGGCGCTGGCATCCTGACGGCAGTCGGATACCAGTACGCGGCCAGGCGGCACACTTTCCACCGCCAGACGCTGGGGGTGCTCCGGATCACGGAAGGCGGCCACCACGTCCAGGTCCTCGCGGGCCGGGATATAGCGCAGGGTGTAGGCCTGCCCCACCATCTTGACCTGGCTCTTGTTCATGCGACCGACGTTCTGGATATAGGTGTTCTTTAGACCCCGCTTGTGCAGCAGGGTGTGCAGCGACGCCGTCGAAGCCCGCATCAGTCGCTCGCGGGTCAGGTTGGACAGCTCTGCGTGGGGGTAATCGTTGATGATGCTCATGGGCTCCGCCTATCGCTGGCAAACTGGGTTGTTCGTTGACGGAGTCACTATAGGAAGCGCCGGAAGGCTTTTCAAACAACTTTTTACAACTTGGCTTTAGCCTTGACCTTCATACGGCACTCGAGACCACATCGAGAACCCGAAACAGTCATTTTAACCTTTTATTTTCAATGATTTGAAAAACAATCCCCACTCAGGACCGATCAATGCATCCGCCCCTTAGACATAGGTCTAATAAGAAAGAATTTGTCTTTAAAAGGTACAAGGTGTGGTCGAGATGGAGCACTGCCATCCGCACGATACCCCTCCCCGGCCTTCCCCGCGCCCGGGATGCCCACTAGGCTGATACCCCCCGTTGCTATACATGCCTGTCCGATCACTCAGGAGATTTTCGATGGCTGTACTGACGACCTTTGCACTCGACGGCAAGACCGCCCTGGTGACAGGCGCGAGACGCGGCATCGGCGCGGCCATGGCGCTGGGCCTGGCCGAAGCCGGTGCCGACATCATCGCCGTCAGCACCAGCATGACCGCCGACGGCGGCGAGCTGGGCGAGCGAGTGCGCGCCCTGGGGCGAGACTGCACAGGGATCGCCTGCGACCTGTCGGACCGCAGCGCGTTGATGGCGATGGTCGAGCAGCTTGCCGACCGGCGTATCGATATCCTGGTCAACAACGCCGGCACCATCGAACGCGCCCCCGCCACCGAACACACCGATGCGCTGTGGGACAGGGTCATCGACGTCAATCTGAGCGCCCCCTTCGTGCTGACCCGGGAGATCGGCAGGCAAATGGTCGCGCGAGGCAGCGGCAAGGTGATCTTCACCGCCTCGCTGCTGTCGTTTCAGGGCGGCATCACCGTGCCCGGCTACGCCGCCAGCAAGGGCGGCATCGCCCAGTTGACCAAGGCCTTCGCCAACGAATGGGCCGCCCAAGGGGTCAACGTCAACGCCATCGCTCCGGGTTATATCGCCACCGACAACACCCAGGCTCTGCGCGACGATCCCGAGCGTTCCCGCGATATCCTCGCGCGCATCCCCGCCGGTCGCTGGGGCGACGCCGCTGACTTCAAGGGACCGGTGGTGTTTCTGGCCTCCAGCGCCTCGGACTATATGCACGGCAGCGTGATGACCGTAGACGGCGGCTGGATGGGGCGATAGGCAGACGAGGACGCACCATCGCCCCCCCCCTACGCAAACGCCCCCGACGATGTCCGTCGGGGGCGTTAGTTGTCAGGGGCGCAACGTGTCCCCTTGCCTGCTCGATGCTAGGGCTTGTCTGAAAAGTGCCTGCGCTCGGTAATACGGCGTTAAAAATCGGCTGGTGCGCCAGCCCGGTCAAAATGCTCATTTACACCCCGTAAACTGCGCTTTCTCACCGATTTTTGCCTTGTCTAACCTTCGCTCGTCGACTTTTCGGACAGCGCCTAGCGATAGATCAAGGTCGGCAGCCACAGCGAGATGGAGGGCACGAAGGTGACCAGCATCAACACGATCAACAACGGGATCAGGAACGGCAGGGTCGCCGAGGCGCAGCGCTCGAAGGGCACCTTGGACACCTGCGAGAGCACGTAGAGCACCAGTCCCACCGGTGGCGTCAGCAGGCCAATCATCAGGTTCAGCACCATGACGATACCGAACTGCACCGGGTCGACGCCGAGGTTAACCGCGATCGGCAGCAGGATCGGCACCAGGATGGTGATCGCCGCGATGGTTTCCATGAAGCAGCCCACCACGAACAGGATCAACGTCATCAACAGCAGGATGATGGTGGGGTTGGAGGTGACCGCCAGCATCCAGTTGGCGAAGTTCTCGGCCACATGGTGACTGGTCAGCAGCCAGGAGAAGATCGACGAGGCGGCGATGATCATCATGATGATCCCGGTGGTCTCGATGGTCTCCATGGTGACCGCCAGCAGTCTCTTGAAGGTCAGGGTGCGATAGACCACCGCCCCCAGCAGCATGGCGTAGATCACCGCAGCGATGGCGGCCTCGGTCGCGGTGAAGATGCCAAGCACGATGCCGCCGACGATGATCACCGGGGTCAGCAGCGACAGAAAGGCACGACGGAAGGTCAAGGCGATCCAGCCCAGGGCGAAGCCGACGTCACGCGGATACTGATAACGCACCGCGTACCAGGCCACCATCAGCATCAGCGAAAGCGCCATCAACAGTCCCGGCACCAGGCCGGCGGCGAACAGCTGACCGATCGAGGCCGAGGCCATCACGCCGTAGATGACCAGCGGCAGGCTAGGCGGAATGATCGGCCCGATGGTGGACGAGGCAGCGGTGATACCCACCGAAAAGCCGGGATCATAGCCCGCCCGGCGCATTGCCTTGATCTCGATCGCGCCGAGCCCACCGGCGTCGGCCACCGCGGCACCGGACATGCCGGCAAAGATGACCGAGGCGCCGACGTTGACGTGGCCGAGCCCCCCGGGCATCCAGCCCACCAGGGCCCTGGCGAAGTCGAAGATGCGACTGGTGATGCCGGCCGAGTTCATCAGCGCACCGGCCAGGACAAAGAAGGGAATCGACAGCAGCGGAAAGCTGTCCATGCCACCGACCATACGGTGCAGCACGATAAAGTCGGGGACGCTGCCATCGACCAGGATCGCCGCCAGCGACGAGGCGCCAAGCGCCACCATCACCGGGAAGCCCATCACCAGCATCAGCAGCAGGCCGCCGAACAGGACCAGTAGCGTCATGATCCCTCCTCGCCGGTGGTGTCAGCTCGCTGCGCCGCCAGCCACTGTTTCGGACCGCTCGCCCGCACCAGCTGCCAGGCCTGACGCAGCGCCATGATGGCGATGCTCAACAGCACCACGCTGTAGAGGGTGTCCATGCCGACCGCCATCGAGGTCATCTTCTGTGCGCTCATCAGCGGCAGGATCTTCCAGGTGACCCACCCCAGCAGCACGAAATAGACGAGCTGGCCCAGGTCGACCAGCCAGATCATCGCCGCCGAAGCACGCAGGGGAAGGTAGCGATACAGCAGTTCGAGGCGGATGTGGCTGCGCTTGCGCACCCCCACGGTCGCCGCCAGAAAGCCGACGCAGATCAGCAGATAGCGGGCGACCTCCTCGGTCCAGCCCAGCGGCGAGCCAAGCACGTAGCGGCTGAAGAACTGGGCGAACACTACCGCTGCCATGGTCCAGAAGACCACCAGGGTGAGCGCGTCCTCAAGCCCGATGTCGCGCCAGGCGAAGGTCGGGCCGTCGTCGTCAAAGTCGATATCCGGGCCTTGCGGCCCCTCACGGGCATCCTCCCGGGATGCCCGTGAGGGGCCCATAGCCTCGCTGTCAGTGTGGTTCATAATGTTATTCCCGAGGCGTTACAGCGCCTGCAAGCGATCGAATTGTTCCTGGGTCCAGGTCGCCTCGTCACCGTTGAGCACCGGCAACGTCTTCTCGCGGAAGGCCTCACGCTCGACCTCCAGCACCTCCACGCCCTGCTCCTTGAACCAGTCGATGGATGCCAGCTCCTGCTCGCGCACATCGTCGGAGACCTTCCTGGCCACCTCGCCGAGCACCTCGCGGAAGATCTGCTGATCCTCCTCGGACAGGCCGTTGAAGAAGGGACCGCCGGCAACGATCAGATTGGAGCCGGTCACGTGGCCGGTCAGGTTGATGTAGTCCTGGACCTCGTAGAACTTCTTGGCGCGGATGGTCGGCAAGGGGTTCTCCTGGGCGTCCACCACCCCCTGCTGCAGGGCCAGATAGACCTCGGAGAAAGCCACCGGTGTCGGCTGGGCGCCGACCGCACGGGGGAACAGGCTGTAGATGGGCGCATTGGGCACCCGAATCTTGAGGCCTTCCATGTCGGCGGGCTCGACGATCGGCGTATTGGAGGTCACGTGGCGCTGGCCGTAGTAGCAGTCACCCAGGATCACGTTACCGCCGGAGGCATCACGGTAGCCGTCGGCGAATTCCGCGAACAGCTCGCTGTCGGCGTAGGCCTTCCAGTGTTCGTAGTCACGGAACACGAAGGGGGCGTCGGACAGCGCCAGCGGCCCGTAGGTCTGGGCGGCAAAGCTCTGGCCGGTGTAGATGATGTCGACGGTGCCGAGCACCAGCCCCTGGTTGATCTCGACCTCCTTGCCTAGGGTCGAGGCGGGGAAGACCTCCACTTCGTAGCGACCGTCGGTGCGCTCGGCGATCTGCTCGGCGCCCCACTCGGCCCAGTGATGGTAGGCCTCGGAGGGTTCGTACACATGGGCCCACTGGACGGTGTCGGCAGCCTGGGCAGCACTGGCTGCGGCGGCGAGACCTACGCTCAGGGTCAGCGGCAGAAGAGTCAGGCGTGTCATCGGATGCTCCTTTTTCATTGTTGCTATTGGTTGCTGTCGGTTGCTGTCGGTGCTTGAAAATCCGTTCAATAGATCAATGCATCGCCGCCCCGGTGGCCTTCGCCTCGGGCGCTGCAGCGTCGCGCCGGGCGTCCTGCCCCAGGCCCGCATCCTCGCCGATAAAGTCGGCGCAGCGGCTGCCCAGCATCATCGCCGGGGCGGTGGTGTTGCCGGCGGGTATATCGGGCACCGCGGACATGTCGCAGACCCTCAGCCCGCGCACCCCACGAACCCGCAGTCGCGCATCGAGCACCGCCATGGGGTCGTCATCGGCACCCATGGCCGCAGTACCGGCCGGGTGGTAGTTGGTCTTGACGAAGCGTCGGCAGTGTTCGAGCAGCTTATCGTCGCTGGCGCCGCTTCCGGCGAAGGGCAAGGCCACACCGTGCAGGTTTTCCTTGAGCGGTGACTGCTCGAAGGCCCGCAGAAAGAACTTCTGCCCCTCCACCATCGCCTGCATGTCGTCGGGATGGCCGAGCAGGTTGGGCGACACCCGCGGCATGTCGCCGGGGTCGGCCGAGCGCAGGCAAACGCTGCCTCTGGCCTTCGGCTTGACCACCACAGTGGTCACCGTCAGGCCGTAGTCGTCCTTGAGCGCGTCCCGGGTATCCCGGTCCAGATAGACGATCGGTACGCAGAAGGCCTGGATGGTCGGTGCCGCCTGAGGATCGACGGGATTGACGAAGGCGCCCGCCTCGACCCCGGCCGAGGTCACCGGGCCACTGCCGAACAGCTTGAACTGGAGCCCGTTGGCCAGCATCCGCCAGCCGACGCCCTGGCGATAGTAGCCACACGGGGTCCTGGCGTAGGCGGTGATCGGCACCTCGGGATGGTCGATCAGGTTCTGCCCCACCCCCGGCAGGTCCGCCTTCACCGCAATGTCGTGCTGCGCCAATTGCTCGGCCGGCCCGATACCCGAGAGCATCAGAAGCTTCGGGGTCACCAGCGCACCCGCCGCCAGGATCACCTCGCCCTGCGCGCGCACCCGGTGCACCTTGCCCTTGCGGTCGCGGTACTCGACGCCCACGGCGCGTCCGTCTTCGACCAGCACCTGCTGGACCTCGCAGTCGAGCGCGACCTCGAGCCCCGGGTGCTCGCGCAGCGGCTCCACGTAGGCGTAGGCGGCAGAGCAGCGCTTGCCCGCTCGATTCATGAACTGATAGAAGCCGACCCCGGTCTGACGCTCGCCATTGAAGTCGCCGTTATAGGGCAGCCCCGCCGCCTGGGCGGCCTGGATAAACCAGCGCGAGGCCACATCCACATGACCGGGATCAGAGACCTTGAGTGGCCCGCCGCGCCCGTGGCGATCATTGACCAGACGGTCGTTGTCCTCCATCCGGCGAAAGTGCTCAAGCACCCCTTGCCAGGACCAGTCGGCCCTCGCCGCGTTGCCGGCGAGTCGCCGATCCCAGTCGTCGTAGTCCTCGGGCCGCCCGCGCATGTAGACCTGGGCATTGACCGAGGTACCGCCGCCGAGCACGTGACCCTGGGGAATGTCATGGACCCGTCCCCCCAGATGAGCCTGCGGCTCGGTCTGGTGATAGCGCATGAACTTCGAGCCATTGATCATCTTGAAGATGCCCGGGGGCATGTCGAGCAGCGGGTGGTGGTGGGACGAGCCCGCCTCCAGCAGCAGCACCCTGGCACCCTGCTCGCGCACCAGGCGGGCGGCTACCACGCACCCGGCGGCCCCGCCCCCGACAACAATATGATCGACGTCGCTCACTCGTTCTCTCCTGCAAAGAAAGTGCTGCGCACGAACTCCCATGAGGCCTCGAGGTGATCGACCAGGGCGCGCTCCGCCGCGTCGGGATCACGCATCAGGATGGCCTCGTAGATCGCCTGGTGAGCCAGGAAGTTGTCGTGATTGCGCTGCTCGCTGCGTGGCATCCGGCTCCACTGGGGCGCCAGCCACTCGACAAAGCCGGCGTGAATGGCCGGATAGGCCGGGTTGCCCGAGATGGTGTAGAGCACCCGGTGAAAGGCCACATCGGTGGCGTAGAAGCGCTCGGAATCGCAGATCGCCGCCTGGTTGTCGTCCAGTGCATCCTTCAGCCGCTTGAGGTCGTCCTTGCCCGCCCCGGTGGCGGCGTCCCGCACCAGCACCCGCTCGAACAACACCCGTACCTGGTAGAGGTCATGTACGCCTCGGGAGTTATCGAGCAGGTGCTTGATCACCCCTCCCGCCGCCTGCATCGCCGAACTCGCATCCGGGCGACAGACGATCGGGCGATAGCGCGGACGACTCTTCAAGAATCCCTTGGCGGTAAGCGCGGTGATCGCCTCGCGAATCACGGTGCGACTGGCGCCGTACTGCTCCATCAGCGCCCGCTCAGCGGGCAACGGACGGCCTTCCTCCAGCTCGCCGGCAACGATGGAGCGCTCAATATCCAGAGTGATCGAGTCCGCACTGCGTCCGCTCATACAACACCTCGTTTATCGTCGTACCAAACTAATCATTAAATTCTCGACCAACAACTACAACCAATGGCCAATATCGCCATAACAACCCGTAAAATCGCTATATTTCATAAACTTGAAGAAAATATAGACAATGGTCGTAGTACCTTACGCTTGCCAGCCACCTCGACCATCAACAGTATATGGTCGTACCAAACGTCATTTCAGCGTTATCCAACAGACGTTCTGACCACCCCAACGTTGTTCTGGCGTTACCCAATCATCGTTATGGCCTTACCCAACAGAGGACGCCCCATGGATTTCCAACAGTTCGGTGCCACCCCCCTGGAAGGCCGCATGTGGGTCGACGGTAGCTGGTTTGAGCATGCCGGCTCCCACGCCATCGAGGTGGACAACCCGGCCAGCGAGGCGCTGCTTGGCCAGGTCCCCGCCGGTGACGCCGCCGCCGTGGACGCCGCCGTCGCCGCGGCCACCAGGGCTCAGTCCGACTGGGCCAGGCGACCGGCCAACGAGCGTGGCAAGCTGCTGACCCGCTGGGCCGAGGAGATCGATCGCCATCTCGAACCCTTCGCCCGGCTGATTGCCCTGGAGCAGGGCAAACCCCTGTCCCAGGCTCGCGGCGAGGTCGGCGCCTGCAGCGAATTTCTGCGCTACAGCGCCCAGTGGGCCAGACGCATCGAAGGCGACATTCTGCCCTCGGACAATCGCCACGAGGAAATTCAGATTCGCTCGCTACCGCTCGGGGTGGTCGCCGGACTGACCGCCTGGAACTATCCGGCGGCCCTGGCCACGCGCAAGGCCGGCCCCGCCCTGGTGGCGGGCAACACCTTTATCCTCCTGGGTCACGAGATCACCCCCTTCGCCGGACTTTATCTGGCGGCGCTGTCCGAGCGCGCCGGGTTTCCGCCCGGCGTCTTCAACGTGGTGACCGGCCAGGGACCGGTGGTGGGCCAGGCGCTGGTGGAGCACCCCGACACCGACCTGATCACCATGACCGGCAGCACCCGGGCGGGGCGCCAGATCTTTCGCAGCGCCGCCGAGGAACTCAAGATCGTGCGGCTGGAGCTCGGCGGCAAGGCGCCCTTCATCGTGATGGAAGACGCCGACGTCGACGCCGCGGTGAAGGCCGCCGTCACCGCGCGCTATACCAACTGCGGCCAGATCTGCACCTGCAGCGAGCGTATCTACCTGCATCGCCAGATCGCCGACGAGTTCATCGACAAGTTCATCGCCGCCTCGCGCGCACTGAGCATCGGCAATCCGCTGGATGACCCCGACATGGGCCCCAAGGTCAGCCGTGGCGAACGCGACAAGGTCGCCGCCATGGTCCAGCGCGGTATCGCCCAGGGCGACAGCGTGCTGCTCGAAGGCGGCCCGCTCGACTCAGGCGACTACGCCAAGGGCTACTGGATCGCCCCGACCATCGTCGAGACCCGGGACAATCGCTCGCCGCTGATCGACGACGAGGTGTTCGGACCGGTGGTGCCGATCCAGCGGTTCGACGACTTCGAGCAGGCCCTGGCCTTCGCCAACGACACCTCCTACGGCCTTTCGGCCTATGTCTTCACCCGCGACCTCAAGCGACTGATGCGGCTGCCCTCGGAGCTGCGCTTCGGCGAGATCTACTTCAATCGCGCCAACGGCGAGCAGGTCCACGCCTATCACTCGGGCTGGGGCCACTCCGGCGTCGGCGGCGAGGACGGCAAGTACGGTTTTTCCGCCTACTTCAAGAAGCAGACGATGTACGTCAACTGGGGCGATTGAACGCCCCCTCCCTGCAGCACGGAGCACTGCCGACGCGGTGCTCTTTTGACAACAAGCACAATAGCCCAGGAGAACACGATGCCTTCGACCCACCACTCCCCGACCGCCCGTCACCCCCGCACCCGCCGCCTGGCGGGGCTTGCCACCGCCGCCCTGCTGGGACTTTCCGCCATGCCCGGCTGGGCCCAGCAGTTGCCTCCGCTGGAACAGAAGGACAGCTACCGGGTGGGCTTCGCCCAGATGGAAAGCAACAACCCCTGGCGCATCGCCGAGACCCAGTCGTTTCGTGATATCGCCCCCGAGTGCAACTGGCAGCTGACGGTGACCGACGCGGCCGGTTCCGCCGCCAAGCAGGTCGCCGACGTGGACAGCATGATCGCCCAGGGCGTCGATGCGATCTTCCTGCCCCCGCGCGAGGAAAAGGCGCTGATCCCGGCGGTGATGAAGGCCCGTGCGGCAGGCATCCCGGTGTTCCTGGTCGACCGTATCGTCGATGACGAGGTCGCCAAGGCCGGTGAGCACTATGTCAGCTTCCTCGGCTCCGACTTCATCGAGCAGGGGCGCATCGCCGCCCAGTGGCTGGTCGACAACTTCGAAGGCGATCAGGCCCACATCATCGAGCTCGAGGGCACCACCGGCGCCTCCTCGGCCAATGACCGCAAGGAAGGCTTCGATGCGGTCATCGCCGAACAGGACAACATGGAGATCATCGCCTCCCAGTCCGGCGACTTCGCCCGCGATACCGGTCGTCAGGTGATGGAGACGCTGCTCCAGGCCCATCCTGAGGTCAACGTGGTCTACGCCCACAACGACGAGATGATCATCGGTGCCATCCAGGCGCTGGAACTGGCCGGACGCACCCCCGGCGAGGACGTGCTGCTGGTCTCCATCGACGGCACTCGCGACGCCCTGCAGGCGATCCTCGACGGCAAGCTCGGGGTCAGCGTCGAGTCGTCGCCGCGCTTTGGTCCGATGGCCTGCGACGTGCTCAACCGCTACGCCGCCGGCGAGACCATCGAGCCCTGGGTGCGCGTCGAGGACCGTGTCTTCACCCAAGACAACGCCGCCGAGCATATCGACGACGCCTATTGAGCTGAGCCACGCCGGTTGATCCCGACCTGACATTCCAACCAGGTACCACGTCATGACAGCGCTTATCGACATGCGCGACATCCACAAGCGGTTTGGAGGCACCGTCGCCCTCGACGGCGCCTCGCTCACGATCGCGCCGGGTGAGGTGCACGCCCTGATCGGCCAGAACGGGGCGGGCAAGTCCACCCTGATCAAGGTTCTGACCGGGGTCTACACACCGACCAGCGGCCAGATCCTGCTCGACGGCGAGCCTGTGGCCTTCTCTGGCCCGCGCCGGGCGCAGCAGGCTGGCGTTGCCACCATCTACCAGGAGCTCAACCTGGTGCCGCTGCGCTCGGTCACCGAGAACATGATGATGGGCTTCGAGCCCCTTCACTGGTGGGGCGGGATCGACTGGCCCCAGGCCCATCGACGGGCCCGCACGGTGCTCGAGGAGCTGGGGCTGGACATCGACGTCCGCCGTCCGCTCAGCGAGTACTCCACCGCCATCCAGCAGCTGGTGGCCATCGGCCGAGCGGTGTCCCAGCAGGTCAGGCTGGTGATCATGGACGAGCCGACCAGCTCGCTGGACGAACGCGAGGTCCAGCGGCTGTTCGAGGTCATCCGGCTGCTCAAGTCCCAGGGCACCTCGGTGCTGTTCGTCTCGCACTTCCTCGAGGAGCTCTACGCGGTGTGCGACTGCGCCACCATCATGCGCAACGGCGCCACGGTGGAGCAGCGCACCCTCAGCGAGACACCGCGCCTGGAGCTGGTGGCCTCCATGCTTGGCCGCAAGGCCTCGGACATCCAGGCAAGCGGCACCACCAGCTTTCGCGAGATGGAACTCGACACCGACGAGACGCTGCTCGAGGTCGAGTCCCTGGCCACCGACAAGGGCCTGCGAGGCGCCTCGCTGGAGGTGCATCAGGGCGAGATGGTCGGCCTCGGAGGTCTGCTCGGGGCCGGTCGCAGCGAGCTTGCCCGCGCCCTGTTCGGGCTCGATCGCACCACCCGGGGCAGCATGCGGCTGGTCGGCCAGCGCTACGCCCCCCGCCACAGCCGCGACGCCATCGCCGCGGGGGTGGCGCTGCTCAGCGAAGACCGCAAGGTCGAGGGCATCATCCCCGAGATGAGCGTGCGCGAGAACATGACCCTGCCCCTGCTCGGCACGCTGAGCCGTCGCGGCGTCATTCAAAGGCGGCGCGAGCGCGAACTCGCCGCACACTATATAGAGGCGCTCAAGATCAAGACCGCCTCCATGGAACAACCCATCGGCCAGCTGTCCGGTGGCAACCAGCAGAAGGTACTGCTGGCACGGTGGCTGGCGACCCAGCCGCGACTGCTGATCCTCGACGAGCCGACCCGTGGCGTCGATATCGGCGCCAAGCGCGAGATCCAGCGCATCGTCCAGGACTATCAGGCCCAGGGCGGCGCGGTGCTGATGATCAGCTCGGAATTCGAGGAACTCGCCGAGGGCGCCCAGCGGGTGGTGATCATGCACGAAGGCCACTCGACCCGGGTGCTCGACAACCCCGGGCTCAGCGAAGACGCCCTGGTCACCGCCATCGCCACCGCCCAGCACGACCGAGCCGACGGCGCGGCGCGTGACGACGAGAGATCCCCCGCTACCGCCACCGACCACCAGGAGACCGCACCATGACGTCGCTCCACTCCTCCCGTCAGGCGACGCCCCGGTCGGCCAGCCCGCGATGGCGCCAGGCCATGCCGGTGAATCCCCGCAGCCTGGCGCTGCTCGTCGCCCTGCTGGCACTGATCCTGTTCAATGTCGCGATCACCCCCAACTTTCTCGAGTGGCAGACGCTGTCGGTCAACGTCTCCCAGGTGTCGACCATCGCCATCGTCGCCATCGGCATGACCCTGGTCATCGCCACCGGTGGCATCGACCTGTCGGTGGGCGCGGTGATGGCCCTGGCCGGCGCCCTGGCGCCACTGATCTTTCTGTCGGAGTTCGGCCAGCAGGCGCCGCTGGCGATGACCCTGGTGGCGATCGTCGTGGCCCTGGCCGTCGCCGTGGCCTGTGGGCTGTTCAATGGCGTGCTGGTCAGTCGCTTCGGCGTGCAGCCGATCATCGCCACCCTGGTGCTGTTCATCTCCGGTCGCGGTCTGGCCCAGGTGCTGACCAACGGCAACCTGCAGACCTTCGACAATCCCGCCTTCGAGTTCCTCGGCGCCGGTCGGCTACTCGGCCTGCCCTTCCAGGGCTGGCTGGTGGTGGTCATCGCCCTGGTGGTGGCCTGGGTCATCGCCCGCACCCGCTACGGCCGCTACCTGCTGGCCACCGGCGGCAACCCCCAGGCAGCACGCATGGCCGGGGTCCCGGTGACCCGCGTCAAGCTCGCGGCCTACACCAGCTGTGCCCTGCTCGCTGGCCTCGCCGGGCTGATCACCGTGGCCATCAATTCCGCCTCGGACGCGGCCAAGAACGGCAACCTGATGGAACTCGACGCCATCGCCGCGGCGGTGGTCGGCGGCGCCCTGCTCAAGGGCGGCAAGGCCCCCATCGCCGGGGTCATCCTCGGCGCCGCGATCATTCAACTGGTGCGCTACACCCTGCTCGCCAACGGCGTCGCCGACGAGGTAGCGCTGGTGGTGAAGGCCGCCATCATCGTGCTGGCGGTGTATCTCCAGACGCCCAGAGGAGCCCACTGACATGACCACCGTCTCCTGGCGCCAGCGCCTTGCCGACAATGGCCAGGCCACCGGGGTCTGCGTGATCCTGCTGGCACTGATCTGCCTCGGCCTGATCCGCTACGACAATTTCGGCAGCGCCTACAATCTTTCATCCTTTCTCAACTACAACGCCATGTTCGTGCTGATCAGCCTGGGCATGTGCCTGGTGATCATCACCGGCGGCATCGACCTGTCGGTGGGCACGGTGGCGGCGCTGTCCTCGGTCACCGCCGCCTACGTCAGCCCCTACGGCCTGGTCCCGGCGCTCCTGGCCGGGCTCGCCACCGGACTGGCGGCGGGTCTGGTCAATGCGGTGATGATCACGCGCCTGCATATCCCTCCCTTTATCGCCACCCTGGCGAGCCTGCTGGCGGCCAAGGGCACCGCCCTGATCATCAGCGGCAACCAGACGGTGCCGGTGGACTGGGCCAGCGGCTTTACCCGACTGGGGATGGAGTCGATCGGCGGCCTGCTGCCCTGGAGCTTCGCCATCACCCTGGTGGTCGGCGCCGGTCTCTGGTGGCTGCTGGAACAACGCCCCATCGGCCGCACCATGCTCGCGGTGGGCGACAACGAGGAAGCCGCCCACCTGATGGGCCTGCCCGCACGCAAGGCCAAGACCCTGGCCTACCTGATCAGCGGTGGTTGTGCCGGGCTCGCCGGGGTCTTTCTGGCCTCGGGCTTTGGCGCCGGCCAGCCGCTGGAGGGACTAGGCTGGGAGTTGACCGCCATCGCCGCCGTCGTCGTCGGCGGCACCCTGCTGACCGGCGGCAAGGGGTCGCTGGTGGCGACGCTGATCGGCGCCTTGATGCTCGGTCTGATCTTCAACCTTTTGAACTTCGAAAACGGACTCGGCACCTTCAACCTCAGCGCCTACTGGCAGATGGTCATCCGCGGCGCCTTTCTCTTCGTCGTGATCGCGATCCAGGTGCAGATCACGCGCACACGCAACACAGGATAATCCTCCCATGTCGACGATCACCTCCATCGAGCTCGACCTCTACCGACTGCCGCTGAGCGAGCCCATGGGCGATGCCAAGCATGGCGTGCACACCGACTTCGAGGTCGTGACCGCCACCGTCACCACCGCGGATGGCCACAGCGGTACCGGCTACACCTATACCGGCGGGCGCGGCGGACACGCCATCCTGGCACTGCTCGAGCACGACCTGGCGCCGATGCTGCTGGGGCGTGACGCCGGTGACATCGCCGGCTGCTACGACGACATGCTGTGGCATATCCACTACGTGGGCCGCGGCGGCATCGCTGCTTTCGCCATCTCGGCGCTGGATATCGCGCTGTGGGACCTCAAGGGCCGCCGCCTCGGCCAGCCGCTGTGGCAGATGGCCGGCGGCCAGGGCCGCCAGTGCCAGGCCTACTTCGGCGGCATCGACCTCAACTTCTCCCTCGAGCGGCTGCTTGCCAATGTTCAGGGCTACCTCGACCAGGGCGCCGAGGCCATCAAGATCAAGGTCGGTCGCCCGACCCTTGCCGAGGATGTCGAGCGGGTGGCCCGGGTGCGTGAGCTGATCGGCCCCGAGCGTCCCTTCATGGTGGATGCCAACTACGCGCTGAGCGTCGATGGCGCCATCGAGGCCGCCAGGGCCTTCGCGCCCTACGACATCACCTGGTTCGAGGAACCCACCCTACCCGACGACTACCAGGGCTATGCCCGCATCGTCGAGGCGACCGGCATGCCCCTGGCCATGGGCGAGAACCTGCACACCGCTCACGAATTCGGCTACGCCTTCGAACAAGCGCGGCTAGCCTTCATCCAGCCCGACGCCTCCAACTGCGGCGGTATCAGCGGCTGGCTCGATGTCGCCCGCCAGAGCCGCCACTACGGCCTGCCCATCTGCAGCCACGGCATGCAGGAATTGCACGTAAGCCTGGTGTCGGCCCAGCCCAACGCCGGCTGGATGGAGATCCACTCCTTCCCCATCGACCACTACACCCGGCGTCCGCTGGTCCTTGACCAGGGTCGCGCGGTGGCCCCGGACAGCCCCGGCATCGGGGTCGAGTTCGACCGCGACCGGATGGCCCCCCATCGCACCGGCGGTGCGCGGCTCGACAGCGACAGCGGGGCCGAGCGCCAGCAGCACAGCGCCTGAATTCTCCCTCTTCACAACGCCCCGACGACACGAGGAACCCCCATGGAAGCACTGGTCTATACCGGCCCCCGACAGGTCGAGGTCACCGACGTACCCAAGCCCGTCGAGCGGGCCGGCGCCGTCAAGGTTCGCATGCTCTACTGCGGTGTCTGCGGCACCGACATCGGCATCTACTCGGGCAAGCACCCGCGCGCCCAGGCACCCCTGGTGCTGGGCCACGAATTCGTTGGCCGAGTGGAGCAGACACCGCCGGACTCGCGCTTCGCGGTGGGCGACCGGGTGGTCGCCTACCCGCTGATCTCCTGCGGCGACTGCCACCCCTGTCGCAACGGCACCCCTCATGTCTGCGCCAACCTGCGCCTGATCGGCATCGATCGTGACGGAGGCATAACCGACCATCAGTGGATCGACGAAAGCGTGCTGTTCAAGGTGCCGGACAGCCTGTCCGATGAGGTGGCGGCCCTGGTGGAGCCCCTGGCGGTGGTGGTCAGGACCCTGCACCAGGCAAGCTTTGCGATGCTCGAAAGCGCAGTGGTGATGGGCGCCGGCCCCATCGGCCTGTTGACCGCCATCGTGCTGCGCCATTCAGGCGCCTCCCGGGTGATCGTCTCCGACGTCGACGAAGGCCGCCTGGGGCTGTGTCGCCAGCTCGGCTTCGATACCGTGGACGTGCGCAGCGAAAGCCTGGTCGAGCGGGTGGCCAGCGCCACCGGCGGCGACGGCGCCGACGCCGTGTTCGAATGCTCCGGCGTCGAGAGCGCGGCGCTGGAGATGACCAAGGTAGTACGCGTCGGCGGTACCATCTGCCTGACCGCCACCCACAAGGCGGCCCACGCGGTCAATCTGATCGACGTGAACTTCAAGGAGCTGACCCTGATCGGCTCCCGGGTCTACACCCACAAGCAGTTCGGCGACGCCCTGACTCTGGCCGACACCCTGGCCGATGAACTGCGCCAGACCATCACCCAGGTGGTGCCGCTGTCCGACGCGGCCGGTGTCTTCGAGATGATCGCCACGCCCTCCCTCAACACCGTCAAGGTACTGGTGGACTGCCAATCATGAAGCTGTTCGATCTACACGGCCGCAAGGCCATCGTCACCGGCGGAACCCGGGGCCTCGGCCTCGGCATGGCCGAAGCCCTGCTCGAGGCGGGCGCCGAGGTCGTCATCCTGGGCTCGTCGGACAAGGTCCATGAGGTCGCCTCGGGCCTGTCCACGTCGACCAGCGCCTGTCATGGCGTGGTCGTCGATCTGGCTAGCCGCCAGCAGCGCAGCGAGGGCTTCGACGCTGCCCTTGCCCAGCTCGGCGGTCGCCTCGACATCCTGGTCAACGCCGCCGGCGTCCAGCGCCGCCACCCTTCCGAGCACTTCCCCGCCGATGACTGGGAGGCGGTGCTCGAGGTCAACCTGACGGCGGTGTTCGAGCTGTGTCAGCTCGCCGCCCGGCATATGCTCGAGCGCGACGTCGAAGGGCCCGACGGCCAGGGCAAGATCATCAATATCGCCTCGCTGCTGTCGTTCTTCGGTGGCATGACGGTGCCGGCCTACGCCGCCAGCAAGGGCGGCGTGATGCAGCTGACCAAGGCCCTGGCCAACGAATGGGCGGCCAAGGGCATCAACGTCAACGCCATCGCCCCGGGCTACATGGCCACCGACATGAATAGCGCACTGCTGGCCGACGAGGGCCGCAACGCCGAGATCACCGCACGCATTCCCGCCGGGCGCTGGGGCAATGGCGACGACATGAAAGGACCGCTGCTGTTTCTGGCCTCCCCTGCCTCGGACTATGTCCACGGTGTCACCCTGCCCGTCGATGGCGGCTACCTCGGCCGCTGACAGGAGACTTGCATGAAGATCGTCTTTACCGACCTCGACCACGCCAACCACGACGTGGAAACCGAGATATTCAAGCGCGCGGGCTTCGATGTCCCGCTGCTTGAATGCCAAAGCGAAGATGCGCTGATCGAACAGCTCCAGGGCGTCGATATCGCCCTGAACCAGTACGCCCCCTTCACCCGCCGGGTATTCGAGGCCCTGCCCGATCTCAAGCAGATCGTGCGCTACGGGGTCGGCGTCAACAACGTCGACCTCGAGGCCGCCAGCGCCGCCGGGGTCCAGGTCTGCAACGTCCCGGACTACGGCATGCACGAGGTCTCCGATCACGCCCTGGCGCTGAGCCTGGCGCTGATTCGCAAGCTGGTGCCGATGAACGCCGGCTGCCAGGCCGGACGCTGGGAGTACGCCGATGCCATGCCGATCCGACGCCAGACCCGGATGACCGCCGGGGTGGTCGGCCTGGGTCGCATCGGCCGGCTCTACGCCCGCAAGATGGCGGCGCTGGGCTTCAATGTCATCGCCCACGACCGCTACCATCAGCCCAACGCCGAAGACGGCACCGACCAGCTTCGCTGCCTGGAACTCGATGAGTTGTTCCGGGAGGCCGACGTGATCGGGCTGTTCTGCCCCTTGACCGAGGAAACCCGCCATCTGGTGGACGCCGCGGCACTGGAGCGGATGAAGGACTCGGCCTATCTGATCAACACCTCCCGTGGCGGCATCATCGACGAGACGGCCCTGGCCCAGGCCTTGAAGGAAGGCAGGCTTGCCGGCGCCGCCCTGGACACCACCGAGCAGGAACCCTTGCCCGCCGACAGCCCGCTCAGGGGCATCGACAACTGCCTGATCACCCCGCACATGGCCTGGTATTCAGAAGACGCCGCGCAAGAGCTCAAGCGCAAGGTGGCCGAAGAAGCGGTGCGCTTCGCCAGCGGCGAGAAGGTGCTGTGGCCAGTGAACCGACTGCCTGCCTGAAGGCCTCGCCGGCCACCGAAAAGCCTGCCTGGAGAGAACGCGTGGAGAGAACACGTGGAGTGAACGCCCGGAGACCGCTCCGGGCGCCTTCGGCGTCGTCCGAAAAGTCGACGAGCGAAGGTTAGACAAGGCAAAAATCGGTGCGACAGCGCAGTTTACGGGGTGTAAACGAGCATGTTGACCGGACTGACGCACCAGCCGATTTTTAACGCCGTGTTACCGAGCGCAGGCACTTTCTCAGACAAGCCCTAGTAGTCGACCCCGGTCATCACCCATACCACCCGCGTCTCGATATCGCCGGGGTTGCGGATAAGGTGGGGCTGGTCGCCGGTGATGGAGAAGCTGTCGCCCGCCTCCAGCAGATGGCATTGATCACCGATGGTGAGTTCGAGCTGCCCGGCTTCGACGTAGCCGGCCTCTTCGCCCTTACGCTGCCTGGGCACCTCACCGCCACTGCCGCCTGGTTCCAGCCGCGTCATGATCAGAATCAACTGGCCGCTGAGACGCGGCGACAGCAGCTCTTCACGGACGCCGATGCCTGAAAATTCCATGGACCGGCGGCCGGAGGCGCGCACGATCACGTCCCGCTCGTGCTCGGGCACGTCATTGTCGGCCTCGAAGAACCAGCTCACCCGCACCCCCAGCGCCTCGCTGATCGCCTGCAGCACGCCGATGGGCAGCGACGACGCGCCCCGTTCGACCTGACTCAGATAGCCCACCGAGCGGTTGACCCGTTCGGCAAGCTCGGCCAGCGTCATCTGACGCGCCTTGCGCAGATCGCGGATCTGCTGACCGAGCCGCAGGGCGTCCTGACCCTCGCGGGTATCCCGGGTGGGCTCCTTGCTGGCGTCCTTCGTCCTGGCCATCGCTTTTCCCATCGTTATTGGCGTGGACCTAGACTACCAGAGGCTCGACCGGGGGCTAAGGCATCGCACGGCGACTAGGGCGTCAACCGGGGTCAAAGGCGGGACGCTGCTTGCGAAACGCCTGCTTGCGGGTGATCTTGCCATCTCGCACGCTGAACAGATCGACTCCGTCCGCCTCGACTCGCTTGCCGTCGGGCTGGGTGGCGACGAAGGTCGACTCGGAGACGATACGCTCGCCGCCAGCGCCTGGCCCATCGCTGCCACCGTCGGCGACACCGCCCGTGACGAAATAGTGCCTGCCGTTGATCCACTGCACGTCAGGCATGGTCCCCCAGGTGTTCTCGAAGGCCGCCTTGACGGCCTCCCAGCCCTCTATGCGGGTGCCATGGGCCTGGTCCCCGGCGACGGTATCGAAGACGATATCGTCGGCAAAATAGCTCATCACCGCGTCGATATCGTGGGCGTTGAAGGCCGCGAAGAGGCGATTGAGCGTCTCGTTTGTCATTGTCGTCATGGGGTCTCTCTCCTGTCGGGACATGTTGGCCGCTGTGAGGCGCGGTCGTTGCAAGTAGCAGTTATCGTGAATCGTGGTGGTGAGAAGAGGACGCCAGGCCTTAGCGGCGCCCTCCATTGCCATGGCTATCGCAGGCTGTCGAGCACCTGGAAATACCGGTAGAGGGCACGCTGGCCCAGGCGACGTACAGGCCTCAGCGGGTGCCCGGGCAAGGGCGAATTGAAGATCGGCAGGTCGGCCTCCTTGAGCGATTCGCCGGCGATCAGCGCCGCCATCTTTTTTGAGGCATAGGCAGAAAATGCCACGCCATTGCCGCTGTATCCCTGGGCGTAGAAGATGCTGCTGCCGGGGTCCGGCTGCACGATCCTTGGCATCATGTCGTGGGAGATATCCATCCAGCCGTGGGAAAACCAGGGCGTCTCGATACCGGCGATGGCCGGGAACTTTCGCGCGATGGCATCGTGGACCACCTTGAGGTGGCGCGGGTTCTGGGCGTCGGCACCGCTGATCGCGCTACGGGTGCCGATCTGCAGGCGCCTTTCCGGCAGAAAGCGATAGTAGTAGCGCAGCTTGCGGGTATCGGTGGTCAGCACGGTGGAACGAAAGCCGCAGGCCTCGACCTCGTCGTCGGTCAAGGTCCGGGTCCACACCGAGTTGGCCATGATCGGCATATTGCGATAGGCCGTGACCCGGTGCAGCTGGGGGCTGGTATAACCCGCGGTGGCGATGCCCACGGCACGCGCCCGCACCACACCCCCCGGGGTCCTGAGGTGATGCACCCCACCCTCGGTGGTCCAGCCCTCGACGGGGCTTGCGGTGTGAATCCTGGCTCCGAGCCGCCGTGCCACCCGGGCGTAGCCGTAGGCCAGCTTGAGCGGCTGAACGGCGATTCCCACCGGCTCCAGCATGGCGCCCTGGGCCTCCTGGTCGCCGATGTAACCCTCGAGCACGTCATCGCGACCGAGCACCCGAGTCGGGTAGCCCAGCAGCCGATTGCACAGCCGTGACTCCTCCTTGAGTCCATCGAGTGCCTTGGCGCCGTGAGCGATCAACAGGTTGCCGTGGTTCTGCGGCTCGCAGTCGATCTCGGGGTCCTCGGCCATCGACTGGAACACCTCGAAGCCCTCGAGGCTATTGGCGTGAAGACGCCGGGCGACGTCCTGGCCCCAGCGCTTCACCCACTGGCTGCGACTCAGGCGGCCCCAGGCGAGATGCCCCTGGCCGCCATTGCGGCTGGTGCAACCCCAGCCGATCTGGTTGGCCTCCAGCACGGTCGCCTTGATGCCGTACTCACGCGCCAGAAAGAGCGCAGTGGCAAGGCCTGTAAAACCAGCGCCGATCAGCACCACGTCGACGTCCATGTCGCGATCCACCGGGCCGTCGTCCTGCGGTGGAGGCCCGGCGTGATGGCGCCAGTAGCTCGGCGCGTAGTCCCGCCCGACACCGGGAGTGGCGTCTTTCAACGGGTCATAGCTGGGGTCGAACGGCGTGAGTACTGACATCAGACACTCCTCCTCGATGGTTGGCGGCAAAGGACGACGACACGGGGTTCAAGCTCGATCATCACTATGCCTCTCGCCATTGGCTCCCTGGCGGCCGATCTTGTAAGGCACCATGCCTCGGTAGAAGACGCCGATCCTGTCGTTGTGCACACCGCCTTTCTTGGCGGACTTGAGCATCCGGTAGACCGACACCATGTAGGCGATACCCACCACGAAGAAGGGAGCGCCGACCACGATGGCGAGGCTTCTGATCGCGTCGAAGCCACCGGTCAACTGGAACATGATGCCGGTAAACCCGATCACCACGCCCCACAGCAGGCGCATCGACACCTTGGGGTTTTCATCGCCGTTGGAGACCTGCATGGCGGCAAAGAAGGACGCCGAATCGGAGGTCGTCACCGCGAAGATGACGATATTGAAAAGCACCCCCAGACTCAGCCACCAGCCACCCGGCATGCTCTCGAGCAGGGCATAGATCCCCGACTCGGGCTTTTGCTGCACGCCTTCCCATAGAGGCGCGATACCGGTGACCTCGACGTAGCCGGCGGAGCCTCCCCAGATGCTGAACCAGCCGATTGCCAGCAGCATGGGCACCAGGATCACGCCGACGATGAACTCGCGCAGGGTCCGGCCGCGGGAAATCCGCGCGATGAAGCCGCCGCAGAAAGGGATGTAGGAGATGTACCAGAGCCAGTAGAACACGACCCACCAACCGAGCCATTCACGCTGCTCGAAGTTGCCGGCATCGCTCCAGAACTGCAGCGCAAAGACCTCGCCGAAATAGTCGCCGACCTGCTGGGTGGCAAGGTTCAGCAGATATTGAGTGGGCGCATGGCCGAAAAACAGCAGCGCCAGCAGAATCGCCCCAGCCATCACCATATTGGCCTGGCTCAGCACCTTGATGCCGCGCTCCACACCGGTGGCGGCGGAAATCACGTAGGCCACGATCACCACGATCATCACCAGGGCCTGGCCAACGGGACCAAGGTCCCATCCGAACAAGGTCGCCAGACCGTAGTTGATGGAGGCCACCCCGAGCCCGATCATGGTGGCATTGCCGCCGATCGTGCCGATGATCCCCAGGGCATTGGCCAGGCGCCCCCAGACACTGGTGTTGCAGCGCTCTCCCAGGATGCCGTAGAGACCGGTGGCCACCGTCAGCGGCAGGCCCAGGCGGTAGGCCGGAAAGGCGATCGCCCAGGCGGCGATGGCAAACACCGCCCAGCCGTGCATGCCCCAGTCCAGCAAGGTCAGCTGGACGGCCTTGGCGACCCCGGCGGCTTCTCCCGTCGCCCCCATGTCGATGACGTGGGAGGACTGATAGAGGTGGGTCAACGGCTCGGCCACGCTGAAGAACACGAAGCCGATGCCAAAGCCGCAGCTGAACAGCATCGAGATCCAGGCACCGTAGGAGAACTCCGGCACCTCATCGTCGGCGCCAAGCTTCAGATCACCATAGGGGCTGATCACCAGGTAGAGACAGAACAGCAGCGCGCCCCCCATCCCCAGCAGAAAGCCCCAGCCGAAGTTGAAGATCAGAAAGTCGCGGGTCGAGGACAACACCTGACCGGTCAGGGTCGGAAAGAACAGCGCGCAAGCCATGATCAAGCCGTAGATCAGCAGCACAGGCCAGAACAGCGAGCGATCATACTGGCCGAAGATGCGGCTGACCGGTCCCGCTGGCGGATGGCTTTCGACATTCGTTATCGATTGTTGGGTCATCGAAAACTCCTTGGTGGATGACACCCGAAGGCGGTGACACGCCGCCAAGCCGCAACCCCGGCCCCCGCGACAACGCCGCCGACTTCGAGCAATAGTTGGCGTAAAACGCTTTGACTTCACAAAAATGAAAAATAGCAGCTATTTTTTCACCAAAAAGAAACGACGCGGATTTATTTCAAGATTCTAGACCAAAGTTCTAGCCTGGTATCCATCGCTCAGATGCCGTCCAGCGCGCCAGGAAAGCGGCCCATATGCCGGAACATCAGCACCTTGGCGAGACAGGGGCGTCTGTCCCCGAGCGTTGTACGAAGCGCAGACGAAAACGCCCCCGACGAAGACGTCGGGGGCGTTGGTATTGCAGGCCGTCACAGGGCCAGGCCGTTACACCGGCGCCGGTGGCTGGGCATGATCAGCTCTGGGCTTTGGCCAGCTGAGCCCTGCGCGCGTGCAGTTTCTTGTAGCTCTCGATCAGGCGCTGGTGCTTTTCCAGCCCTTCGAGCGCCATGCTGGTCGGGGTAAGGCCGGGGAAGCGTAGCTCGCCGCTGACCACACCGACCACGCTGTCCATGGTCTCGTCCCCGAACATGCGGCGCAGGTTGTAGAGGAAGTCGTCGAGCATTAGCTCGTCGTCCAGGGTGATTTCCAGCACCGCCCGCACCGCCTGGTAGTAGAGGCCACGCTCGACGGTGTTGTCGTTGTACTGCAGGAACATCTCGACCCGATCCAGCGCCTCCTCGTGCTGACCGAGCGCCAGGTGGAGCATCAGCTTGAGCTCGAGGATCGTCAGCTGGCCCCACACGGTGTTCTCGTCGAACTCGATACCGATCAGGGTGATGATGTCCATGTGCTCGTCGATCTGGCTCTCTTCCAGACGCTCGAGCAGATCAGCGAGCTGGTCGTCGTCGAGACGATGCAGATTGAGGATGTCCTCGCGGTAGTCCAGCGCCATGTTGGTGTTGTCCCACACCAGATCCTCGACCGGATAGACCTCGGAATAGCCCGGCACCAGGATGCGGCAGACCGGCGCGCCCAGGTCCTCGTGGACCATCATGTAGGCTTCCTTGCCCATCTCCTCGAGGATGCCGAACAGGGTCGCCGCCTCCTCGTCGTTGCTGCCGGAGAAGTCCCACTCGACAAACTCGACGTCGGACCTGGCGCTGAAGAAGCGCCAGGACACCAGCCCGGAGGAGTCGATGAAGTGCTCGACAAAGTTGTTGGGCTCGGTCACCGCCAGCGAGTTGAAGGTGGGCGGCATGAAGTCATTGAGGCCCTCGAAACTGCGCCCCTGCATCAGCTCGGTCAGGCTGCGCTCGATGGCGACCTCGAAGCTCGGGTGGGCGCCGAAGGAGGCGAACACGCCGCCGGTCTTGGGGTTCATCAGGGTCACGCAGGCCACCGGGAACTGGCCGCCAAGCGAGGCATCCTTGACCAGCACCGGGAAGCCCTGGGCCTCCAGCGCCTTCACCCCTTCGACGATGTCCGGATACTTCGCCAGCACCTCCTCGGGCACGTCTGGCAGCGCCAGCTCCTGCTCGAGGATCTGGCGCTTCACACCGCGCTCGAAGATCTCCGACAGGCACTGCACCTGGGCCTCGGCCAGGGTGTTGCCGGCGCTCATGCCGTTGGACAGGTAGAGGTTCTCGATCAGGTTGGAGGGGAAGTAGATCACCTCGCCATCGGACTGGCGCACGAAGGGCAGCGCGACGATGCCGCGCTCGACATTGCCGGAGTTGGTGTCGATCAGGTGCGAGCCCTGAAGCTCGCCGTCGGGATCGAAGATCTCCAGGCAGTAATCGTCGAGGATGCCCTTGGGCAGCTCGTCATTGGGCCCGGGCTTGAACCACTTTTCGCAGGGGTAGTGGACGAACTCGCTCGAGGCGATCTCCTGGCCGAAGAACTGATCGTTGTAGAAGAAGTTGCAGCTCAGGCGCTCGATGAACTCGCCCAGCGCCGAGCACAGTGCGCTCTCCTTGGTCGAGCCCTTGCCGTTGGTGAAGCACATGGGCGAGGCGGCGTCGCGGATGTGCAGTGACCAGACGTGGGGCACGATGTTGCGCCAGGAGGCGATCTCGACCTTCATGCCGAGCTCGGCAAGCATCCCGGTCATGTTGGCGATGGTCTGCTCCAGCGGCAGGTCCTTGCCCTCGATCCAGGTGCTCTGGCCCTCTTCCGGCTCCGCCATCAGCAGCGCCTGGGCGTCCTCGTCGAGGTTCTCCACCGTCTCGATCTGGAATTCGGGGCCGGTCTGCACCACCTTCTTCACGGTACAGCGCTCGATGGAGCGCAGGATGCCCTGGCGGTCCTTGTCGGACAGATCTTCGGGCAGCTCTACCTGGATCTTGAAGATCTGGTTGTAGCGGTTTTCCGGGTCGACGATGTTGTTCTGCGACAGCCGGATATTTTCGGTGGGGATATCCCGGGCGACGCAGTAGACCTTGACGAAGTAGGCGGCACACAGGGCAGACGACGCCAGGAAATAGTCGAAGGGGCTCGGCGCCGAGCCGTCACCCTTGTAGCGGATGGGCTGGTCGGTAACGACGGTAAAGTCGTCGAACTTGGCCTCGAGCCTCAGGTTGTCGAGAAAATTGACCTTGATTTCCATGGAGTCAGCACCGGAGTAATGGGTTTGGGTCGTCGGACACTCGCCACCGACAACGCCTTTGGGGCGCATTATCCAGTTTTCCCCCGGCGACGTCTTGGCCAGCCGGATGAAATTTGCTCGTGATGGCGTGGCGAGTCGACCTCCTGCCGCCCCCAGCCCCTCAACGTCTGAGGAGTTGCGAGATTATCAACTGACACACGGCCACGATCATAAAGAAGCCGGCGCCGAGCCAGGTATCGGCGAGTACCGCCAACAGCAGCGATACCAGCGCGACGTACCGCACCAGTAGCGGCGCCAGCTTGCGCGACGGCCCACCGCTGTCCGGCGTGGTGTCCGCGGCCACCGGGCGCTCCAGCCGGGCAAACAACTCGTCGACCTCTGCCTGGCGGGCGGTGCTTCTGGGCGGCGCATGGACGAAACGCGCCAGGTAGACGAAACCCACCACGCTGACGACCTGCAGCATCAGCGAGACCGCGAGCTTGATATCGACCAGTTGGGAGGGATGGATCGACGGCAGGCCAAGCCATTGGCCCAGGGCCTCGACGTCGAGCCACAGATAGCTCGTGGTGGTCACCAGGATACCCACCAGTACCCCGCCCCATCCGGCCCAGTCAGGGGCGCCGGTCCTGGCGATGGACAGCATGGCCGGCAGCGCCAGCGGCATCTGGAAGATCACCCCGAACATCACCATGATGTCGAACAGGCTGAGGTGGTGGACCTGGCCCAGGGCGATGGCCAGCGTCACGATGATGACGGCACCGATCACCAGGGTGACGAAGGCCACCCGAACATCGAACACCGCGCCGAGAAACAGCGACACGCCATAGAGCGCGATGGAAGCGGTCATCAGGGTGAGAAGGATCTGGCTCACCACATAGAAGAGTTGGGTGAACCTGCCGTAGCTCATCCGAATATTGCAGACATACGACTAAAGACGTATAACTCGAAACCAAGAGATAAAACCCTATTTCACAATTTCTGGAATCTTGGCCCTATGGCTACTGAAGCGAAGGTCGACAACGTCACAGCGGTACTCAAGGTCATGGCGATCCTGGAGGCTCTGGATGAGGGCGGAGAATCCAGCCTGGCGGTGCTGTCCCAACGCGCCGTGATGTCAAAGAGCACCGCCTATCGCTTTGTGCAGACGCTCAAGAACCTGGGCTACGTCGCCCAGAATCCGGAAAGCGAGAAATACCGGCTGACGATGAAGGTCTTTGCGCTTGGCAGTTCAGCGCTCGGCAAGGCCGACCTGATCAAGATGGCCGATCCCGACATGGCGGCACTGTCCGAACTGACCCGCGAAGCCGTGCACCTGGGCACCCTGGACACCTCCACCGCCGAAGTGATCTACGTGCACAAGTACAACTCTCACTTCAACCTGTGCATTCACACCCGCATCGGCGACCGTAGCCCGGCCTACACCAATTCCATCGGCAAGGCCCTGCTGGCCCACCTGCCCCCGGCGCAGCTCGACGCCCTGCTCGCGAACGTCAAGTTCGAACCACGCACCCAGAACACCGTGACCACCGAAGCGGCACTGCGCGAAGAGCTGGCCGAGATCGCCGAGAGCGAGCTGTCCGAGGATCTCGAAGAGATGGATGAAGGCGTCTGCTGCTTCGCCACCCCGATCTTCGATCACACCGGGCGCGCCATCGCCGCCCTGAGCATGTCGATCCCGAGCATCCGCTACCACCAGGACAAGACCTCGGAGTACAAGCGCATTCTGGTCGAGGCCGGTCGCAACATTTCGGGCAACCTGGGCTACCTGGCGCGGCGCTGACGCGACCTCCCTGCCCTGCCGCCTGCCATGACGAAAGAAGCCGCCCCTTGGGGCGGCTTCTTTGGTTGCGGCCTGTCCCTCGCATCGAGGGCAGGTGTCGCAACGGGTCAGTGCGAGTTGCGCCTCACACCAGGGTGCGGTGGCCCTTTTTCGCCTCACGACGATCGCGGGCAACGGCGCGGCAGATCAGCAGCAGCACGCCCAGGGTGAGCGCAGGCCAGATCAATACGTAAAAGCCAAAAAGCAGAGTCATGGGGAATCTCCGTCGGTGGGCGCCGCCAGCCTGCGGCGCCCGTCAAACAAGGGTTCAGCGCTGGGTCGCAAGCCCTGCCGGGGCGGACTTGGACGGGCGCTCGTCGGCTACCGTCACGGCCTCGGCGGCATCATAGTTGCCGACCCGCTCGGCGATGGTGTCGAAGTCGAACCGCTCGCGGCTGGCCAGGCTCATCACCACGCACACCAGGGTGCTGGTGCCGTAGGCGGTCAGCGACGCCAGCAGCACCGTGTACTCCCTGAGGAAACCGGTGGCGAACACCAGCATGGCGACAAAGGCAGCGAGCCCGGCGACGGCGCCGGCCACGCGGCCGAGGAAGCCGAACACCATCAGCGCGATGATGATGCCGCCACCGATGCTGGCCAGGAACTCGAAGCCAAGACCGGCCACACCGGTCATCGGCAGCCATTCAAACCGCGCCACGCAGAAGGTCACCATGGCCACCAGCACCGAGGTGGTGAAGGCCGCGTTGGTGACCCGGCTCCAGAAGCAACTGGCGATCACCGGGAAGACGATGGCTCCCCACAGTGCCCCGACGAAGACCAGCATCACCAGGATATCCAGCGAGAAGCTGGCGAAGACGATACCGATGGCGGTGGCCACGATCATGGTGATGCGCCCTACCAGCAGCATGCGGCGGGGGTCGGCCTTGCCTCGAGCGATGTTCTTGCCGTAGACGTCGGCCATCATGATCGCCGACAGCGCCGACAGGTCGGAATCGGCGGTCGAGGACAGGGAACCGATCACCAGAATAAAGAAGGCAGCGATGAACACCGGCGGCAGGTAGCTGGACACCATCTGCGGGATCAGGTTGTTCATGTCACCGTTGAGCGGCTCGACCCCCAGGGTCAACGCCATCAGGCCGATCATGCCAAGGCCGATGACGATGGCCCCGTAGCCCACGGTGGCGGTGAGGAAGGTCGGCTTGATGTGGTCCTCGTTCACCGCGAACAGACGCTGGGAGATGGTCTGGTTACCGATGGCATAGGCCAGCACCGCGACAAAGAAAGGTGCGCCCTGATTGAGGATGGCATCCATCGAGAAGAAGTTGGCCTGCTCGGCGGTGAGGTTGTCGAGCCCGGCCACCAGTTCGGTGGGTCCACCCATGGCGAAGAACACCGCCGGGATGATCACCACAGCAATCGCCATCAGCGCCACCAGCTGGGCGAAGTCCGTCAGCACCGAGGCGCGGAAGCCCGACCACAGCGTGTACAGCAGCACCCCGACACCGGCGATGATGACACCGGCCTGGAACGACAGCGGCGAAAGTACCGATACCAGCGCCCCGGCGGCGGTGAAGTTGACCATCAGGCTGATGATGCTGCCCAGCAGGTTCGATAGCGCCAGGATCAGCTGGCTGGAGGAGCCGTGGCGCGCGTGGATCAGCTCGCCCAGGGTGTGGGCGTTGGGCGCCAGCCGCCGGAAGCGGCGGCCGAACGGATAGATGAACAGGATCATCAGCGCGCCCCACAGCCCGTAGTGGATCGGGCCGGACACACCATAGGTATAGCCGGAGGTGGCAGCGGCGTAGAAAGAAGCGGCCCAGATCCAGGTGGCCGTCATGCTGGCGGCACCGATGCCGAAGCCGACCCGGTGGTTCGAGACCATGAAGGCGTCGGCGTCTTCCTTCTTCTTGCGAATGCTCAGGGTCAGCAGGTAGGTGCCGCCATAAAAAGCGATCATCAACAGGATGACCGTCAGGGTCGAAAACTGGTGGAGGGAGGCGCTATTCAAGGGCAATTCTCTTGTTGGTGGAACACAGGCGAGCGACGGTTCATGCGAACGCATTCCGGCACTTCACCGCGAAAAACTCACTAGACGAGCACGACAACGCCACAGGAATTGCGCCCACGAAAAGGACGAAGCTTCCTCGGGGTCATTGAAGTCTCAAGGGCCGAAATTAAACGGATTGCTGCCGCTTTTTCGGTACAGAAAGGCGTCGGGACGCGCCGCAGCACATGGCCAGCCATTGCAGCAGGGGCAGGCGGGCCGACATTGCGACAACCGGCGGGGCGTATCGAAGACGCCAGCAGACCACTGGTGGGTCAGGGAGGCGGGCGGCGCGGCATGCAGCGGCCCTGGTCGGTGTAGTGGGGCGACATCTCGGTCCTCTCCAGCGACAACGCAGGAACAGCATTAGACAAGACAAACAGGTCCCCGCCGGGCCATTGGCCCCGGGGTAATCCAGTCGGGAAGGTGCTACATCCATCCAGCGATGGCACTTCTCCTGGCGGTATAACGCCAGCTTGGCATCGGATCGCGAGCCAGGATAAGGGCTCGGCGTCCAGAGCGACGTGAGGCCTGTAAAAGGCGGGATGAAACCATCGCTGCGGCGCACATACCCTACTGTGCTGTGCAGAAAATGTCCAACCTGACGGACGAAGGATAATTTACCCATTTTCGACCAGACGTCAAGATAGCGAAATTCCCGCGACTCGCGGCGTAAATTTCCTGGCATTAAACCCAGTAACGCCCCCTGAATCTGCTTCGGCAATAGACGGACACGCCAGAAAAAATCAAGCGAACGATAGCGTTGAATTCGACGTCCCCAGAACGATTTCTCGTGCGCGACAGAAAACCCGCTTGCGCCTGGTACGCGTCGGTTACGGCCGCGAGTTCGACCAACTACGATGCTATGGAGTCGTCGTCGGGTCAGCGTGCTGGACGGCCAAGATGAGTTCGGGCGTTCGTGGCAGAGCGTCAAGCGATGCCTTGCCGGCAACAACATGGCGCCCCTTGCCGATCAGCGGTACGCCGAACACACTGATGATTAGCGGCGGCGGCGATGGACCGGCGCCGCGGTACCCCAGCCGACAACAGACTTCCGTCGCCCCCTCCCCGGACAAGCGAGGCCGCCGTGACCACATCGACTCCCACTTCCACCCTGTCGGCGGCCTGGAGCCTCTGGGCGCTGCTGCTCGGCGTCGGCCTGCTGATGCTCGGCAATGGCCTGCAGGGCAGCCTGCTCGGGGTGCGCGCCGCCGAGGAATCCTTCGGCAACACGGTCACCGGGCTGGTGATGTCGGCCTACTTCGTCGGCTTTCTGGCCGGCTCCACCCTGACCCCACGCAAGCTTCGCGACGTCGGACATATCCGGGTGTTCGCCGCCCTGGCCTCGATCACCTCCATCGCCATCCTGGTCCACGTCATGTTCATCGACCCCTGGGTGTGGGCGGCGATGCGGTTGATGACCGGCTTCGCCTACGCCGGGCTCTACGTGGTGACCGAAAGCTGGCTCAACGGCCACGCCAGCAACCACCTGCGCGGGCGACTGCTGGCGTTCTACATGGTCATCAGCTATCTCGGCATGGGCGGCGGCCAGTTGCTGCTGAACGTGGCGGACCCCAGCGGCATCCTGCTGTTCTTGATCGTCTCGATACTGATGTCGCTGGCGCTGGTGCCGATCCTGTTGAGCTACACCCCGCAGCCGGACACCAGCCAGCCCGAGGCGATGAACCTGCTGCGCCTGTATCGACTGTCGCCGCTGGGCACCCTCGGTTGCCTGCTGACCGGGATCGCCAACGGTACTGTATTCGGCATGGGCGCGGTGTTTGCCGCCAACCATGGGCTGGAGACCCACCAGATCGCCGCCTTCATGGGGGCGTTCATCCTCGGTGGGGCGCTGTTTCAATGGCCCCTGGGCAAGCTCTCCGACAAGACCGATCGCCAATGGGTGATCCTCATCGTCGCCGCCCTGGCCACCGCCTTCTCGCTGGCCGGGCTGCTGTTCGACCAGGGCGCAAGCCATGCGCTGACGCTGCTCGGCGTGCTGCTGGGCGGCACCACCCTGACGCTCTATTCACTGTTTCTCGCCTGCGCCAATGACGTCCTGACGCCGCAGCAGACGGTGTCCGCCAGCAGCAGTCTGGTGCTGGCACTCGGCATCGGCGCCATCCTCGGCCCGCTAAGCACGGGGCTGTTGATGGACCTGCTGGGCTCTGCCGGCTTTCTGTGGGACCTGGCGCTGATCCACGCGCTTATCGTGGTCTTCGGCGGCTACTGCCTGTGGCGCTATCCGAACCAGCCCTCGGACACCCACGGCCACTATGTCGCGGTCCCCGCCGGCACCGCCTCCCTGGGGGCAACCTGGGTCGAGGAAGCGGCCGACGATCCGGTGCAGCTCGACCTGGAACTCATGGAAGCAGACGAGGAGTCCTCCCTGGAGGAAGGTCAGGTGAGCACCGCCGAACCCGGGCGCAGCTGACAGGCCCCTGCCGAACGCGCCCGCCAGAACACGCCTACCGTCGTTTTTCCCCGCCAGTGCCTTGCGCTGGCGGGGCCCCGCATCACCGCCCATGTCCCTTCCCACCTCCAGCGGCGTCTTCTACCGCCGGCCGCCTTCTGCCAGATCGTCGTCTTGCCCCTGGTCGTTCGCGTCAGGGCTGCTCTTCTTGCCTGGTTTCCTTTTCTTGCCTGACCTTCTCTTGGTTCCTGACCTTCTCCGCTTGCCCGGCCCCTGCACCAGGCCAATGGTGCCACTTCGCCAAAAAGTTCTGCCGTTTTGTGCATTTGTGGCATCTCGCATAGACAACTTGGCAGCGCTCATAAACACCCGCCAATGGAAACGTGAATAATTTGCATTCTTAAAACATAAACAGGGAACCCCTTTCGTGCCGTACCATTCCGCTCCCCTCACCTGCCTTGTTCCTGGCCGTCTCGTTCCGGGCCACCTCGTTCCTGGCCGCCTGGCTATCGCCATTGCCCTGGCCTCCGGTGCCGCCCTGTCGACCCCGGTGCTGGCCCAGGACGCCGAGCAACTCGCCAGCATGACCGTGGTCGGTGACGATCTGCGTGCCACCACCGAATCGACCGAGAGCTACCAGGTGGCCTCCAGCACCAGCGCCAACGGTCTGACGCTGACGCCGCGCCAGACGCCACAGTCGATCAGCTTCCTGACCCGCCAGCAGATGGACGACGAGGCCATCACCAGCACCACCGAGGCGGTGGAACGGCTGCCCGGCGTCTCGGCGATCCGTCTGGACGGCACTCGCACCAGCTTCCAGTCCCGCGGCTACACCATTCGCAACTTCCAGTTCGATGGCCTGCAGAGCAATACCAGCGCGTTCTGGCCGTTCGGCGACGCCGAGTGGGATACCGCCATCTACGACCGGGTCGAGGTCGTGCGCGGCGCCACCGGCCTGATGACCGGGGTCGGCGATCCTTCCGCCACCGTCAACTTTGTGCGCAAGAAGCCGCTGGACGAGGCGGCGGGTAGCGTGACTGCCGCGGTGGGCCGATGGGACCGGGGGCGCGGCGTGGTCGATGTCAGTACCCCGCTGGACAGCGAGGGGCGCGTCGGCGTGCGCTTCGTGGCGGCCAAGGACAGCTCGGACAGCTTCATGGACGGCGTCGAGAACGACCGCGAGACCCTTTACGGGGTGATCGCCGCCGAGCTGACCGACAACACCGAGCTCAGCGTGGGCATCGAGTACCAGCACTACGACCAGGACGGCGCCTACATCGGCGTGCCGCAGTACTACCTGGACGGTGGCCGTACCGACTTCGACCGCTCCACCGCCAACAACACCGACTGGGCCAACTTCTTCACCGAGAACACCCGCGCCTTCGTCGACCTGACCCACCACTTCGACAATGGCTGGTCCGCCCGAGCCGCCTACAGCTACGGCGACGCCAACTATGGCCTGACCTACAACTACCGCGGCGGCTATCCGGATCGCGAGACCGGTGTGCTCTACTACACGCCCAGCTACGCCACCGAGTCCTACCTGGTCGACTATCGCGGCGATCGCACCCAGAAGAATCTGCATGTCAGCGCCGAAGGTCCCTTCACCCTGTTCGGCCGCGAGCACCAGCTCGGCTTCGGCTACATGGACCTGCACGAGGACTACCAGATCAACAGTCGCGGCCCGGCCGGCGACGTGCCGGCGCTGGGCAGCTTCAGCGACCGCAACGACCCGGCCCTGGCAGAACCGGTCTGGGGCGAGTGGGGCCTGACCGATGACACCGTGACCGAACAGCAGGGCTACTACGCGGTATCCCGCTTCTCGCTGGCAGACCCGGTGCACTTTATCGTCGGCGCGCGCATGACCGACTGGAAGATCGACCAGGACTATCGCGGCGAGCGTGAGTACGAATACGACAACGAGTTCACCCCCTACGCGGGTCTGATCGTCGATATCACCGACGACCTCAGCGCCTACGCCAGCTACACCGAGATCTTCAACACCCAGAGCGAGCGCTCACCCAGCGGCGCCCTGCTGGATCCGCTGGAAGGCATCAACTACGAGGCCGGCCTCAAGGCCGAGCTGTTCGACGATCGTGCCGACGTGTCCTTCGCGGTGTTCCACAGCCAGCAGGACAATCTGGCGGTGGAAATCCCCGGGGTCTTCGTCGCGGGCACCACCGACCAGGCCTACACCACCACCGACGGCGCCGAGGTCGAAGGCTTCGAGCTCGAGATCGCAGGCGAGGTGGCCGACGGCGTCAACCTGTCCGCCAGCTACGCCCTGGTGGACGCCGAGGACGCCGACGGTGAGCAGCTCAACACCAGCTATGCCCGCCAGCAGGCCAAGCTGTTCGCCAGCTGGCAGCTGCCTGGCCGCTGGTCGAACCTGACCCTCGGCGGCGGTGCGCGCTGGCAGGGTGACACCTACCGCGACAACGACACCCCCAACGGCACCGAGAAGATCGGTCAGGGTGACGTCTTCGTCGCCGATGCCATGGCCCGCTATCGCATCAACGACAGCATGAGCGCCCAGCTCAACGTCACCAACCTGTTCGACGAGGAGTACTACTCGCAGCTCGGCTTCTATAGCCAGGGTATCTATGGCGAGCCGCGCAGCGCGCTGCTGAGCCTGACCTACGACTTCTAGTGCCCTGGAACGCCGAAACCTCGACATCCGCGTCGGGCGCTGTGCGCCCGACCGGCACTCGCGACACCACTGTCAAGCCGGCTCTCCTGCGAGAGCCGGTCATCCCCTCTACAAGGAAGACCCCATGCCCCTGATCCACCCACGCTGGCCGCTCGGCCTTGTGTTACTCGCCGCCGTCCAGCCTGTCCTCGCCGCTGGCGACGATGGCTATCCGATCGAAATCGAGCACGCCCTCGGCGTCACCGTGATCGAGGAAAAGCCCGAACGGGTCGCCACGGTGGCCTGGGCCAACCACGAGGTGCCGCTGGCGCTGGGAGTGGTGCCGGTGGGGTTTCCCGCCACCACCTTCGGCGATGACGATGGCGATGGCCTCTGGCCCTGGGTGGAGCAGCGCCTTGACGAGCTCGACGCAGGCCCCCCCAACCTGTTCGACGAAGGCGATGGCATCGACTTCGAGGCGGTGGCCGCGAGCCAGCCCGACGTTATCCTGGCGGCCTATTCCGCCCTCAGCCGCTCCGACTACGACACCCTCAGCAAGATCGCCCCGGTGGTGGCCTACCCCGAAGCCCCCTGGTCGTCGGGCTGGCGCGACATGATCCGGCTCAACAGCGCAGGCATGGGCATGGCCGAGGAAGGCGAGGCCTTGATCGCACGCCTGGAGGCCCAGGTGGAGCAGCAGATCACCGAGCACCCGGAACTCGCCGGCAAGAGCGCCATGCTGATCAGCCATATCAAGCCCACCGACCTCAGTCAGATCAACTTCTACAACGACAACGACGCCCGGGTGCGCTTCTTGCACGAGATCGGCCTGACCTCGCCCCAGTTCGTCACCGACAGCTCCGTTGACGGCCGTTTCGCCGGCTCCATCAGCGCCGAGCGTATCGACGAGATCGCCGATGTCGACATCATCATTACCTATGGTGGCGAGCCGCTGGTGGAGCGACTCAACGAGCATATGCTGACCTCGCGCCTGCCCGCGGTGGAACAGGGCTCGCTGGTGCTGCTCGGCAACAATCCCACCGGAACCGCGGCCAACCCGACGCCGCTGTCGATCCCCTGGGTGCTCGACGACTACGTCGAACGACTGGCCGAAGCCGCTCGCAAGCGTCAGCAACCCTGAATCAAGCGTCAGCAACCCTGAATGGAGCGTCTGGACGGGATGGATACGCACAAATGAGCAGGAAGGGAAGGATATGAAGGCAAGGCCGCTGGCGCCTGGCAGGCCACGCCATTCGCGCCCGACCGGCGTCTATCTGCTACTGGCGGCGCTGGCCGCCAGCGTGATGTTGTCGGTGGTCATCGGCGCCAGGCCGACGGATCTGACCGCGCTCATGGGTCTGCTGGATGGGCGTATCGACTCCATCGACGAAGCGGCAATCGCCAGCCGTCTGCCCCGCACCCTGCTGGCGTTGCTGGCGGGGGCCGCGCTGGCCGTGTCCGGGGCGACCATGCAAGGCCTGACCCGCAACCCTCTGGCCGATCCAGGCCTGCTCGGGGTCAACGCCGGCGCCGCGCTGGCAGTCGTCATCGGCATCGCCTGGTTCGATATGCAGCAGGCCTCTGGTTACATCTGGGTGGCCATCGCCGGCGCCGGCGCCAGTGCATTGCTGGTCTACCTGGTAGCCAACCTCGGACGAGGCGGCGCCACCCCTCTCAGGCTGGCGCTGAGCGGCGCGGTGGTGACCGCCGCCCTGACCTCGCTGACCTCCGCAGTGATTCTGCCCCGCGCCGACATCGCCGGGCTGATCCATTCCTGGCTGATCGGCGGCGTCGGCGGCGCTACCCTCGATCGCATCACCCCGGTGCTGCCCTTCCTGGCCCTGGGCCTTGCCGCGTCGCTGCTGGCGGCGCGCAAGCTCAACCTGATGGCGCTGGGCGATGAGGCGGCGACCGGTCTCGGCGAGCGCGTGGCCCTGGCCCGAGCACTGGCCGCGGTGGGGGCCATCCTGCTGTGCGGGGCGACCACCGCGGCCTGTGGTCCCATCGGATTCGTCGGTCTGGTGGTGCCCCATGCGCTGCGCCTGCTGGTCGGTGCCGACTACCGCCGCCTGCTGCCGCTGTGTGCCCTCGGTGGCGCCCTGCTGGTCGTACTGGCCGACACCTTGGGCCGGGTGCTGGTCCGTCCGGCAGAACTCGACGTCGGTATCGTCACCGCCCTGCTCGGCGGTCCGGTCTTCATCTGGATCGTCCGCCGCCATACGCTGAGGTCACTGTGACGACGACACCGACAACCTCCCCGCGAGCGACGGCCACTCAAGCCATGTCCTGCCGAGCGAAGTCCTCTCAAGCCATGTCCCCCCGAGCGACGTCCTCTCAAGCAAGGTCCACCCAAGCTACTTCACTTCGCCAGGGACCTGGAGGCGATGCGCCTGGGCGATGACATGGCCCGGGGGCTCGGTGTCAGGCTGTCGCTCACCCGCCTCGGCATCGTGGTCGCGGCGGTGGGGCTGGTCGCCTTTGCCACCGCGGTGACCGGGCCGATCGCCTTCGTCGCCTTCCTCAGCGGCCCGGTCGCCGCCTGGTTGATCCGTCACAATGGCTCGGTGCTGATCCCCGCTGCCCTGGTCGGCGCCCTGTTCGTGCTGCTGGGTGACTTTATCGGCCAGCATCTACTGCCGGCCCGCTATCCCGTGGGGGTGGTCACCGGCGTGATCGGCGCCCCCTACCTGATCACCCTCGTCATGCGCGACAACGCCCGAGGATCCACCTGATGACGCCTACCCGACTCAGTGCCCGAAGCCTGACTGCCGGCTACCGTGACCGTGCGGTCCTCGACAACATCGATCTGGAGGTCAAGCCAGCGGGAATCACCGCCATCGTCGGCGCCAACGCCTGCGGCAAGTCGACCCTGCTGCGTTCACTGTCACGCCTGCTGGCACCGCAGCGCGGCCAGGTATTGCTCGACGGCCACGACCTGCACCGGCTGCCCGCCAGGCGCCTGGCCCAGCGCCTGGGCCTGCTGCCTCAGGCGCCACTCGCCCCTGAAGGCATCACCGTGCTGGAGCTGGTCAGCCGTGGCCGCCACCCCCACCAGGGCATGTTTCAGCGCTGGAGCCGCGAAGACGATGACGCCGTCAGCGAGGCGCTGGAAGCCACCGACACCACCGGCCTCGCCGAGCGTGTGCTGGAGGAACTGTCGGGCGGCCAGCGCCAGCGGGTGTGGATCGCCATGGCCCTGGCCCAGCGCACCGAGGTGCTGCTGCTCGACGAACCCACCACCTATCTCGATATCCATCACCAGGTCGAGGTGCTCGATCTGCTCGAGGACCTCAACCGCCAGCGCGGCACCACCATCGTCATGGTGCTGCATGAGCTCAACCTTGCCGCGCGCTATGCCGATGAGTTGATCGCCATGGCCGCCGGCAAGGTCTACTCAAGCGGCCCAGCCAGTGAGGTGATGACCACCACCATGGTCAGGGAGGTATTCGGACTGGACAGCCACGTCTTCGCCGATCCCGTCAGCGGCCGTCCGATGATGGTCCCGCTGGGTCGACAGGACCGCAGGCCACACTCGCAGGCAAGGGCAGTGCACAAGGATCGTCGATCGACGGTCCCCGACACCGAAGCGTCATCATCGTGACATGACCTCGGCAGCACGCTGGGACTCGCGGTGGCGACGGTCGGCCGCCCTGATCACGATGCTGGCCAGGATACGGGCCAGGATGCCGACGCGATGCTGGCGCGATGGTTGAGCAGCGCCATCGCGGCACGTTAGGGTGCCGGATTGTCAAACGCCCAGAGGCAAGCACCCAGAGGCCTTGTCAGGCGCTACGCCAAGGCGTGCCACGACCGTTCCTTTTCCCAGACAGGAGCACGATGATGAAGACCATTCTGATCACCGGCGCCGGCAGCGGACTCGGCGAGGGTACGGCACTGGCCCTGGCCAGGGCGGGACACAAGGTCATCGCCACCACGGAGATCTGGCCCCAGGCCACCTCGCTCAAGGAAAAGGCCCGGCAGCAGGAACTGACGCTCACCGTCGAAAAGCTCGATATCACCGACAAGCGCGACCGCGACGCGGTGTTTTCCAGCTACGGACACCAGGTCGATATCGTGGTGGCCAACGCCGCCATCGGCGAGACCGGCCCGCTGGCCGAGATCCCGGTCGACCGGGTACGCCGAGTGTTCGAGACCAACGTCTTCTCGACCCTGGAATTCGTGCAGCCCTACGCCCGCGAGTTCGTCGAGCGAGGCAAGGGCAAGATCGTGCTGACCTCCTCCATCGCCGGCTTCACCACCTTCCCCTATCTCGGTCCCTACGTCGCCTCGAAGCACGCCCTCGAAGGCATGGCGCAACTGCTCTACGAAGAGCTCGCCCCGCTGGGCGTCAAGGTGGCCACCATCAACCCCGGCCCCTTCCGCACCGGCTTCAACGACCGCATGTACAACACCCTGGACCAGTGGTACGACCCCGACGCCTGCTTCACCCCTGAAAAACCGATTCGCTCGGTGCAGCAGCAGTTTGCCGGGGACGACCTGCAGCAGGACCCGGCGGCGATGATCGACGAGATGGCACGACTGATCCCGCTGGACGAGCACCGCTTCCGCAATGTCTACCCGGACAGCTTCGAGGCCAGTGCCAGGGAGTATCAGGATGGGCTGTGGGATCGCCTCATCTGAGGCTTGTCTGTTGATCGTGTCCCGGGGCCTGTAAGGTTGGTTGCCCTGCTAACGACCAACCCGGGACACCTTTCTTCAGGAGTAGAGGCCGACATGCCCACATCCCCAGATAGCCACGACAGCGACACCACCATCACCGTCGACATCGTCTCCGACGTCGTCTGTCCCTGGTGCATCATCGGCTACCGCCAGCTCGCCGAGGCGGCGCGCCAGAGCGGCATCGACATCGAGGTGCACTGGCACCCCTTCGAGCTCAATCCGCAGATGGGCGAGGAAGGCGAAAACCTGCGCGAGCATATCGCCGCCAAGTACGGCACCAGCGATGAGGACTCGCGCAGCGCACGGGAACGGCTCACCCAGATGGGCGCCGACCTCGGCTTCACCTTCAACTACACCGATGACATGCGCATGGTGAATACCTTCCGCGCCCACCAGTTGATCGACTGGGCGGAGCAGCGCTCTCCTGACGAAGGCCACCGCATGAAGCAGGCCCTGTTCAGCGCCTTCTTCACCGAACGTCGTGACCTCCACCGGATCGACGTGCTGGCCGATGTAGCGGCGAGTCTCGGCCATGACCGCGCCGAAGTAGTGACGATACTCGAGTCGGGCGAGCGCGGCGAATCGGTGCGACAGCGCCAGGCCTTCTGGCAACAGCAGGGCATCAGCGGGGTACCCGCCATGGTGTTCAACCGCCGCTACCTGGTCACCGGCGCCCAGGGCGTCGAGAACTACCAGGAAGTCCTTGCGCAGGTGGCCGCCGAGCGAGCCGAAGTGACGTCATGACGACAACGCCGGGTGCCACAACACCCGGCGTTATTGGTCAGGCCCGCGGGCCTGACCCTACGTTCTGACGAACGGAAAGGTCAGTTCAGCTCAACCCGGGATCATACACCTAGATGGCTCTAAGACTCTTCGAGCGGAAGATCGACCGAGGCATGTAGAAGGACACCACCCAGTTGGGCTGATCGACGATCTCGCTGACCCGTAGCCGCCCTGCCACGCTGCAAAGCGCGTAGGCCAGCTGCTCATCCATGCCGGCCTGACGGTGCAACCGATCGATCATGAAGCGCACCGCGTCACGGGCGCCCTGCATCAAGTCCGGCCCCACCCCGGTGGTGACCAGAAAGCCCGCATCTTCCTCGCTCGACGCTCCCGGCGGCACGTCGAACATCGGCGCAGGAATATTGCCCGCCTTGTGCAGACGCAATGTGGCCGTGGCGGCCATGCGGGTCTCTACCGCGGTTCCGCAGACCTCACCGTCGCCCTGGCAGGCGTGGGTGTCGCCGATGCTCAGAAGCCCTCCCTTGACCTGCACCGGCAGGTACAGCCGAGCTCCCTTTACCAGGTCACGGATGTCGAGATTGCCGCCGCAGATGCGCGGCGGCACGATGGAGTGCTGCCCCGGCTCGGCAGGCGCGAGCCCGATGGTACCGGCGAAGGGCCGAAACGGAATCACGATGTCCTCGTCGAAGTACACCGACTCGCTGTCGTACTCCGACACCTTGAGCCAGGGCGAGGTGAAATCGTCGGCCAGCAGCCCGAAACCCGGGATCAACCCCGTCCAGCCCCACTGCCCCGGTTCGAAGTCGACCAGCTCCACCTCGATCACATCGCCGGGTTCGGCATCCTCCATATAGAGGGGGCCACACACCGGATTGAGCTCCCCTGCCGGCAGCCGGGTCAGCGCGTCGGCCTGGCTGTGTCGGGTAATCAAGCCACCGCTGGCATCGAGAATATCGAAGCGCCGAGTATCACCGGAACTGATCGTTTCCTGCGGCTCGAGGGCGTGGTCAAAACAGTGATGAACGTCGTGTATCGTCTTGATCTTCATTCTTGTGTCTCCACCTCGAGGCGCCGGTCGTCTCCGCCGACCGACGCCTCGAGTGTTTTCAATTGGCCCTGGGCGCTGTTCTCAACATCGACGAGCGCAGGCACTTTTCAGGCAAGCCTTAGATTTCTATCTGCACGGCACGTCCACCGCGCTTGGCAAAGGCGTAGACGCCGACACCGACAACCGCCCATGCCAGCCCGATCAGCACGGTATAGGACTCGAACCCGCTCCAGATGTAGCCGACCACGGCCAGGCCAAGCAGCGGACACAGGATATGCAGGAAAGGATTGGCTGCCTTCTTCTTGAACACGAAGTAGTAGAGCGTGGTGATGTTCAGAATGATGAAGGCGGTCAGGGCGCCGATTGTCACGATGGAGGTCAACAACGCCAGCTGCTGCATGAAAGCGATCCCCGCGACGATGGACACGGCACCGACCAGCAGCGCACTGACGTAGGGCGTCTTGAAGCGCGGGTGAACGCGAGCCAGCGGCGCCGGCAGCAGCCGATCACGGCCCATGCTGTAGAGGATTCGCGCGGTCGCGATCTGGGCCACCAGGGAGTCAGCGACGCCCCAGGCGATAGCGGTGGTCGCGGCGGTCAGCACCGCCAGCCAGCCGCCCCCGGCGATACGTGCGGTTTCATAGAAGGCGGTGTCGAGATTGTTGAACGAGGCGGGATCGGGCTGGATCAGCGCCGCCACCCAGGTCTGGGCGATGAACAGGCCACCGATGATCAACAGCACCAGGAAGATCGCCTTGCTGACCGCCTTGCCACCGCCCTTGGCCTCTTCCGCCAGGGTGGAGATGCCATCGAAACCCAGAAAACTGAGCACCGCGATCGGCACCGCAGAGATGATCAGCCCCAGCGAGAAGTCATCGGCATCGTAGACCGGGGCCATCGAGAAGACGGCACCGTTGACGTTGTTGCTGATGGCCACCACCCCCACCACCAGAAACACCGCCAGCACCAGCAGTTCGGCCACCAGCATCCAGCGGTTGAAGGCGGCGGTAAAGCTGATGCCGCGAATATTGATGTAGGTGTTGAATACGACGAAGGCCACCACCAGCAGGATCGGTGACAGCGACGGGAAGATGTCGTGAATCGCCAGCGCCCCCACCACGTACAACAGCGCCGGAATCAGGATGTAGTCCAGCAGCATGATCCAGCCCGCGACGAAGCCGGCAAAGCTGCCCGCCCCGCGGGACACGTAGGAGTACACCGAGCCTGCTACCGGGAATTCCTTGGCCATCTGGGAGTAGCAGATGGCGGTAAACAGCATCCCCACCAGTCCGATGACATAGGCGGTGACGATCATGCCACCGCTGGCGCTCATGACGTGGCCGAAGATACCGAAGGGAGCGATCGGCACGATGAAGATCAGGCCGTAGATCACCAGATCTCTCAGCTTGAGCGTTCGTGAGAGTTCCTGGGTGTAGCCCAGACTCTCCAGGGTATTGTCACTCATCGGTGATTTCCTCTTGTTCTAGTTGGCAAGGCGGGGATCTCCCGCCATCGAGCGGTCGAAGACGTCCACCGGGTCGAGGCTGCCTGCGTGGCGACACTGGGCGGCCTCTTGCTGTGCATTCCCTTGGCCGGTCAAGAATCTGACGGCGCCGTGTATACTCGAACCCGCCAGCAGACCCGGACGCGGTTCGCGACCTGCGACAGTGCGCCGGACACAGCGACGTTGGCCGCTTCATTTTTAGAAAATCACACTTAAAGGTATTGTGACAATACCTTTTGGAGAGAACCCTATGATTGAACCGTCTCGAACCGACCTGCCAGGCGCCGGCGGCGCCCGCTCGGCCACCCAGGAGCTGGCGGACCGGATCGTGACGGCGATCGCCATTGGCGCTTACTCCCCCGGGGATCGCCTGCCGCCGGAGCGCGACCTGGCGGAGCGCCAGGGGGTCAGTCGCGTCACCGTCCGCGGCGCCTTGAAGATCGTGGGCGAGCTTGGCCTGATCGAATCCCGCCGTGGTCGTGATGGCGGTACCTTTGTCACCTTCAAACGGGTCGACGAGGCCTCGCCCAACACCGCCCAGCGTATCCTCGGACAGGAGCTGCCCCAGCTCAGGGACTTCTTCGACTATCGCTGTCTGGTGGAGGGGCTGGTGGCCAGAACCGCCGCCGAGCGTCACGACGAGGCCCAGGCCAAAACGTTGCAGGCGCTGCTGGACCGCTTCTGCGACACCGACGACGCCTCCGTCGCCCGCCAACTCGATGAGCGCCTTCACGACTGCATCATGCAGATGGCCGACAATCACCATCTGGTCGCGCAGTCACGCCAACTGACGGCGCGAGCCACCCTGGGATTCGGCTCTGAACCCTACCCCGCCGAATCATTGCCAAGGGCAAGACGGGAACATCGTGAACTGGTCCAGGCCATCCTCGAACGACGCGCAGACGACGCCTTCAGCGTCGCCCAGCATCACTTCACACTGACGCTTGCGATCATGGAACATTCACTGGATGGGCGACCGCTCTAGCCCGACTCCCGGGAAAGCGGCTTTGGTGAGGGGTTTGATGAAGGGCTTTAGCGCAGAGCTCAGGCGTAAACGAAGGGGGAATACTGGCCAAGCGGTAGGGACGTCGCACTAGCCTCAATGGCACCTCCCTGGTGGGGCTCCACCTCCACCATTGTCATGGTGACGAGATGGAACCCTGGTCGTTTGAAAACGTTCTTCAAACAGAAAAGTCGGTCGACTTCATGACCACAGATGGCCGTACCACCCAGGGACGACGATAGCGAAGCGGGCCGGCGACGTCGCCTTTTCTCCCATCGCGTCTTCGGGTACGGCCGGTTGCGCACGGCCCTTCAAGGCAATGGGCTAGCCGGAGGCGTCGTCGATCCAGCTATCGACCAGATCACGATTGTCGTTGATCCAGTCCCGGGCACCCTCTTCGGGATCCCCTGTTTCCTCTATCCGAGCCATCAGCGTTCCAAGGCTATCATCATCCATATGCCAGGCATTGAGCACCGATGTCAGCCAGGGATCATCCTCGTCCAGACCGGGGCGTGCCATCCAGTAGATGTCCTCGTTGTCACCATAGATCCCCTTGGGATCCTCGAGGTACTTGAGGTCGTACTCGGCGAAGGCCCAGTGAGGACTCCACAGCGTCACCACCATCGGCTCTTCGCGGCTGTAGGCACCATCAAGCGCCGCCATCATCGCCGGTCCAGAGCTATTGATCTGGTCAAAGGGCAAATCATAGGCGCTGATCACGTCGTCGGTCAGGCCCGCAATGGCAGACCCCGAATCGATGCCAAGAATTGAGGGGCCGCCCTGATACTCGTAACGCTCAGCCTGTTCCTTCAGCTCGGCAATGCTGTCGATATCGGCGTAGCTTGGGACCACCAGCCCCAGGCCAGTCCCGCGATACCAGACATCGTGGACGTCGATGCGATCGCGGTATGGTTCCAGAAAGGGCGCATCGGTGGTCGGCAACCAGATCTCGAGTGAAAGGTCGAAGTCGCCACTGGCAAGACCACTGTAGAGCACACTCTTGCCGACATCCGACAGCTCGATGTCATAGTCATGCTCCTCCTCGAGGAGAATCTTCCACATATTGGCAACGGCGATGTTTTCGGCCCAATTGTTGGTGCCGATGGTCAGTGACTTGTCGTCGGCAACGGACACATTGCCAGCAGACATGACACCCAGCGCCAGCAGAGTTACGGAAAATTTCTTCATGAAAACTCCTTCTTCTGATTGTCGGCAAGGCAAGTGGAAAAGCCTAGCATGAGACGATGCTGATCAAGCCGACGCATTTCTCATACCTTGCATGAGTTAACGGAATGCGCCACCCACGATCGGTGGCGCATCCTGGGGATCGTCAGCCCAGCAGACGGGCATCGAATGGATAGTCCGACAGCAGCTCCACCTGGCCGTCTTCGCGGACGTATAGCTGTTCTTCGAGCTTCACCCCTTCGCCCCCAGCTTCATGACCGATGAAGCTCTCGACACACAGGGTCATGCCGGGTTCGATAACGCCGTCGTAGCCCTTATCGTCGATGTCCTCGCGGTGCACGATGTAGGGATACTCGCCATTCATGCCGACCCCGTGAGCCAGGGCAAAGTAGCGGCGAGACTTGTAGGCGGGAGGAATCTCCCAGGCACGCTCGGCGTATTCCTTGAAGCTCACCCCAGGCTTGAGATTAGCCATGTTGGTCTGAATCTGGTCGTACGCCATGCGATACAGATCTTTCTGCGTCTGAGATGGGGCATCACGCCCGCACAGGAAGGTGCGCGAAAAGTCGGCGTAGTAGCCGTAGCGTCCGACCACATCGGTATCCAGCGCTACCAGCTCTCCTGACTGGATACGGCGGTCGGAACACTCCTGAAACCAGGGGTTGGTTCTCGGCCCGGAGTTCATCAGACGCGTCTCGATAAAATCCGCATCGGTCGCGACGATATGCTGGTGCAGCTTCGACCAGGCTTCGTTCTCGGTCACGCCGGGCCGAATGCTGGCCTCAAGTTGACGCACGCCCTCCTCCACAGCACGCAACGACGAGCGGATCATCTTGATCTCATTGGGCACCTTGTAGGCACGGGCCTGCTCGAGTGGCTCCTGGGCATCCAGCACCCGGTAACCACGCTCCTTCAGCGCAAACGCCGCCTGGGAGGTCGCGCTCTCCAGTGCCACCTTGCCGCCACCGCCGCACTGGCGCTGAATCAGGTCGTCGATTTCATCGGCCCAGGCCTCGGTGACCGCGTGGGTATTACGCTCGTTGAAGTAGTACGAGATCGCCTTCGCCGGACGGATCTCGTCGATCGTCGGCAGATGAGAGGCCAGATGCTCGCACCCGGAAAACTCGAACAACACTACCGGCCCCTCGGCGGGCACGAAGGCATAGCGCGCCGGGTTGCGCGAGCTGTAGACCTGCATGTTTCTGGAACCGGTGGCATAGCGCACATGGGCCGGGTCAAACAGTACCGCGGCTGAAATGTCGCGCGACTTGAGCTGAGCCCGTACGCGAGCAAGCCGGTCAAGCAGGATCTGCGGGATCTCCTGCTGCGTCGGTTCACAGTCTTCGGGGCGATGGGTCGGGGGCAGGATGCCCATTGCGTCCAGATCCATATTCATCAGCGTTGCTCCCTGGGATTGAATGGCGAAGGGGCTCAGTCGAGCAGGCCATCGGCGCGTTCGGCCCGATCCTGTTCGGCCTGGATATGCAGCTCGGACACCCGGCCATACAGCTGGCGGGTGCGCTCGAGACGACCGACCACGCCAGGCGTCTTGGAATACGCAAAGATCGCCGTCAGTCGCGGCGTGTCACCCTCCACACGAGTCACGCGATGCAGGCTGAAGCGCCCCTTGAACAGCTGAAGATCACCGGGTTGCAGGTCCAGGCGACGCACGCCTTCACGTGTTTCGCCGCGAATCACCGCGCCGACTCCCTCGTAGTTCTCCTCCTGGGGCGTACGGATGTCCGGGCAGTACTCGAAGCTGCCGCCTTCTTCTGGCGCCTGGGTCATCATGGTGACGATGAATTCATTGGTGTCGTAGTGCCATGGCTGCTGGGTGCCGTCGGGCAGCACGTTGAGCACCAGCCCGGCATAGGGATCGGCATACTCATACACCTTGTCCTCGCCAAGGCAGCGGGCGACCAGCGACTTCATGCCTGGCGAAACGTACATGCGCTGCATGATGCGATCCGCCGTGATCATGTCGCGGGTCACGAAACCGCTGGTGCGGGTCATGAACAGCCGGCGAGGATCCTGCTCAGGCAACTCGGGATCGTCAGCGGTAAAGTAGGCGTTCACCTCACGGCTGTTGTAGAAGCTCTTCTGCGCCAGTTCATGGCACTCCTCGCGCATCTGCGCCAGTCGGTCCTGGCGCAGGAAACCGCGAAGCACCGCACAGCCCTCGCGATCAAGGTCCTTGCGGGCCGTGGCGATGGCCGACAGCAGGACAGGATCATCAGGACGATCGAGAGGATAGCGTTCGCTATCGACCAGGTCTGTCAGGTCATGGCGTTCGGCATCGGCCAGTTGCTGTGCAGTAAGCATCAGGGTTCTCCTCGGTGAGCCGGGGAAGGGACGACCAGTCGACGCTGGTCTCGTCTTGGGTTCAGCGGCATAGTGGGGAAACTTCAATCATCGAGGAAACGATTCGTTCCGATGCATTCCATCGACAAAACCGATGGGCATAGCCTGCCGATCCTGGACACCGAACTGCTCAGCGCCTTCGTGGCGGTGATCGAGAATGGGGGATTCACGGCGGCCGCCCGGCAGTTGCACAAGACGCAATCGACCATCAGCCAGCGCATTCGCACCCTGGAAGAGCGCGTAGGCAGTCCGCTGGTATATCGCACCAGCCGTCAACTCAGCCTGACCGAGGATGGCGAGATCTTTCTGGTCTACGCGCGCCGCCTGCTGCAGTTGCAGCGCGAAGCCATCAGCGCTCTCGGTCATGGGGATCGCGACGGGGTGATTCGTTTCGGACTGCCTGAAAACTACGCCGAGATCTGGCTGCCGCGACTGCTGGATCGCTTCGCTCAGCGCCATCCTCGTATTCGCCCGCATATCCACTGCCGCATGTCGAGCGAGCTGATCGAGGCACTCGAGGCCGGCGAACTCGACCTGGCGCTCACGGTGCGTCACGCCAATCATGGCAATGGGGACATCCTGGCCGCCGAATCCCTAGTGTGGGCCGCCCATCGCGACTTCGATCACGACCCTCAGGCAGCGCTACCGCTGGCGCTGTTCCCCGACCACTGCCCCTACCGGCAACGCGCCCTCGACAGCCTGACGCGCCAAGGTCGCCAGTGGTCGCTGCACTACACCAGCCAGAGCCCCACCGGCCTGCGCATGGCGGTGAACCAGCGCGACGCAGTGACCGTCGCTGATCGCCGCACCCTACCCGATGATTGGCGCATACTCGGCGACACCGATGGCCTCCCGCCGCTGCCACCGGCCGAGCTCGAGCTCCATCGTTCGCCAAGCTTCCAGCACCCCGCAGGGGACGAACTGATCATGCTGATCCGTGAACTGCTGACCTCTGACACAACGATCGGCTGAAGCGAATTGGCGCGTTTCCAGTGAGCATCGACGCCACACTCACGCAGGTGGATCGCTGATCTCCTGGCGCAGCCAGCGACGAAACAGCGCCATGTTGGTGGAATCCTGCTGCTCTTGACGCGTCACCAGCCAGTAGGACTGATGGCCGGTGACCTCGACGTCCAGCAGTTGCACCAGATCCCCGCGCATCAATTCACGGCCGATCATGTGGCGATCGGCCACCGCCACCCCGATGCCATTGATGGCCGCCTGGATGGCGAGCTCGAGGACGTCGAAGGCCAGCCCCCCATCTGTCTCGACGCCTTCGATGCCTGCCGCTCGCAGCCAGTGCTGCCAGGTCTGGAAACGGTCATCGTCTCGAAGTACATGCAGCAGGGTATGACGAGTCAGATCCACCTCACGCCCTCGCCGCCCCTCCAGCAACTGCGGGGCACACACCGCCACATGGGATTCCTGCATCAGCAGCTCGGCGTCGAGCTCCGGCCATTCGCCGGCGCCGAAGCGAATCACGCCGTCCATCTCGGCATGATTCAACAGATCATCTTCGAATCGGGTGGTGATCGACAGGTCCAGCGAGGGGTGCAGCGCGTGCAGCCGACCGAGCCGCGGCACCAGCCAGCGACTGGCAAAGGTCGGCGGCACATTGATCCTCAAGTGGGATAACTGCTGCTGGTCCTCCAGCGCACCGACGGTCCAGGCGATCCGATCAAAGGACTGCCTGAGTACCGGCAGCAGCCGATTGCCTGCAGCGGTCAACCGCAATTGCCCGCCACTTCGGTCGAACAGCGCCACTCCGAGCTGCTCCTCGAGCAGCTTGACCTGGCGGCTCACGGCGCTCTGGGTCACACACAGGCGGGTCGCTGCCTGGGTAAAGCTCAGACACTGGGCGGCGGCCTCGAAGGCCTTGAGGGCGTTGAGTGGTGGTAGTGAACGCTGCATGGGCTCCCCTTAGAAAAACTCGTGACGAATCATCAATTCTGCACAAAACATCGAAGAATACCCCGATCTTCATGACTTTTACGAATGGTGCGACTGCAAAATGGTCGTTTGTTGCAGCGTCTGCTGCTGCCTAGGATGCCGACTACAGTTCATGACCTCGGGAGATTCACACGATGACAGAGCGCTCGTTGACCGACTGGCAGCAACTGGCCAGTAGCCTGAGCCTGCCGCACCAGGCCTACCTGGGCGGTCAGTTCTGTGACGCGGCCGGTGGGGCGACCTTCACCGCCGAGAATCCCGCCACCGGCGAATCCCTCGTCGCCGTCGCCGCCTGCCAGGCAGAAGACGTCGATCGTGCCGTCACGATTGCCCGTGACACCTTCAATGCGGGGACCTGGCGCGACCTGCCACCCACCGAGCGCAAGGCTTATCTGCTGCGCTGGGCGCAATTGATCGAGCAACACACCGACGAAATTGCACTGCTCGAGACCCTCGAGACCGGCAAACCCATCTCTCAGACCACCAGCGTCGATATCCCTGGGCTGATCGGTGGTCTGCGCTACTACGCCGAGGCCCTCGACAAGCTCTACGGCGAGACCGCCCCGAATGGACCTTCCAGCGTGTGCATGATCGACCGGGAGCCGGTGGGCGTGGTCGCGGCGGTAGTGCCCTGGAACTACCCCTTGATCATCGCCGGCTGGAAGATCGGCCCGGCGCTGGGTGCAGGCAATTCCCTGATCCTGAAGCCCGCCGAGCAGTCCAGCCTGGCGACGTTGAAGGTTGCAGCGCTGGCCGCCGAGGCGGGTATTCCCGACGGTGCCTTCCAGGTCGTCACCGGACTCGGCCACGAGGCCGGTGAAGCCCTGGGGCGCCACATGGACGTCGATGCGGTTGGCTTCACCGGATCCACCGAGATCGGCAAGCGGTTTCTGGCCTACTCGGCGGAATCCAACATGAAGCGAGTCGGCCTGGAGTGCGGCGGCAAGAGCCCACATATCGTCACTCGTGACGTCGAGGATCTGGACAAGATCGCGATGTATGTCGCCTACGGCGTCTGGTACAACCAGGGCCAGACCTGCCACGCCGGCACGCGACTGATCGTCGACCGCGAGGTCAAGGAAGCCCTGCTGGAACGACTGGAAAGCTGGGCCGACAAGCTGGCACCCGGCGATCCCCTCGACCCCGCCAATCAGATCGGCGCCATGATCGAGCAGCCCCAGCTGGAAAAGGTCCAGCACTACCTGGCCGAGGGCCAGCGGGAAGGCGCGCGGCTACGCTTCGGTGGTGAACGGGTTCACCGTGACAGCGGCGGCTACTACCTGACACCGGCGGTGCTGGATGACGTCAGCAACGATATGCGTGTGGCCCGCGAGGAGATCTTTGGTCCCGTACTGGTGGTGCTCACCGTGGATTCACTCGATGAAGCCATCACCATTGCCAATGACACCGACTATGGTCTGGGCGCCGCTATCTGGACCGACAAATTGAGCGACGGCCATCGCGCCGCCAAGGCCTTGCGCGCCGGTACCGTGTGGGTCAACTGCTATGACCACACCTCCATCAACGCGCCCTTCGGCGGCTTCAAGCAGTCGGGACAGGGCCGCGACAAGTCGCTTCACGCCTTCGACAAGTACACCGAACTCAAGACCACCTGGATCGAGATCTGAGGAGCCCAGCATGCGACAGGACTACGCAAACGGCCGCCAGGCTCCCGTCTTCGCAGGCCCCGGCTGCCTATCTCGCCTCCCGGAACTGCGTCGACAGCACGCAGCCAAGCGCTACCTGCTGATTACCGACGCCGGACTCGAGGCCAGCGGTGTGCTCGCCCCCTTTGTGGCCGAACTGGAGCAGGATGCAGCGCTTAGCCGCTTCGTCGCTCCTCCTGGCGAGCCTACCGTGGCGACCGTCGACCAGGCGGCTCGGGTGGTCCGCGAGCTCGACGCTCCGCTGGTGATCGGCATCGGCGGCGGCACCGCACTGGACATCGCCAAGCTGGTGGCGGCTCTGGCGGGAAGCCCCGGACAAATGGATCAGTATCTGCTGGGCCGCAGCCCGTGGTGTGGCAGGGCACCGGCGGTGATGGTCCCCACCACCTCCGGAACCGGGAGTGAAGTCACCCGCACCTCGATACTGGCCGACGACACCGGACGCAAGATGTGGGCCTGGGGTGACGAGCTGCTGCCCGATGCCGTGCTGCTCGACCCGCGACTCACTTGCTCGCTGCCTGCCCCGCTGACCGCGGCGACGGGCCTGGACGCCTTCGTCCACGCCCTGGAGGCGACCACCGGCCGCAATCGCAACCGGCTGATCGAAAGCCAGGCACTGGCCGCCATTCGCCTGATTGGTGCCTCGTTGCCCGAGGCGGTGCATGACCCGCACAACCTCCAGGCTCGCCAACAGCTTCAGGAAGCCGCCTGCCTCGCCGGCATGGCCATCGACAACGGCGGCACCGGCATCGCCCACAACATCGGTCATGCCCTGGGCAGCCTCTACCATCTGCCCCACGGAGTGGCGGTGGCGATCGCCGTCGAGGCGACGCTTGGCTGGTCGGTCACCGGGCATGAAGCCATCTTCGCCCCCAGCGCCCATGCGCTGCTGCCTGGCAGCGGTGCCGAGGAGTTGCCGGCGCTGATCCGCGAACTCGCCGACGCCAGTGCCTTCGACCTGGCACTCGCGCCGTTTACCGGCGTCGAGATGGACGCCTCGCGATTGGCCGAGGAGATGCGCGACGAGGCCAACGCACCGATGGCCAACAACGCGGCACGCCGACCCGAAGGTGATGACTGGCAGACCCTGGCGGAACTCACCGTTACCAGCTTCCAGCGTCGCCGGCAGCGTCTGCAGCAGGGTTCGTCCGCCGAAGCGCAGGAGGCACTCGCATGACGACGCCGCGACTCAACGATATGCAGCCCCCGCTCTTCACCGCCCCCGGCCAGGCGTGTCGAATTGCACGCATCGAGATCAGCCATCACCAGTTCGAGCTTGATCCCCCCTTTCCCGCAGCCTGGGACAGCCAACCGCGCCGTCGTTTCCCGGCGACCCTGGTGCGGGTGATCGACAGCGAAGGACGCGAAGGGATCGGCTCCGGGGATGTGATGTACGGCTTCGATGACTTTCGTCATCTGTTCATCGGCGAGGATCCACTCGATCTGGAGCGCCACGCTGGCGTGATCGATAACATCGGCTTCCACGCTGGCCGCTGCTGGCCCCTGGAGGTCGCCCTGTGGGACCTCGCCGGCAAGATCCTCGAGACCCCGGTCTGGCGCCTTATGGGCGGTGTCTCGAACCGTTTGCGTGCCTACGCCTCGAGCGGCACCCATCGTCCCCTCGACGAGGTGGTCGCTCTGGCAGAACAAGTGAAGGCGTCAGGCATTGCTGCCTTGAAGCTACGCTTCGGGCGTCCCCGTCTGGAAGAGGATCTGGCCGTGCTCGGCGCCGTTCGCAGTGCCGTCGGCGATGCACTGGAGCTGATGGTCGACTGCAACCAGGGATGGCGCATGCCCTGGGACGTCAAGGCACCCTGGCAGTTTTCCCAGGCGCTGGAAGTGGCCCGGGAGCTCGAGAACCAGGGCGTCTACTGGATGGAGGAACCTCTGTACCGCGGCGACTACGAGGGTATGGCCAGACTGAACGAGGCGACCTCGCTGCACATCGCCGGTGGCGAAATGACACGAGAACCCTACGAGTTCACTGAAATGCTGCGTCAGGGATGCCTCGATGTCTATCAGCCCGACGCCGTCTGCTCGGTGGGCATGCTGGGGTTGGCGCGCCTGGCCCGTCAGATCGTCGACGCCGGCAAGCTGTTCACGCCACATACCTGGGGCAACGGCATCGGCGTCATTGCCAACCTGCACCTGACCGCCGGTGCTGTCGGCCCGGCCGGCGCGCCCTATCTGGAGTATCCCTTCGACCCACCGGAATGGACACCGGAAAAGCGCGACTTCCCGCTGACAAGCCCACTACTGGCAGACAAGGAAGGATGGCTGACGCTGTCGGAGGCTCCCGGCCTCGGCCTTGACCTGGACGAAGAACGCCTGGCCGCCAACCGTGCCGACCAGGCCACCTACCAGTAGTTCGACCCACAGTCGTTCAACAAGGCTGGCACAGATCCAACTCGGCCGAGTTTGCACCACGCCGACCTGCGTCGACGCCTGGCTTCCCCGCTCCACTGACTCTGGCAGGACGCCCCGTGGCGTCCTGCCAGGGCTTCGCCCTCGCCTCCACAATAAAAGGAGTCGCTATGTTCCATCGGATGCGACCTCTGGTCTTCTGGCCCCCCTTCATCCTGCTGATTCTGTCGCTCGCCGCCAGCATGCTCGATCTAGAGCGTTTTCTGGACGTCACCGGCGGCCTCAACAGCGCCATTCTCGACAACGTCGGCTGGCTGTTCTCCCTTACCTCACTGGTGATGGTGATGACTTGCCTGATCGTCTTCCTGTCCCCTCTGGGACGAACCCGGATCGGCGGCGAAAACGCCCTTCCCATCCTCTCGCCGTGGCGCTGGTTCTCGATCACCCTGTGCACCACGGTGGCGGTAGGCATCATGTTCTGGTCGACGGCCGAGCCGCTCTATCATCTGCATAACCCTCCGGCGTCGCTGGATATCACCGCCAATAGCCTGGATGCGACCCGCTTCTCGCTGTCGACCATGTTCCTGCACTGGTCGTTCACGCCCTATGCCATCTATACCGTTCCGGCAGTGATGTTCGCCATCGCCCACTACAACATGGGCAAGCCCTTCTCGCTGGGTTCCCTGTTCACCCCTATCCTGGGCGATCGCCTTATTGGTCGCCCCGGGCGCCTGCTGGATGCGCTGGCGCTGTTTGCACTGGTCTGTGGCATGGCGTCGTCACTCGGCACCGGCGCCATGACCCTGGCCGGTGGTGTCGACCGTTTCCTCGGCACGGGAACCGGGCCGCTGGCACTGGGCATCGTGACCCTGGCGATCGTGGCGGTGTTCACAGCCTCCGCCGCCAGCGGTCTGCAACGCGGTATCGCAATGCTGTCAGCCCTCAACGCTCGAGCCTTCTTCGCCTTCATGGCCTTCATCTTTCTGTTCGGGCCGACGCGTGACATCCTCGGTTACGGGGTGGAGTCCAGCGGTGCCTATCTCGGCCAGTTCATCGAAAAGAGTCTGTTTACCGGCGCCCTGGCCGATGACCCCTGGCCAAAGGACTGGAGCATCTTCTACTGGGCCAACTGGATGGCGTGGGCGCCCATCACGGCGCTGTTCCTCGGTCGCATTTCGCGAGGCTACACGGTGCGCCAATTCATGCTGATCAACCTGGTCGCCCCCGCACTGTTCGCCATTGCCTATGTTTCTGTCACCAGCGGCAGCATCCTGCACATGGATCTGAGCTCGGGCGGCAGCATGCATGCCCTGCTTCAGGAAAGCGGTCCCGGGGCCATGGTCTACGCGCTCCTCGACGAGCTGCCGCTGGGTGGGCTCAGCGCCATCGCCTTTCTGACAATTGCCTTTCTCTCCTACGTCACCGCCGCAGATTCCAACACCAAGGCCATCAGCCAGCTATGCAGCAACGACAGCCAGGCCGCCCTCGCCGGCGATGGCAACGATGACAATGCCAGCTACCGTCTTCCGCTGAAGATCCTGTGGGGCTGCACCATCGGTGCGGTCGCCTGGATCATGACCAGCTTCGTCGGCGTTGATGGCATCAAGATGCTGTCCAACCTGGGCGGCTTCCCGGCACTGCTGATCGTCATCCTGGCCACGGCGTCATTGCTGCGCCTGGTCAGTATGGGTACCGCTGGCGCAGGCATGGAACGCACCCCCTCGCGCACCTACTCACAGGAGGCCCACGAACGCTGGCAAAGACACCAGCAGCTCAACGAGGCCGTACCGCCCGATAACCAGTGAATCCTCTGTCCCGATTCTCAGGCAGGCCAAGGCAAGGCCTGCCCCATAAACTGAGAGCCTCGGCTCCCGCATCCTGTTCGCCAGGCAACCTCGATGCCGGGCGGCTCGCCCCTTCGCCGCCATCACGTCTTGGCTTTCTACGCCTAAAAAAATGGCCCGCTATTCGCGGGCCATGGTCGTCTCGGCGCGTCCGTCTTCAGGTTTCACAGAACTGCGCCACACCATCCCTGAATGACCAGTCGATGTCCTGGTTCTCGGTGATGGTGATCATGACGTTATGCGGGGGGATGCCGGGGTTTTCGGCAAGTGACTCGACGACCCTGGCGTAGAAGGCCTTCTTGTCGGCGTCCGGACGGCCACTTCGCATCACCAGGTGCATCATGACGCGATCAGAATCACGCCGTTGCAACTGCAGGTTCTCCGGCTCGCACTCATTGATCACCTGGTAGCGATCGTCGTCGGGGAAGCCCATGGTATCGATGACGGCGGCGTTGACCTGATCCGCCACGGCCCTGACGTAGTCTCTCGACTTCCCTTTCACTAGATTGATCGTCACAAACGGCATCCACCCCTCCTGTCCCGGTCAATGATTGACGCTCTGTATTCGACGCTGTTGGTTGTCTTTCGTCGCGAGCTCGGCCGACGTCTAGCGATGGCGGAAGACCGGCGCACGCTTCTTGACGAAGGCATTCATGCCTTCCTTCTGCCCCTCGGTGGCAAAGGCCGCCTGGAACAGCAGACGCTCCTGGCGCAGGCCTTCCGCCAACGGGGTCTCGAAGGCCGCGTTGACCGCTCGCTTGGCCATCTTGACGGCTGGCGCGTTGTAGCCTGCGATGGTGTGCGCCGCCTCGAGGGCATTCTGCATCAGCTCATCCTTCGGCACGACTCGCGCCACCAGCCCGATCTCCTTGGCCTCCTGGGCGCCGATGTTGCGACCGGTCAGCACCAGGTCCATCGCCATCGCCTTGCCGACCGAACGTGCCAGACGCTGGGAGCCGCCGATGCCGGGCAGGATCCCCAGCTTGATCTCGGGTTGCCCGAACTGGGCATCGTCTGAGGCGATGATCATGTCGCACAGCAGGGCCAGCTCGCAGCCGCCGCCCAGCGCAAAGCCGGCCACCGCAGCGATGATGGGCTTGGAAATCTGGCGCACCTCGTCCCAGGGGGCCAGGAAGTCATCCATGTAGAAATCGGTGAACGACTTCTCGGCCATCTCCTCGATATCGGCGCCGGCCGCAAAGGCTCTCGGGTTGCCGGTAATCACGATGGCACCGATGCCGGGGTCGGCGTCCAGCTCGCGCATTACCGCGAGCGTTTCTTCCGCCAGTTGGCGATTGAGTGCGTTCAAGCTTTTCGGGCGATTCAGGATGATCAGCCCGACCCGTTCGCGGCGTTCCACCACGATCATCTCTGGCTCACCGTTACCTGCCTCAAGCGACGCCTCCGAGGCGACATTCTGTGTTTGTTCTTCGACCTTCTTGTTCATCTCTTGTCTCCTGACGTTACCCGTAAACCAGCTGCGTATCAGTTTGATACGCTCCCAACTGCGGCCGCCACCTCGCCTGGTCGTGATGCGACCTGACAGCGCCGCGCCACACCGGATATTCACGACCCGATATCGCCAAGCGGCGTACATCTGATGAAAAAACGCGTCTGACGACTAGGGTTTTCCGACCCGCTTGCCCAGATCTCGAGCGGGTGCTTGACCCTGTTTGTCGGAGGCCGACTGGCCACCCTTTATCCGGGTGGCGGCGCTGCCACTCGCCTTGCACGAGTCTTGCCTGGCCATCGCTGCTTGATCGCTCTGGGCTCCTTGACGTTGCCCCGAAGATGTCGCGCCGGCCTTGGCCGACCGCGCCTTGCCGGCTTGCCCTGGCGTGGAAGGCAGGCAATAGGAACCGTGACGCGCCATCAACTCATCGAGAATGGCCTGTCGATGTTGACCCAGGCCTGGCGCCACCAGCGGTGTGCCGCTGCCAAGGTCCACCCTGCCGGTCATCTTTATCGGGTTGCCCGCCGTCCTGAAGGGCTTCCCGGCGCTTCCCTGGACCTGGACGATCATGTTTCTCGCCTTCAACTGGGGATGATCGAGCAGTTTGTCGATGGTGTTGATCGGCGAGCAGGGAACGCCTTCCTCGTTGAGCAGGTCGACCCAGTGCTGCACGGGCCTGGTCGTCAGGATGCGTTCCATCTCCTCCACCAGCGCCGGGCGATTCTGGCAGCGAAGATCATTGGTGATGAACCGGGGATCGAAGGCCAGTCGCGAGGCGCCGATGGCATCGGCCATCAGCAGAAACAGGGTGTCGTTGCCGGCGGCGATGACCAGCTTGCCATCCTCGGCCTTGAAGCTTTCGAAGGGCGCCAGCGACGGGTGGCAATCACCGGTTCTATTCGGCACGACGCCTTCGATGTCGTAGCGTGCCAGCGCCGTTTCCATCATCGCCGCCTGGCAGTCCAGCATGCCGATATCGACACGGGTCCCCTGGGCGTCCTTGGTTCGGCTGTACAGCGAAGCAATGATGCCCACCGCCGCAAACAGGGCCGCGCTCAGGTCGCCAAAGCTGGTACCGACTCGGGCCGGTTCACCGTCCGGCCAACCGGTCAGACTCATCACGCCGCCCATGGCCTGCACCACCATGTCGTAGCCTGGCAACTCGCTGAATGGGCCGGTGTGACCGAAGCCTGAAATCGAGGAATAGATCAGGTGAGGATGGGTCTGGGCGAGGCGCTCCGGACCATAGCCAAGACGCTCCATGACCCCGGGTCTGAAGTTCTCCACCAGCACATCGGCCTCGTCCAGCAGGCGCTCCAGCAACTCGCGATCACGCGGCGACTTGATGTCCAGTACGATGCTTTCCTTGTTTCTATTGAAGCAACTGAAGTAGGCACTTTCGTTTTCGACAAAGGGGCCGAACTCTCGTGTATCGTCACCGGTGCCGATCTTCTCGACCTTGATGACGCGGGCGCCAAGGTCCGCCAGGACCATGGTGCAGTAGGGCCCTGCAAGCACCCGCGAGAAGTCCAGTACCGTCACGCCGTCCAGAGGCCCTTTCTTTGGTTCGTCCAGTGGTGTGTTGGCCATCAACTTGTCTCCTGTGTTGTTGTATCGAGCGCCAGCGTCAGCTGGCGACTGGCCACACCGGAGGCACGGTGGCAGGCGTGCTGATGGCCCGGAGAGGCACGTTCACCGATCTGGCCAGCGACGAGATGGGAAGCGATAGCGGTCATGGGGATCGGCCCTTTATAAAATTTGTTTAATCTGCACCGAGGGGAATCGACCCTTGGCGGGGCTCCTTCTTGGTTATGCCTCAGAATATGGGGACCACAGACCAGTACAATTCAGTTATTCGCAACCCAGATATAAGTTTTGAAAATATCAAAACCCACTAAGTGAGAAGCCGATACGGTACTCACCGCCCGAGGCGCGCCAGCATCACGATGGTGTGCCCAGCCGATCGACATCACGACGACATCTCCCGCTGGTGAACATGTCCTGGCGTTGCATCTAAAGTTGAAGCCACAAACAACGACGCCCGGGGGACCGGGCGGTATTGGGCGTGCACGGGTTGGGGATGGTGTTCGAGCGCCGTTGCCTGGCCATCGGCGTGCAGGGGGCGGACAACTACCGCAAGGGGCTTGCCGTGGGGGCTGTTGAGCAGGCCGATGTGTCTTCATGGCCTGAAAACGGACGCGGACGGTCAGAGGAATCGCTTTCAGGCCCCAGCCGCGCCCTGTTGCAGATCTTAAATCGCCTGCCATGCCTCCGGCAGTTCCACATACCCACTCACTGCCGATCCGACAAAGGAGGCGGCAGCCTCGAGTCCGGCCAGCGCCATGGCGCCACCATGCCAGCCGAAGATACCATCGCCCGAGTCCCGAGATGATTCAGCGCTGAAGGAAGCCTCGTCATCGAACAGGTCACCAAGGTGAAGGGCGTCATCACGGGCCGCGGCCGAGAAGACGCTATCGCCGGCATCGGCAAGCGCGACCTCTTCCCTCGACCACTCGGCGCCTTGGCCGTCCCGAGCTGCATCGACGAAGGCAATATCGCGATCGAACCAATCGAATCGAAACTCGTCTTCCAGACGATCGTCTTCGATAACGTAGCGTAGGCCGGGACCGGCACCGCGAAAGCCGCCGCCGTACTCGAACTCGATGCGCTCGATGCCGCTCGCCAGGGTCAGGGAATCATGGCCGGACACGCCAATCCGCCCATCATCCAGCCGGTAGACCTCGTAGTCGTCCGCCTCTCCCTCGAATAACAGGGTGTCGGTGCCCTGCCCCCCTTCGACCTGATTGGTGCCGGTCGAGACCCGGATCTGGTCGTCTCCGGCAAAGCCTTCGATGTAATCATCGGACGCGCCGTCACGCAGCAGGTCGTCAAAGACACTGCCGACAATAAAGGCCGGCTCGCCCGCGTGATTGGATGTCGGCGAGTCGATATCGCCCACCCAGTATATCGCGCGCCCAGCGGCACCAAGCGAGGACACCACCACTACGCTGTCCTGACCCATCAGCTCATAAAACGATGAGGAGACAATGCGCGCGACCGCGTCCGACGTGATGCCACCAAGATGCGCGCCCCAGGCGAAGGGATTCAGGCCGCTGTCGCTGGCCAACAGCCAGGGCGACTTGCTGTAGACAGCATCGAACAGCACCAGATTGTCCACGGAGCTTGAGTAGTTCTCATCGCTGTTCTCCAGAAAGCCATCGAAGCCCTCGAGCGCCGACTTCAGATCCTCGTGGTCACCGACGAAACGATGGATGACGTCGTTCTCGAAACCGATATTGAGCACATTGTCGGCTTCGAAGATCAGCGGTGACGCATGGCCAAGATAGTGACTGTCAGCGAAGAACCCACCCGCCAACTGATCCGAGAAGCGCGCCTGGATATTGGCCAGCGCCCCACCCAGGCTGTAGCCGGTAATGATGGCGTCATCACCCTCAAGTCCATGCTGGTCCATGAACGACGCCACCCCGGACAGCACGGGCGCCATGGTCTTCGCGATCTCCTTACCGGAATTCAGAAAGGAGTAGTCGGCGATATCTACCGGGGCATTGGTACCGGCATAGGCCACGCTGACGCGGCTGATGTTGCCCAGGGCGTCTTGCTCGGCCAGGACCTTGAGCTGGGGGCCACGGGAGACATTGCCGAGCAAGGGGCTCCGAAGCGTGATGTAGCCATCGACGTCCACCAGAGAGGATGGCAACCCCAGTTCGCTGGCCGAGACTTCTCGCCAACCACCCGGCAGGCCACTGGTGACCTGATTGGCTGAAAAGGTCCCCGATCCTGCGATGCTGTCCAGGGTCACCAGCATCTGTCCAAGGGGAAGCCCGAGCGCACGGTCTGTCTGCGAGTAGGTCGCCAGCGCATGCGAGGTGACGGCGAGCTCGGCAGAGGCCGACGAATCAAGCCCGGAGATCGTAAAAAGTGGCATAGAACATCCTCACCTGTGAACTTCCGCACAAGAAAAGACAACAGCCTAGCCCAGTTTCTACGCTTTCCGACCCCATCATTGCTTCACCGACTTTTCAGGCAAAGCTGCTGCGATAAAGCGTCGAAAAAAGAAGCGATATGGAAAGAAGATTCCTCCCACCCTTCTTGTATTTTACGAGCTATCACGACGGTGAGTTTTACCGGACCACCATGCCCGAACCAGTGTCGATCGCTGCGTAGATGTGCCCGAACGGTGCACTGGCAATGGCCCGCCAAGCACCTGGCCGGCTAGCGCTCACGGGCTATCGCGCTGCCGGACCAGCTATGGTTAAGCCAAGGTTCAGCCAAGGTTCAGAAGAATGGAGAGACATCGCTCTACGGGCGCACGACGGGCGCAACTCTCACTCAGTCTTGGGTCGATGCCTCAAGCACGCGAGTAGCCCCTGAAGCGGATGTGGCAAGTGGGCGCCAGAAAACCGCCGAGCCTGGCAGCGACAGGAATAGCCGCTGGCCAACAGGCGTCCCTGAAGATCCGGATCCTCGACTCGGGGCTGCCAAGATTGCGCATAGATAAGCGCAGACGTCTGGCGATGCTCCACCTCATGGCCGTAGGTGCCTGCCATGCCGCAACAGCCGCTTTGCAGCACCTCGAGCGACAGACCAAAGGCTTCGTACAGACGCTGCCAGTCCTTGGCCGCCCCGGACACATGGGTCGCCTCGGTGCAGTGAAGCAGCAACCGATAGTCCGGGTCCTTGACGACCGACGACCGTGCGGCTTGTTGCGCCGCTCGCGGCCTGCTCGTCAGCCACTGCGCCAGCCAGGAGCCCAGCAGTTGCACCTGGGGCACCGCAGCGGCGCCCAGTGCCTTCACGTACTCCTGGCGATAGGTCAGCGTCATGGCCGGGTCGATGCCGACCAGCGCCACCCCGGCCTCGGCCAGCGCCCGCAGGCGCTCGGCCTGCCGTGCGGCGGTGCGTTCGAAGGCTCCGAGAAAACCCTGGACATGCAGCGGCTTGCCGTTGGGGCCATGGGGGGCCACGAACACCCTCACTCCGAGCCCTTCCAACAACTCGACGGTATCCATCACCAGACGGGATTCGAAGTAGCTGGTGAAGGCGTCCTGTACCAGCACCACGCTGCGCGCCTTTTCCGCCTCGTCCAGGCGCTTGAGCGCCTCTGGCGTGGCCCGCTCGACCCCATGGCGATAGAGCCAACCATCAAGGCGCTCTGACGACAGCCGCGGACTGTCGACCACACCGAACACACTGGCCATCAGGCGCGAAACTCCTGGTATTCGCAGCGTGGCGTTGTACAGCGGCGCAAACCGCGAAAGTGTCGGCAGCATGACTTCCAGCCCGCCGACCAGGTAGTCCCGCGGCGCGCGCAGGTAACGGCTGTGATAGAGCTCGAGAAAACGCGCCCGGAAGCTCGGTACATCGACCTTGATCGGACACTGGCCGGCGCAGGACTTGCACGACAGACAGCCGGCCATGGCCTCATGCACCTGATGCGAGAAGTCTCGCTCGCCGCGACGGCGCCACAGGCTTCGCCCCAGCCTTGCGGGGAAGGCCTTGAGCGCCGCCCAGGCGCTGCGCTTGCGCAGCCGTCGGGACACGTCCAGCACATCGACACCCGCCAGTTGCTGCTGGCGTAGCCATTCACGCATCAGGCTGGCACGCCCCTTGGGTGAGTGGATGCGCTGCCGCGTCGCCTTCCACGAAGGGCACATGGCGTCGTCGGGATGATAGTTGTAGCAGGCGCCGTTGCCGTTGCAGTACACCGCCTCGCCGTAGGCCTGCCACACCCGCTCGTCGATCTGGCGATCGAACTGACCACGCAACGCCACCCCATCCACCGCGAGCAGCCCCGGGTCGCTCTCACGGCCCGTCGTCTGGTTGGCGTCGTCGAGTGGATCGGTGGGGGGATCAGTGAGCGGTGTCGCGATCTTGCCTGGGTTGAGCTGATTGCAGGGGTCGAAGGCGCCCTTGAGCCGTTGCAGGCTGGGGTAGAGCGGCCCGAAGAAGGCCGGGGCATATTCCGAGCGAATGCCCTTGCCATGCTCGCCCCACAACAGCCCGCCGTACTTGTGCGTCAGCTCGGCGACCTCATCGGTGATCTCGCGAATCAACGCCACCTGGGCGGGGTCCTTCATGTCCAGAGCCGGACGCACGTGCAGGACCCCGGCATCGACGTGCCCAAACATCCCGTACTCAAGCCCCCTGGCGTCGAGCAAGGCGCGAAATTCCGCGATGTAGTCCGCCAGGTGCTCGGGTGGCACGGCGGTGTCCTCGACAAAGGGCAGCGGACGCTTCTCGCCGGCCACATTGCCCAGCAACCCCACCGCGCGCTTGCGCATGGCATAAACCCGGGTAATCGCCTCGCGTCCCTGGGCCAGGGTGTGGCCCAGACGCCTGACACTCGAGTCTTCGTCCAGGTACCGGCAAAAGGCCTCGACCCGGCGTCCCAGCCGCGCCAGATCATCATCGTTGAACTCGACCAGGTTGATGCCCTGGGTCCGGATATCGCCGGTATCGGGGAAGAACTCGCTGACCGAGTCCCAGACATAGTCACCACGGGCCAGCTCCAGCACCCGCTCGTCCACCGTTTCGATGGAGGTGGGAGCAGCGTCGCTGGTCATCAACGCCCGAGCGTCACCCAGCGCCTCCATGAAACCGGCGTAGCGAACATTGACCAGGGTCGAGTGGGCCGGGATCGGCAGCACCCGGAGCACCGCCTCGCTGGTGATGGCCAGCGAACCCTCGGCGCCGCACAGCACGCTGTTGAGGTCGAAGCGGCCATCCGCCGTGGTCAGATGGGCAAGATCGTAACCGGTGAGGCAGCGATTGAGCGGCGGAAAGGTCTCGTCGATACGCTCACCTTCGCACTCGAGAATGTCGCGGACGACGCGGTGCACGCGGCCCACACCGTCCTTGCGAGCGCACAGCGCCGCCAGCTCGAACTCGTCCACTGGCCGGCTGACCAGGCGCTCGCCGCCCAGCAGAACGCTCTCGAGTTCCAGCACATGATCGCGGGTCTTGCCGTACTCGCAGCTGCCCTGGCCGCTGGCATCGGTGGCGATCATGCCCCCGAGGGTGGCGCGGTTGGAGGTGGACAGCTCAGGGGCAAAGAACAGTCCGTAGGGCTTGAGCGCGGCGTTGAGCTGATCCTTGACCACCCCGGCCTGGACGCGCACCCGGCGGCGTGCCACGTCGATCTCGAGGATGGCGTTCATGTGCCGCGACACATCCACGACCAGACCATCGGTCAGGGATTGCCCGTTGGTGCCGGTGCCTCCTCCCCGGGGCGCCAGCACCACCTGGCGGAACGCTTCGCGCCCCGCCAGCTCGGCGATACGCACCAGATCCTCGGTCCCGCGAGGATAGAGCACCGCCTGGGGCAGGCGCTGGTAGATCGAATTGTCGGTGGCCAGCACCGTGCGATTGGCGTAGTCAGGGGCGACCTCCCCTTCGAAGCCCTGGTCCACCAGGGCTTCGAGAAAACGCCGATAGCTCGTGGCCACGTCCATCCCCGCATCATTCCAGGCGTGGTGGCGGGAGTCGTGGCGGGCGTCATCACGGAGGGCGATCCGGGCAATCATGGCGTGAGCGTCGCCAACGCGCGCTCCAGCCGCGCCATACCTTCTCTCAACACCTCAGGCTCTGCGGTCAGCGGGGCCAGCAGGCGCAGCACGTTGCGGCGACGCCCACTCGGCATCAACAGCACCCCCGCCTCGCGTCCGGCGGCCAGCAACGCGGCCAGGTGCTCGGCGCCGCTGGCCCCCGCGGTATCGTTGAACACGATGCCGCGCATGGCACCTACCCCGGTCAAGGCCCCCACCATCGGAAAGCGCTCCTTCAGGCGGGCGTGGGTCGCCACGATCAGTGACTCCTGGGCCTCGCTCCAGCCCGCCAAGCGCGCCTCGCTCATCACCTCCATCACCGTACGAGCCGCCGCACAGGCCACCGGGTTACCGGAGTAGGTCCCGCCGAGCCCCCCCTTGGGCAGGGCATCCATGAATCGGGACTTGCCGGCCACCGCCGCCAGCGGCAGCCCCGCCGCCATGCTCTTGCCCATCAACAGCAGGTCAGGCTCGACGCCCAAATGGGTGAACGCAAAACGCCTACCGGTACGCCCGAATCCGGACTGGATCTCATCGAAGATCAGCGCCATGCCGTGGCGGTCGCAGAATTCGCGAAGGTGCGCGGCGAAGGTCGCATCGAGCAGGCGGAAGCCGCCCTCGCCCTGCACCGGCTCGACGATGATCGCGGCGATCTCGTCAGCGGGCAGCTCGACCTCGAGCAGACGGTCGAGGGCGTGTATGGCCTGCTCGGTGCTGACATCGTTGTCCCGGCTCGGGAACGGCAAGTGATACACCGGCCCCGGCAGACTGCCTAGTCCGGACTTGTAGGGCTTGACCTTGCCGTTGAGGTTGAGCGCCGCGAGGGTGCGGCCGTGAAAACCGTCATCGAAGGCGATGACCGCCTGACGACCGGTCGCCGCTCGCGCCACCTTGAGGGCATTCTCGGTCGCCTCGGCACCGCAGTTGGTCAGCATGCACGACAGCGGGTAGGACACTGGCACGAAGGAATCGAGCGCCTGGGCCACCTCCAGGTAGCCGCGGTGGGGCAAGGCGTTGAAGGCGGAATGCATCAGCCGATCCACCTGGGCTTTCACCGCATCCACTACCGCCGGATGTCCATGGCCCAAATTGAGCACGCCGATGCCGCCGATAAAGTCGACGTAGTGTCGACCGTCCTCGTCCCATAGCTCGGCGTTGCGCCCATGCTCCACACACAAGGGGTGAACGATGCCCAGCGAGGCGCTGACGTGAGGAAAGTCCATGTCCGGTACCTGTCGAATCGTCGAGGAATTCAGGACGACGATGTAACCAGTGGCACTGGAGCTCTTCAAACGAAAAAAAGCGTCTTATGCATTCCAGAAACGAATACCAGGCGCGTCGATATCCTCCCGAAAAACTGCGGCATCGGCACGTAAATGAGCAAAAGGAATAGATCGAGTATTAGATTTCTTTTGTGGGTAACAAAGGCACGTGGTAACAATGCCCGCCGCTCTGCATGCGCCAGCAACAATAGCCAAAAAAACATGGCCAGAGAGCCACGACATCCCCTAAAACGACAGGAACGTCACATGACTCATCCCCTGAAGCCGGCCGCGATCGCCATCGCCGCATCCACTCTTCTCAGCGCCTGCAGCGACGGAGCCTCCTCTACCCCGAACGTGGCGATCGGCCCGCCCGCCAGCACCACCCAACTGGTGTCCAAGCTGCTGCTCGACGCCCACGGGGTGAAGGAAGATGACTACAGCGCCTATCAGGAAGGTTTCGGCGCGGCGCTCGACGGTGTCCAGGACGGCAATATTGACCTGTCGATCGGCATCCTCGGCTTGCCGTCCGGAAGCATCGAGAACCTTCAGGCAGCCGCCGGTGACGTTCGCATGATCGGCCTGAGCGACGACGCGGTGGACTATATCGAAGCCAATAGCGAGTACCGTCGCTTCGTCATCCCCCAGGACAGCTACGAGTTTCTTGACCAGGACGTGACCACGGTGACCGCCTACGCCGTGCTGGTGGGCAACACCCACAGCATCGACGAGGAGCTTGGCTATGAACTGGCTCGCCTGATGCACGAGAAGGCCGAAGAAAACACCCACGCCCAGTCCGCCTTCATGACCCTGGAGAACGCACTGAACGGCTCCGCTGGCATCCCGATCCATCCGGGTGCCAAACGCTACTACGAAGAGCAGGGACTGGAGGTGAGCAACCCGGTGGCTCAGCTCGAGATCCAGGGCGACAAGAGCGAGTACATCCTCGGTACCGGCAGCCAGGGCGGCACCTACTACCCGCTGGGTGGCGAGATGGCCACCATCTGGAACAACTATCTCGACGGGGCCAACTTCACCAACATCGAAACCGGCGCCTCCATCGAGAACCTCGTCAGCATACGTGACGACCGCATGGACCTGGGCATGACCGTGCATGCACCGGCCAAGGACGCGGTATCCGGCAACGGTGAGTTCGACGACAACGCCATCGCCAACGTCGCCTTTATCGGCCACATCTATCCGGAAGTCATCCAGATCGTGACCCGCGAAGACAGCGGTATCACCAGCCTCGACGACCTCGCCAAGTAAACCATGTCATCGTCAGGCGCCGGCGTGTCGGCGCCTGGCGATCATCGGGAGATTCACGCCATGGTCGAAAAAACAACGGCCGATGCCCCTCGGCAATTGCTCGAGAAGTACGACCGGGAGTCCAGCGTTCGCGCTCACCTGGGCCGCTGGGGCTGGGCGGTGTCGCTGCTCGGCATCGCGCTGACATCCTTTCACCTCTATACCGGCTACTTCGGTACCCTGCCATCGCAACAGCAAGGGGCGGTACACCTGGGCCTCGCGCTCGGGATGATCTTCCTGCTATTCCCCGCCTGTCGCGGCGAGCGCGCCCGCCGAGCGGTGCCCTGGTACGACGTGGTACTGGCCTTCACCGCCACCTTTGGCGCCTACTACAAGATCCTGTTCTACGACGAGGTGCTGCGCGCCCGCATCACCGGCTATTCCACCCTGGACCTGATCGTGGCCGGCGCCGGTGTGCTGTTCGTGCTGGAAGCGACGCGTCGCACCGTCGGCTTGCCCATCGTGATCGTGGCCCTGCTGGCGCTGGCCTATGCCCTGCTGGGCAACCATATTCCGACGGCGCTGCTGTCCCACCCCGGGTTCTCGCTCGAGCAGGTCGCTCCCTATCTGTGGTTCCGCGAAAGCGGCGTGTTCGGCACGCCCCTGCAGATCTCGGCGAAGTTCATCTTCCTGTTTCTGTTCTTCGGCGTGGTACTGATCCAGACCGGGGTCGGCCGCTTCTTCAATGACCTCGCCTTCGCCGCCACCGGTCGCTTCACCGGCGGGACCGCCAAGGCGGCGGTGATCGCAAGCTCGCTGCAGGGCATGATCTCGGGCAGCTCGGTCGGCAATACCGTGGCCTCGGGCTCTTTCACCATTCCGATGATGAAGAATGCCCGCTTCCGTCCCGAGGTCGCCGCCGCCACCGAGGCGTCGGCCTCCACTGGTGGGCAGATCATGCCGCCATTGATGGGCGCGGCCGCCTTCATCATGGTCGAGTACGTCGGCGTGTCCTATCGCGAGATCATGTACGCCGCACTGATACCGGCGCTGATGTACTTCACCGGTATCTTTATCGGCGTGCACTTCGAGGCCAAGCGCAGCCGTATCCTGGGCATCCCCAAGGACCAGCTTCCCAGCAAGCGCAAGCTGTTGATGCGTCAGGGGTACATGCTGCTTCCGCTGGCGGTGATCGTGACCACCGTCAGCGTCGGCTTCACCGCCCAGCGTGCCGCCCTGCTGGGCATCGCCGCAGCACTGGCGGTCAGCCTGCTGCGCAAGGAGACCCGACCGTCGCTTGCCGACCTGGTACGCCTGCTGGACAAGGGCGCCAGGGTCGCGCTGCCGGTGATCGCCGCGGTGGCCACCGCCGGCATCATCGCCGGGGTGGTGGGCATGACCGGGCTGGGCGCCAAGTTCGCCGCTGGCATCATCAGCCTGGCCGACGGCACCCTGATCCTCGCCCTGATCTTCACCATGCTGGCCTGCATCGTGCTGGGCATGGGCCTGCCGACCACCGCCAATTACGTCGTCACCGCGACCATCGCCGCGCCGGCGCTGATCAACGAGTTCGGCCTGGCGCCCATGGCGGTGCACCTGTTCGTGTTCTACTTCGGGATCGTGGCCGACATCACGCCACCGGTCTGCCTGGCGGCCTACGCCGGCGCAGGGATTGCCGGGGCCAATCCGATGAAGACCGGAGTGACGGCGCTGAAACTGGCCATCGGCGCCTTCATCATCCCCTACGCGCTGATCTACAACCCGGCGCTGGTGATGATCGACGCCACACCGCTTGGCCTGGTACGCGATGTCGGCTTCCTGCTGGTGGGCCTGGTCGGCGTAAGCGCCGCTTTGATCGGCCACTTCGTGCGCGATGCCCTGATGTGGGAGCGGGCGGTGCTGCTGGCAGCGGGCCTGGCCATGGTGGCCCCGGCCCCCATCACCAGCAGCCTGGGGCTGGTGGCCCTGGCGCTGGTGGCATTGTGGCAGTCACGCCGCCCCGAGGCGCCGCTGGATACGGCAACGTCGGCCCAGCGCTGACGGCGACGATGTCGATAAGCGCCAGTTCCCGGCGACCTTGGTCCCGGTAGCCCTGTTTTCGGCGGCCCTGTTCCCGGTAGCCCAGTGGCCGCCGGGAACTTAAATGAGCACCTCAGCAGGAGGTCGTTTCGAAAAACGTACCGGCAACAGCGGTAGTCCCTCGGTTGGGGTAGAATGGCGGTTTTTTACGCTGGAGTCAGCGTTCGATGAAGGCCCGTCATCTCCCCTCGACCACCACGCTTCAGTGTTTCGAAGCCGCCGCCCGGCACCTGAGTTTCACCCGGGCGGCGGATGAGCTGAGCATCACCCAGAGCGCCATCAGCAAGCAGGTGGCCCAGCTCGAGGACTACCTGCAGCACAAGCTCTTCCGTCGACTCAGGCGCACCCTGGTGCTGACGCCGGAAGGCTCGCTGTACCTGACCGAGGTGCGCAAGATCCTGGCCCACCTCGAGATGTCGGCCAACGCCATCATGACCTACAGCGGCCACGGTGACGTGCTCAAGGTGGCCACGCTTCCCACCTTCGGCACGCGCTGGCTGTCGTTGCAGCTACCGGCCTTCTTCGAGGCTTACCCCGGTATCACCCTGCACCTGTCCGACCGCGTGGAGACCTTCGATCTGGAAAACGAAGGCATCGACGTAGCGATCTTCCACGGCCACGGCAGCTGGCCCAACCTCGAGTGTCACAAGCTGTTCGAGGAAGAAGTCATGGCGGTCGGCGCACCCGGCTATCTGGCGCGCCAGCGCATCGACAGCCCCGCCGATCTGGCCAACTGCCGGCTGCTGCACCTGTCGACCCGCCCCGACGCGTGGCACCGCTGGTTCGATGAACAGGGCATTCGCACCGATCGCAGCTACCACGGTATCCGCTTCGAAACCTTTCAGACGCTGATTCGCACGGTCATGGCCGGCGGCGGCCTTGCCCTGATTCCACGCTTCATGATCGACCATGAACTAGAAGCCGGCGCCCTGGTCCCCGCCTGGCCCACCCTGTTGCGCGGTCCCAACGCCTACTACCTGGTCTATCCCGAGCACCTGGGAGAGCTCGCCAAGGTGCGCCAGTTCGTCGACCACCTCAAAGGCTGCGCCGCACCACAGGCCCCACCCGAGTAGGCCCGGTCATAGCAGTCCCCGCCCGAGTAAGCCCCCCGCGAGTAGTCCCCGTCCGAGCTAGCTCCGCCCGAGTAAGCCCCATCCGAGTAGGCCCGATCTAAGTAGCCCCCGTCCGAACAGCTACCAGGGGCGTCGCCGGCTGAGCCCCTCCGTTTTCTGTGGCTCGGCAAATGGCCTGGCCCCTTCGCTGCTCCTGCACGAAAAGTTTTCTTCTGGTTGTAAGGTCCCGCTTTCAGATGCGACACAGCCCCCCACGGCGCTCGCCCATCGAGCGCCATCCCCTAGAAGACGACCAAGGAAGCTCAGATGCACACTGAAGGAAACGAGATGGCGGGCCTCAAGGGCGGGCTGCTGGCGATGCGTATCGGCATCTTTCTGGTACTGCTGGTCTGGACCCTGAGCAAGTTCATCAATCCAAGCCAGGGCAGCGGGATCATGGACAAGTACTTCGGCATCGCCGGCGTCGGCACCGCCGTCGTGGTGGCGCTAGGTGTGCTCGAACTGGTGCTGATCCTGGCCTTCGTCAGCGGCAGCTTCAAGCGCATAAGCTATGGTGGCGTGCTGCTGGTACACGGCGTCTCGACGCTGGTGACCATCCCGGCGATGGTGACCGATCCCTTCGGCCATATGCTGTTCTTCGCCGCCCTGCCGATGCTGGCCGCCTGCTACACCCTCTATCGACTGCGCGACCACGACACCCTGCTGACCCTGGAACGCCCGGCGCCCCTCGCCACCGCCTGAGGCGACGTCGCCAGAACAGACGCGCCCCCGATGAGCAACCACTTGCTCACCGGGGGCGCTTGATGTAGCGACTTCGGTAGCTCACTACTGGTCCACTGCGAGGCTCCAGACGCCTCTCGGGCTCACTGAGTGGTCACCCCAGGCACCCAGGTCTTCCGCTCGACCCAGCCAAGCAGGCTTGCCACACTGGACGTCAGCACGAGATAGATGATCCCTGCCCAGAGAAAGACGTGGAAAAAGTCCAATGTTCTCGAGCCGATATCCTGAGCAATTGCCGTAATCTCAACCACGCCGATGGTATAGGCAATGGAAGTGAACTTGAGCTCGATGATCGCTTCGTTGGACCACTGAGGTATCACCCTCCGCAACGCCTGCGGCAACATGACGTGTCGGATAGCCTGCCATTTGCTCATCCCGCACGCCCTTGCGGCGGTCAATTGCCCTGAAGGCACCGACAGGATCGAACCACGAAAGTACTCTGCCTGGTAGGCGGCACTGTTCAAGGTGATGGCGATCACCGCGGAGGTGAAAGCATCAAAGACAATGCCTACGTGGGGGAGACCCAGATAAATAAAGAACATCTGGACCAGCATCGGCGTCCCGCGAAAAAGCTCTATATATGCGGTACTGATCCAGTACCAGACTCGCCCGCCGTAGACACGCGCCCAACACAGCGCAAGCCCGAGAAAGAAACCGAGCGTGATCGCAATCACCCAGAGGGCGAGGGTGATCGGGACCCCTGTGAGGAGTTGCGGCAGCCACTCAAGGCCAAAGCTCAAAAAATCCATCATAGCGCTCACCCATGCTCTGCGATGACGTTGAGGAAAGCCTTGGTGCGCTCATTCTCTGCGCCTGTGAACAGGGTCTGCGGGTCACCCTGCTCAACGATATAGCCCTTCTCCATAAAGATGATCTCGTCGGCAGCCTGACGTGCAAAGCTCATCTCGTGAGTTACCACGACCATCGTCATCCCCTCGCTGGCGAGTTGCTGCATGACTTTGACCACTTCCCCCGTCAACTCAGGGTCCAACGCTGATGTAGGTTCATCAAACAGCAGCACGTCAGGGTCCATCGCCAGCGCCCTTGCAATAGACACACGCTGCTGCTGACCACCCGAGAGTTCTGCCGGATACGCATCTGCCCTGTCCGACAACCCCACTCGCTCCAACTCCTCGTAAGCACGACGAGTCGCCTTATCTCTCTCGACTCCATTTACCCTGATTTGGCAAATTCGTACGTTGTCCAAGACGGTCAGATGGGAGAACAGGTTAAAATCCTGGAAAACAAAGCCGATCCGCGCCCGCATCTTGTCGATATTACTGTCGGTGACTTCTTCTCCCTTGAGGAAGACCTTGCCATCGTCGGGGTGAGTGAGATGGTTGATACTGCGCAAAAGCGTACTTTTTCCTGATCCGGATGGACCAATAAGAACTTTTGTTTCACCCCGATGAAGAGAAAAGCTGATACCTTTCAGGACCTCTACACCGCCATAGCTTTTCTTCACATCTTTTACATCGAGAACCAGATCGCTGTCCATATCATTATCTCTCATCTTATTTTTCGAACCCCGGAACCGACAATTTCCTTTCAAAAGCATAAAGGGCACTATTCCCGGCTCTATTTAGAATAAAATAGAGAAGAGCGACTACCGCAAATACGATGAGGACGTTTCCTTGGGTACTGGTAATTATATAGTGAGCTTGACGCGTCAGTTCGACAACACCGATCACGTACGCCAGAGACGTTTCTTTTATCTGAGATGAAAACTCATTTGTCCAAGGCCCTATTGCGTGTCGTATGGCTTGAGGTAAAACGATATATGCAATCGCCTTGGAACTAGACATTCCCATCGCCCTCGCAGCCAGCATCTGGCCCTCAGGAACAGACTGGAAGGCACTACGAAAAATCTGAGATTGATAAGCAGCAGATCTTAGCCCCATTGCCAAAACTGCCGCAGCGAAAGCGGAGATATCGTATACCCCAGATAGTCCATAGAAAAAAATGAACAGCATTATAATGATTGGAATACCACGAAAAACTCGCTCGTAGACGATCAACGGCCACTGAACAAAACGAGAACGCGGCCCGTACAGCTGTATCAAGCATATAGCCAGGCCAAGAAATAAACCTATAACCAAAAGACAGAACAAGAGGGCAATCGCGACCCCCAGCCCTTTCAAAAGAAAGGGAAAGTCTCTAATAAGCACATCATAGATATCCATGACATCTGCCCCGATGAAAAAAGGCGCTTCCGCTCGAGGAAGCGCCTACAGCAATATAACGCCAGATTTATTCGTTTCCGAGCTCGGGAAGTCCACTCACCGGCTTGTCATAGGTATCTACAAAATCCGGCATATGGCCAGGAATGGCAGGCGCCACAACCCCGGGGATATAGCTGCTTACGATTTCCTGCCACTCACCAGAATCATAAATATTCATGATACCCTGGTTCAACTTGCCCAGGACCTCCTGCGGATCATCCTTGGTGACAGCCAGCGCCAAAGGAGCACGAATATAGATCTTGCCAGCCATTTTTACCGGTCGGCCAGAGTTGATATATTCCTGAGCGGACGTATCGTCCACAATGACCGATGAAATCCTGCCGATCGCCATGTCATCGACAGCGGTCACGTAGCTATCGTACTTGGAGAGAGAAACGTCAACATCGCTATTATTGATAACGTTCTCTTCCATCCATGCCTGCTGAGACGAACCACCTTGGACGCCGACACTAGCGCCGCAGCAGACTGCCGTAAAGACATTGGCGTCAGAGTCTTCAGGAACCAACACAACATCGTTGGTTTCCCACCAGGGTATACTGAAATCGATGGCCTCTGCCCGCTCCTCTGTCACAGTCAGCCCGGTCGCCAATATATCAATCTTTTGAGCCGCCAGCGCTGGAATCAGAGAAGGGAACGGCATGTCCTGAAATTCAATCTCAAAGCCTTGATCTTCAGCGATAGCACTCATCGCATCGATGGCAATGCCCTTGAACTCACCACTTTCTACATATGCCCAAGGCGGAAAGGAGGCTTCAATACCCACCGTATATGGGTCTTGAGCCAATGCCGTCGAGGAAATTCCCGTTCCTGCAAGACCCACTGCTGCTAGAGCAAAATAGGTGACCCAGGATGGCTTCTTGTTATTCATAATTGCCTCATATTGTCTAACGAATTTATCGATTAACCAATTCAATATGGTGGCTATAAAGGCCGCATGTCAAGCCAGCGACCTTTCGTTAAAAATGAGTTTATGCATTATCGCGAATCAAACAAAAAAACCTTTGCTCTCCCGCTAAATACAGAAAAAATCCATACTCATTGCTGCTCCGACAAAAAAAATGGCAGGCTGGCGCTCCTTGCCATCTTCTTGGGCACTCACCCACGGTGACAGCCATACCCCGGAGCAGTTCACCATCCGGCATGCCCCGCCCTACTCTCGCTGTGCCGCCCTTTCCGCCAGCGTTGCCACCACCGAGCGCACCTGTTCGTAACCGGTCCTCAACAGGAAGGTGGGGGCACGGCCGTAGCTCTTGATGCCCAGGATATACAGCCCCTGCTCCGAGTGGCGGAGCTCCTCGGCGCCGTGGGAGGGTACCGAGCCACAGCTGTGTACGTTGGGATCGATCAACGGCGCCAGACGAACCGGACTCTGGGTGGCCGGATCCAGCTCGAGGCGAAGCTCGGTCAACAGCGACAGATCCGGCCGGAAGCCGGTAGCGACGATGACCTCGTCCACCGGCGGCAGGCTCTGACCTTCCCCGTGGATGAGCAGACCATCGGCCCCCTTTTCGAGTCGCTCGATCCTGACCCCGGGATAGATCTCGATCCTGCCATCGCTCACCAGGCGCTGAACCTCCAGCCCGAGCCGACCACGTTCCTCGAGAGGATCGTCGGCGCACCCGCAGAACATCCTGGCCGGTGAATCACCACGGATCGCCCACAGCACCCTGGTATCCGGGGCTGCCTCGCCAAGCTCGGCCAGATCGCGGAGCAGATTGAAGGCCGAATGCCCGGCGCCAACCACCAGCACACGACGGTTGGCGTAGCGATCGCGCCCCTCCTTCAGCACCGCCGGCAGACCGTAGGTCACTCGCTGTGCCCGTCGCGCTTCCCCCAGCGCTGGCATGCCGTGGGCTCCCATCCAGTTGGGCTGGCCGAAGGTACCGGAGGCATCGATGACCGCATCGGCCAAAAGGTCGCGCTCGCCATCGGGGGCTTCGATCCTCAAGACGAACGGCGCCTCGAAGCGCCCCTTGTCCTTCAGCACATCGATACCAGTCCGGCTCACTCCCAGCACGCGGCTTTGCAAGTGCACGCGGTCTTGGAGTTCAGGCAGGTTCGCCAGCGGCTCCAGATAGTGCTCCACAAGCTCCTGGCCGGTCGGGCAAGCATTGCCGCCTGGTGGCTGCCATCCCGAAGCCTTCAACAGTGCGGCGGCGTGATCGTCGAGGTTACATTCCCAGGGCGTGAACATTCGCACATGCCCCCACTGCCGCAGATGCTCACCGACGCCCGTCCCCGCTTCGATGACTACCGGATCGAGTCCATGCGCTAGCGCATGGGCGCAGGCGGCGAGCCCGACGGGGCCGCCTCCGATAATCGCGATCCTGCCGCTTGTCTGATTCATCTATCGCTCCTTCAATGAGTAGCATCTAGGCAGGAATGCCATCGCACCCGAACTTAGTTGTTAGTACCAACGAAATAGGCAAAAAAACTCAGGTCTCGTCCTCTACAGAACTCAGGGTCCCAGGCCCCGGACCACAGCGCCGATGCGCGGCCTGGGTCAACTGCCGTATCAGGGTCAGCGCCGCCTGACGCATATCCGGGGTGAGACCTTCGAGCATCGCCCGCTCTTCAGCGATCAGGTCGGCGCGAATCGTCTGGTACAGCGCTTCTCCCTGCACCGTGGGGCGAATCAGCGCGGCACGTCGATCTACTGGATCGGCAACCCGGTCGACATGTCCCTTGCGCACCAGGGCGTCCACCACGCGACTCGCCGTGCTCTTGTCCAGGTACATTTCGCTTGCCAGCCCCTGCAGGCGCAACGGCCCTTGATGAACCAGGGTCTCCAAGGCATAGCACTGGGCCACCGAGAGGTCATAGCCGCAGATGCGATCGCGATCTCGAAACTGATGGACCCGAATCAGTTGATTGAGCGCGTCGTAGAGTGCTCGGGCATCCCGGTCGAGGTTCTCGCCGCTCGGGAGGTCGCGAGGGTTGTCGCTGTCGCTTTGGGGACGCATCGTGTCTCAGGCAGTTTAGTTGGTACCTGCAACGTAAATGACGGCCCTGCGTGGGTCAAGCCGCTCTCTTGCCCCTCCTTCTCCCCTTTTCTTCACACCGGGCGCCTGTTGCCGGTCCTGCGCCCCCCGGGCCGAGCTACGCACTGATGATTCGATAGCTCCGCGCCTTCGGCGAGCGGCATCGCCATATAGAAGGGAACGAGAGAACGCTCAAGCAAGCTGCTACGACCTCATTGACAGCCGGTCACCTGCGGGATAGGTTGGGGTCTGCGCCGATTTGAATCTCAGCTTGCGGGCGCTTTAAAAAATGCAGCTAAAGCGACGCCAGAGGCCCGCTTTAGCTATTGCTGAGCGGGTTTTTTGTTGCCCGAACACTTTTTATTACCGAACAACGTAACGCCGCCGATTTAAGCACCAACTTGCGGGCGGAATACAAGTGCAGCTAAAGCGGCGTGCGACTCCTAACCCCTGGGTCGGCGCTTGCCGACTCACAAGGGGACCAGGAGACAGACATGACCACTTCCACCCGCCCTGCTCGCAGCCTCACCACCTCTTCCAAGCCGTCCGCCCAACTCAAGACACTGTGTCTGACACAGGACGATCTGGTGCGCGCGGAATTTCGCAACGACGTGATTCTTGCGGGTCTCGACAGCCGCTTACGCCACCCCTCGCGCCACCATTCACGCCAAGGCTCGACACCGGATAACACTCGCGACAACTGGCGGCCGTAGAGAGCTGTCGCCTGGAGCCAAATCCAGGTTAGCTTGACGGCCATGAACCCCTCTGCGCGTATTACAGCGTCTACCTCAGGCGTCCGGTACTGCCGGGCGCTTTGCCATCACGGGTATAAAGAAAATGCATGGTGGAGGATAAGCCAGCGCCTCTACTCCTTCGCCGGGAGATGGCTCAGCATGCGCGCCGAACGCTTGCCAGACACCGGAGCCCTTCGATGCGAAAGCCAACCTCCCGCCCTGAGTTCGTCATCCAAGAACAGTCCCCGGCCGTCGTTGTCGTCGACGGCCAGCAGTCACGCGAGATCAGCCCGCTGTGGCTGCGCGAACGTACCCAGGCGCCGGATCAACTGGAGCCGATGACCCAGCAACGGCTGTTCGACTCCCACGCCATCGACGCGAATCTGACGCTGACCCAGGCGACCCAGGTCGATGAGCAGCAGGTGGCGCTGGTCTTCAGCGACGGCCATCGCGAGACCTACGATCTGCGCGTCCTGGCCGAGGAACTCGGTGAAAGCGAGCTGTTTCCGGCCGCCGAACCCTGGGACGCCTCGCTCGACCAGAACAAGGTGCGCTTTGACTGGACCCAGGTGCTTGACGACCCCGACGTCTTTCGCGAGTCACTGGATGCCTATCTACGCTACGGCTATCTGGTGCTTTACAAGGTACCCACCGACCCGGAACGCATCCTTCAGGTCGGCAGCCACTATGGCTACGTCAAGGAAACCAACTTCGGTCGCTATTTCGAGGTCTATTCACGCCCCAGCGGCAATGACCTGGCCTATCGCAGCGTGGCGCTTGGTCCCCACACCGACAACCCCTACCGCAACCCGGTGCCGGGTATCCAGCTGCTGCACTGTCTGGTCAACGAGACCAGCGGCGGCCTGTCCACCCTGGTCGACAGCCTCAAGGTTCTCGAGCGGCTACGCCAGGAGACCCCCGAGGGCTACGAGCTACTGAAACATACCCCGGTACGCTTTCGCTTCGTCGACGCCGGCACCCAGCTGGTGACCCAGCGCACCATGATCCAGACCGATGACGACGGTCGCCCCACCGGCGTTCACTACAGCCCGCGCCTGGATGGCCTGCCGCTGCTCTCCGACGCCGAGACACGGCTGTTCCACCGCGCCCGCCAGCGCCTTGGCGAGCTGTTTGCCGACCCGACCTACGAGGTACGCTTCGCGCTCGGCGCCGGCGAACTGATGCTGTTCGACAACAGTCGCGTACTACACGGCCGTACCAGCTATGACAGCAACGAAGGACAGCGCCACCTGCAGGGTTGCTACCTGGATACCGACGGCCCGCGGGAGCGTTTCGCCAGTCTCTTGAAGCAACATGCGTCCATCGAGGAGGTCGCCTGAATGGAAAAGGTCACGTTTCGCCAGATGAAGGACGGGACTCGGGAGGAATACGTCTTTCTCGAGCAACTCGAAGATAACTTCAACCAGGGGTTAGTCGACCGCCTGCTGGACGCGCTGCGCCGACTCGAGAACAGCCTGAGCGGCTACCAGGTGACGCGCCTGGAACACTCGCTGCAGTCGGCGGCACGGGCCGAAGCCGACGGTGCCGACGAGGACATGATCGTGGCCGCGCTGCTGCACGACCTCGGTGACGACCTGGCGCCCTACAACCACTCCCAGCTAGCCGCCGCCATCATCCGGCCCTATGTGCGCGCCGAAGTGACCTGGGTGATCCATCACCACGGACTGTTCCAAAAAGTGTACTATGCGCACCACTTCGGAGAGGATCCGCACGAACGCGATCGCTACCAGGACCATCCCTGGTATCAGAGTTGCGTGGACTTCTGTGAACGCTACGATCAGGCGGCGTTCGATCCGGACTATCCGACGCCACCACTGGAACACTTCGAGCCCATGCTGCGGCGCATCTTCGCTCGCCAGCCCTTCGATCCGGAGGTGATCGGCGAGGAGCATCCGCTGGAGCCATGAGCCACAGGTCTGACGCGGCGGCTCGCCCCTAGCCGCCGCGCCGACAAGGCCGCTCACGGTAGCGGCAGCGGGATCGCCGGCCCGAGGTCCGGCTCAAGAGGACACAGACTATCGCTACTCCAGAATCATCTTCCCCGGGGTCTCCCCCCGACGACAATCCCCACGCGGTAATGGGCACCGACTACAAGGTGACCGAACTCGAACAACGCGGCCCCTTCCAGGGCATGCACCGCGGCATGACGATCACGTCAGGGGCACTGATCCTGCTCTTCGTACTGTTCACCGGTCTCAGTTCCGACACCGCCGCCGTGGTCTTCGGCACCGCACGCGCCTGGATCGAGGGCACCTTCAGCGGCTACTACCTGGTGACCGTGGTCGCCCTGCTGGTGGTCTGCGCCTTTATCGTCTGCAGTCGCTACGGCAGCATCCGTCTGGGCACCGACGACAGCCGACCGGAGTTCAGCAACTTCGCCTGGTTCTCGATGCTGTTCTCCGCCGGCATCGGTATCGGCATCCTGTTCTTCGGTGTCGCCGAGCCGATCTTCTATCTCGATAATACCGACTCCTTCGGCTACCCCAACAACCCCCACGCCGACATGGCCGGGGCCACCGCCATCGGGCATGAGCGCGCCATCGACGCGCTGCGGGTGACGGTCTTCCATTGGGGACTGCACGGCTGGGCGATCTACGTCATCGTCGGCATGTCGCTGGCCTACTTCGCCTACCGCAAGGGCCTGCCGCTGGCGTTAAGATCGGCGCTGTACCCCTTTATCGGCGACCGCATCTTCGGGCCCGCCGGGCATCTGTTCGACATATTCGGCGTGCTGGGCTGCGTGTTTGGTGTGGCCACCTCGCTGGGACTCGGCGTCAGTCAGATGGGCGTGGGACTGGAAAAGTTGTTCGGCATCGACGATGGCCTGCCGACCCAACTGGTGCTGATCGCGGTGATCTCGACGCTGTCGATCATCTCGGTGGTCAGCGGCGTGCAGAAGGGCATCCGCATCATCTCGGTGCTCAACATCTGGGTATCCGCGGTGGTGATCGGCATCTTCCTGTTCGGCGGGCCGACCCTGTGGCTGATCCAGACCTTCGGCGAAACGCTGGCGGACTACGCCACCGAGGTCATTCCCATGGGCCTGTGGTACGCCGAGCAATCCGGTACCAGCGAATGGCAGCAGGCCTGGACCATCTTCTACTGGGGCTGGTGGCTCGCCTGGGCTCCCTTCGTCGGGCTGTTCATCGCGCGCATCTCCAAGGGCCGCACCCTGCGCGAATTCGTCCTCGGTGTGCTGCTGGTACCGACGCTGCTGGCCTTTGTCTGGCTGGTCATCTTCGGCGGTAACGCCATCCACCAGGAGCTGAACGCCGCCGGTGGCGCCGGCACTGCCGGCATCATGGAGATGGTGCGCGCCTGGGATCTGCCGTCTGCGCTGTTCGCCACCGCGGACGGGATCGTCGGCTCTGGCGTCTTCGGCTGGGTGCTGTCGGCCATGATGGTGTTCCTGCTGATGAGCTGGTTCATCACCTCATCCGACTCCGGCACCCTGGTGCTGACCACCATCCTGTCGCTGGGCGATGACGATCCGCCCAAGCTGTTCCGCGTCTTCTGGGGTGTGGTGATCGGCCTGGTGGCCGCCGTGCTGCTGGTGGTCGGTGGGCTTTCCGCCCTGCAGACCGCCCTGATCGCTGCCGCCCTGCCGGTCAGCGTGGTCATCCTGGTCATGACCCTCGGCGTGCTGCTCTCGCTGTTCCGCGAACCGGGCGATCCCTATCGCCAAGGGTTCCGACTGCGCCCGCGCCGGCGCTGACAGGCCGCCCCGTGCCCACATCGGGCACGGGGTCCTGGACCCCGCCCCTCTCTATCCTCGTCACCTCTCTTCCTCTCTCCCCCTCTCCCTCTCTGCACCTTTGCCATCACCATGGCGAACGCATCCACGCCCAACGCATGCCCTGCTTTGCGTCAGTGCGTCTTATCAGCCCCGATCTGGCGCCCCCTCAGCGCAACCGCCCCGGGTCTCCCGAGGTGGCTCCCTCACCACGATGCACCGCGTCCAGCAGCCAGTCCTTGACCGGCTCCGTGACCGCGCTGCGCTGGTGCTTGACGCTCAGCCAGTAGCCATAGTCTTCCCGCGTGACCTGCGGTCCCAAGGCAGTGAGCTGGCCGGTGACCAGATACTCCTCGACCAGGTTCGACCAGCCCAGCGCCACGCCCTGATGCGCCAGCGCCGCGTTCAGCAACAGCGCGTAGTTGTGGTAGGCGAAGATATCCTCCGCCGGGGGTGGAGTGAGCCCCGCATGGCGGCACCACTGGGCCCAGTCCAGCCAGCGCGGATTCCTGATGTCCTGGTGCAACAGCGAGAGCCGTGACAGGTCCTGTGCTGACAGGGGGCCTGATAGCCCATGTGCCTGCGCGTAGTCTGGGCTGCACACCGGGAAGACCGCCTCCCGGGCCACCAACTGCCCTTCTTCCTGGGGCAGATAAGGCCCGAAACGAATCGCGATGTCGGCGGCCAGCAGCTGCGGATCGTCCGAGCGGTCGATCGGCATCAGGTGAAAGCTGAAGTCGGGAAAGGCCCGCTTGAGCGCCGGTAGCCGAGGCAACAGCCACAGGTGGGTAAAACCCGCGTCGGCTGCGATGACGACCGTTGGCGCTGGCCCCTGGCCGTGGCGCACGAAGCGATCACAGGTGTCTCTGAGGGTGGTGAGACTCGGCGCCATCTCGCGGTAGAAGCGCTCGCCCTCGACGGTCAGGCTCAGCCGGCCGCCGTGCCGGTCGAACAGTACCAACCCCAGGTATTCCTCCAGCCCCCGGATTCGCTGGGAGATGGTCGGCTGGGTGGTTCGCTCGGCCTCCGCGGCGGCGGTCATGGAGCCGAGCCGGGCCGTGGTCTCGAAGGCGATCAGCGACTTCATGGAAGCGGGGTTGGGGTTCATAGGCAGAAGATGTGATGGGCCGGGTAGTTTGCAGGGACGCCCCTGGGGTGACAGACAGCGGCAGACAACGGCAGATAGCACCAGCCATCCAGTGCAAGGCAGGCGGTTGGCGAGCGCGCCGCGAAGGGTGCGGTGATCTGAAGGGGATATGGTGAGGGAATCGGCAGGCAGATGCCAAGTCGCCTCCTGTCTCCCACATTCCTGTGTGTCAGTCTGGGACCCCAGTAGCTAGCCAGCGGGTCAGACGCGTACAATGCGCCCTCCACTTTGGTCGAAGCCCCTTGCCGTGCCGGCCCAAGTCTCTCATTCATGTTCATCCCGCGAGATACTCCGCCGTGCTCTCTACCGCCAACATCACCATGCAGTTTGGCCCCAAGCCGCTGTTTGAAAACGTTTCTGTCAAATTCGGCCAGGGCCACCGCTACGGTCTGATCGGCGCCAACGGCTGTGGCAAGTCGACCCTGATGAAGATCCTCGGGGGCGACCTCGAGCCGACCAGCGGCCAGGTGATGAAGGACGCCACCACTCGCCTGGGCAAGTTGCGCCAGGACCAGTTCGCCTTCGAGGACGAACGTGTCATCGACACCGTCATCATGGGCAACGAAGAACTCTGGAGCGTGACCGCTGAGCGCGAGCGCATCTACTCCCAGGCCGAGATGAGCGAAGAAGACGGCATGGCGGTGGCAGACCTCGAAGTCCGCTACGCCGAGCTCGACGGCTACACCGCCGAGGCTCGTGCCGGTGAGCTGCTGCTGGGTCTGGGGATTCCGCTTGAGCAGCACGACCAGCCGATGAGTGTGCTGGCACCGGGCTGGAAACTGCGCGTACTGCTGGCCCAGGCGCTGTTCAGCGACCCCGATGTGCTGCTGCTCGATGAGCCGACCAACCACCTGGACATCAACACGATTCGCTGGCTCGAGGACATTCTTCGGGCGCGCTCGTCGACCATGATCATCATCTCCCACGATCGCCACTTCCTGAATAGTGTGTGCACGCACATGGCGGATCTGGACTACGGCGAGCTGCAGCTGTTCCCCGGCAACTATGACGAGTACATGACTGCGGCCACCCAGGCGCGTGAACGTCTGCAGTCCGAAAACGCCAAGAAAAAGGCAGAAATTGCCGAGCTCAAGCAGTTCGTCAGTCGCTTCTCGGCCAATGCCTCCAAGGCCAAGCAGGCGACCTCACGCCAGCGCAGGATCGACAAGATCCAGCTTGACGAGATCAAGCCGTCGTCACGGATCAGTCCGTTCATTCGCTTCGAGCAGAACAAGAAGATCCACCGCCAGGCGCTGGAAGTGGAAGCGCTGTCCAAGGCCTGGGACGACAATGTCCTGTTCGAGCGCTTCGGGTTGCGTATCGAAGCCGGAGAGCGGGTCGCCATCATCGGCCCCAACGGCATCGGCAAGACCACCCTGCTCAACTGCCTGGTCGGCGCGATGGAGCCCGATGCCGGTGAGGTCAAATGGACCGACGCCGCCGAAGTGGGCTATTTCGCCCAGGACCACGCGGCGGACTTCGAGGGGGGCGAAACCCTGTTCGAATGGATGCAGCAGTGGACCACCGCCGGTGAACAGATCGTGCGCGGCGCCCTCGGGCGGATGCTGTTCTCCAATGATGATATCGGCAAGTCGGTGAAGGTGATTTCAGGCGGCGAACAGGGACGCATGCTGTTCGGCAAGCTCTCGCTGCAGAACCCCAACGTGCTGGTGATGGACGAGCCCACCAACCACCTCGACATGGAGTCCATCGAGGCGCTCAACCTGGCGCTCGAGCACTATCCCGGCACCCTGATCTTCGTCAGCCACGACCGCGAATTCGTCGGCTCACTGGCCACCCGCGTCATCGAGATGAAGGACGATGGCATCGTCGACTTCAGCGGCAGCTACGACGACTACCTGCGTAGCCAGGGCGTGCTCGGATAAGTCACCACTCACACACGCAGGGCAGCGCGTGCTGCCCTGTGGCGCTTGAACGGGCCCATATCCGTACCGCTTTCCGGCCTCATCAGCAGTAGTATCTGCTTGGCCGCATCGTTGCCCGCATCGTCTGATATTCAGGAACGGCGTCGAATGATGGTAGGGAGGTTCGCTGCGACAAATATCCACAGAAAAAACTGGATGATGGAAATTAACATAGCCAAACCGTGCGGGGATGGCGATAACCAGTGAGGAAGGTAAACCGGGCAGCTTTGCCTTTTACGGTCTCTCTTCTCCCAAAAAAAACAGATGGCACCATTCAATCGAGCACGAACTACCTCTGGACGAGAACCACCGTAAAACGGGACTGCATAGCTCAAAGAAAGTCCAATGGCTTTTCCTATTCCCCAGTCATCTTCCAGGGAATATACACGACCATCGGAAAAAGGATAGCTCGCCGGATGTTTAGCTTCTCTATCCTTTACAAGAGGAAGTTCAACATTTCTTGAATCATAAAGTACGAAAGTCATGGGAATAGTCGACGCAAATAGCCACACAGCCATTAGCCATGGCCAAGTTCCGTGTCGAGAAAAAACCATTCTACTGTAATAGGCAAGCACAACCATAAAGTTAAAAAAGTGTTTCCAAATAGCGCCGATAAGCCTCCTCAACCCAAGACAAAATTCGCAGAAAGGCTCCCATAAAGGTGCTACAAAACACTTCTTTTCCCAATCACACTTTAGCACCCTCTCCTGATGCTGTCTTTTCCGCATATCTCTATAGATAGCGTCGGCCAAAGGCTTGTCGCCAATCAGTGCGAGTCGATGTTCGATATCAACATAGTTGCCAGCATCAAATGGGAATGTTTCCCTTAACAATGCCCGAACATGCGCATTTTTCTTAAAATACCAATCCCCCACCTGAATGGCCTGAAGATCAAAAAGAACCTCGCCAAATGTGTATTCCCCATTATCTTCTTCAAACCCAAAGATGCAGAGTTGCTCGATTTTACAGCGAGAAAGGTTGATTCTTGCTCTGTCATCACCTTCTCGCTCATTCGAATCGCTTTCTCTTTTAATAGGATCCATTTCTTCATTTACCGATGCCAATCCTTGTCTTTGGATAACAAGACTTGCTGAAACCTGCGTGCCGGAAAGGACAACTTTACCTTGGATGGCTGAATCGGTTGCACCCATGCCACAGGACCATGCATTAGTTGCCGGCAAAAGAACACAGCCCTCTACCCTACCGTCGCGAGCAAAAAGGCTCTTGTCAAGAGAAAGACCAAACAATTCGGCACTTCCTTCGATACGAACAAGATCCGCATATACTCCACGCGCATGGCACAGTTCTGTAGCTCGAAGCTTCCCACCGATTTTTGCCCCTTCAAGCCTAATATCCCTATCAACATCACAATGTCCCAGATTCACCGTCCCGCCCGTCTGAAGTCCTCGAAGATCGAGGTCTCCTTTAATGATAGCCTCTATCTCACCAACGTTCTCTTCTATTTCATTTATTTTACTTTCTAGCTCCTTTTTATTTTCACAACCTAGAATGTCATTAAAACGCAACAAGTAATACTCCTTCGCATCTTGCCGCCAGAACCTCAGGCCACCACCAAGGCAGGTCCCCAGAACAACAAAACCTTCTGCATCTGACAGTTTTTTTCCCTCATCCGCGATGTCCCTTGTAGAACTCCTTGTGCGTAGTCCTATTGCATCGATGCCAGCCTCAATTCGTAGATCCATCAGCAATACCGATCGAATTTCAGCGGACTGAATAGACAGCTTTTCCTTATTCTTGCACGGCGCCGCACCAAGCCTCAGCCGACCACACGAGCCAGTAATGAATCGAATCCCCTGCTTCACCTCTGAACCATCAAAGTCGACGTCTCCTTTTACTTCAGAGCCAGAAAGATCGACTCGTCCATCTATCCTGGTGCGATAAAAACTCGTCAACCTCGCGAGAAATGATCCATTCAGGCGTATATTACTGGAATTCAATGGACCTTTAATTCTGGCACCTGAGAGATTCAACAATTCCACTCGACTTCGACTTACATCAAGACTGTTCGCGCGCACTCGCCAGTACTGGTTGCTATTAACACCGAGTTCTTTAATTCCCAAATTCATATCACCAGTAATCTCGCACGAACCGATGTCAACCCTTCCCTCCACCCGGACTCCTCTAAGATCTAGATGCCATGCCCTTGTGCCTCTAAGCACCAAGTCTCCGTCAACAATAGTACGTCGTTGACGACCCGGTGTATTAGAATCAGTGACTGGCGCCTGACCACGCAGATCAAAAGGTCCTTCCACTATCGCATGAGAAAAATCGACAGCTTTTCTATCACCAGCATCAGGGCGCTTAAATACTTGCAATCCTCTTACACACAGGGCCCCGCCGATCCTTGCCCACTGGCCCCGTATACCACCAAAAACCATCAGTCGGTCAGCGAAGAAGTTTCCCTTGACCCTCAAGCCGCGGCAGTCAAATGTAGGCTTCCATTTCTCTGGATCTTTTTCTGTCAGGGCCCCAAGACATTGTAATTCCTCCATATGCAGGGCGCCTTTAATTACTGCATTTCGTAAAATCAACCGCTCCAGAAAGCGACAACCTATCAACTCCAGCGTGCCTTCGAACACAGAATCACTAAAATCAACGTTTCCACTAAATTCTACATTTTCAAGCCGAATGCCTTCATCAAAAACACACGAAGCCTCTACATCACCGTTCACTCTTAACCCGCGGAGCACAGTCTTGTGGCCAGTCCGACTTTCAACGGAGCTTGGCCTACGCTGGATGAGACCAAGAAATTCATGGGCGAAGATTTGTTTAATTTGTGATTGTTGGCATAGTAGTGGCAACAATGAACGATGTTTTTTCACATCCCAGCGCGGAATTGAAAGGGATTCAGCATCGACGACCACCTTGTCGTTGCGCATTTCCACTCTACCATCAGGATAAACCCAGAATTCGCACCTGAACAGAATATTCCTATACCAGACGAGAACACCCTCGAAAACTGACCTCCCTTTTTTTTCATCATCCTCTGAGGCATTTTTTGGAAAAGGAGGGTTTGTTATCTTTTTACCTAAAGAATCTAAAAAAAACCTTTCGATAGATTCATTAGTATCATTACTCTTTTTATATTCTTTTATTTTAAAAGTATGCTCATCCCCGTCTCCATTGGCTCGATCGCTCGGATCATGCTTGTCACTTTCGTTCAAGCCCCCTTCCTCAACTAGAGTGAAAGTCGAAAGACTTCTGCTTAATGCGTCCTCGTACAGCGTATCCGGCACTTCGTTTAAGGAAAGGTCGCCGGACGAGCGGGGAATCATAAATGGTGTCACAGCATAGTCGTCTTCATCACTCCCAAGGAAACTACAGAAGAAAACAAGATAGTCTCTGATGTCCTCCTTGCTCATATTATCTATGGCTCTCTTGTTGAGGTGATGGAGTGGCTCCGAAGTCCAGTCGAGCAGTGTCCATTCTTCCTCACCTTCCTCACCTTCCTCACCTTCCTCACTCCTTCTACTGTTATCCTCTGGAGATCTTACTGCAAACAAATATGCTTTCTCTTCGTAGCCATCCTTCAGGTCCGGGTCATTGGAAATATCACAAAGAAATCGATAAAGCGTCCAGCCTCCGTTCGCTGATTCCTTCTCACTCCCCTGCTCGCTATACTTTTTGTAGAAATCCAGTGGTCGATACTGGACTTCTTCCACCTCTAGTCTATGTTCACTCATCTGGCTGGTGTTATTTTTATCATCCTTTCGATTACCATAGCCCAATGCCTCCTTGATGCTGAGCGTAGTTTCCAAGTAACTATTCAACTTCGTGACTATCTTCTTTTGGGCACTCTCATCTAGGTATGTCCACTGTCCCTCATCTTCATCCAAGTACATGTTTTCCTCCAGCTATTTGACGATCGGCCGCAAAACTCTATAACAACCATTGTCTCTAGTAGGTAATGCACTTATAGCTTTCGTGAATTTCTGTTTCCCGTAATTCGTACCAATTCCTATCCGCCACACGGAAAGTATCGAAGCTGAGCAAATAAAGTTCCAATGTACGTCAAAAATATTTTTGCGGCCGAGTGTACGCAAGGAGTTATAGTGGTTTCTGATGTGCAGGAGAGCAAAGGGAGGGTGGCGTATCCTGTTGATTGATCTTGCCAGATCACACAATCAACACTGAAGTGGCCCCCAGATTTCAGACCAGGCGCTAAGCTCTGATTAAACCGACCAGGAGACCCTGATCATGAGCAGGAAACGTCGACAGCACAGCGGTGAGTTCAAGGCCAAGGTCCCGCTCGCTGCCCTGAAGGGCGATCAGACCACTTCAGAGCTTGCCGCCCGCTTTTGGTGTTCATCCCACTCAGGCAAGCCAATGGAAGCGCGAGCTGCAGGAGAAGGCTTCTGGGCTTTTTGACGGCAAGGACGGCAAAGCCGCTCACAAGAGCCAGGAGGAGATCGACGCCCTCCACCGAGAGATCGGTAAGCTCACGGTAGAACGGGATTTTTTATCACGAGGGTTCGATCGTTAAGTCGGGCGCAGCGCCAAGCCATGATGGAGCCCAACCACCCAGTGAGCCTTCGTCGGCAATGCCAGATGCTTGGTATCAGCCATTCCACGGCCTACTACCGTCCACGACCGGTGAGCGCCGAAGATCTCGAGCTAATGCGACTGATGGACGAGGAATATCTTCGGGCGCCCGTCTACGGATCGCGACGTATGAAGGCCTACCTTAGACGCAGCGGGCACCTGGTGAATCGCAAGCGAGTACAGCGGCTGATGGTCTGATGGGCTTGCATGCCGTGTACCCGAGGCCGCGAACGACCAGAGTGAATCAGGACCATAATGTGTACCCTACCTCCCGCGGGGGCTGGACATCCATCGTCCCAACCAGGTGTGGGCAACGGATATCACGTACTTCCCGATGGCGCGAGGGTCCATGTATCTGGTGGCGATCATGGACTGGCACAGTCATCGTGTGCTGGCCTGGCGGGTATCCAGTACCCTGGACACAGACTTCTGTGTCGATGCCCTGCAGGAGGCGTTGGAACGTCATGGAGCGCCGGAGATCTTCAATACTCATCAGGGGTGCCAGTTCACCTCTGAAGCGTTCACCGACGTCTTGAAGGATCATCATGTGAAGATCAGCATGGATGGCAAAGGGAGCTACCAGGACAACATTTTCGTCGAGCGACTTTGGCGCAGCGTGAAGTACGAGAGTATCTATCTGCACGCCTTCTTCGACGGGATGCAGTGGCGCAAGGAACTGACGCGATACTTCTCCTGGTACAACGCTGAACGTCCTCACCAAGGCCTTGATGATGCGACGCCAGATGAAGTCTACTTCTCGCCATCACTGACCCAGGCGGCCTGACGCCAATGACCTACTGATCCGAGCTTAGATGACCTCTCAGGTGGTCCGACGAATGGGGTCCACTCCACCCCGACATCCATCCTCCAGTTCGGTAAAAAGCTCCTTATCTCAGTGAGAAAAGGAGCCCATTGCCATATCGAAAAATGTGTGCGAATCGACTAGAAGGTATTCACATCAAAAGTCGCCATTTTCTACAGACTATCCTTCGACCTTCTTTACGTAAAAGGGATCAAAGAAAGGCGCGGCGACGAGTATCTTGTTCTCCTGGCTGACCAGATACCCCGCCTCGGCGCTTTTCGCGAGATATTCTTTCCACCCCGAGTCTGCCTGTAGCTTCTGGCGCTTGGCTGCGCGGTCGGCCGCATCCTCGTACATCCAGACATGCACATAGGAGTTGACATCACCCGTTTCAACCGCACCATAAACAACGGGATAACCCAGGTGTTTACTCTGCACCTTCCACCCGTGGTCTTCATAGAGCTTCATGTGTTTCTTGATGGTACCCGGGCGGCATGTGTATGTTCTTAGATCGTAGATCATCTTACTTCTCCTTCATCATGGTAGAAAATGGCGCTTTAACGTTCGCGACCGATTCAAGCAGATCACGCAATGAGTAAATCATCATCAATGTTCCCGAGATGGGGATAGCGGCATAGAAAAGCCCCGTCGGAAGGTTCAGTACAGGCGTTACTGCACTGCTCCGTGCCGTCAGCTCCCATCCGTACCACGTCATGGCGAGCATGAACCCAAGGGATAGAAATGCCAGAAAGGCCCTGAGCAAAGGTGCCGCATGCTTTTGCCCTATCACCTGCTCGAGCCAATCTACTCTGAAGTGTGCCCGCTCTCGCCATAAGGCAGCGGAGCCCATGAATACCATCCAGGAAAACAAGCCCCTTACCACCTCATCCAGCCATGCGAAGCTCGCAAGTTGAAAGCTGCGCGCAATGACGCTTGAAAACAGCAGGATGAATAACGCTGTTAAACAGAACGAGGCAATCGCGCGCAGGAGTTGGCCCACCACTCGATCAAGTTTATTCATGAGTTCATCACCAGATCAGGCAGCCATGTCGATATCGCTGGAATCATGACGACGGCCATCAACACCACGAAAAGAACAATCAAGTAAGGCGTCAAGGCACGCGACAAGCGGCCGACGCTAATTTTGGCTATCGACGATGTTGCAAAGAGAACCATACCCACGGGAGGCGTCAGCAAACCGACCATCGAACACATGATCATGATCACGCCGGCTTTTAGTCTCAAATTAGTTTATGTCAGTTTGTCTGACAACTGTTTTTAGTGCTACCTTTGTCGCACTAGCCTCTTGCAGGTCGCATGGCCTACGCTTCAACGACGCGTCGCAGCTTGAGCTGTTCAGACGATCAGGAAGACATCCCAATGCAGGATTTTGAAATCTATGGGCGTATTGATCGCCCTCGCCGGCTACCTGATGAGGTCGCGGTAGCCCTGACCAAAGCGATCGAAGGAGGCCAGCTTCAGCCTGGCGACCGCCTTCCCACCGAGGCGGTACTTTCCAAGAAATTTGGCGTTGCGCGCACGGTGATCCGCGAGGCGATTTCGCTTCTCAAGTACGATGGCGTCGTGGACTCACGACGTGGCGTCGGCACTTTTATTACGGAAACCACCAATCGGTCGGCGTTTCGTATCAGCCCGGGATGTTTCGAAAAACGCAAGCAGATCATAAAGTTGCTTCAACTTAGAGCAGAGGTGCAGGCAGGGGCCTCGGCGCTTGCCGCTGGAACACGCACGGCTGAGCAAATGCAGGCTTTAGAAGAACTCTTTGCAGAAATCGAGCGACTCGACGCACTCGGTCCAGATGGAGCGCTTGAGCAAAGAGTCGACACCGAGCTCGAATTCTATCGCCGCATTACCGAAGCTTCTGACAATGAATATTATGTCGAGGTTATCGGCATGATTGAGGGGAATATACAGAGCAACCTGCGCTCGGCCTTTCTGAAGAATGCAGCGGCTTCTGAATTCGGCCCTTCCATTCTGGATGAACATCGCGCGGTGAGAGATGCACTGGCAATACAAGACGCATCGCTAGCTCGCAGCGCGACACGCCTACGCTTCGAACGCGCGGCTGAGCGCCTGGCAGCTCGCGAAGACTTTCTATAAGAACAAGGGTCTAGATTTATGAGTGAACAACCGTCACGTCATGGTGGAAAAGTTCTCGTCGAAGCCCTCGAGGCACAGGGGGTGGAGCGGGTATTTTGTGTGCCTGGGGAAAGCTACCTGGCCGCTCTTGATGGGCTTTTCGATTCCGGCGTGGACACCATCGTGACGCGACACGAAGGCGGGGCCTCGCTGATGGCCGAAGCCGATGGGAAACTTACCGGGCGTCCCGGCATCGCTTTCGTCACTCGGGGCCCCGGCGCCACCAACGCTTCCTGTGGCGTACATGTCGCCTACCAGGACTCGACGCCCATGATCCTCTTCATTGGGCAGGTGGCGAGCGATCAGCGCGACAGAGAAGCCTTCCAGGAAGTCGACTACCGGGCCATGTTCCATCCATTGGCAAAATGGGTCGCGGAAATTGATCGCGTCGACCGGATTCCTGAGTACGTAAGCCACGCCTTCCATGTCGCTCAAAGCGGCCGTCCGGGTCCTGTTGTGCTCGCACTTCCCGAGGACATCCTCTCATCAGACTACACTGGCGCCCCGGCTGTACCGGCTGCCACGCTACCTTCGGGCAAGGCGGCTGAGAGCGATGTCGGCGCCATTGTCGACATGCTGGCGAAGGCCGAACGCCCGTTGGTTATCGTCGGCGGTGGGCCCTGGTCCCAGAAAGCCGCCAATGCGCTCGGACGATTTGCCGACAAGGCCGCGCTACCGGTGGGAGCCTCTTTTCGCTGCCAGGACTATCTCGACAACCGACATTCACACTATGTTGGCGACGTTGGTATCGGCATCAACCCCAAGCTCGCGGAACGCGTCAAGAATGCCGATGTCATTCTCTCACTCGGTGCTCGACTGGGTGAAATGACGACCAGCGGTTACACCTTGCTGACGCCTCCCCTGCCGCGACAGACCCTCATACACGTCCACGCAGACGCTGCGGAAATTGGTCGCGTCTATCGACCGGCCCTCGGCGTCGTCGCGAACGCTGCTGAGCTCGTCTGTCAGCTGGCCGATGCAGCAAGGTCGCCGGAGACACCGCGTGATCAATGGATCACCAGCGCGCGCTCGGACTACGAGGAGTGGCAGCAACCACAGCAGAGCCCCGGTGACCTGAAGATGGAACAAGTCATCTCTCACCTCAACGAGGCGCTCGGTGAGGATGCCATCCTGACAAATGGTGCCGGGAACTACTCCGCGTGGCTTCATCGCTACTATCGCTATCGCAACTGGCCCACCCAGCTTGCCCCCACCAGTGGTTCAATGGGCTACGGCTTGCCGGCAGCGATCGCCGCCAAATTGCGCCACCCCGAGCGAGACGTGGTCTGCCTGGCCGGGGATGGCTGCTTTCAGATGGTGATGCAAGAGTTTGGTGTTGCCTGTCAGTACGGCGCAAATGTCATCGTTCTGGTGTCCAACAACGGCATGTACGGCACCATCCGCATGCATCAGGAACGAAAGTATCCGGACCGCCCCTCGGGAACACGAATGCACAATCCCGACTTCGCTGCATTCGCCAGAAGTTACGGGGGCTTTGGCGCAACCGTGACAAGCGATAGCGAATTTCCAGCCGCACTGCAGGCAGCCAGAGAGGCAGGGGTCCCCGCGATCCTGGACTTGAAGGTAGACCCACACGCCCTGTCACCCAAGCTGACCCTGGCCCATCCATGAAGGCAGTAGCCAAGAGATACCCGCGCGGACAGGAAGCTGCCCTGCCATCGCCAGGGTAGGCTAGATTCACCGCGACAACCCTGCCGGGCCGCAGCAGCACCTCAGTCTCAAGCTGCACTTAGTAGGAAGCAGCGCTCGCGTAGAAAGCTGCGCTCGCGGCCCGGGATCGGCTAGTTTGATGGCATCTGATGTACAGCTTGGGCTATGGCATCGGCGGCGAGCGAGGATGGTATTTCACAGACCTTTCACTGGTAAGTGATCCACCGCCAAGGCGAAAAGCTCGCCACACGTATTTCGATAGCCGGTGATCTTGCGGTACGGGAAATGATCACCACCAGGCCGGTTTGACGCGTCTTTCCACACCACCGCGGGGTGAGATCAGCCCCCTCGTCAGGGCTCTTTGCGCAGGGCGTAGACGTAGGCCTCGACCCTACCGCCATCATCGAGGCTGACGGTGACCGGGGTACGTTGGTACTCGGGCCCCTCGAACTCGTCCAGGGCCGCCCAGTGTTCCGGTAGTGCGTCGGATACGAAGACGTGACCTCGGATATCGTCGCCGGCGTCATCCAGCACCAGGCCAGGGAAGCCCATCTCGGCGCCCCAACCCGCCTGGTGCAGCCGTCCCTTGATGCTGCCCGGTTGCCAATGGCCGCCGATGGCCTGCATGACATGTTCGTTGGGTCCGCCCGGCCCCAAGGTCCCGTAGATAAATAGGTGTGCCATAAACACCTCCGTGGCCTCCATTGTGGGGATTATTGGGATATCCGCTCCAATTGGACCACTTCAATCACTACCCGTCTCGGATGTCGCTTTTAGCATGTGACCGGTGATACCAATGCGGGAGGCGCCTTTCTCAAGCTTCGCCGAGACTGAGAATACCTGCTGGTTCGCCGTGCCGCTGGCGGGAGAAATCGCCTCAAGGCTGGTACGCGAGGAGGCCTCACCCGACAACATCGTCCAAGTAGTCATGACACGTCGTTAAACGCCGAGACTTGAATGACGCGCATGCCCGGCCATGTCGATATCTTCACCGAACAGGCAGATGCCACCCGTGGGAGAGCTGCGCCGCTTACATACCGCATGGCAATGAACCATCGCCATGGACTCGCTGAGTCCATCGCGACTATCAGTGCTCCCGCGCGACTCGGCAGCCCTGATCGATCACCGGCTCCTGGCTGTCATCAATCATGCTGCGCAGGCCATTGGCCGTAGTATATCCATGCGCGATCCACGGCTTACCCCCCTCGCTGGGATCTCAGGTCGACTCCCGGCCCTGCTCATCCAGGCCATCCACCGTTTGGTTCGGCGCATCATCGCCCACCAGCGCGGGTTTACCGTCCTGCCAAATCACAGCGTACTGACCCAGGCGCCGTTTGCGGTCCAACGTCTCGGAAACTGCATCACGGAGGCAGTCGAGCATAGCCTGGGTATCCGGTGTCAGTTGAGTCATGGTCGTGCCTCCTTGACGATGGTGTTGAAGTGGCGGTCATCGAGAATCAAACGCTGTGAACCTGTCTGTTCGAACACAGGCTCAGGAGTCCCCCCGGCGTTCATGAAGCAGCGTTCTCGAGTGACACTGGGAGCATAGAGTGTCAGCAGGTTGGACAGGCTGCGCGGGAAACGACGCAGAATATCCTTCAGCGGAATGTTGTGACCACCGCGTGAAACTCTCGACTGCTGTTGAGCCTGGGCACGCCATTGATAGAGCTGGCTGAGCTGAAGTCCCAGCTCACGCGCGGCGGCACCGGCACCAACACAGTCAGCGAGCGCCAGGGCCTCATCCTTGTAGGCCTACGAGTAACGGGCACGGGTCTTCTTCATCGACGTTGCTTGCCTTGCCATGGGTCACCTCGTTCAAAGTAGTTCCTTAACGGGGTGTCCACTGTTGTTGGGCAAGATTACACCCGACGTTAGCCGCGTAGGGTGTGAAGAAACTAGGGGGGCATTACACAGCGGCATGCGCGAGTGGGTCTCCGCCGCCACACAGCGAGCCGGCTCGGTGAGGAGGCGCAGCCGGGCTTGCCGTCTGGCCGCTCGCTCCAGATGCCCGCCAACCAGATCGGCTCGCGATCCTCGCGGCACAGGAAGTGAGGCTACTTCTTCCCGTCCACCGCCAGCCACTCGTACCAGCCATCTGCCGGCACCAGGCAGCGGTGATGGGCGAACGCCCCTTTGAAGTAGTTGGAGGTGGCCACCTTCTCGACGGTGGCGTTGATGGGCTCGGGCGCCTTCACCTTCGCCCAGTGTGGCCGGTAGCCCCACCACACCTCATCCATAACCAGCGGCGCGTCATCGGTGGGATGGCGCACCGCGGTGATCCAGGAGCCCGGCGCCACAATGTGGCGAGGCATCGGCTCCCCGGGCTCCAGTATCAGCCGTAGGGCTTGGGAGAATTTGGTATAGGGGCTATAAAGAGCGAAGCGGCCGCACATTTCTACGGCTGGAACGTCGGAATAAGAGTCTGAACTAATTGATCCATAACCCTCTCATTTTTACTATAACCTTCAGGATGCTGTGCAACTTTAGACTTTTTATTTGGCACAGCAATCTCCTTATCCCACGGGCGAACTTTTACATCGCCATTTATAGTAGATCCCATACGCTCTGCTGCAATAAGATTGTAGTCATCACATACCTCTGACCCAATAAACCTCCTTCCCTCCAAAAGGCTGGCAACAGCAGTCGTCCCACTTCCAGAAAACGGATCTAAAACCACACCATTATTAGGAACCAGTGCACGAACAAATATCTGCGGAAGCGCTACTGGAAACTGACATGGATGCGATGTTTTCTCAACGTGATTTTGCTTAACATTGGGGATATTCCAAACATCACCAGGATTTTTACCTAACGGATTTCCACTAGGCTGTCCCTTTTTCTCCCCTCTACTGGAAGTCTTTCCAGGGTATTTTTGAGCCACTCTAACCGCATCAAGATTAAACTTGTAACTCTCACCCTTAGTAAACCACATCACAGTCTCATGGCGACCACTGAAGCGGTTCGTGCAATGAAGCCCATGCCCAAAAGTCCAGACAATTCTATTCCTTAGCCTCAACTCTTCATGCTTCAAAGACTCCATGTATACCAGAGAATCCAAAGGGGTGCTAACGCCATCTTTTACATGCATACCTACTTGCCAGCAAAGACTTCCACCTGGAACTAAGATACGAACCAGCTCTTTAAATATCGCCTCATGAGACGCAATAAAGTCAGAAATTTCCTTAGTAGACTCGTAGGCTTTCCCCATGCAATAAGGGGGAGAAGAAAACACAAGATCAACTGACCCAGAAGGGACCTTTCTCAACAGATCGAAACAGTCACCTTCAAAAACCGCTGAGGAAAAAGTGTTTCGGAGAACAGAATCAACAACTGCCTCCGCATCCCTTCCAAAAAATGCCATTGGTTGCCTCAACTCTAATATGCCAAGAAATTTTTATAAAGATCAACACCCAACTTAGACCAAGCGCTAGTGCTCGAACCAGCCTGTCTGATCGAAGAGGAATCTATACCTCTAAAGGCAACTGAATAATCAGGCCTTTCAATTTCCCCGTTGGAAGATGCTGATAATTGCCCACCCCCAACAGCCTCTCTTAGGCAAATTATAACAGAATTTATAAACGTTGGCGACAAAACTCCCTCGTCACTTGACGCTTTTGGCAACCAACAATCTTTTTTCATATTCTTCTTAAACCCCACTAGGGCGGCATTAATCTCATTTGCACAAAACTCCACATATTCACCACGCAAACTTTCTGAAACTTTCTCGCCTTTAACCGACAACCAAAGCTTTGAAAAAGCATTATCCCCGCGGGATTCTAGGGCCACAACCCTGCTCAAAACATAATTAACAATAGATGAAGTCTTTACTTTATCCGAACCATCAAGCGACGACTGCTGGAGAAGTCCCTTAAGAGGCCCGTTCAAAGCCAAATGATCTACAATGGCTTTCGATAAAGCCAAAGGCGTCAGTGGCTTGACAATTAGCTCTAGATGCTGCCTTAACTCGGCTGGCACAGTATCTTGAGTATTGTTAATCTTAAGAAAAAGCTCCGCTTCAAACTTAACTCTTTGCTCAGATGTATAATCTTCAGGAAAAACAATCCCTGTAACGAGAAGATTTTGCCTTCCCCTCATTTTTTTTATATTATTCTCAAACTCATCATATCCTTCATGGTAAGAAAAAACACGGTGTTGGCCATCAATAATACCAACTACACCCAACTCTCTAGGTATTTTTAGAGAAACAGGCTCAACTTCATTGACATCTTTCATGTCCAACTGAACCTCTTTCCCATCACGCAACTTGCTTACCGTCACATCATGAGGAAGTGTAACAATCAAATTATTAACAAAAACCTTTTCATCTTCAGACAGATGCTCCCTCATCTTCTTTATCTTGTTTCTTTTTAGAATCCTTTGATAAGAATAATCTGGATGCTCCCAACCATCTCTCCTTAAAACATAAGCTCTGGAAATTAGTGATTTTGGATCAGCGTAAAACGATGCAATATAGAAACCATCTGGATAATTTGTTTGCCTTCCAGAGAGCATAAAAGCATTAAAAGAATCAACCAGTATATTGCCAGACCTCCCCGCGATCTTCTGTTCGCCAAGTTCGGACAATGCCACACCAAGATACTTAAACATCTCAAATCTGGCGGAGCGCCCAATTGTTTTTACAAGAGAATCGAAATATATTGCATTTTTCTTCCCGAATATCAGAAAAGGAAAAACATGCCCAGAACTAGCATCAATCTCCTTCACCTCTGAGTGATAAATATGTTTAAAAACAAAATCGTCTTCTCTATACTCACTCTCTTTACAGAAATCATCAAAGCCAGAATTAGCAGCTCTATACTGCTTAACGAAACGAAGATAGTCATCTCTAATAAGGCCATGAAAAAATCTTTTCTTTGGCAGATGGCTATTATCTTTATCTTTCCCCTTAGTTTCCTCGCAGATCACAACAAGGTTTTCATAATAAAAAATTTTATCTATTTCACCTTGCTTGCCATCTATATAAAAATGAACTCCATCCGACGAAATCTCCTTAAAGCCACAACCTAAAAAAATTCGATCTAAGACGTTTCTCTTAGGAACATTAGTCATCGTCTTGCTTTTTTTTCCTGCCACCACTTACACAGTCTCCCCAATTAAAATCAAACAGCACGACCAATCCGAATCTCACACTGTCCCAATATCTCCACGTCTTTCATATCCTGCGGCTTGATCAATTCCTTCTCGTAGCGCGGGTTGTCGCTGATCAACAGCCAGGCGCCGCCGGCGACGCGCTGCACGCGCTTGATGCGCCGCTCGCCATGTACGAGCAGCAGCCTCCCTTCCGGGTGCGGGTCACGGCTTCAGCTCGTCCTCTTGTTCCGAGACACCAACACCAGTCCCACCGTGTCAGCAGCGCGAGTGTGTCCAAAGAGAAAGCTAGCAACGCTATGTCACTATGCACAAGCTCATGGCTGCTCGCAAAACTTAAGACGACAGTACCGAAAGCCTGAACGCCTGTCATGCCTGAATTAGGAAATGACTGCCCAGATGAGGCATAGCCGCAGGAAGAGCGACAGCGCGAGGAGAAAGGCCGTCCAAGGACGTCCTGAAAGAGCCTATGGAAGCCAGGTGCCAGGTGCCAGGTGTGGGTCAAAGTATGGGTTGTGAAAATGCAGGCAAAGAAAAAGCCGCTGATTTCTCAGCGGCTTTCTCAAATTCTGTGGCGGAGGGGGAGGGATTCGAACCCTCGAAGCCTTTCGACTTACACACTTTCCAGGCGTGCTCCTTCGACCACTCGGACACCCCTCCGCATTGTCATCTCGAGAAACATGATGCCCGCGTTGCGCGGTGCTTATCCCTCAAGACGGCGCATACTTTATCGCCTTAAGTTCTCGATTGCAAGCCGTTTTTCGACTTACATCAGATTCGTCGCGTGACAGTTCGGGGTCTGATGGCGAAGCGGCGCGATGGCGTCAGCGTGCTGCGATGGGAGGCTCACTGGCCAGGACTGCGTAGTCACCCCTCGCTTCCAGGCAAAGGGTGTCGCCGCACCACAGCTGCTGGACCAGGGCTATGCGGCCCTTGCCGCGTTCCGCCAGGCGCTGCTCGAGCGCCGCTTCGGCGCCTGTTTCCCTGCCGACCTGCCCGGCACTACCCTGCCCTGCCGCACCACTGGCATCAACGTCTGCGGAGCCGCTTGCCACGGGTCGGCAGATCAGGCGGTAGTCGCCGGTCACCGGTGCGAGAAAGCGTTGGCTGGCCTCGGCCACCACCACGTCGCGGTTGTAGCCTCGACGACGCAGCCACAAGGTGGTCCAGCACCAGCCGAGCAAGGTTGTCTGGGCGGTCAGCGAGCCGCCAAAACCAGTGCCCTTGTCGTTGAGGTTCGGGGTCAGGGCAAGCTCCCAGCGCAGCGACTCCTGGTCACGCGCCATGCTGGTAATGCCAAGCGATCCGACCAGGGGGATGGCCTCACCCAGCCAGTCGAGAAAGGCCCCGGGGTCGTCCTCGCAGCCCTCGGGCGGCAAGGCGGGTCGCGGGTGGGCCGTGCCAACGCGTCTGATCAATTCATCCATGAGGGGTTAGTCCCAGCGCTCGACAAAGTCCTCACTATCGTGACAGGCGATGGGCTTGTGGCGGCCTCCGAGCTGGCCGATGTAGATAAAGGCGACCAGTTCGTCGTCGTCGCCAAGCCGCAGGCCCTTGCGCACGGTGTCGTCGAAGGCGTACTTGCCGCTGCGCCACATGGCGCCGAGCCCCAGGGCGTGGGCGGCCAGCAGGATGCCGTGGGCAGCGCAGCCAGCGGAGATGACCTGCTCGATCTTCGGTACCTTGGGCACGTCTGGATCCACCTTGGCGACGACACCGATGATCATGGGTGCGCGCTTGGGCTTCATTCGAGCGCTGTTGAGGCACTCGTCTGTCGCCTTGGGGTCTTCACGAAATTCGGCCTCGGCGAACAATTCACCCAGGCGTTCGAGCCCCTCGCCGGAGAACTCGATAAACCGCCAAGGCCTGAGCTCCTTGTGATCCGGTGCGCGCAGGGCGGCGCAGTAGATCGCCTCGAGTTGCTCACGGCTGGGGGCCGGCCCCATCAACTTGCCCATGGAGCTGCGCTCGTGCAGCAGTGTCATTGCATCCATCGTGTCACTCCAGAGGGTCCGAGCCCTGTCACTGTTCAGCGATCGAGAATTCTTCGCATTACCCTACCAGATCACTCGGGTATTGTCTGTGGCGCTATCGCTATCGCCCTGAGCCATTGCCGACTACTGGCGCGCCAGGCGTAGCGGCGTGGGCGGCGCCTCGCCGGGAGTACCGCGCCAGGGGCTGATATCGAGACCACCGCGGCGCACGTAACGTGCCAGCACCAGAAGCCGTTCTGGGCGAGCCTTGTCCATCAGGTCCATGAAGATATGCTCGACGCAGTGCTCGTGGAAGTCTTGGTGCTGGCGATAGCCGACGATGTAGCGCAGAAGGCCTTCACGATCGAGCCGGGGACCGCGGTAGCGGATCATCACGCTGCCCCAGTCGGGCTGACCGGTCACCGGGCAGTTGGACTTGAGCAGGTGGGACGTCAGCGTTTCCTCGACGATCTCATCACTGACCGAAAGGTGCTCCGGGCTCGGCGTATAGTCGCTGATCTCGATGTCCTGATCGTCGATGCACTCCCCCGGCAACGGGCGCGGATTGAGCTCGTCGTCGTCCACCGCCAGGATCTCCACGCTGACCTCTGCCCCGGCGGCCTCGCTCAGGTCGCGCTTCAGCGTTTCGATCAGTTCGTCGCGGCCAGCAAAGCGGGTCTGATTCAGGCTATTGAGGTAGAGCTTCCAGGATTTCGACTCGATCAGCCGGGGCGAGCTTGCCGGCAGGCGAAAGCGTGCCACGGCGACACAGGGCTTGCCCCTGGGCGTCAGCCAGGACAGCTCGAAGGCGTGCCATTCGTCCTCGCCGACGAAGGGCAACGCGCCCTCCTCGATCCCCAGCGGTTTGCGGTTGGCGGCGCGTTCGATGGGAAACAGAAGCTGCGCATCGTAGCGCTCGGGATAGTCCGATTCCCGCCCCAGGGGCGCATCGGTCAGGGTGTCGGGGCGGTGGTGGGGATCCCGAGGGATAGTGGACATGGCGATACCTGAACAAGAGAGAGTCCGAGAGACAAACGGCTACCGGCCGCCCGAGGCGGCCGGTGCGATCAACTGCGAATGCCCTTGCCGTTTTCCAGCATCCACAGGGCGATGGCGAACAGCACCACGATAAAGCCGAAGATGGCAGCGAGCGCCCATCCGACCGGGATGTCGGAGACGCCAAGGAAACCGTAGCGGAAGACGTTGACCATGTAGAGGATGGGGTTGAGCATCGAGGCGCCCTGCCAGAAGGCCGGCAGCAGCGAAATCGAGTAGAAGACCCCACCCAGGTAGGTCAGCGGCGTCAGCACGAAGGTCGGCACGATGGAGATATCGTCGAACTTCTTGCCGAGCAGCGCGTTGATGAAGCCGCCGGTGGCGAACAGTGCCGCGGTCAGAATCACCACCCCGATGGTCAACAGCGGGTGGGCCACCTCGATGCGGGTAAAGAACAGCGACACCCCGGTGACGATGATGCCGACACCGAGCCCGCGCGCCATGCCGCCGAGGATAAAGCCCGCCAGTATCACCCAGTTGGGCATCGGCGAGACCATCATCTCCTCGACGCTGCGCTGGAACTTGTTGGAGAAGAATGACGAGGCCACGTTGGAGTAGCTGTTGGTGATCACCGACATCATGATCAGCCCCGGGACGATGAAGTCCATGTAGCTGTAGCCGTCCATCTCACCGATGCGCGAGCCGATCAGGTTGCCGAAGATGATGAAGTACATCGTCATGGTGATCGACGGCGGCAACAGGGTCTGCGGCCAGATCCGGGTAAAGCGCCGGACTTCCTTGGCTACCAGGGTCCACAGGGCGATCGCGATCTGACTCGGGTTCATCCTCTCAGCTCCTTGTCGGCGTTGCCGCTTTCCACCATGGACACGAACATTTCCTCCAGTCGGTTGGCCCGGTTGCGCATCGACAGCACCCGCACGCCGTCTGCCTTGAGGGCATCGAAGACGTCGTTGAGGCACTGCCCGCGATGCACCATCACCGATAGCTGGGCGCTGTCCACCTGCTTGACCTCGAAGCCTTCGATGGCGGGGGCATGATCGACGGGTTCGGCCAGATCCAGCAGGAAGGTCTCGGTGTCGAGCTCACTCAGTAGCTCGCGTACGCTGGTGTTCCTGACGATCTCGCCGTGGTTGATGATGCCCACGTTGCGGCACAGGCTCTCCGCCTCTTCCAGATAGTGGGTGGTCAGGATGATGGTGGTGCCTTCCTCGCGGTTGATACGCCGCATGTACTCCCACATGCTGCGGCGCAACTCGATATCCACCCCGGCGGTGGGCTCATCGAGGATCAACAGCTTGGGACGGTGCATCAGCGCGCGGGCGATCATCAGGCGGCGCTTCATGCCACCGGACAGCATGCGCGCACTACCATTGCGCTTGTCCCACAGGCTGAGGTCCCTGAGCAGGCTTTCCGCCCGAGGCAGGGCTTCACGGCGAGGCATGCCGTAGTAGCCGGCCTGGGCGAGCACGATATCGATGACCCGCTCGAACTGGTTGAAGTTGAACTCCTGCGGCACCACCCCGAGATGGTACTTGGCCCGGGCAAAGTCCTCGTCGATATCGATGCCGAAGATCTTTACCTGGCCGGCGGTCTTCTGCACCAGCGAACAGACCACGCCCAGGGTGGTGGACTTGCCCGCCCCATTGGGGCCAAGCAAGGCGTAGAAGTCGCCCTGCTGGACGTCGAGGTCGATGCCCTTTAGGGCCTTGAAGCCATTGCCGTAGACCTTGGTCAGGCCTCGAATGGACAGAGCCGGTTCGGCCATGAGGGATCCTTGGTGTCAGGGTTGAAAGCTTGGGCTTTGAAGCATGAGATCGGACGCCAAGCGCTGCACGCCTTCGCTAGCTTGCCTGTCGCGGGTGACTCGACGTTGACGGTTGGCATCGGCTTGCCCAACCCGTCGCGATCGCGCCGTGCCGAGCGACGGGATTCGCTATTCGATAGAAGGCTTAGCATATGGGGTCGGTCGGGAGCATCTTCAACCGGACAAAGCGGCAAATGCGGCGTCGACGCAAGGGGCACTCGATGGTCTTACGCCGGACTCGCTTCGCGCAAGCACAAAAAAATCGCCGATCAACGCGATGATTCGCGTCGCTCAGGCGACTGTTGCTGCTTCTGGCGATGTGCTTTCCACAGGTATTTGAGACGCTTCTCGATACTGGAGCGGGAAACGAGATTCGAACTCGCGACCCCAACCTTGGCAAGGTTGTGCTCTACCACTGAGCTATTCCCGCTTGATCGATGCAGTCCAACGATGTCTTCATCGTCTCCTGCCTGCGCTGCGAAGTGGCGTCCCATAGGGGGTTCGAACCCCTGTTCCCGCCGTGAAAGGGCGGTGTCCTAGACCACTAGACGAATGGGACGCATGGAGCGGGAAACGAGATTCGAACTCGCGACCCCAACCTTGGCAAGGTTGTGCTCTACCACTGAGCTATTCCCGCAAACGCATCGCAAATTGTACCGGAAAGTGGCGTCCCATAGGGGGTTCGAACCCCTGTTCCCGCCGTGAAAGGGCGGTGTCCTGGACCACTAGACGAATGGGACGCATTGGAGCGGGAAACGAGATTCGAACTCGCGACCCCAACCTTGGCAAGGTTGTGCTCTACCACTGAGCTATTCCCGCGCTGCGCACTACTGCCGCATTCCGGCCTCGAGATTCGAGTTGGCGTCCCATAGGGGGTTCGAACCCCTGTTCCCGCCGTGAAAGGGCGGTGTCCTGGACCACTAGACGAATGGGACGCATCCGCCTCGTCTCATCTCGAGGTGGCGCGTATGTTACTGAGCACCCTCAAAAGTGTCAACCCCGGCTGAAGGATTTCCTGCTCGATTCAGCGCCCTTCTCTATATAGGCTCTTTATATACGTATTCGCTCTCCATCGACGCTTTGGCCACCCTCCCCTGCATCGTGGAACGCAGGAGTTGGTCAAACTGCAGCAAACGTCTTAGCTTGAATACCGAGGCTGCGACTTTGATGCCGTCGTGGGTGCCGCATCGACGCGAACCACGATGCGCAAGCCTCGACCGAACGTCACGGGAGACCGTCCATGCGCAAGAAGATCGAGAAGTCCGACGCCGAATGGCGAGAGCAGCTTACCCCGGAGCAGTACCACGTCACCCGCGAAAAAGGCACGGAACGTCCCTTTACCGGTGACTACCAGATCACCGAGGTGCACGGCATCTATCACTGCGTGTGCTGCAACGCCCCCTTGTTTGAAAACGAGCACAAGTTCGACGCTGGCTGCGGCTGGCCCAGCTTCGACCGTCCGCTGTCCTGCGAAAGCGTGCAGCGCCACGAGGACACCAGCCACGGCATGCACCGCATCGAGGTCACCTGCCATCGCTGCGATGCCCACCTGGGCCATGTGTTCCCCGACGGGCCGACCAGCACCGGAGAGCGCTTCTGCATCAATTCGCTGGCCATCGACTTTCATGAGGGGGAGTAGGCGTTGCGCCCTCCCCCGGCCTACGCCCCAGACGTCTCTCTCCCCTTGCCCCTTCCCTCCTCGTTGCAAGCCCCTGTGCCCGCCGCCAGGTGTTTCTCGGCGGGCCTGGCGCGCTTGTCGCCCGGACCTTGCGACCTCGCCTCCCACCGCGTGCGACCCTGCCCTCCATCATCTGCGACCTTGTCATCCACCGCTCGCGACATTTGCCTCGCATTTCCATAAGATGGGGAGCCATTTGCGCAACACCCTTTAGAAAAGGCAGGAGAACGAGATGCTGGGCTGGTTTCCGGGACACATGAACAAGGCGCGACGCCAGATTCTCGAGGCGCTGCCGGAAATCGACGTGGTCATCGAGGTGCTGGACGCGCGCCTGCCCTATTCCAGTGCCAATCCGATGCTGGCGAGCCTGACCCGCCACAAGCCGGTACTCAAGATCCTGTCCCGAGCCGATCTGGCCGATCCTGAGGGTACCCGTGCCTGGACCGCCCACTTCGACGCCCAGCCAGACACCCGCGCCCTGGCGGTGACCACCACCAATACCCGCGAGCTCAAGCGCATTCCCAAGCTGTGCCATGAACTGGCTGGCCAGGTGCGTGCCGACCGCGACGTGCGGGTGATGGTGATGGGCATCCCCAATGTCGGCAAATCGACGCTGATCAATGGTCTGGCGGGACGCACCATCGCCAAGACCGGTAACGAACCGGCGGTGACCAAGCGCCAGCAGAAGGTACGCATCCAGGGTCGCGTGGCGCTGACCGACACCCCGGGCGTGCTGTGGCCAAAGATAGAGGATCAGGCCAGTGCCTATCGTCTGGCGGCCAGCGGCGCCATCCGCGATACCGCCATCGACTATGTCGATGTGGCCCTGATCACCGCCGCCGAGCTGGCCAAACGCTATCCAGAGGCGCTCAAGGCACGCTATAAACTCAAGGCGCTGCCGGCCTACGAGGCCAATCCCGACGCCGACAAGGTCGAGGCCGACGGAGACGCTCGCCCGGACCTGATGGCGCTGGCCGGCTTCGACGGCCACGCCATCCTCGCCGAGATCGCCGCCAAGCGCGGTGGCCTGCGCGCCGGTGGCGAGATCGACCTGCACCGCGGCAGCGAGGTGCTGTTGCACGAACTGCGTGACGGCAAGCTCGGGCGCCTGACCCTGGAGACCCCGGAGGACATCCCGGCGCCTGAGGAAGCCGCTGTCGACGCCGCAGACCATGCCTCGGAAGACGGCTCGCAGGATGTCACAGAAAGCGCCTCGAAGGCAGCACCTCACCAGGGTGCCCAGGGCGGAGCGGCGAGCGACGACTAGGCCGCACGCCCGGCCACCGCCGCCCCGGCAACGCATCGACAGGACTCACCAACAACGACACTCCCGCCCCGGCGGGCACGGACACACGGACCCAGCGAGACCCGCGCCATGGACACGCCCACCCTTTCCAAGTCTCACAAGCTCGACAACGTCTGCTACGACATCCGCGGGCCCGTGCTCGAGCACGCCAAGCGGCTGGAGGACGAAGGACAGCGCATCCTCAAGCTCAATATCGGCAACCCGGCGCCGTTCGGCTTCGAGGCGCCGGAAGAGATCCTGCAGGACGTGATGCGCAATCTACCCACCGCCCAGGGCTACTGTGACTCCAAGGGTCTCTACTCGGCGCGCAAGGCGATCATGCAGGAGTGCCAGCGCAAGGAGATCCCTGGCGTAGGTATCGAGGACATCTACATCGGCAACGGCGTCTCCGAGCTGATCGTGATGGCCATGCAGGCGCTGCTCAACGACGGTGACGAGGTGCTGATCCCGGCCCCCGACTACCCGCTATGGACCGCTGCGGTGAACCTGTCCGGCGGGCGTGGCGTGCACTATCTGTGCGACGAACAGGCCGACTGGGCGCCAGCGATGGACGATATCCGCGCCAAGGTGACCAGCCACACCCGCGCCATCGTCATCATCAACCCCAACAACCCCACCGGTGCGGTCTATCCCCCCGAGGTGCTGCGCGAGCTGCTCGACATCGCCCGTGAGCACAACCTGGTGGTGTTCTCCGACGAGATCTACGACAAGATCCTCTACGACGACACCGTGCACGTGGCCACCGGGGCACTGGCCAGCGAAGACCAGCTGGTGGTGACCATGAACGGTCTGTCCAAGAGCTACCGCTGCGCCGGCTTTCGCAGCGGCTGGATGACCCTGTCCGGGGCGGTGGCACGCCAGCGCGCCAACGACTTTATCCAGGGCCTGACCATGCTGGCCTCGATGCGCCTGTGCGCCAATGTGCCCGCCCAGCACGCCATCCAGACCGCACTGGGGGGCTACCAGTCGATCAACGACCTGATCCTGCCCGGCGGGCGCCTGCTGGCCCAGCGCGACATCACGGTGGAAAAGCTCAACGCCATCCCAGGGGTCAGCTGCACCACGCCCAAGGGCGCGCTCTACGCCTTTCCGCGCCTGGACCCCAAGGTCTTCAATATCCAGGACGACCAGCAACTGGTGCTGGACCTGCTGCTGCAGGAGAAGATCCTGCTGGTCCAGGGTACCGCCTTCAACTGGCCCGACCCGGACCACGTGCGCATCGTCACGTTGCCCTGGGCCGATCAGCTCGGCGACGCCCTGGATCGCTTCGCCCGCTTCCTCTCGCGCTATCGCCAGTAAGCGGTCACGCCGACGTCATCGCCGGGTGCCAGCATCGAATCCGCTATCTCGACGCTGGCACGGTGATAGCGTCATCCGCGCCCGGGCGCTTGAAACTTGTCGCTCCAGGGCTTATCTAAGCATCTGATTCCTCCCGTCGAGCCGATTGGCTCGGCAGGTTTCCTTCCTTACGGAGAATGTCGGCAATGATGAGAATCCTGCTCTTCCTGGGCACCAACCTGGCGGTGATCCTGGTGGCGAGTATCACCCTGCGCCTGCTCGGCGTGGAGCCCTACCTCAACGCCCAGGGCATCAACTTCAACAGCCTGCTGATCTTCTGCTTCGTGTTCGGCATGGCGGGTTCCATGGTGTCGCTGTTCATCTCCAAGTGGATGGCCAAGCGCTCCACCGGCACGGTGATCATCGAAAATCCCTCCAACGCCACCGAGCAGTGGCTGGTCGACACCGTCGCCGAGCTGGCCCGCGAGGCCAACATCAAGACCCCGGAGGTCGGCATCTTCCCGGCCCAGCAGTCCAATGCCTTTGCCACCGGCTGGAACAAGAACGATGCCCTGGTCGCGGTGTCCGCCGGTCTGCTCAATCGCATGCAGCCCGAAGAAATCAAGGCGGTGCTGGCCCACGAGATCGGCCACGTCGCCAACGGCGACATGGTCACCCTGGCGCTGATTCAGGGCGTGCTCAACACCTTCGTGATGTTCTTCGCCCGGGTGGTCGCCCAGGTGGTCGACAGCTTCCTGCGGCGTGACGACAACGAGGGCCTTGGCTTCTTTGGCTACATCGCCGTGGTCATGGTCGCCGAGATCGTGTTCGGCATTCTGGCCTCGATGATCGCCGCCTGGTTCTCGCGCTTCCGCGAGTACCGCGCCGACGCCGCCGGGGCCAAGCTCGCCGGTTCCGGCGCCATGATCAATGCCCTGGCTCGACTCAAGGCCGAGACCCAGATGCCCGACCAGATGCCGGACACCCTGACCGCCTTCGCCATCACCACCGGCCAGACCCGCAAGCTGATGGAAAAGCTGTTTGCGAGTCACCCGCCGCTGGACGACCGCATCCGCGCGCTCAAGGAAGCCGCCTACCGCCAGTAAGCGCACACTTGATGCGCTCGCAACGCCCCCGCCCGGCCCTGCCTGGCGGGGGCGTTGTCGTTGGAGCCGGCTTTCACTTACTCCTCTCGGCACACCCAGGATCGCTTCGCCATTTGCGCGTACGCCTCGTCACGACAATAGTTAAGCAGCGTACAACGAGGCGTTCTGGCCGCACGGCCAGCGGCCTGCAACGATCTACCGAAAACACGAGGGTATGCCATGTCAGTCTCTTACTCCCTGCGCGGGGCAATCGCAGGCTCGGCGCTAGGGCTCGCTCTGGGTCTCGTCTCGACCTCGGCGCTGGCCGACAGTCAGGCGATCCTGGAAGGCGAACGCTTCCATCCTGAGGTCAGCACCCGCGGCATGGTCGCTACCAGCCACTTCCTGGCCTCCGAGGTGGCCCGAGAGGTGCTGGCCAACGGCGGCAATGCCGTGGACGCCGCCGTGACCGCAGGCTTTGCGCTGGCGGTCACCCAGCCGCGTTCGGGCAATATCGGCGGCGGCGGCTTCATGCTGATCTCCGACGAGAACAGCGATGAAGTCATCGCCATCGACTACCGCGAGAAAGCGCCCAAGGCGGCCTACGAGACCATGTTCCAGGACGACAACGGCGACGCTGTGGCCGAGCTGTCCCGCTACACCCACAACGCCGCCGGCGTACCCGGAACCGTGGCAGGGCTGGCGCTGGCGCTGGAGCGCTACGGCACCATGAGCCTGGCCGAGACCCTGGCCCCGGCCATCAAGCTTGCCGAAGAGGGCTTCGCCGTGCCCCAGCGCTTCGTCGACGGCATCGACAGCGCCAGCGAACGCTTCGAGCCCTGGGAGGCCAGCCGCGCCAAGTTCTTCAAGGAGGATGGCTCGCGCTACCAGGTCGGCGACATCTACCGCCAGCCGGACCTGGCCGCCACCTTGAAGCGCATCGCCGAACAGGGCCCCCGTGAGTTCTACGAGGGTGAGACCGCCGAGCTGATCGCCGCCGAGATGGAGCGTCACGACGGCCTGATGACACGGGAGGATCTGGCCAGCTACGAGGCCACCGTGCGCGACCCGGTGCATGGCAGCTACCGTGGCCACGACGTCTACGCGATGAGCCCGCCGTCCTCCGGTGGCGCCCATATCGTGCAGATCCTCAACATCCTCGAGGACGACGATATCGGCGAGCTGGGCTTCAACTCGGCCCGCACCATCCACCTGATGGCCGAGGCAATGAAGCGGGCCTACGCCGATCGCTCCCAGTATCTGGGTGACACCGACTTCGTCGAGGTGCCCCTGGCCGGGCTGACCTCCGAGGAGTACGCCGCCGAGCTACGCAGCGATATCGCCGCCGACCAGGCCACCCCGAGTGCCGATATCGCGCCAGGCAACCCGCTGCCCTACGAGTCCAACGAAACCACCCACTTCTCGATCGCCGACGGCAACGGCCTGGCGGTGTCCAACACCTACACCATCAACTTCAGCTATGGTTCGGGCATCGTGGTCGACGGCGCCGGCTTCCTGCTCAACAACGAGATGGACGACTTCTCGGCCAAGCCGGGGGTACCCAACGCCTACGGTCTGATCGGCGGCGAAGCCAACAAGATCGAGCCGGAGAAGCGCATGCTGTCGTCGATGACGCCGACCATCGTCAAGCGCGACGGCAAGAACTACCTGATCACCGGCAGCCCCGGTGGCTCGCGCATCATCACCACCACCCTGCAGGTGCTGATGAACGTGATCGACCACGACATGAACATCCAGGCAGCGGTCAGCATGCCGCGCATCCACCACCAGTGGCTGCCCGACGAAATCCGTATCGAACAGGGCGTCAGCCCCGACACCCTGGACCTGCTGGAGAGCATGGGCCACACCGTCAGCCAGCAGGAGGCCATGGGTGCCGCCCAGTCGATCCTGATCGAGGACGGCGTCTTCTACGGCGGCGCCGATCCGCGCCGTTCCACCTCCTCGGCCATGGGGCTGTAACCTGCTGACACCCAGGCAACGCCAAGACTTGGCCGCGACGCCAAGACTCAGCCGCGCGATGGAAGTCGCAGTAGAGGATGTCCGCCCCAACAGACAAGGGCCCGGCGCATGGCGTCGGGCCCTTGGGGTGTCCATGTAGCTGGTCGGGAAAGACCACTTGGACGGCGGTGCCGTCTGTGTCAGCGGTGCCGTCTGAGTCAGCGGCAGTCCACTTGAAAGCCGGCCCCGGACAGCAGGGGCGCCAGCTCCTGCGCCTGGCCGACAAGCTCCAGCGTCAGGGTCGAAAACTCACGACGCAGCGGATAACTCGCCCGACACTGATCAAAGCCCTTGCCCGGGTCATCGACGGCCATGGCTCGCAGCAGTCGATCATGATCGCGCCGCGGGTCATACACCGCCCGCATGCAAAGCGCCAGCGCCTCCTCCGGCGACAGGCCGCCATCGAGCACCAGGCGTGACAACGCGGGAGCGGGCAGCAGCTCCGCGAGGGAAACCCTTTCCCCCAGCCCCAGGTGGGCCACCAGCGCCTGATGGATCTGATGGGTACCGCGCAGCTTGCCGTCCAGGCTATGCCCCGCGATATGGGGCGTGGCCAGGGCGACCTGGTGCGCCAGTACCTGGTCGATGGAGGGCTCTTCCTCCCACACGTCGAGCAGTGCGGCGAGGTCATCACCGCGAGCCAGGCGTCGGCTCAGCGCCTGACCGTCGACGCAGTCGCCACGTCCGGCATTGAGCAGCAGCGTACCGGGCAGCAGCGCCTCGATGCGCCGGGCGTCGAGCAGGTGGCGAGTAGCGTGGCGTCCCTCGCGCACCAGCGGGGTATGCAGGCACAGCACGTCGCAGCTGTCGATCAGGGCGTCCAGCTCGACAAAGTCCTGGCCGTTCTCGTCACCGGCTCTGCTGCTGGCTTCCCTCTCGGCCCGGGGCGGGTCGCACAGCCGGTGCTCGATGCCCATGGCGGCCAGACGGGCCGCCAGCCGGCCGCCTACATTGCCGACGCCGACGATACCCACGCGACGCTCGAGCAGCGACTGGCCACGACGCTCGCAGGCCAGCATCAACGCCGACAGCACGTAGTCCACCACCGGCTCGGCATTGCAGCCCGGGGCGCTTGCGAAGGTGATGGCATGGCGCGCCAGGGCGGCCTGGTCGACATGGTCGGTGCCAATGGTGCAACTGCCGACAAAAGACAGCGGCGAGCCCTTGGCCTTGGTGGCCTCGATCAAATCGGCGTCGAGACGCGTGATCGAGCGAATCACCAGGGCATCCACATCGGCCAGGCTGTCGGCGTCGATCTCGCGCCCCGGCCGGCGGCTGACCTGGCCAAGCGGCGCAAAGCAGGCATCGGCGGCGGGCACGTTGGCATCGACAAGAATCTTCATGGGGTTCCCCGGGTCGCAGGTATCGGGCTCCCGGTCATGCAACCGGGCTATTTGTGGATTAGCCTCAAGGGCTTACAATGCCCATGATAACCATAATGGAAACACTGCAAAGGCTTTATCAGCGTTTCCAGAAACGGAGCCGGCGCCCGCCCTCCGTAGCCACCAAGTGATATGACGGGAGTCGCCGTGATCGTCCGCTGGGAAACCGACCATGACTATGTCCTCGTGCACGTGCACCAGGACATGTTCGGCGACTGGATCTTCAGCCGTGCCTGGGGCCAGATCGGAACCCAGTTCGGCGGGCTCAAGCATCAGCTGGCCGATGACTACGGTCAGGCAATGATGTGGCTGGAAGACGAGAAGACCATCCTCGGATCGCGAGGTTTCACCAAGGTCCTGGAAGCCGACGACCATAGCCCGGAAGGCCGTGAAGCCATGGGGCAACTGTCACTGCTGGACGAGCACTGAGCATGGCGGACACCTCCCCTGCCAGCCTGGCTCCCCGACTGCGTGCCCTGCTGGAGAGCCTGCCCGACAGCGCCCTGCCGATCACCTACCAGCAGGCCGCCGAGGCTCTAGGGCTCACCCCGCCACGCACCATCCGCCGGGTGGCCGAAGCCCTGGAAATCACCATGCGCGAGGATGTCGCGGCCGAACGACCGCTGATCGCCGCCCTGGTGGTCAGCCGCCAGGCACCCCAACTGCCGGGCCCTGGCTTCTTCGAACTGGCGGTGGCACTTGGGCGTCTTGACGAGGAGCCGACCTCACATCTCGAGGCCTACCAGCGAGAGCTGGCCGCTGCCCTGGCGACCCGCCGCTAACGCGGTGGCCGCCATGGCGACGAGGCCACCACTACGGGCGCTCTCGCCATAGCCCTTGTTACAGTCATCCTACAGCCATCCCGGCACCCGCTCAGAGCTTGCCGAAGACGCGGCGTCCCTTCACCCGGGACGCTGTTACTGCGGGAGCCTCCCTCCCCTGGCTCGCCGAGTCCGCTTCGGCTTGCACAGCGACCACTTGCTCGCTCAACCACCCGCGTGTCGCCAGCCAGCGCATGACGGCATCCGGCTCCACCCGCCCCTCCAGGACGTCATCGGGACGTTCAGCGTCGATCAGCACCGGGATCCTTTCGCCGTAACGGCGAAGCAGGGTGTCGTCTTCGCTGATCTCGATACGCTCGATGGTGAACTCCACCCGGGCAAGGGCACGCACCAGGGCTTCCATCTGCTCGCACAGATGGCAGCCCAGGGTGGTGTAGAGCGTCAGTACCATCACGACGCCTGCCGATGGCGGATGAGGAAGCAGTGGTGCAGGTCCGGCCGGCGGCTGAAGTCAGGGTCGAAGGTCTGACGCGAGATGTCCTTGACCTCGAAGTCGACGGCAAGCTCGTCATCCATCTGAAAGCGCCGCTGGTTGTTGGAGAACACCAGGGTACCGCCCGGCGCCAGCCGAGCCATGGCCAGGCGCACCAGGCGCGGGTGGTCCCGCTGGACATCCAGGGTGTCTTCCATCTTCTTGGAGTTGGAGAAGGTCGGCGGGTCCATGAAGATCAGGTCGAACTCGCCGCCTGCGGTCTCCAGCCAGCGCAGGCAGTCGTCGCGCACCACCCGGTGGCGCGACGGGTCGAGCCGGTTGAGCGCGAAATTGTCCCGCGCCCACTCCAGGTAGGTGTTGGACATGTCGACGCTGACACTGTCACTGGCGCCGCCCTCGGCCTCGCTGCCGAGCGCTGCCTGCACCGTGGCCGTGGCGGTGTAGCAGAACAGGTTGAGAAAGCGCTTGCCGGCAGCCATCTCGCCGAGCATACGGCGCACCGGGCGATGATCGAGAAACAGCCCTGTGTCCAGATAGTCACGCAGGTTGACCCACAGCGTCGCGCGACCTTCGGTGACCTGGAAGCGCTGGCCGCTTCGCCCCTGCTTCTCGTACTGGGACTTGCCCTGCTGACGCTTGCGCCGCTTGATCACCACCTTGCCGGGGTCCACTTCCAGCACCTCGGGAATCACCCCGAGGGCATCGAACAGACGCCGCTGGGCCTGGGACGGGTCGATGGACTTGGGCGCGGCGTACTCCTGAACGTGGACGTGATCGCCGTAGACATCGATGGCCAGGGCATACTCGGGCATGTCGGCGTCGTACAGCCGATAGCAGCTCTCGCCGCTGCGCTTGAGCCACTTGCGCAGCTTCTTCTGGTTCTTTTCCAGACGGTTGGCAAACATCTGGGCGCCCTCGCTACGAGGTGCCGTGGATGTTGCCTGGGTATCGGAGGATGCCGACCCTTCACCTGCCCCGGTGGCCGGGCTGGCCTGGCCATCGACCGCCGACGTCGCCTCAGCGTCATGGCGGCGACCCTGGCTCCGATCCCGGTTCTGATCCTGGCCCAGGTTCTGGTTCTGGCTCTGGCCATCGCGGCGTGCGATATCGATCAGCAACAGCTTGGCCTCGAGCGGGCCGTTTCTCAGCGCGTACTGCTTGTGGGCGCGCATGCCGAGACGGTGGCCAAGGTCCGGATTGCCGGTGAACAGCGCCAGGCGCCAGCCACCGAAGTCGGCCTTGAGCCGCTCGCCCAGGTCCGAATAGAGCCGCACCAGCTCCGGCAGCTCGCCGATACGCTCGCCGTAAGGCGGGTTGCTGATCACCAGCCCCGCAAGCTCGGGGTCGAGCACCCGCGGCCGCGACAGGCGATGCACGCTGGCGCCATCGAGGTGGATCAGCGCCGGGATGCCGGCGCGCATGGCGTTGGTCTTGGCCGCCGACAGCGCCGGCGGGCTCTGGTCGAAGCCAAAGATCACCGAGCGCGCGCGTTTTCGTCCGATGCTCGCCCGGGCCTCGGCCTCGCGCAGGACCTCGCGCCACAGCGCCGGGTCGTGGCCGGCCCAGCGGGCAAAGCCGAAGCGCTCCCGGTTCAGGTTGGGCGCCATGTCGGCGGCCATCAGCGCAGCTTCGATCAACAGCGTGCCCGAGCCACACATGGGGTCAACCAGCGGCGCCCCCTGCTTGGCCAACTCCGGCCAGCCGGCGCGCACCAGCAGCGCCGCCGCCAGATTTTCCTTGAGCGGGGCGTGGCCGGTATCGCGACGATAGCCGCGCCGGTGCAGGCTGTCGCCGGACAGGTCGATGCCCAGCGTCAAGCGGCCACGGTGCAGGTGGGCATACAGGCGCACGTCGGGATGACGGACGTCGACATCGGGACGCGCCTGGCCGGCCGCACCAAGACGGTCGACCACGCCATCCTTGACCGTCTGGGCGCCGAAGCGGGTGTGTCGAATCTCGTCACTGCGACCATGAAAGTCCACCGCGATGGTGGCACCGGCAGGCAGATGGCGCTGCCAGTCGACGGCGGCGGCGGCATCGTGCAAGGCATCCGGCGTTTCGACGCCTTCCGTCCGCGCCAGACACAGGATGACCCTGTTGGCCAGGCGCGACCACAGACAGGCCCGGTAGGCACCCTCGAGATCGCCCTCGGCGTTCACGCCTGCCACGGTGGTCTTGCCCGGTGTCAAGCCGAATGTGACTAGCTCGTCGGCTAACAGTTGTTCGATGCCCCGTGGACAGGTTGCCAGAAGGTCAAGCTTCTCAGGCACTTGCTTCTCCTACATTAATGATGACTGCGAAAGCCATTATTCGGTTAACCATTTCATGACGACAAGGTGAACAGGTTGTTACAAAACAACAGTCGACAATGCCGAGCGGCTTACGCTATCAATGGAATGGTAGCTACGAGATACGACACATGTGTCCCTGTCAACAAGCCTTCATTTCGTGCGACTCGGGAGAGCCTGCACATCGCAGGGCTTGGGCATCACGGGCCTGCCGCTTGCATCCCCCGAATTTCCCGCAGGGGCAGGTCAGATTGGTACCTTTGTCACGAGGTAGACCCATGAAACGACAGAAACGTGATCGCTTCCAGCGTGCCTATGTACATGGCTACAAGGCCGGTCTCTCGGGTAGATCCCGCGATGACTGCCCCAGCCAGGACATCAATCTACGGGAATACTGGATGAGCGGTTGGCGTGAAGGTCGTGGGGACCAGTGGTCGGGCATGACGGGAGTGTCCGGCATTCACAAGAACCCCATGGTGCTCTGATAACGCAGTACTGTCGAGGTAAAGGAAAGACCCGCCAAGCCCATGGCACAAGACGCCATGGGCTTTTTGCTGCCCGCCCTTTCAGCGCGCCGACGCCAGCGCCCTGGCGCACTCCCGGACCAGCCCCGGTCCGCGGTAGATAAAGCCCGAATACACCTGCACCAGATCCGCCCCTGCCTGACGCTTGGCCACCGCCGCCTGGCCACTGTCGACGCCGCCGACGCCGATGATCGGCATGTCGGGCAACGCCTGGCGCAGCCGCTCGATCACAAGGTTGGAGGCATCGAACACCGGGCAACCCGACAGTCCGCCCTGCTCATCGGCGTGCGCAAGCCCTTGCACCGCTTCACGGGATACCGTGGTGTTGGTGGCGATCACCGCGTCGATGCCATTGTCCGCCAGCGCCCGCGCCACCAGGACGACCTCTTCCTCGTCCATGTCCGGGGCGATCTTTACCGCCAGCGGCACACGGCGTCCACTCTGTTCATCGAGGCGAGTGCCTGTCGAGCGCAGGCGTCCGAGCAACTCATCGAGGTGGTCGCCGAACTGCAGGTTGCGTAGCCCCGGGGTATTCGGTGACGAGATATTGACCGCCACGTAGTCGGCGTGAGCGTGAACCCGCTCCAGGCAGTAAAGGTAGTCGTCACCGGCGTCCTCCACCGAGGTGGTCAGGTTCTTGCCGATATTGATGCCGATCACCCCGCGGTAGCGGCTGGCCTTTACTTGCTCCACCAGGTGATCCACGCCGAGGTTGTTGAACCCCATGCGATTGATGATGGCGCCACGCTCGGGCAGGCGGAACAGCCGGGGCTTGGGGTTGCCGGACTGGGCCCTGGGGGTCACGGTGCCGACCTCGACGAAGCCGAAGCCCAGCGCCCCCAGGGCGTCGAGGTGATCGGCGTTCTTGTCGAGCCCCGCCGCCAGGCCGATACGGTTGGGGAAGCTCAAGCCCATCACGTTGACCGGATCGTCCACGCGGGCACCTGCCAGCAACCGCGTCGCCTTCACGCGCGCCGCCCAGTCCAGCGACGTCAAGGACAGGCCGTGGGCCCGTTCGGGATCCAGGCGAAACAACAGGGAGCGGGCGAGATCGTACATGGCGTCTCCGAGGCGAAAAAGGACGAGGGCGCGCGGCCGGGCGCGAGTATAGCGCAGCCGCGACGCCACGACGACTTCCTGAATCAGACCTCAGCCGTTTTGCCCAAACGGGCTTTCATCCCAGGTCGTCAGTGTCCAATGTCCCCTTCAGTAAACAGAAACTCGCGTAGATACTTGTCCATGGCGGGATCCTTGCGGCGCAGCCACTCCAGGGTCATAGCCGCGTGCTCCTTTTCCTCATCACGGTTATGTTCGAGGATCTTGCGTAGATCTTCGTCCTGACAGGCGTCAACTCGCTGGTTGTACCAGTCGACTGCCTCCAGTTCCTCCATCAACGACACGATGGCGCGATGGTAATCCCGGGTCTGCGCCGTCAACTCTTCCACCGGTTCGTGGTAGCCCTCGCTCGATCCAGCCATTCGCCACTCCTTTTCTTTGTAAATAGTTGTGTTCTACTAACTCCATCAACGTAGGACACGATCGTTGTCTTGTCAGTCAGCGACATATGCCGGGAGGGCCCATGACAGAAGTGACCGAGACGTTTGAAAGCCAGCTGTCGCGCATCCACCTGGCCCTGGAAGACGAGAACCCCCAGGAGGTCTCCGAGGCCCTGGAGGATCTCGAACCCGCCGAGGTCGCCCTGCTGCTCGAATCGCTGCCGCTGAGCGAGCGCATCAGGCTATGGGAACAGGTACCAGCGGAGGACGACGGCGAGGTCCTGCTGCACGTCCATGACGAGGTGCGCAGCACCCTGCTCGAGGACATGGACCCCGAGGAGATCGTCGCCGCCACGGCAAGCCTGGACACCGCCGACCTGGCCGAGCTGTTCGAGGACCTGCCCAAGCAGGTGGCCGAGGACATGCTGCGCACCATGGACGAGATGCAGCGCACTCGTCTGCAGGAGACCCTGTCGTTCGAGGAAGACAGCGCCGGACGCCTGATGCGTACCGACGCCATCGGGGTACGCTCCGACGTCACCCTCGAGACGGTGCAGCGCTTTCTGCGCTGGAAGGAGTCGATCCCGGACAACACCGACAACCTGATGGTGGTGGACCGCATCGGCCACTTCGTCGGCGTGCTGCCGCTGGCCCGGCTGGTTTCCCACGACCAGGAGACCTCGGTGGCGGAGCTGATGGACGCCGACGTCGACGTCATCCAGGGCGACATGAAGTCCCGCGACGTGGCCACCCTGTTCCAGACCCACGACCTGACGTCGGCCCCGGTGGTGGACAACGACGGCATGTTGATCGGCCGTATCGTCATCGACGATATCGTCGACGTCATCCAGGAGAACTCCGAACAGGCGCTGATGAACATGGCCGGCCTCGACGAGGAGGAAGACCTGTTCGCGCCGGTGTTGCCCAGCGCCAAGCGCCGTGCGGTATGGCTCGGCATCAACCTGCTGACCGCCTTTCTCGCCGCCTGGGTCATCGGTCAGTTCGAGGATGCCCTGGAGAAGGTGGTGGCGCTGGCGGTACTGATGCCGATCGTCGCCAGCATGGGCGGCATCGCCGGCAGCCAGACCCTGACCCTGGCCATTCGCGGCCTCGCCCTTGGCCAGATCAGCAAGACCAACAGCAACTGGCTGCTGCGCAAGGAGGTCGGCATTGCCCTGCTCAACGGTGTCGTCTGGGCCCTGGTGGTGGCGGTGCTGGCGGTGCTCTGGTTCAAGAGCGTGGCGATCGGCGTGATCATCGCCGCCGCCCTGGTCATCAACATGCTGGCCGCCGGGGTCTGCGGCATCGTGATTCCCCTCGTGCTCAAGCGCATGAACATCGATCCAGCGCTGTCCGGCTCGGTCATTCTGACCACCGTCACCGACGTGATCGGCTTCATGTCCTTCCTCGGCCTGGCGACGATCTTCCTGCTGTAGCGCTTCGCTGAGCGGATTCATCGACCGGCCATCACTGCCCCACGGGCACTGATGGCCGATCGGTGGTCCCGCCACCTGCGTCGCAAGTCTGCCGGCTCCTGCCTCCCGCTTGGTGCGCCCCTCGTCTGCTGTCGCTTATCTGCCGGCTCTTGTCTACCGACTCTTGTCTCCCGCTTGGTGCGCCCCTCGTCTGCTGTCTCTTATCTACCGGCTCTTGTTTGCCGTCTCCTGTCTGCCGTCTCCCGTCTGCGACACCCCCCGTCGCCGGTACGCTACTCTTGTGCTGCTGTGCTGATTCGTTAGCATGGTCAGCAAGGCGCGGGTGACAAGCGCCCATCCCTGCTGGAAACAGGGATCCCCGAGACGGAAAAGGAGAGACCGCATGATGATCAAGACTCGCCCCATGATGCTTGCCCTCGGCGCCGTTGCCGCCCTCGGCCTTGCCGGCTGCGCCAGCGACAGCGCCTCGATGGAGAAAGAGAGCACCGACTACATCGTCACCGGGCTCGGCGATGATCGCCAGGAAGCCCTGGAAGAGGCCAAGGAGCGCGCACTGGAGCAGTGCGAGGCCCAGGATCGCGACGAATTCATCATCGAGGAGCAACAGGTGCTTGGCCCCAACACCAGCCCGGAAAAGCGTGAGCGCGCCGAGGCCATGGTCGAAGGCGGCACCGTCAACGAAGACACCAACCTGGCGGCGCTGAACGACGACAGCGAAGGCTTCAAGGCAATCTGGAGCATCAGCTGCCGCTAAGCCTCGGTCCGTTGGTTGCCGACAATGCCTGCAAAGGCCAGACGCAAGAAGGGCGCCCCTGGGGGCGCCCTTCTTGCGTTGTGTGAACCAACGTCACGGATTCACTCGATCGGTGTCGGCTACGACGAGGACGCCCGTCGGGCGTCCTCGCGTGGTCGACTCACTGACCCGGGGTCTAGACCTCGCTGTTGCTCTCGGCCAGATCCACCAGCTCACGCACCGCCACGGCAAACAGCGGGAAGCCGCCCTGGGCGCCACTGTCGACCTCGTTGATCAGGCGGCACCAGCGCTTGTGCATGGACTCGTGGTGCTTGAGCCACTGATCGACACGTCCGGCGGTATCGCGGGCGCCGCTCTCCATCTTCATCACGCTGGCGGTCAACGCCATCTGCTGACGCTCGATGTCGTCGCGGAAGGTCTCCCGCGCCTGGGCCTGCCAGCTATCCTTCACCGGCAAGGCGGTAACCTGCTGGATCATCCACGGCAGCTCCAGACGGGCGCCGATCTCGTAGCAGACCTCGGCCACCTTCTGCGGCTTCTCGTTGACCTGACGGGCGGTCTGGATGATGCCCAGCGCCGCGTACAGGCTATCGGCCGCGGCCACGGTGGAGGCCAGCGCCTCGGGCACCCCGGCGTCGACGAGTTCGTCACGGCGGGCCTGCCAGGCCTCGAGTTCCTCGCCACGCAGACGCTTGCCGATATTCTCCTGCAGCTGGGCAATACGCGGCTGGTAGTACTCGATGCAGTCACCGGCAGCCTGGCCCGAACGATGGCGCAGGAACCAGCGTGAAGCGCGGCGAATCATGCGCATCAGGTCGAGCATCATGCCGTACTGGATATCGGTCGAGACCTGATTGTCGAGCGCTTCGATCTGCTCCCACAGCTTGGGCAGCTGGAAGCTGTCACGGGCGATGACGTAGGCCCGCGCGATGTCCGCACGCCCCATGCCGGTGGAGTCGATCAGCCGGCGGGTGAACACGATGCCCATGTGGTCGACCAGATCGTTGGCCAGCTGGGTCGCCACGATTTCGCGCTTCAGGCGGTGGCTCAGGACCTGGTCGCGGTAGCGCTCCACCAGGCTCTGGGGGAAGGCCCGGGTGGCGTGCTGGGCGATGATCTCGTCGTCGGGCACGTCGGAAGCGATCAGGTCGCCTTTGAGCGTGCTCTTGGCGTAGGAGATCAGCACCGACAGCTCCGGCAACACCATGCCCTGGTCATTGGCGGAACGCTCCTGGAGCTCCTCGTCGGAGGGCAGGAACTCGAGTTCGCGATCGATCTGACCGGCCGCTTCCAGTTCGCTGATAAAGCGGCGATAGGGCCCGATCCCCTGGTGGGACAGCCGCTCGGACAGATCCAGCGCCAGGGTCTGACGATAGTTGTCGGTCAGCACCAGCTCGCTGACTTCCTCGGTCATGTCCGCCAGCAGCTGATTGCGCTGCTTGTCGGTCATGTCACCGTTGGCCACCACCTCATCGATCAGGATCTTGATGTTGACCTCATGGTCGGAGCAGTTGACCCCGCCAGCGTTGTCGATGAAGTCGGTGTTGACGCGCACACCACGCGCCGCCGCCTCCATGCGCCCGCGCTGGGTCAGGCCAAGGTTGCCGCCCTCGCCTACCACTCGGCAGTTCAGTTCCTTGCCGTCGATGCGCAGCACGTCGTTGGCCTTGTCGCCGACCTCGGCGTCGGTCTCGGTGCTGGCCTTGACGTAGGTGCCGATGCCGCCGTTCCAGATCAGGTCGACCTTCGAGCGCAGCATCGCCTGGATCAGCTCATTGGGCGGCAGCTTGTCTTCGCTGATGCCGAAGACCTCCTTCATCTGCGGCGTGATCTTGATCGACTTGGCCGCACGGGAGAAGACGCCGCCGCCTTCGGAGATCAACGAAGTGTCATAGTCTTCCCAGCTGGAGCGCGGCATCTCGAACAGGCGCTTTCGCTCCTTGAAGGTGCTGGCCGCATCCGGCGTCGGGTCGACGAAGATGTGCATATGGTTGAAAGCACCGACCAGGCGAATGGTCTCGGACAGCAGCATGCCGTTGCCGAAGACGTCACCGGCCATGTCACCGATACCGACCACGCTGAACTCGTCGGACTGGGTATTGATGCCGAGGCCACGGAAGTGACGCTTGACCGACTCCCAGGCGCCCTTGGCGGTGATGCCCATCTTCTTGTGGTCGTAGCCGTTGGCGCCGCCGGAAGCAAAGGCGTCACCCAGCCAGTGGCCATACTCGATGGAAATCTCGTTGGCGATGTCGGAGAAGGTGGCGGTGCCCTTGTCGGCCGCCACCACCAGGTAGGGGTCGGCCTCGTCGTGGCGTACCACGTTCTTCGGCTCGACGACCTCGCCACCGACCAGATTGTCGGTCACGTCCAGCAGCGCGCGGATGAAGGTCTGGTAGCAGGCGATGCCTTCCTTCTGGGTGGTCTCGCGATCGGCACCTTCCGGCATGCGCTTGCACACGAAGCCGCCCTTGGCCCCCACCGGCACGATCACCGAGTTCTTGACCTGCTGCGCCTTGACCAGCCCGAGCACCTCGGTACGGAAGTCCTCGTGGCGATCCGACCAGCGCAGGCCGCCACGGGCGACCTTGCCACCGCGCAGGTGAACACCCTCAACCCGCGGAGAGCAGACGAAGATCTCGAACATCGGGCGCGGCTTGGGCATACCGGTGACCTTGGACGGTTCCAGCTTGAACGACAGGTAGTCCTTGAAGCCGCCGTCTTCGGTCTTCTGATAGTAGTTGGTGCGCAGGGTCGCCTGGATCAGCTCCACGTAACGACGCAGCAGCCGGTCGTCGTTGAGGCTGGCGACGTCGTCGAGCAGGCCATTGATGCGCTCGACACAGGCCTCGATCTCACCCTCGGCGGGACGATCCTCGGGATCGAAGCGCAGCTCGAACAGGGTCACCAGCTCGCGGGTGATCTGCGGGTGGGCCACCAGTGCATTGGCGATGAAGTTCTGGGAGATGCCGAAGCGGATCTGCTTCAGATAACGCGCGTAGGAGCGCAGCATCGCCACTTCACGCCAGTCGAGGTTGGCGCCGATGATCAGACGGTTGAAGCGGTCATTGTCCGCCTCGCCGGCCCAGATGCGCTGGAAGGCCTCGATGAACGGCTTGCGCATCTCCTGCAGGTTGACCTCGGTGTCGGTGTGATGCTCCAGATCGAAGTCGTGGATCCAGTAGCTCTCGTCCACCGCCTCGACCTCGTAGGGGCGTTCACCGATGACCCTGAGCCCCAGGTTTTCCATCATCGGCAGCACGTCGGACAGCGGAATCGGCTTGCGCTTGTGGAACAGCTTGAGGTTGACGCCGCTGCCCTCTTCCTCGATCAGTCGGTACAGCGACAGCGCCAGCGGCTTGCCGTTGTCCAGCTCGCCGATGTGCTGCAGGTCGTAGACCGCGGTGCGGGCACTGAAGTCTTCCTGGTAGCTGGCCTGGAAGGCGTCGCGGAAGCGATCCAGCAGCTGGTTGGCGTGTTCCTCGCCGAAGCCTTCGATGGCGGCATTGAGCAGATCATCGCGCCAGTTGCGGGCGAGCCGCGCCAGCTTCTCTTCCAGCGCCTTGATGTCGTAGTCGGTCGGCGTGTCGCCGTTGAAGCGCAGGATGAACTGGATCCGCGCCAGCACCGATTCGGACAGGTAGGTGTTGAAGTCGCCGAAGGTGGCGTCGAGTTCCTCGCACAGCAGGTTCTGCAGACGCAGACGAAGCTCGGTGGAGAACACGTCGCGCGGCACGAATACCAGGCACGAATAGAAGCGACCGAAGCGATCCTCGCGGATGAACAGCCGCACCCGGCGACGTTCACGGATATCGAGGATACCCAGCGCCGTCTGGGCCAGCTCGTCTGTGTCGATCTGGAACAGGTCGTCGCGGGGATAGACCTCGAGGATCTGGGTCAGCTGCTTGCCGTTGTGGCCCTTGGGGTTGAAGCCGGCGATATCCATCACCGTCTTGAGCTTGCGCCTCAGGATCGGAATATGACGCGGCGAGTCGTTGTAGACCCCAGCGGTGAACAGCCCCAGGAAGCGACGCTCGCCGATGACGTTGCCCTTGTCGTCATAGCGATCAATAGTCACGTAATCCGGATAGGTGGGACGGTGGACGCGGGCGTGGAAGGCACTCTTGGCGAATGACAGAAGCTGCGGCACCAGCACGTAGCGATCGCCCTCGACCCCCTGGTCGGTGCGGATACGCTGGCGATACTGGGCATCGGACAGACGGAACAGACCGAGCTCGCTGCCGTCGACCTGATTGAGGCTCTGGCCACCGTTGTCCTTGTCGACGGTGAACTCGTCATAACCGAGGAAGGTGAAGTTGTCTTCCAGCATCCATTCGAGGAAGGCCACCGCCTCGTCGTGATCGGCCTTGTCGATCGGGCCCGGGCAGCAATTCTTGAGCTCGTCGATGGTCTCGCGGATGCGCGCGCGCATCGGATCGAAGTCCGCCACCGCCGTGCGCACTTCCTTCAGCACCTCGTGGATGCTCTGCTCGATGGCCGACAGCTCCTCGGGGTCGGAGTGACGATCCACTTCGATGGCGATCAGCGACTCACGATGCTCGGGGGCGTCCTTTTCACCCGGAGACGACACACGCTCGACCCGGTGCTGCTTGTCACGAGCGACCGACAGGACCGAATTGTGGATGGCGTGGACGGTCATGCCACGACGGTTGAGCTCGATGCGCACCGAGTCGACCAGAAACGGCATGTCTTCGTGCAGCACCGCGACAAAGGTGTGGGTCGACTGCCAGCCGTGCTCCTCGAAGTCAGGGTTCATGACCTTGACCTTGGGTGAGGCCGGATCGAACTGCTGCAGGAAGTGCCACACCGACAGGGTGGCGCCGTACAGATCATCCAGGCGCCGCTCGCTGAGATCCTCCAGCGGCACCGTGGAGTAGAAATGGCGAGCGAAGTCACCCACCAGACCGGCCTTTTCCTGATCGAGGCGTCCTTCCAGCTTTTCCTCGAGTTGCTTGAGCAGATCCTCGCGACTGTCATCCTGTGCGACGTGTAACATCCTCACCTCGGTTGGCGGCGGCCACTTCACTGTGGCCTGTGTAAAGGTAGTGACGAGCGTGCTGCGCGGCGCTACGCATCCGGCGCTCCCGGCGCATTCGGCAAGCTTACGCCAATCCCCACCCCACCCCCATCCAGATGCCCGCCTTCTCATGGAGCATGACGGTTACGCATCCCCCCTTGACAGCACGCTTGCGTTAGGATCGTTGGCGCCTCAGGAGCGCCGTTCCAGCAAGACCCCGCACTCACAGTGATGGGTGAAGGGGAACTGGTCAAACAGAGCGAAACGAACGATGCGGTGCGTCCTGGTGAGCTGTTCGAGATTGACGGCCAGGGTGTCCGGATTGCATGAAATATAGACGATACGCGGGTATTCACTCAGTTGATCACAGCTGTCGGCGTCCAGACCGGCCCGCGGTGGGTCCACCAGCACTGTGGAGAAGTCATAGTCACCCAGGCACATCTCGTCCACTCGCCGGCCTGTTTTCTCCCCTTTGAGCGCAGAAGAGAAGTCTTCGGCAGACATCCGCGCGACAAAGGCATTGGTCACCGCGTTGGCCTCGAGATTGACCCTGGCGCTTGCCACCGAGGTGCGCGAGATCTCGGTGGCCAGAACCCGGCGAAAATTCTCTGCCAGGGCGATGGTGAAGTTGCCGTTGCCGCAGTAGAGCTCGACCAGGTCCTGCTGCTGGCTGCCCGCGGTCACCTCCCGTGCCCAGGACAGCATGGAGGCGCAGATGCGCGCATTGGGCTGGGTAAAGCTGTTTTCCACCTGCTGGTAGTGCAGTACCTGTCCGTCCACCTCGAGACGTTCCCACACGTGGTCGCGGGTCAGCACCAGCCGCTGCTTGCGTGAGCGGCCGATGATCATCACCCCAAGCTCGCGCTCGAGTTCCCGGGCATCCCGCTCCCAGTCTTCTTCCAGCGGGCGGTGGTAGATCAGGCTGATCAACGTCTCACCCGCCAGGGTGGTCAGAAACTCCACCTGAAACAGCTTGCGCCGCATCACCGGGTTGTCACGGATGGCGTCGAGCAGCGCCGGCATCAGGGCATTGATGCGCTCGCTGGCCACCGCGAACTGGTCCATGCGTACCAGTCGCTTGTCGTCGGAGTCCTCGGGATTGACCTCGAACATCACATAGTAGAGATCGTCGCCCTCATGCCAGACGCGAAACTCGCAGCGTTGCCGGTAGTGACTCGGCGGTGACGGATACACCTCGAGCTCGGGCGGAGAAAACCGCGCAAACTGCTCGACCAGGCGATCACGCTTGGCGGCGAGCTGTTCGGCATAGCGTTCGGGTTCAACGACGGGTATGGCCACGGAAACTCCTGGAAAAACGATGAACAATAAACAAATGACGTGGGCGATGGCGGCGTGGTCAGCGCCGCTGCCGGACGGTGTACAAGAGGTGGGTCAAGCGCTGGGCACGTCCAGCAGGCAAGGGGCCGCAAAGCCGAAGGACGCAAGCCCTCGCGTCAGCCTTTCCGAGGCGTCCGTCGCACCTGACGAATCCCGCAATAGACTCGTGACCCAGGCCGCATCGAGGCCCTGTCGGGCATCCGGGCCCACCGCCACCTGGGCCGTCCGTCGGGCAATGGCGTCGCCGGAGTCTACCCAGGTGACGGCCCGCGGCATGGCCTCGTCGAGCCAGCGACGCAGCAAGGGAAAGTGGGTACAGCCCAGCACCACCGTATCGATACGGGCATCCTCCACAAGCGCTGCCAGCGCCTGGCGAACCACCGCAGGATCGATAGCGTGCCCCTGGATGGCGCGCTCCGCCTCGGCCACCAGAGCGTCGGCGGCCACCTTCTCGACCTGGCAGTGCGGCGCATAGCTGTCGATCAGCCGCTGGGTGTAGGGCCGGGCGACCGTTGCGCTGGTGGCCAGCAGTGCCAGATGCCCGCTGCGACTGGCCTGGGCGGCCGGCTTGATCGCCGGCACCGTGCCCACCACCGGCACGTCCAGGCGTTCGCGCAAGGCCTCCAGTGCCAGGGTGCTGGCGGTATTGCAGGCCACCACCAGGGTATCGGCACCGGTACGATTCACCGCCGCCTCGCACACCGCGACGATCCGCTCGACCAACCAAGGGTCCGGCCGCGTACCGTAGGGCAGCATGGCGTTGTCGCAGCAGTAGGCAAGCGCCGTATCGGGCAGATGGCGTCTGAGCGCCGCCACCACGGAAAGCCCGCCCACGCCGGAGTCGAACACCAGCACAGGTCCGGCCATCAAGCCTCCTCCCTGACGGGCAAAGCCCATGCCCACCGCCACTGCCGGACGGCGGGGAAATATCCCCCACGATCGGATCGGGCCGCCATCGAGGCCGACCGGAGACGGGGAAGGAGGAGGGGCAAGAGGCTGAGCAAGGGAAACGGCACCTGAATCAACATGGGCGCCATTCTACCCGACATTGGCGGACCTGCATAAGCGCAGCAAGGGCGCCCACGGATACGCCAGCGCGCCGAGGTGAGCGCGGACGTCATGCGGCCCGAACCGGAGTTCGGGCCGACGACGTGATGCTCGAGAAGCAAGGAACGAACGAGGGAAAAACCGATCAGGCGGGTACCGGCTCCTCGCGTAGCTCGGCATAGAGTTCAGGGTAGGCCGCCTGGAGTCGCTCAAGTTCGGCGGTGGCGTTCTCCGGCAGGGCGTGGGCCAGGCGATCGAGATCTTCGTCCGAGAAGTGCTCGCTGATCAGCGGGAAGAGTTCCTCACGCTCTTGGCGAAGGTAAGCACGGTGGCTGTCCAGGTACTGCTTGAGGTCATCGGCAAACTGGTCCATGGGGATGGCGACATCCATCAGGATCATGTCGATGTCACGGGACAGGCGCGTCAGCCGGGCCTTGAGCTTGCGGTAGTCGCCGGACAGCTGCTCGGCCACTGCCTCGCTTTCGGGGGCCAGCTCCTTGAGACGGTCGGTACAGATCTGCTCCAGGGGCAGGGTGAAACCCGCCATGTAGTCGAGAATATAGTCAACCACCTCCCTGACGAGCTGGAAGTTGGGCCGCTCTCCCTGCGCGAGGGTCTTTTGCTTGAGTTGCAGGACGTGCAGTATGCGCGCCATGTTGGCATGATCCCGTCGCAGTTGCTTTAGCATGGGCATGACGGAAACCTCCTGTGGTCAGCATGAGCTGAAGGCACCCTAGCTTAGACTGGCCTTCTCGGGTCAGGTTCCGGATCGTGCGGGAACCGGAATGTATCACCCTAGACGCATAATCGAGTTTTTGCCCGACGAAAATTGCCACATTCAGAAGGGTTGATTTCCTACACACCGCCTGAGCGTTGACGTCTGGCGCTCAATTCATTCTTCTCAGGAGTCGGCGATGGACATGTTCGAACAGGCCCACCAGGAAGACGCCGCGCCCCTGGCCTGGCGCATGCGCCCGAGGTCCCTGGACGACTACGTGGGCCAGCCGTCGCTGGTGGGGCCAGGCAAACCATTGCGGCGCATGGTAGAAGCCGGGCAGGTGCGCTCGATGATCCTGTGGGGGCCACCCGGCGTCGGCAAGACCACCCTGGCCGACATCCTCGCCAGCGCCTCCAGCGCACGGCTGGAGCGCTTGTCGGCGGTCATGGCCGGGGTCAAGGACATTCGCGAGGTGGTGGAGCGCGCCCGGGTGGCCCAGGGCCAGGGGCAGACCACGGTGCTGTTTCTCGACGAGATCCACCGCCTCAACAAGAGTCAGCAGGACGCCCTGCTGCCCCACGTCGAGTCGGGGCTCTTGACGCTGATCGGCGCCACCACCGAGAACCCCTCGTTCGAGGTCAATTCGGCGCTGTTGTCCCGGGCCCGTGTCCATGTGCTCAAGGCGCTGGACGAGGCCGCGCTGATCGAGGTCATGCGCCGCGCCCTGGCCGACCCCGAGCGCGGCCTTGGTCACCGCGACATCCGCGTCGAAGACGAGGTGCTGGCGATACTGGCGCGCGCCTCGGCCGGCGACGCCCGGCGCGCCCTGGGCCTTCTGGAGACCGCCTGCGACTTCACCCAGGCGGAAGGCGGTGCAGAGCGTCTGCCCCGCGAGGCGCTCGAGGACGTCATCGGCCACACCGCCAGCGCCTTCGACAAGCAGGGCGATCACTACTACGACCTGCTGTCGGCACTGCACAAGTCGGTACGCTCATCGCGCCCCGACGCCACCCTTCTGTACATGGCCCGCTTCATCCAGGGCGGTGGCGATCCGCTGGACGTCATCCGTCGCCTGGCGGCCATCGCCTCGGAGGACGTCGGCAACGCCGACCCGCGTTGCCTGCCACTGGTCATGTCGGCCTGGGATGCCTACCTGCGTCTGGGCGACTACGAAGGCCAGCGCGCCATCGCCCACGCCGCCATCCACCTGGCGGTAGCGCCCAAGAGCAACGCCATCGACCAGGCCTGGAAGAAGGCCCAGGCCTTTGTCGCGGCCCAGCCGAGCCTGGAGGTACCGACCTACCTGCGCAACGCACCGACCAAGCTGATGGCTTCCCTGGGCCACGGCGATGGCTACCGCTACGCCCACGCCGAGCCCAACGGCTACCCGGCGGGGTCGGCCCACGACTGCTGGCCCGAGGCAGTGCCGACCGAGCGCTTCTACCACCCCACCGATCACGGCCAGGAAGAGCGTTTCGCTCGCATCATGGCCTGGCGGGCGCAGCTCGATGAGGCCGCGGATGGCGGATGAGATAGCAGCGGAGGTGGCAGCTCAGATACCACTTGAGAAAAACCATCTGTCTTCGACGTGGGAAGGAAATAGGTCGCTGCAGCACAACCAGGCATCGTAAGGAGCGAGCCAGGACCGCGACTACTGTGGGACTCAAGTGCCCATGGTGGGCACCCGATGCTCCGGAGGGACTGTCATGTCGGCCACCCAGCTACAGCAAGCTCGTCAGATCCTGGTACAGAACGCCCGTCACCCCAACCATCACGACGTGCTGCTGGCCTACGCCCGCCAGCAGGCGACACCCGCGGTACGTCGTGCGCTGTTCAAGCTGCTGTTCGGACCGAACTGAGGCCCACTGTCTGCCACATGTTGACCGCTCAGGCCGGCGCCTCTTGCCTGCTCTGGGCCGCCCACGGCGACCCAAAGGGACAAGTTCGCCGGCCAAGGTGATCAGCCCTTGGGTGCCTCGCCCGGCTCAGCCGCCGACGGCGACTCCTGCTCCCAGCCGGGTTCGACGGGCGTTGGCTCGAGAGCGGCGCCTTCATCGGACTCGTGATGGTTCACCTCGAGCACGCCATCGTGGTAGCCGTCTTCATCGAAATAAGGCACGTACTGCCCTTCCTCCGCTGGCGGCCCCACCATGGGCTCGGCCACGTCCACGTCCGGCACTACGTCGGACAGGTCTTCCATATGCTCGTGCTCCTTGGCGCCCGCCACCCACTCGTCGGTGACCACGAATTCCGCACCCACCGACGACAACGGCGTCGCCGGGGAGAACGGCACCACCGGCACCGGCGCCGGACGCACCAGGCGACGCCAGGCGAAGAACAGCACCAGGGCGCCACCGAGGGCGCCGAAGGCCATGAACAGGGCGGTATCGCCAAGCGCCGCCATCACCGGGCTGACCAGCGGCGGACTGACCGAGGAGCCAAGCGCGCTGATCAGCAAAAGCCCCTGACTCATGGGCACCAGGGCGCCGGCGGGGGCACGGTCCGCCGAGTGGCTGACCGATACCGGATACAACGAGAAGACGCCACCGCCCAGCAGGAACAGCAGCGCGGCCAGCCCCCAGCTCGGCAACGGCAGCAGCAGCACCGCCAGCGAGATGGCCAGGCAGAACAGACCGATCAGGATCAGCACCAGCTGGCGGTCGTGACGATCCGACCAGCGGCCCACCGGATACTGCAGCAGCATGGCGCCGAGTACCGTTATCGCCATCAGCTGGCCGACCTCGGCCAGATCAAAGCCGGTACGCTGCAGATACAGCGGCATCAGGGCGTACACCGCAGCCGCCAGCATGCCGGAACCGAAGGCCCCCACTACCCCGGTGGGGGTGAGGATCATCAGGCGCAGCGGCGACAGCGGCTCGACCTTGTCGAGCAGTGGCGTGACCCGCGGAATCATCGCCATCGGCAGCACCGACAGCGAGGCCAGGGCACCGATGACCATGAAGGGGGCGGTTTCGCCCATATTCTGGGTGATGCCCAAAAGCAGCTGACCGAGCACACCTGAGCCGTACAGGGCGATCATGTACAGCGCCAGCAGACGCCCGCGCACCTTGGAGTCTCCGGAGGCCAGCAGCCAGCTCTCGATCACCAGGAAGACCCCGACCGTGGCCCAGCCACCGATCAGACGCAGCCCGAACCAGGCCACCGGATCCAGGATCAGCCCCTGCAGCAGCACCGTCACCGCCACCAGCGAGGCGAAGCTGCCGTAGGCACGAATATGGCCGATAGCGAGCAGCAGCCGGTCGTTGAACAGGGCACCCAGGCCAAGACCGATGAAGTAGGCGCCGGAGACCCAGCCGATGACCACCGGCGATTCACCGGCGGCGTCCAGGCGCAGGGTGATAAGCGAAGACAGAAAACCGTTGCCGATGCCCAGAATGAATAGCCCCAGAACGGGGGGCAGGGCCATGGCCAGAAGTTGGGGAGACATGAGGAGTCGGGCTCCAGCGATGCGGACGACGCGGACGGCGGCGGCGGGTGGGTGTTGATGTTTCGAGTCCGTCCGTCGCGGTGCGTATCGACGACTCTTGGGCGGCGAATATACCCCCCTTTTCGCGCCTGTCAATGTCTTTCGAAGGGCGTCACCCATGCATCTGTAACGCATTGTTGGTCAAGCATAAATCCGGCCTCAGTGACTCGTGTCACGGCGCATCAGAACCACATCGGCCGCGGGGAAGTCGACACTCAAGCCGAGTGCCTCGGCCAACCAGCGAAAACTCGTCTCGCTGAAGAACACCACATGGGTGGGATCACGAATATAGTGCCAGCGGGCAAAGTCCTCCGGCGTGCGCTTGGTCATCAGCCCCAGCCAGCCACCGGGTCGCAGTTGTCGCGCCAGCGCAAACAGCACCGGGCCGGGCGCGAACAGGTGCTCGACCACCTCGGTGGCGGTGATGAAATCGTAATACCGCTTCAGGTTCTCCGGCGCGGGATGGTAGTAGGGATCATGGATCCGAGTGGGAAACCCCGCCTCCTCGAACATCAGCGACAGCGTCGGACCGGGCCCCGCACCGAAATCGAGCCCCTCGGCACCCGGCGACAGACGCTCGCTCAGGGGATCAAACAGGCGACCCAGAAAACGACGGTAGCCGGGATCATCCGGGCGGTTGTCGTGCTGATCGTAGACCGCCTTCTCGGCCTGCGGTCCCAGTCGCTGCTCGGGAGGCACCGCCACCAGGTCACATACCGAGCAGCGAAAATAGTCGCGGCGCCCGTCCGCATGAAAGTGGTGCGTCGTCGGGTTTGCGCATAGCGGACAGCTTGGCATCGTCGTATTCTCTGGGACTTGGATCATTTGTGGAGAGAGGCATGCTGTCAGGTCTAGATCACCTGGTCATCACCGTGACCGATATTTCCCGCGCCGTGGACTTCTACACCCGCGTTCTGGGCCTGGACGTCCGCTATCGCGATACCGAGCGGGTCGACCTGATGCTCGGCGAGCTGGCCCTGCGCCTGCACTGGACCGCCACCGACGTGACCCCCAGGGCCGCCACCCCTACCCCAGGCAGCCTCGACGTCTGTTTCAAGAGCCATCTGCCGCTGGGTGAGGTGAAGGCTCACCTCGATGCCCTGTCGGTCGAGGTGGAACTGGGCCCCGTGGAACGTCAGGGTGCCACCGGCAAGATCGAGTCGCTGTATCTTCGCGACCCGGACGGCAACCTGCTGGAGATCAGCCGTCCGCTCAAACAGGAGTAACGTCGGTCGTCCCTGCGGGTCGCTTCGCCTGTCATGGCAATGCGGCACAGGCTGGGTATGATAACGGGGCCGTATGACATGCACCCAAGGGACCATGGATGAGCCAACACGACCTTACGCCTCAACGACCCACTGTCGAGCCTCCCTCACCTGGCGACACGCCCCCCGCCGACACCACCATGTCGCTGGTGGGCTACGCGTTGCTGCTGGCCAACCTGGTCACCGGCTTCACCGCGGTGATCGGGGTGATCATCGCCTACGTCTACCGTGGCAAGGGCCCCGAGTGGCTAGACGAGCACTATCGCTACCAGATCCGTACCTTCTGGATAGGCCTGCTCTACGGCATCGTGGCCTCGATCCTGACCTTGATCGTGATCGGCCTGCCGCTGCTGCTGGCCCTGGCGGTGTGGTTGATCGTGCGCTGCGTCAAAGGCTTCAAGGCACTGCAGGAAAAGCGCGCTCCGGATAATGTGGAAAGTTGGTTGATCTGATATGAACGTCCCCTGGCAACAGCGACTCCAGGCTACCGCGATATCACGCCTGTGGCGGATACTGTCGCGTCTGTCACCGACGACCCTGTGGCGACTCAGCGTCGCCCTGGTCAATGTGGCCTACCCTCTGCTCAAGCGCGAACGCGCGGTGACCAGGCTCAACCTGGAAGTGGTCTATCCCGACCTTACCGAGGCCCGTCGCGCCACCCTGGGGCGCGAAAGCCTCAAGCATTCCACCGCCACCATGCTGGAACTCGGCTTTGCCTGGCAGGGCGACCCCGACCGAGTGGCCGACAGCATCGTCGAGGTACATGGCCGCGAACTGCTGGATGATGCCCGCGCCGAGGGCAAGGGCGTGATCATCCTGGCGCCTCACTTCGGCAACTGGGAGGTGCTGAACTTCTGGCTGTCGAGCCACTTCCCCTTCACCGCCATGTACGAGCCGCCCAAGCTGGCACCGCTGGACCCGATCATCCGCGCCGGGCGCGAGCGCTGCGGCGCCAGCCTGGTGCCGACCAATCCCCGAGGCGTGGCGGCGCTGCTCAAGGCGCTCAAGCGATCCGAGGCCGTCGGCATCCTGCCCGATCAAGAACCCAGCTGGGGCAGCGGCGTGTTCGCGCCCTTCTTCGAGCGCCCCGCCTACACCGCCACCCTGTTGCCCAAGCTGGTGTCGCGCACCAATGCAAGGGTCGTGACCGGCGTCGCTCTGCGCCGTCCCGGGCGGGGCTTCGCGCTGTACTTCCTGGCCGCCGACGAGCGCGTCTACGATGAAGACGAGACCATCTCCTGCAGCGGGGTCAATGCCAGCATCGAGGCGGTGATCGCACTCGACCCGGCCCAGTACCAGTGGGAATACAAGCGCTACACCAAGACCCTGGAAGAACAACGTGGCGATCCCGACTTCCGCCGTTACCGCCTCTACAGCTCGAGGAACATGAAGTGACGACAGCGTCAGTGTCACCGCCGCCGGAGACCCGCGTCGGCCACGTCCTCTATCTGCTCTACCTGGCAGGGCTGGTGAGCGGATTCGTGACACTGTTGATCGCGCTGGTCGTCGCCTACGTCTATCGCACCGACGCCGCCCCCTGGCTACGTGCCCACTACCAGTTTCTGATCAGCACCTTCTGGATCGGCCTGCTCTACATGGTCGCCGCGGTGGTACTGTCGGTGCTGATCATCGGCCTGGCGCTACCCCCGCTGCTGGTCACCGCCTGGTTCGTGATCCGCTGCATCGTCGGCTGGCGTGCCCTGCACCAGCGCCTGCCGCCGCCCAGACCATCCAGCTGGCTATGGTAGGCGCGGCAATGCCAGCACTAAGAATTTGCGAGCACGGCCTATTCAAATAACGTACGAACACGCGCTAAAGCATCATCGACGACGTGATCCGGGGCAGACTCGACTCTGCGCGCTCCGCGCGCTTCAAGATCGACAGTCCTGATCTGATTGACCAGCACTACCCCCTGCGTACGGGTCCCGCTCAGAGGTACCGCAAAGCCTGCGTGGCGCGCGAAGTTGCCACCTTGGGTGATGGGTGCCACGACCACCGTACCAAAATGATTGAAAGCTATTGGCGTCAACACTAGCGCAGGGCGAAAGTCACCTCGCTGCTCGCGTCCTTCGGTCGGATTGAGGGGAACTCGCACAATATCGCCACGGCTATATTTGTCACGCTTCATTCTTCACGCCCTACCGGGGCCATTTCCTGCCAGGCTGCCAGGTCTTCAGGCTCGGGAGCCTCGGGATCACAGCGTGCCAGCAATTCCTCCAGGGAATACTTTGGCTTTGACGCCACAGGCTTCAACACCAACCTGTGGGAAGTTTCCTCGACTTCCAGCAAATCCCCATCGCTGAGGCCCAGCTGTCGAAGCAATTCAACTGGCAACCTGATGGCGGCACTATTGCCCCACTTCTGAATCTTGAGTTCCATATCACTCCCCTCCTGTACGTATCTACACAGTAGATACGCGCTGCCTCGACCGCAAGCTCGTGCATCAACTTCGCCTGTTACCGCTCAGTAACCTGCCCACCCCGACGCCGTCGCTAATCGGCGACACGGAACCCGAATTAGCACAAACCCTCAAATGCACTCCGATGACATCTATTGCAACTTTTGTCTCGGCCAATAGGCTAGATTAAAGGCTGGCTCGATCTGGCATAGAAAGTGGCATAGAAAGTCGCATAGAACATGCCATCGATGTGAACGGCAGAAGGATCCCCTACACCCCCAGCGGGCGAACCCGAGCCACCGGGCGTTCGTCCGCTCGCAAGGAGAGCGCACTTGGACACGGCAATATCTCGAGCACGACACACCCTTGCACGGCGGCGACCTGGCTCGCGCAACCTGGCGCTCGCCTTCGTCGGCGTCATCACCAGCGCCGCATTGACGACGCCGGCCATGGCCGTCGAGACCGGCGCGCTGTTCGAACAGGTCACGAACCGGGCCAAGGAACTGGCCGCGTCCCCCTATGAAGAGGCCTCTGCCGAGCTGCCCGAGGCCCTCACCGAGATGGACTACGATCGCTACCGACAGATTCGCTACCGCGATGAGCGGGCACTGTGGAAGGATGATGGCGATTTCGAGGTTGAGCTCTTCCACCCAGGCTTTCTGTATGACCAGCCAGTGGATATCCACCTGCTGGAGGATGGCGAGGTACGCTCGCTGCCCTTCGAGCCTGAGCGCTTTCGCTACGACGACGATACCGCCGACCTCGCCGAGCTCGATCTGAGTGGGCTCGGCTATGCCGGCTTTCGCCTCCACTACCCGCTCAACCGCGCCGACTACAAGGATGAGTTCGCGGTATTTCTCGGCGCGTCCTACTTCCGTCTGGTCGGCCGCGACCAGGGCTACGGCCTATCGGCCCGTGGGCTGGCCATCGACACCGCCCTGCCCCAAGGCGAGGAGTTTCCCGCCTTTCGTGAATACTGGCTGGTCAAGCCGCAGCCCGGCGATACCCACATAACCGTGCTGGCGCTGCTGGACAGCCCGTCTCTGGCCGGCGCCTACCGCTTCGACATCGCCCCGGGCAAGCGCACCCAGGTCGACACCGAGGCACGCCTGTTTGCCAGGGAAGACGTCGAGAAGCTCGGCGTCGCACCGCTGACCAGCATGTTCCTGCATGGCGAGATGGATCGCCGCCAGGAGGACGACTACCGCATCCGGGTGCATGACTCCAGCGGCCTGCTGATGGCCACCAGCACCGGCGAGTGGACATGGCGCGTGCTGGAAAACCCCGAAAGCCTCCAGATCTCCGGGCTGCAGGACACCTCGCCCAAGGGCTATGGCCTGGTCCAGCGGCCCCAGCACTTCAACGCCTACCTGGACATGGAGGCCCGCTACGAGCGTCGCCCCAGTCAGTGGGTCGAACCCCAGGGCGAGTGGGGTGAAGGCCATGTCGAGCTGGTGGAGATCCCCACCGACAGCGAGGCTCACGACAACATCACCGCCTACTGGGTGCCCGCCACCCCGCTGATGGCCGGCGACTCCCGCACCTATCGCTATCGTACCTGGACCTTCGGCGACACCCCCACGGCCGAGCCGCTGGCTCGTGTGGTGCGTTCGCGCCAGGGCTGGGGCGGTGTGCCGGGACAGAGCGATCCCCCCGACGAGCGCCTGCGCCAGTTCATCATCGACTTCCGCGGCGGTGAGCTCGAGGGACTCGATGCCAGCCAACCGGTCGAGATGACCCTGACCACCTCCAGCGGCGAGACCGCCGAGGCCAAGGTCACACCGCTGCCCGACGACGACACCTGGCGCGCCAGCTTCACGCTGCTGCCCGATGGCGACCAGCCCGCTGATATCCGCCTGACACTCATGCTTCGTGGCGAGCGCCTGAGCGAAACCTGGAACAGCATCTGGAGCCCCTGATGAACGCCCATACTCCCGAGGTACCCTGGCCACGCCTGCGACGTCTTGGCGTCGGCCTGGCCATTGCCGCCACCACGGCGCTGGGGGTCTGGACCATGTTCAGGATCCTCTACGTGGAGGGCATCAGTCCGCTCGAGATGGCGATCATCGGCCTGTTCGCGATCACTTTCGGCTGGATCACCATGGCCTTCTGGAGCGCGCTGATCGGCTTCGTGCTCAACCTGACCGGGCGTGACCCGCTGAGCCTGAAGCCGCGCCATTCCTATCCCATGCGGCCCGAAGGCTCCCACTCCCGCACCGCCCTGGTGATGCCGATCCACAACGAAGACGTGCTGCGAGTCGCCGCCGGACTCGAGGCCACCTGCAAGGATCTGGATGACCTGCCGCAAGGCATCGAGGTGGAAGCCTTCGTGCTCAGCGACAGCACCGACGACGAGGTGGTGGCCGAGGAAAAGGCCGCCATGGCCGAGCTGCAGAAGCGCCTGAAAGGCCACTGCCAACTGCACTACCGCCACCGTGACAGTAACGTCGGGCGCAAGGCAGGCAATCTGGGCGACTTCTGCACCCGTTGGGGCAGCCACTACGACTACATGCTGGTGATCGACGCCGACAGCCTGATGAGCGGCACTACCGTCATCGAGCTGATCGACGAGATGATGGCTAACCCGCGCCTTGGCCTGTTGCAGACGGTGCCGATTCCGGTGCGCCAGGACAGCCTGTTTGGCCGCGCCAACCAGTTCGCTGCTGCACTCTACTCGCCGATGCTGGCCAGCGGTCTGAGCTTCTGGCACGCCACCGCGGCCAACTACTTCGGCCACAACGCCATCATTCGCGTGGACGCCTTCACCGATGCCTGTGGCCTGCCGGAGCTGCCCGGCAAGCCACCGCTGGGTGGCGATATCCTGAGCCACGACTTCGTCGAAGCGGCGCTGCTGCGCCGTGCCGGCTGGCAGGTGCGCATGCGCACCGACCTGGGCGGCAGCTTCGAAGAAATGCCGAGCCATATCCTCGACTACGCCAAGCGTGACCGCCGCTGGGTCCAGGGCAACCTGCAGCATATGCGCCTGCTTGGCGGACGCGGACTGCACGTACTCAGCCGTCTACACTTCTTCTTCGGTGCCCTCGCCTACCTGTCGTCGCTGGTGTGGCTGGCGATCCTGGTGATCAGCACCATCGACGCCCTGATCCGGGCACTGGTGCCGACCAACTTCTTCACCTCGAGTTCGCAGCTGTTTCCCGACTGGCCGATCGCCCCACCCAACCTGATCATGCCGCTGCTGATCGGCACCCTGGGCATGCTGCTGATGCCCAAGGTACTGGGGCTGGTGCTGGGGCTGATCCAGAACCCGCAGGCCTATGGCGGACGGGCCCGGCTCGTCGCCAGCATGCTGCTCGAGACGCTGTTTGCCATGCTCATCGCGCCCTTGATGATGGTGTTCCACAGTCGTTTCGTGATTCAGGTACTGAGCGGCCGCACCGTGGCCTGGGATCCACAGTCCCGCGAGGGCCGCGCCCTACCCTGGAAGGAAGCCTTTCGCCACACCTGGCTATGGTCACTGATCGGCGCCTTGTGGGCGCTGGTGACCTGGGCCTTCACCCCGAGCTTCTTCATCTGGCTGACGCCGGTGTGGCTCGGCCTGGTGATGGCCGCCCCGCTGGTCCGCTGGAGCTCCAGCCTGAGCATCGGCCGGGCCCTGAGGCGCGCCGGCCTGTTGCTGGTCCCGAGCGAGACCCGCCCCCCGGCGGTGGTAGGCGAGCTTCGCGTCGCCGAGGCACCACCGCCGCCGGCGACCCCGGCAGATCCGCCACGGGAAATCCCCCGCGAGATGCCGGTGCAGTCTTTTCGCGAGCACGACACGGAATCGGCGCCGGAGGTCTCCGGCGAGAAGCCCGTCGACTGAGCCGGTGCCGTGGCACAGCGTTGTGTCCTCCCCCTCCTTTTGCATCATCCGGAGGGGGAATCCCGGCGGACTACTACACGTCAAGCATAGTGGCGTGATCCATGATTCATCTGTTTGCCGCTGTCTGGTGGTAACGCTTTGCTCTACAAAGAGCGTTCTCCAGCTCCGAATAACACACATCCGCCAGGAAAACCCTTTGTCAATCTCTACTTAAAAAGCAGGATAGCCACTTTTTCCCGAACTCTTCGTTCATATGCCTGATATCATGGTCTGGATGCGCTTCCTCATCCATGGCATCCCCTACAGGCAATCTTTTACTTCCCTTCGAGAGCTCCCGCTCCGTAAAACATCCGTTGACGATGGTATCAGCAGGCTGAGCGATCAACTCGGCATTGCATTTATCATACACTTCATCGTTCATCAACTTTATTCCGGACAGGTAGCTTTCCGGAGGATAACTTCTATCATCACCTTTCTTCTGAATAGGCAGGGGATTATGTCCAACATATATCTTTTTATTGGTCACGCTCCTGATCATTTCCATGATCTTCCAGGACATCGTACCCTTGACACTATCCAGCACGGTTTGCTTTATTACTGCTGATGAAAAAAATTTTCCAGGTTCGACAAAAAAAACTTCCATCTGAAGTCCGTAAATCAAGAATAGATCATATTCAACGATATCAATCTCACTCTTGCCACCCGATGTATAGGTGATGGTCCTCTTTAATCTATCTGTTTTTGGAACCAGTTTATTATCGATGAGAATCAGTCCACCCAAGCCATTACTTCTAGCGGTAAAGAAGACAAGATTATATTCTTGATGCCACTCTGGCATCAGGTCCCAGGCTCTTTTCAAAGCACCAACGTGGCTATTGCCCAGCACACAAATATTCTTCTTCATTCCTTACCTCCAAAGGCGTCGAAGATCTCTTCTTCGCAAACCAGATCATTAATTTTCTTTACGCTACCTACCCTCTTGTTTTGTTTTCCGAAAATCTCAGCGCCGAACTTTGTCCTCAGAGAAGAAAAAAAATGATTCATCACAAAATCGACACCGTGGGGGTTAACACTTCGTTGATTGGGTTCGAAAAACACCCCCTTGAAAACCGGGCTGTTGATTATTTCATACGAAGGAAAATAATCCACATAATTACAACCTCTAGAAATCTGCCCAGCCACGGCACGCAACACTGACTTGGATTCCATTGTAGCGACGATCACGTTGTTCCTGGAGTTTGTCGCTACCAAAGGAACAGGGGAAACTGTCAATATAAAGCGTAACTCAGGATTCTCATGACGCATTATTTCTATGGCATCTCGCAGATCATTCATCACAGAGGGATACATTTGATTCTTGAACGCATGGATACCTTTCAGGTAGGTCCCTGCTGAAGTTCCGGGACACATCGGATACTCGTAGCCGTATTCCGCATTGAACCAGCTTTCAGTCAACCCTAGGGTGAAGACAAAGAAGTCTGATGAGACGATGCATTCCCTAAACGCTTTTATTGTCTCCTCTCGAGAGAGCATTAACTCTTCTTTACTACAGAAACCCTCTGGTTCCACCACGGGGCGAAAGGGATCATAGAACCGTCCGTCCTTTTCCCAAATCTCCTCAGGCGGCTCTTTTATCCCTGTTGCCCACTCTACCCACTGCTTCAACAATGAGGTAGTGTATATATTCCCGGTTCTGGCCGAAAAAATATTGTAATTGTATTTTTTTGCATTTTCCTGCGAGAGCCCCTTGGGTGGAGTTTCTGTCGAGACCCAGTTAAACCCTCTGCTATCAAGAGCATTTCCAATATGTTGCGCAAAGCAGGAACCGAAGGTAACCACCCTACTATCCTTTGTGATCTTGAACTTTGGAGACCACAAATTGGATATGTCAAAAATTGACTTTTCGGATACAGCTTTTTTCCAGAAGGCACGGTCTGGAAGTGTCGAATATGGATTCATATTAATCACCTAAAATATAAGATATAACATCGGTCGTGAACGAACAAAATTGATAACGTCTATCTTAAATCACACATTGCCACGACGAATAGGAATGTTTACGTCAACACTGGCATCTCGTCTTCCTTTCTAAAATATTTGCATAAAAAAAGATAGGCGAAATATTTGTCTATTGTGTTGAGAAACGAGCACTGACAACGGCCCCGGAGCCCTTCATAAAAACCTTCCCCATGCACCATTTACCTGACCCACGCGTGGTTCAAAAGAGAACAAAGCAAGCATTTTTAGCTTCCATGAAAACTCGGCGAACCAATGCTGCCAATAAAACGGGACCAACACACCTGTCACTTTCTGCCCTTCTTCACAAAGGAGTCATCAAGCGCACAACGACTGTCAGAATATCGATAAAAAAAACGTACTTTTTTCACTCTAGATTCTCTCACATATTCTCTATCAGGCAGCCGCAAAACACGCAAATACAATCCAGAGAACATCCAAGAAAAACCACGCAAATATCCCTTTAAATAACAACAAAATCGTCGAAACTTTGTCGAACTGATCAATCAGGACTCTACTTCGCCACTTTTCCTCAATCGGATAAAATGCATTCTCAACCATGCGGAAACTTCTCCAGATATCTGGGCAGTTGCACTCTCGCGATATCGTGGAAACCTCTTCCCCCCAGCGGCGTATCTACTGATCGGGATCGGTTCTTGCCAAGCTGAGGTGGACTCCCTTCGAGGTCATGCTAGACTCGATCCAGACTCGCTTGACGGGGTGCCGGTGAATCCGGCTGAGATGGCGCAGGGCCAGGGTGACGAATCACCGGCCGCCAGCGCCGATCCCGTGGAACCTGATCCGGGTGCGGTGTGGCTTCACACCTTGAACCGGCGTAGGGAATCAGGCGGTGGTGCCAGCCCCTGCGCGCGCACCTCCCTCCTTTCTCGTCGCCGTGTCCTTTGCCGCCGCCCTCCGGATCCACACCAACCGGAGGCAACATGGGCTACCGCTTTACCGATCTTGTCGACGCCTGCCGCGATGACTGGCACGCCTACATCGAACACGACTTCGTGCTCGCCCTTGGCCGTGGTGAACTGGCCGACGCCAGCTTCCGTCACTACCTCAAGCAGGACTATCTGTTTCTGCTGCAGTTCTCCCGGGCCTACGCCCTGGCGGCCTACAAGAGCCACAGCCTCGACGAGCTGCGCGGCGCCTTCGACGGCATGAAGACCATCCTCGACGTGGAACTCGGCCTGCATCTCGCCTTCTGCCGCGACTGGGGCATCGGCGAGGCCGAACTCGCCGAGCTGCCCGAAGCTCGCGCTACCCTGGCCTATACCCGCTACGTGCTGGACGCCGGCAGCCGCGGAGACCTCCTGGACCTGCACGTGGCGCTGGCCCCCTGCATGGTCGGCTACGCCGATATCGCACGAAACCTCAACGCCCGTTCGGACACCCTGCGCGGCGCCGACAATCCCTTCGACGCCTGGATCGCCATGTACGAAAGCGACGACTTCCAGGCCGCCGCACGCCAGGAGCAGGCCTGGCTCGACGATCAGCTGGCCCAGGTATCCGGCGAGCGCTTTGCGCGACTGTCACGGATCTTCGCCGACGCGACACGACTCGAGATCGACTTCTGGCAGATGGGACTCGATCTAAGCGACTAACACAATCAGCACCACGCTTGACGGGGGGCCGCCAGAGGCGGCTGAGATCATGCAGCGCATGGGACCCGTTGAACCTGATCTGGGGGTAACCCCGATGCCATGGCATCGCGGTGAGGACCAGCGTAGGGATCAAGCGCTCACGGCCCAGGCCACGACGCCCCCTCCTTCCTCACGCGATGCACACAACAACGCCAGCACCCAGTGCCGTGAGAAGGACAAGCCAATGCCGCTCGATCAACCCGTTTCCGCAAACAAACCCCGCCATAGCGCGCACTTCCTGGCCGAGACCGCCCAGGTCGACCAGACCGCGGTTACGCCCCTGCCGGGTTCGCGCAAGGTCTATGTAAAGGGCTCCCGCGAGGACCTGCGGGTGCCGTTTCGCGAGATTTCGCTGTCAGCGACCCGCACCTCCGGGGCCGACGAGGCCAATCCGCCGCTCTTGGTCTACGACACCTCCGGCCCCTACACCGATCCCCAGGTCGAGGTCGACCTGCGTCGCGGGCTTGCCGAATTGCGCCGGCCCTGGATCGAGGAGCGCGACGACACCGAATGGCTCGAAGGCCCGACCTCGGACTACGGTCGCCGACGTGCCAACGACCCGACGCTCGCCCCGCTTCGCTTCGAACTGACCCGCACGCCGCGTCGGGCACGTCGTGGCGCCGACGGCAGCGCCGGCAATGTGACCCAGCTGCACTATGCCCGCCGCGGCATCATCACCCCGGAGATGGAGTTCATCGCCATCCGCGAGAACCAGCGTCGACAGGCCCTGGCCGATGGCTATCGAGGCAGCGACGAGGTCGAGCGCATCCTTGGCCACCAGCATCCCGGGCAGGGCTTCGGCGCCCGTCTGCCAGAGGAGATCACCCCCGAGTTCGTGCGCCAGGAAGTCGCCGCCGGGCGCGCCATCATCCCCGCCAACATCAATCACCCGGAAGCCGAGCCGATGATCATCGGGCGCAACTTCCTGGTGAAGATCAATGGCAATCTGGGCAACTCGGCGGTGACCTCCTCCATCGAGCAAGAGGTCGAGAAGATGACCTGGGGCATCCGCTGGGGCGCCGATACCATCATGGATCTGTCCACTGGCCAGAACATCCACGAGACCCGCGAGTGGATTATCCGCAACTCGCCGGTACCGATCGGCACGGTGCCGCTCTATCAGGCGCTGGAGAAGGTCAAGGGCGTGGCCGAGGACCTCACCTGGGAGGTGTTCCGCGACACCCTGATCGAGCAGGCCGAACAGGGCGTGGACTACTTCACCATCCACGCAGGCGTGCTGCTGCGCTACGTGCCGCTGACCGCCAACCGGGTCACCGGCATCGTCTCCCGCGGTGGCTCGATCATGGCCAAGTGGTGCCTTTACCATCACCAGGAAAGCTTCCTCTACACCCACTTCGAGGAAATCTGCGAGATCTGCAAGCAGTACGACGTGGCCTTCTCGCTGGGCGATGGCCTGCGCCCGGGCTCGGTGGCCGACGCCAACGACGAGGCCCAGATGGCAGAGCTCAAGACCCTGGGTGAACTGACCCATATCGCCTGGAAGCACGACGTCCAGGTGATGATCGAAGGCCCTGGCCACGTGCCCATGCACCTGGTCAAGGAGAACATGGACAAGCAGCTAGAGTACTGCGACGAGGCGCCCTTCTATACCCTTGGGCCGCTGGTGACCGATATCGCCCCGGGCTACGACCACATCACCTCGGGCATCGGAGCGGCGATGATCGGCTGGTACGGCTGCGCCATGCTGTGCTACGTCACCCCCAAGGAGCACCTGGGCCTGCCCGACAAGGACGACGTCAAGACCGGCATCATCACCTACAAGATTGCCGCCCACGCCGCCGACCTGGCCAAGGGGCATCCCGGCGCCCAGCGCCGCGACAACGCCCTGTCCAAGGCGCGTTTCGAGTTCCGCTGGGAGGACCAGTTCAACCTAGGCCTGGACCCCGACACCGCCCGCGCCTATCACGACGAGACGCTGCCCAAGGACTCCGCCAAGGTGGCCCACTTCTGCTCCATGTGCGGCCCCAAGTTCTGTTCCATGAAGATCAGCCAGGAAGTCCGCGACTACGCCCGCGACAACGGCCTGGAGGGTGACGGCGACGCCGTCATGGCCGGCATGGAAGAGCGCGCCCGGGTCTTCCGTGAACAGGGTGCGGAGCTCTACAAGGAGGTCTGAACAAGGAGGTCTGAGACAAGCCATTCCCCGGCGCATCCCCGGGCAGCGTTCGACTGCCCGGGGATGCACGTCTTGTACGCCCGGTTCCAGTTCCGCCGCACAAAGTTAGACAAAAGTCTAATCCAAAGATTCATGCACTTGACGCTCATCACGGCTTCGTTGGATCCACCAGCAAAGCCGTTCGACTACCTCCCCAGGCCAGTTATTCGCGCCCCGGGGCGGTGCTAGATTCGCCGCCATCCCACGCATTCTCGCCTCACCAAGGCGTCTTTTCTGGAGATGGCATGAAAGCCCCGATTCTGGTGATCAACTGCGGCTCCTCTTCGATCAAGTTCGCGCTGGTCGATCAGGCCCCCGACGCTCCCCGACTGTCCGGTATCGCCGAGCGCCTGGGTAGCCACGAGGCTCGCCTCAAGCTTGTAGACGAACACGGCAGCACCCGCGAGGTCTCGCTTCCCCGAGCGACCCACGCCCTGGCGCTCAAGACGATTCTCGAGCACCTTGACGTCCACCGGCCCATCGGTATCGGCCACCGGGTGGTACACGGCGGCGAGCGCTTCACCGCCGCCACCCTGCTCGACGACGCCGTGGTGCGCACCATTCGCCAGACCATCAGCCTGGCTCCCTTGCACAATCCGGCCAACCTCGACGGTATCGTCGCCACGCGCCGGCTGTTCGAGGATCTGCCTCAGGTGGCGGTGTTCGATACCGCGTTTCACCAGACCCTGCCGCCCCACGCCTACCGCTACGCCATCCCCGAAGAGCTCTACAGCCGACACGGCATCCGTCGCTACGGCTTCCACGGCTCGAGCCATGCCTACGTGACCGGACGCCTGACAGAAGTCAGCGCCCGTGGTGAAGGCGGCTGGCTGATCGCCCACCTGGGCAATGGCTGCTCCGCCACTGCGGTATGGGCCGGCAGAAGCCTGGACACCAGCATGGGCATGACCCCGCTGGAAGGCCTGGTGATGGGCACCCGCAGCGGTGACGTCGACCCCGGCCTGCACCTGCACCTGGCGCGGCAGCTGGGCATGTCGCTGGAGGGCGTCGATCAGTTGCTCAACCAGAAGAGCGGACTGCTGGGGCTGTCCGAGCTGACCAACGACATGCGTGAGCTCGAACAGGCCGCCAGTGAAGGTCACGCCGGCGCGAGCCTGGCCATCGAAGTCTTCTGCTACCGCCTGGCCAAGTCCCTGGCGGGCCTGGCCTGTGCCCTGCCCCGGATCGACGGCATCGCCTTCACCGGCGGCATCGGCGAAAACTCTGCCCTGGTGCGCGCCCGGACGCTGGGCCACCTGGAGGCCCTCGGTGTGCGCCTGGACGCTGACGCCAACGAGAGCCTCGGGCGTGGCGAGGAAGGCCAGATCCACGACCGAGGCGCCAGCTCGGCGCCGGAGATCCGCGTCATCCCCACCGACGAGGAAGGCTATATCGCCAGCCAGACCCGGGAATTGATCGTGAGCCTGACGTCCACGCCAAAGCTCGAGGAGGTTCTGTGAGCACCCAGTCCCGCACGCTGCTGCTGATCCCCATCGACGACGGCGTCGCCCTCACCTCCGCCGGCCTCGGCCTGCTTCGTGCGCTGGATACGCTGGGGCTGGACGCGGGTTTTCTGCAGCCCTTCAGCCAGTCCGAAGGTGGCGAGCAGGCAAGTGACAACGACGAACGCGCCCGCTCGCTGGTGGCCAGTACCCTGGGCATAGGTTCGCCGCGTCCGATCTCGCGCCAGACACTGGAGCAGTATCTCGGCCGCGACGATCGCGATGGTCTGCTGGAACTCGCCGTGGAGCGCCACGCCCGCGTCGCCCGCCCTGCCACCGGCAAGGCACCGGCGCTGATCGTGGTGGAGGGCGTTCGCCCACTGCCGCGAAACGCCTACGCCTTCGACCTCAACGTGCGCCTGGCCAGTGCCCTCGACGCCCAGGTGGTACTGGTCGCCGATGGCCAGATCGCCGATCCCCAGGAGCTGGCCAAGCAGTTGCAGTTCCATCGCCAGAGCATCGACGCGGTGGGTTCGGTGCGTACTCTGGGTGCCATGCTGATGCGACTGCCGGGGGACGGCGACGGCTCTGCCATCGACCAGACCCTGGCCTCGGTCAGCGAGGTCGAGGCCCGCGCCCATCGCCAGCACTGGCAGCAGCAGCTCGCCAGCGGCGCCGATCTGACCCTGCCGGTGGTCGCGGCGGTGCCCTACCGGGCCTCCCTGACCGCACCGCGAGTGGTAGACGTGGCCCGCGCCCTCGATGCCAGGATCCTGCACCACGGCGAAGCCGATCGCCGCCGCGTCGCTCACTCGACGCTGGGGGCCCGCAGCGCCGAGCACCTGCTCTACGCCCTGCGTCCCGGCGAGCTGATCGTGTCCCCCGGGGACCGCGACGACACCCTGCTCGCGGCGGCCTTGGCCACCATGAACGGCGTGCCCCTGGCGGGCCTCCTGCTGACCCACGGCGAGTCACCCAGCCAGCAGCTGATCGACGTCTGCCGCCCGGCGCTGGCCTCGGGGCTGCCGGTACTCTCGGTGGACACCGACAGCTACGCCACCGTGGCCCGGCTTACCGAGATGTCCGGCAGCATCCCGGTGGATGATCACGAGCGCGCCGAGGCCATCTGCGCCTTCGTCGCCGATCATCTGGATCGTGACTGGCTGCTGGCACTGATTCACGACGACGCCCAGCGCCGCCTTTCACCGGCGGCCTTCCGCCATCAACTGGTCAGCATGGCCCAGCACAAGCGTCGGCGTATCGTGCTGCCTGAAGGCGACGAGCCGCTTACCCTGGAGGCGGCCATCCTGTGCCAGCGTCGCGGCATCGCCAACTGCGTGCTGCTGGGCAAGCGTCGCGCCATCCTCGAGGTGGCCAAGGCGCGTGGTCTGGAGCTGCCCGACGACCTGCAGATCCTCGACCCGGACGCCGAGCGTGGTCGTTTTATCGCGCCCATGGTCGAGCGCCGGCGAGGCAAGCTGACCCCGCTGACCGCCGAGGCCCAGCTTCATGACAGTGTGGTGCTGGGCACCATGATGCTCGCCGAAGGCGAGGTCGATGGCCTGGTCTCCGGCGCCGTGCATACCACCGCCAACACCGTGCGCCCGGCCTTTCAGTTGATCAAGACCGCCCCCGGCTACGGCCAGGTGTCGTCGGTGTTCTTCATGCTGCTGCCCGACCAGGTGGTGGTCTACGGTGACTGCGCGGTCAACCCCGACCCCGACGCCGAGGCGCTGGCCGAGATCGCCCTGCAGAGCGCCACCAGCGCCGAGGCCTTTGGCATCGAGCCGCGGGTCGCCATGATCAGCTATTCCACCGGCGAGTCCGGCAGCGGCGCCGACGTCGACAAGGTCCGCGAGGCGACCCGCATCGCCAGGGAACGGGCGCCGCATCTGGCCATCGACGGCCCGCTGCAGTACGACGCGGCAGCCATCGCCAGCGTGGCCCGGCAGAAGGCGCCGGAGTCACCGGTGGCCGGCCGCGCCACGGTGTTCGTGTTCCCCGACCTGAATACCGGCAACACCACCTACAAGGCGGTCCAGCGCAGCGCCCGGGTGGTCAGCATCGGCCCCATGCTTCAAGGCCTCAACAAGCCGGTCAACGACCTGTCCCGGGGCGCCCTGGTCGAGGACATCGTCTATACGATTGCGCTGACCGCAATCCAGGCCGGTCAGTAACGACCAGCACAGCGCCACAGACCGTCAGAAACGCCGAGGCCCCGGGAGAACCGGGGCCTTGGCATTGGCGTGAGCTTTGGCTTTGCGTTGCGTTCTAACTCGCCCGAAAACGCTCGTTCGCCCGGGGCCGCTCGGTCCGCTTCGCTCGGCTTTCTAACTCGCCCGAGGCCGCTCGTTCGCCCGGGACCGCTCGCTACCACTCGGCGATGCCGGTATACAGGCACACCAGCACCAGGCCGAGCAGGAAGACGGTCTCGGCGACCATCAGGATGACGGGCTTCCAGCCGACCACGGCAAGCTTCTGGAAGGAGGTCTTGATACCGAGTGCGGCGATGGCGGTGACCAGACACCAGCGCGACAGGTCGGTCATGCCCTCGACCATCACCTGGGGGATCACGCCAAGGCTGTTGATCAGCACCAGCACCACGAAGGCCACCAGGAAGCTCGGGAACATCGGCACCTTGCCGCCTTCACCGCCACGGGCGCGGCGAAACAGCAGCATGAACACCATTACCGCCGGCACCAGCATGGCGACCCGCAACAGTTTGACGAAGGTCGAGATGTCACCGGTCTCGTCGGAGATCATGTAGCCGGCACCGACCACCTGGGCGACGTCATGGATGGTGCCACCAAGAAAAATCCCGGCCTGGGTATCGGTCAGTTCCAGCGCACCGACCAGCAGCGGGTAGAGCACCATGGCGGCGGTGGACAGCGTCGTCACCCCGACCACCGTCAGGATGGTATTGCGCTCGGCGATCTCGTTGCGCGGCATCGCCGCAGACAGCGCCAGCGCCGCCGAGGCGCCGCAGATCGCCACCGACCCGCCGGTCAGCAGGCCAAGATCATTTTTCAGCCCCAGCAGTCGCGCCAGCACGCTTCCCGCCAGAATGGTCAGCACCACCCCGGCGACCACCGTCACTACCGGGCCGATCCCGAGTTCCGCCACCTGCTCCAGGGTGATGCGCACCCCCAGCAGGGCAACACCCAGCCTGAGGATGGTGCGGGCGGCAAACTCCACCCCCACCAGGCACGGGCCCTGCTCGCTGAGAAAGTGCAGGGTCATGCCGAACAGCAGTGCGTACAACAAGGTCGGGCCACCGTAGTGATCGGCGATAAAGGTGGTGGCCAGGGCAATGGTGATGCAGATCAGCACCCCCGGCATGCGCTCCCGGGCGGGCTCCAGATGGCGACGCCATCCGGTCACGGGCGTCTCGGGCTTGGCGTGTGTCGTTGGCTGGGACATGGGCGTCCTCTCGTTTATTCGTTGTTCGCGTATCAGGGGGCGCGCTCAGCGGGTCAGCCGATGACGCGCTATTGATTTGATCCTGGCCCAGCCCGCTACCGCGACGTTAGGGCCAGAGCGCGGCCTCGAGTAAGGCCAGGCCCCGATGGCATCGATCCGCTGTCGAGATTCCAGCGCTGCACGTCAGGCGACGCGCGCCTGGGCACGGCGATCGGCCTTGATCATGTCCGCCGCGCGTTCGGCGATCATGATGGTCGGGGCGTTGGTGTTGCCCGAGACGATGATCGGCATGATCGAGGCGTCCACCACCCTCAGTCCCTCGAGGCCGTGCACCCGCAGTCGGTCATCGACCACCGCCAGGTCGTCGTGGCCCATCTTGCAGGTGCCCGCCGGGTGGTAGATGGTCTGACTGTAGCGCCGGGCGGCCTCGAGCAATTGCTCGTCGCTCTGATACTCCCGCCCCGGCACGTATTCATCGGTGATCACCTCGGCAAGCGGTGCCTGCTCGGCGATGCGTCGCGCCACCTTGATGGCGTCCACCGCCACGCGACAGTCTTCTTCGGTGCTCAGGTAGTTGGGCTGGATCGAGGGATAGACGGCGGGGTCGGCGCTGGTGATGCGAATACGCCCCCGGCTGGTCGGACGCAACTGGCACACCGAGGAGGTGAAGGCCGAGAACGGATGCACCCCTTCGGCCGGCTTGTCCGCCGATAGCGGCTGCATGTGGAACTGGATATCCGGGCGATCCAGGCCCTCCCGCGACTGGGTGAAGATGCACACCTGACTGGCCGCCAGGGTCAGCGGTCCGGTGCGGGTCAGGGCGTACTGGGTGCCTACCGCCAGCTTTCTCAGCGGATGACGCACCTCGTCGTTGAGGGTGCGACAGGAGGTCTTGAACACCAGCCGGATCTGCAGATGGTCCTGCAGATTCTCGCCGACGCCCGGTAGTGCGTGGTGGCAGTCGACGCCGACCTCGGCCAGGTGGTCGGGGTCCCCGATGCCGGAGCACTGCAGGATCTGCGGCGAGCCGATGGCGCCGCTGGACAGCAGCACCTCGAGCCTGGCGCTCGCCCGATGGGTGCTCTGCCCCTGGCGGTACTCGACCCCGACCACGCGCTTGCCCTCCAGCAGCAGCCGCTGACAGTGGGCACGCTTGACCAGGGTGAGATTGGGGCGCTTGAGCGCCGGACGCAGAAACGCCTTGGCGGTCGAGCAGCGAAAGCCCTTGTAGGAGGTCTGCTGGAAGTAGCCCACGCCTTCTTGCCTGGCCCCGTTGACGTCGCGGTTCTCGGGAATCCCCGAGGCCTTGGCCGCCTCGATGAAGCGTTCGGCGATCTCGCGGCGCAGGCGCAGATCCGAGACCTTCAAGGGGCCGTCGGCACCGTGGTAGTCATCGGCGCCCCGCTCCTGGCACTCCGACTTCTTGAAGTAGGGCAGCACCGAGTCGTAGTCCCAGCCGTCGTTGCCAAGCTGCGCCCAATCGTCGTAGTCCTCGCGCTGACCGCGGATGTACAGAAGCCCATTGAGCGAGCTTGACCCTCCCAGCACCTTGCCCCTGGGCCACTGCAGCCGGCGACCGTCGATGCCCTCGTCGGGATCGGTGAGGTAGCACCAGTCGGTGGCCGGATTGTGCATGGTCTTGAAGTAGCCCACGGGCACGTGGATCCACGGATTCCAGTCGGACCCGCCGGCCTCGAGCAGCAGTACCGACACCTTGGGATCCTCGCTCAGACGGTTGGCCAGCACGCAGCCGGCGGAGCCCGCCCCCACGATGATGTAGTCGAAAGCCTCTGGCGGTGGTGTTGTGGTTGTCATGTCGCTCACTCAATCGAGACGTTTTGTCTCAATTGATGCTAGACAGTTTTCTCAAAAGATCAATATCGAGACAAAAAAACTCATTTTTATTGATCTATTCCCGAGAGACTTCTAAGGTGTGGTCAAGGCCCTTTGTCGGGCCCGGTGCCAGGCGACGATCGCCAAGCGCGAACGCCCCGGCACTCCCCTGCATCCCTACACCAAACACAAGACTGGGAGCCTTCCATGAGTTCACGCCTCTTCTCATCAGACGTGTCGCGCCGCGACTTCCTGAATATCTCGGGCCGCTTCGGCATGACCTCCACGCTGCTGGCCGCCAGTGGTCTGGGCGCTGGCCTCACCGCCTCGAGCCTGGCCCGAGCCGCCGACGCCGAGCAGCAACGCCGCTATCAGACCGAACCCAAGTTCCAGCTGCGCTTTGGCGCCTCGGGCTTCAACGAGCGCAACCTCGATATCCAGAAGTCCGGGCAGCTGTTCTTCGCCCGTGACGTCGAGGAGCGCACCAACGGCGCCATCCGCGTCGAGTTCATGGGCTCCAACGAGGTCTGCAACCAGCTCGACTGCGTCAGCAAGGCCCAGCAGGGCATCGTCGACATCTTCTCGGCCTCGACCCAGAATTCCGCCGGCGGCGCGCCCTACCTGAACGTGCTGGACTTCGCCTACATGTTCCCGAGCGTCGCCTCGATGTTTCACTTCTTCTACGACCCTCGCAGCGAGGCCCTGCTGCGCGAGCCGATGCGCCAGCGCCACAACCTGCAGTTCCTGTTCACCCACTGCGACCTGCGCGGGCTGATGATGGGCCAGAGCTGGGCCGACAAGCCGCTAGTGGACAGCCTCGAGGTGCTGCAGGGCACCAAGAACCGCGTCACCGGCACCCAGCTTGGCCGCATCGCCATGGAACAGCTTGGCCTCAACCCGGTCCCGGTGGCCTGGGAAGAGACCCTGGACGGCCTGCGTCAGGGCCTGCTGGACGGCGCCGAGACCTGGATGAGCGCGGTGGCCTACGCTGGCATGGCGCCGGTGGTGTCCCAGGCGGTCGACCTGCGCTTCTTCGCCGGTACCGAGCACACCGCCATGAACCTGTCGAAATTCGAGGCGCTGGACGCCGAGCTGCAGGATCAAGTGATGGAGTCGGCCTACGCCGCCCAGATCTTTACCCAGGGCATGAACGAGGCCGGCCGCTACCAGATCGTCGGCGCCACCGAACACCCCGCCGCCGGCACCGTGTTCGCCGAGAACAACGTGCGGGTGGCCCCGCTGTCCGACGAGATCCGCGCCCAGGCCGAGCAGCTATGCGCCCCGGAGTTCAATCCAGAGCCCTGGGAGCAGTGGCGCGAGCGGCTCAATGCCTGGGCCGGCGACGTCGACATCTACAAGGAAATCCACACCATCGCCCGGGAGATCCCGCGTGAGATGGCGGCGGTCAACGTGGCGCCGAAGCGCTGGTGGAGGGCGTAATGACCGATCACAAGGCCACCGCGGCCCAGGCGACGTCGAACGACGTCGCCGATCGGCCGACCCCCGCCTGGCTGGCGCCACTCAAGTGGCTCGACGCCAATCTGGAAAAGGTGATCATCCTGATCTCCTACAGCGGCATGGCGGGCATCATCTTCGTCGAGGTCATCCGCCGATTCTTCTTCAGCCTGCAGGCGCCCTGGAGCACCAGCATTCCGGTGCTGCTGTTTCTGTGGCTGACCTGGTTCGGCGCCTCGCTCAACGTCAAGCAGCGTACCCACCTGTCGCTCAACGAGATTCGCATGCGCCTGCCCTACGCCGGCCAGTTCGCCTGCCAGGTGCTCGACGCCGTGCTGTGGATCGGCTTCGGCGCCCTGGTCATCCACTTCACCATCGCCCAGGTGGAACTGGCGCACATGAACTTCGCCATCGTGCCGGGCACCGACAACGTCATGCAGTGGTGGTTCTACCTGGCCACGCCGCTGGCCTGGGCCCTGATCATCTTCCGGGTGCTGCAGAACCTGGCCAGCGACATCGCACGCTTCCGGCGCCGCGAGCCGTTCAACCTGCAACCGTCCATCATGGACTAGGAGAGACGTCATGACCGACGGCATGCTTATCGGCCTGGTCACCGCGGGCTGCACCACCATCTTTCTGCTGGGGGTACCGATCTTCCTGGTGATCGGCCTGTGGGTGGTCGGCACCAGCCTGATCATCGACTTCACCCTGGCCAATATTGGGGTCACCCTGTTCCAGGGCCTGAGCTTCTTCGGCCTGCTGGCCCTGCCGCTGTTCATCCTGACCGGCGACTTGATCAACGCCGCCGGCATCGCCAAGCGACTGTCCGACTTCGCCTATTCGGTACTGGGCTGGCTGCGTGGCGGCATGGGCATGGCCACCCTCGGCGCCTGCGGCCTGTTCGCGGCGATCTCCGGGTCCAACGCCGGCACCACCGCCACCATCGGCTCGATCATGCAGCCGGAGATGGTCAAGAACGGCTACGACGAGCGCTTTTCCGCCGCCACCGCCGCCTCCGGCGGAACGGTCGGCATCATCATCCCGCCGTCGATCATCTTTATCGTCTACGGCTTCATGATGAACCTGTCGATCAGCGACCTGTTCATCGCCGGCATGATCCCCGGGGCGATGATGGTGTTCGGCATGATGGCGGCCTGTCACCTGGTGGCGCGACGTCACGGCTGGGGCACCCTGATTCCGTTCAAGGCGGGTGAAAGCGCGCGCTTCGCCAGGCGCGCCTATCTCGGCTTCGCTACCATCGGGGTGGTGATCTACGGCATCTATTCGGGCAAGTTCTCGCCCACCGAGGCCGCCGCCATCACCGTGGGCTTCACCCTGATCGCGGGGCTACTGATCACCCGCGAGATTCGCTTCACCGCGCTGCCCTCGATCATGCTGCGCTCGGGCCAGATCGCCGGCATGCTGGCGCCGTTGATCGCGATCTCGGTGGTGATGCAGCAACTGCTGTCGGTGCTGGGCGCGGGCCAGGCGCTGCAGGACCTGCTCAGCGGTCTGGGCAACTACTACGTGATCCTGGGGGCCTGCATGCTGATGATCCTGCTGGCCGGGATGATCCTCGAGAGCCTGCCGGTGACCATCATCCTGGCACCGATCCTGGCGCCCATCGCCCAGAACGCCGGGGTCGACCCGATCCACTTCGCGGTGATCTTCCTGGTCGGCGCCGCCATCGGCTTCGTCACCCCGCCCTTCGGCCTCAACCTCTACGTGGCCTCGAGCATCACCGGGATCCCCTACCTGCGCCTGGTGAAGTTCGTCATCCCCTACTTCATTGCGCTGATCAGTTGCTGGATCGCCATCTCGATGTGGCCGGCGCTGTCACTGATGCTGGTGAACCTGTAACACCGACAGGCAAGCAGGAGCACGCGGCAAGCCTCACCGGGCTTGCCGCGTTATCATGAGTGCCTGCCACCATTTTCCGTCGTCAAGGATCGCGTATGTCTACAGCAAGCACTCGGACCACGACCAATTCGACGCTGCAACGAGGCCTGGTACTGCTGGAAACCATCGCCACCTCGATCCACGGCGTCAGCGCCTCGGACCTGGAGCGTCAGCTCGACATTCCCAAGCCCACCCTGCATCGCCTGCTCAAGCAGCTCGAAGAGCAGGATCTGATCGTGCGCGACGTGGAAGGACGGCATCTGCTTCCCGGCGAACGACTGCACCGCATGGCCATGGGCGTGCTCGCCAACGAGAGCCTCAAGGCGCCGCGCCGTATGCTGCTCAAGCGCCTGGCCGAAGAGGTCAACGAAACCTGCAACCTGACCCTGCTCGAAGGTCACGAGGTGCTCTACTACGAACGGGTGGAGACCAACTGGCCGGTACGCATACAGCTGCCGCCGGGCTCACGTCTTCCGCTGCACTGCACCGCAAGCGGCAAGATGTTTCTGGCGCTGATGGGGCCGGCCCAGCGCCGCCAGCTGCTCAAGCACCTGCCGCTGGAGGCCTATACCCCCTACACCGCCACCGAAGCAGACGAGCTGGAGCGACGCCTGGCGGACATCGCCGAAAAGGAGCTGAGCACCGACAACGAGGAGTTCATCCAGGGCATGGTGGCCATCGCCGTGCCGGTGTACGACCAGACCGGGCGCATCCAGGCGACGCTGGCGATCCACGCGCCCCGGCTGCGCCACAGCATCGACTCGCTGATGGAGTGGGCGCCCTTGATGCGGCGTATCGCCGGGCAGCTGCAGGATACCTTCGACCACTGAGCATACGAACGCATGAACGCATGAACGCATTGCCAAGGTACGCTGACTGACCGATCGGGTCAGGACACGCTCGGCCAGCCAGACTGACGTTCTTCGTGGCTACATCGGTGGCACCACCACCACCGGCACACTGGCACGCTTGATCACGCCCTTGGTCACCCGGCCTGCATAGGACGAGGCGAAGCCGCGCTTGTTGGTGGCCATGATGATCATGTCGCAGTCATGGCGCACGGCGTAGCGGGTAATCTCCGATGCCGGGTAACCCTCCAGCACCGACTTGGCGGCCACCACCTCGCGCCCAGGCAGGTTCGCTTCGTGCTCTTGCCAGAAGGCCTCGACAAATTCGTCCAGACGCTCTCGCGCCAGACGCAGGCGCTGCTCCATCAAGCCATCCAGGGTGGCGCGTTCACCGATGTTGGCCTTGAGGGTATGCATGACGTCATCGGACAACGACTTGACCGCATGCAGCACGTGAACCTCGGCCCCGGTGGCCTTGGCCAGCGTCAGGGTGTGGGCAAGCACCTGGCGGCAATCGTCCTTCAGCCCCAGGCAACAGAGAAGACGCGAGATCGAAACAGGCATGGCGTGACTCCTTGGCGAGAGGCCGGGTCGCCGCGACATGCGAAGACACCCGGCCTTTTTTGCGGTGCGCTGACGGTGCGCAATCAATACCCCAGCATACGGGGTAGCCACAGCGATATTTCCGGGAAGTAGGCGATCACGAACAGCGCGAACACCGAGCTTGCGGCAAACGGCAGCGCCTTGATCGATATCTCCTCGATGGAGGCGCCGCCAATGCCCGAGGCCACGAACAGGTTCTCCCCCAGGGGCGGCGTCTGGAAGCCGATGGCCAGGGCACAGACGACGACGATACCGACGTGCACCGGGTCCATGCCCAGCATGTACATGATCGGCAGCAATACCGGCGTCAGGATCATGATAGCCGCCAGGGTTTCCATGAACATGCCGACAAAAAGCAGAAATGCGATAACCATGGCCCAGATCAAGTACAGGTTATCGGTCAGTCCCAGCATGCCCTCGGCGATCACCGCCGGCACCCGCTGTTCGACCAGCAAGCGGCCGAATACCGTGGCGGTGAACAGGATCAACAGCACCCGTCCGGTGATCCAGGTGGTGGTCTCCAGAGTCTTGAGCGCCGGCTTCCACTTGAGCTCGCGGTGCAGGAAGATGCCGACGATCAGGGTGTAGGCGATGGCCACGATGGCCGACTCGGTGGGCGTAAACAGACCGCTGTAGATACCGCCAAGGATGATCAGCGGCGCCAGGATCGACCACACGCCACGCTTCAGACTCCTGGCGATGGTGTCCCAGGACCAGCTGTCGCTCAGCCCGCTGTAGCCGCGCCGGCGCGAGATGATGTAGTTGACGGTCAACAGGCAGCCAGCGATCACCATGCCGGGCAGGATGCCGGCGATGAACAGCTTCGGAATCGACAGCGTCTGGAAGGCGCCGTGAGCGGCCACGGCCTCCGCCGGTGGCTGCAGCCCCATCCCCGAGATACCAAAGATGACCATGGGAATGGACGGCGGTATCACCACGCCGAGGCCACCGGAGGACGCCGTGATGGCAGAGCCATAGCCGCGATCATAGCCGCGGTTGGCCATGGCCGGGATCATCAGCATGCCCACCGCCGCGGTGGTGGCGGGCCCTGAGCCTGAAATCGCGCCGAAGAACATGCAGGCGAACACCGTGGCGGCGGCGAGACCGCCGGTCACCGGCCCGGCGAAGGCCTCGGCGATATCCACCAGGCGTCGCGAGATGCCGGCGGCTTCCATCAAGGCCCCGGCGAGGATAAAGGCCGGCAGCGCCATCAGCGGAAAGGACCCCACCGAGGTGAAGGCGATCTGCACGAAGGCCATGGGGTTCTCCCCCAGCGACAGATAGGTGGCAAGCGCGGCCACCCCCAGCGACACCGTGATCGGCGCGCCCAGCACCAGCAGCAGAAAGAACACCCCGAACAGCACGTAGATGATGGTCGTCTCCATGGATCAGTCTCCCTTCTCGTTGGATGACGACAGCGTCGAGGACTTGGCCTCGGCGATGGCCTCGGCCTCGGGATCGACGGGCTCGCGATGCTTGACGAAGCGTAGGTAGTTGTTCTGCAGGATGCGCAGGGTCATCAGCACAAAGGCTAGCGGCAGGATCAGGTAGAACACCTTCATCGGGATGCCCAGGGTCTGGGACTTCCAGAAGGTATTCATCTTGTTGAACACGAAGTCGTAACTGAGCCAGATGAAGACCAGGTTGAAGGCGATCCAGATCAGGTCGGTCAGCGCACCGCAGGCCAGCTCCACCCAGCGCGGGAAGAAACGGAACTGGAAGGTGACACGGTTATGGGCCGACTTCTTGGCGGCGTAGACCGCCCCCAGGTAGGCGAACCAGACGAAGGCGTAGGTAGCCAGCTCATCGGCCCAGGGCAGCGAATAGCTGAACAGGTTACGCAGCATGATCTGGGCAAACAGCAGCGCCACAAAGGTCACCAGCAATAGCTGGCACAGCCAGTTCTCGAGGTTGTCCACGAGCTTCCATAGACGATTCATCACGACGACCTCTGAGCAGGCACCACCTGGCGTCCAATGGCAGACTTCCGGCGGTGCCATGATTCATGGCGCCTGGAGTCAGGCGCCGGGAGGATTCAAGACGATAGCGACGTCGTGACAGATCAGGGGGCTGGCTCACGTCCCAGCGCGGCGAGCGCCTCGTCGAGCTTGGCCTTGCCGCCGATGCTGTCGTAGAAGTCGGGCCAGATGGCGGTGGCCTGTTCGATCCACGCCTGCTCGCCGTCGGCGGGCTCGGTGATCTCCATGCCGTGCTCTTCCACCAGCCGGGTCTTGATCGCGTCTTCCTGGGCCAGCAGATACTCGTAGCTGTGATCGGTGGCCTCCTGAGCGGCCTCCAGCACCCACTGCTGCTCCTCCTCGGACAGGCTCTGGAACATGCCTTCACCCATGATCAACGGCTCCATGGAGAACACATAACAGCTGTCGGTGACGTGATCCTGGACCTCGTAGAACTTCATCGCGTCGATGGTGATGTAGGGGTTGTCCTGGCCGTCGACGACGCCCTGCTGCAGGGCGGTAAAGGTTTCCGACCAGGCCAGCGGGTTGGGATTGACGCCCCAGGACTGGTAGGCGGAGATCATGATCTCGTTCTTGGGCACCCGGATGACCAGGCCATCCAGATCCTCGGGGCTCGCCACTGGCCTCGCCGAGTTGGTCAGACGGCGACAGCCGGAGTAGGCCCAGCCCAGTATCCGCACGCCGGCGTCACGGATGGTGTTGTCGACCATCTCCTGGCCGATCTCGCCCTGGGTCAGGGTGCGGGCGTCCTCGGGACTCTGGATCACGTAGGGCAGCGTCATCACGCCGACCGTCGGCGAGAACGGCGTGATGTTGTTGATCGCCAGTACCGACAGGTCGAGCAGGCCCATGCTGGCGTTGTTGACGGTATCCTGCTCACTGCCCAGCTGGCCGTTGGGAAACAGGTCCACGCTGACGTCGCCGCCGGACTTTTCCTCGATCAGCTTGGCGAATGTCTGTCCCAACTCGTGCTGGGTGCCACCGGCGGCGTCGCCCAGCGCCATCTTCCAGGTTGCCGCCTGGGCCGAGCCAGCGGCGCCCATCAGCGCCAGGGCGACCGCCGCCACCAGCGGGCGTGGGCCGAGGGGCCGGGTCGAGGTGGCAGCGCCGATGGCCGCAGGAGTCATGTTGCGCGGGGGCGTGGTACGGAGGAAAGGGGACTTGGTGTGCATGCGGAACTCCCATCATTGTTGTGCCGCTTAAAGCGGAATCTTGTTGCGGGTGTCACATCTTGATCGTCATTGGCTGGCGAGCGCCGTCAGGAACGACCCGCCATGTGACTCACTCTCCCCCGTCGAGCATCGACGCCATAGGACCAGTGGCCCCACATCGATTGGGCCAGGCACCCGCCAGCCCTCGACAAGACGTCGACGCTGTAAGATCGTAGGCGGGCGTGGCCGCCAGGCCTGGGCCACGCCGGAACTCGTCCAATAACCACCATCCGGGAACCCGTCGTCGGTATGAGCGCCCCCCTGTTTCGACTCGACGCAAAGCGTCAGGAAAGCCTTCAGTGCCAGCTTCGCGAGCAGATCGCCCACGCCATCCTCGAGGGGCACCTGCCCACCGGTGAGGCGCTGCCTTCGAGCCGCAAACTCGCCAAGGAGCTGGGCGTGGCCCGCAACACGGTGATGATCGCCTACGAGCAACTGCTGGACGACGGCTACCTGGTCGCCCGGGAGCGCAGCGGCTACTTCGTCAATCCGGATATCCTCGCCGGACGCGTCACGCCCCCGGCCGACATCGCCCCCCCAGCCACCAGCGCCACCTCTCACTCCGGCACAGCGACGCCCTGGAACGACTTGTTGACGATGCGACCCTCGCGCCAACCGACCATCGTCAAGCCGGCCAACTGGCTCGACTACGACTACCCCTTCCTCTACGGTCAGATCGACCCCAACCTGTTTCCCACCCAGCACTGGCGGGAGTGCAGCCGCGACTCGGTCAGCGTGCCGGCCATCCGCCGCTGGTCGGCAGACCACCTGAGCGAAGACGACCCGCTGCTGATCGAACAGATCCACCAGCGGCTGCTGCCCCGCCGTGGCGTCTGGGCCCGGCCGGAAGAGATCCTGATCACCGTGGGCGCCCAGCAGGCGCTATGGATCACCGCCATGCTGATCCTGGGGACGGGTCGACGCTTCGCGATGGAGAACCCTGGCTACGTCGACATGGTCAATATCGCCCGCACCTTCACCGACGATATCGTCGCGGTGGACGTGGACGACCAGGGCCTGGTGATCGATCAGCGCCTGGCCGATTGCCACCTGGCCTACGTCACCCCGAGCCACCAGTCGCCCACCGGCGTGACCCTGCCGATGCAGCGCCGCCGCGACCTGCTCGACAGCGCCAGCGCCAACAACTATCTGGTCATCGAGGACGACTACGAGAGCGAGACCAACTTCGTCGACAACCCGACGCCGGCACTCAAGAGCCTCGATAGCGATGGCCGGGTGATCTACGTGGGCAGCCTGTCCAAGACCCTGGCGCCGGGCCTTCGGCTCGGCTACATGGTGGCGCCCCCCGCCTTTATCGCCGAGGCGCGCGCCCTGCGCCGGCTGATGCTGCGCCACCCTGCCACCAACAACCAGCGCAGCGTGGCGCTGTTTCTCGACCGCGGCTACCACGACGCGCTGCTGCGCCAGATTCGCCAAACCTACCAGCGCCGCTGGCTGTTGATGCGTGACGCCCTCGCATCCCACTTGCCCGGGCTGCGTATCCGCTCCACCTTCGGCGGCTCCTGCTTCTGGCTGGAGGCCCCCGCCGACACCGATGTGTCACTGCTGAAACGGCTGGCCGAGGAGCACAGCATCCTGATCGAGAACGGCGAGGTGCACTTCCTGACCCCGGCGCATTGCCCCACCCTGAGGCTCGGCTTCTCGGCCATCGACGAGACCCGCATCGAGCGCGGCATCGAACGACTGGCGGCCTTGCTGCCTCAGGCACGTCGCACCAGCTGAATCCGGGAGGCACTGGGCTAGCGCCCGATCGGTGCCGTATCAGTCTCACTGTCGAGCTGCTTGAGCTGCTCCACCAACTGGGTGAAACGCTCGCCCTGACGACCGATGCACACCAGCACGGCGCCGGTGGTGGGTTGTCCATGGTTCTGCCAGGCAAGGTGCTGGCCGCTCAATTGCAGGCTTCGCCATTCTTCCCCGTTCGGCAGACGACAGCGGACAAAACCCTTGGCACGAAACAGGCAATCGCGGTAACGCTCGAGCAGCGCTTGCAGCTCCTCGGCAACCACCGGATGGCGGAGGTGCAGGGTGGCATCGGTCAGCCCCGAGTGTCGGGCACGCACGGCGAACGGCTCCGCCGATGCCTTGGCGCCATTTCCCTGCCAAAAGGCCGGGCCAGAGGACGTCGTCCTGGACGACGCGGGAGCGACTTGTACCGGCTCTGTCGCCACCGCCGCACCGGGGGCGAGCTGTCCCAGCCATCCGAGCAGCTGGTCGCGAGCGCAGTCCTCTTGGGGCAGACGATTGACCAGCAGACGATGGGCGGCGTGCACCTGGGCGCGCCATAGCTCCCCCACCTGGGCGTCCAGCGCCAGACGGCCAGCCTGGCTTGCATCCACCAGTACCACGATGTCGGCAAGCTCAAGCCCCGGCGCCAGCCTGGCGATATCGGCGATCCGTTGAGGATTGGCCACGCCGCTGGCCTCGATCAGAATTTCCGTTGGCCTGGCCTTGAGTCGCAGCGCCTGGGACAGCTGCTCGGCCAGGGTGCCCCCCAGGGTGCAGCAGACGCAGCCGTTGGACAGCGACAGCACGCGATCGTCGCGGTAGTCGATCGCCGCCACATCGACGTTCACCTCGCCGACATCGTTGACCAGAATCAGAGCATCCTCGATATCCCCCGACGCCAGCCGGCGGTTGAGATAGCTGGTCTTGCCCGCCCCCAGGAAACCTGCGATCACCGTCACCGGCACCCGATCATCACACCTCATGCACCCGTCCTCCCGACACCGTGGCGTGTACCCGGATGTGTCGCAGATCCTGTGCTAAAACTTGCAATGGATCGTCATCCAGTACCGCCATGTCGGCAAACTTGCCGACGTCCAAGCTACCCACACGGTCGTCCATGCCCAGCGTGATGGCAGCGCCCAGGGTGATCATTTCCAGTGCATCTTCCACGCTCACCGCCTCATGGTGACCCAGCGTCTGGCCACTGGCGCTCTGCCGGTTGACCGCACACCAGGCGGTGAACAGCGGCCCCAGCGGCGTCACCGGCGCATCGCTGTGGATGGCGGTGACGATGCCCAGTCGGCGGGCCGAGGCCAGCGGCTCCAGGCGCTGGCAGCGCGTCGGTCCCAGGGTGCGTTCCAGGTGCACATCACCCCAGTAGTAGAGATGATTGGCGAACATGTTCAGGCACAGTCCAAGACGGGCGGCGCGACGTAGCTGGGCATGGTCGATGATCTGGCAGTGCTGCAGGGTATGGCGGTGATCGAAGCGCGGCCACAGGGTCAGCGCCTCCTCCAGGGCGTCCAGCATCAACTCCACGGCCTCGTCACCGTTGGTGTGAATGTGCAGTTGAAGCCCCGCCTGGTGGTAGGCGTGTACCAGCGCCACCAGTCCCTCTGGCTCGGCGTTCCACAACCCGTTGGGATGACCATCATGGTAGTGGGGCCACTTCAGCCGCGCGGTATAGCCCTGGATCGAGCCGTCGGTCATCAGCTTGGCCGGGCCAAACACCAGCCGCTCATGGCTGTGGCCCATCGCCGCCTGGAGCCGCGCGATGCCCTCCTCGGCCGACCACGCCAGCACCCCCATGGCCGGCACCAGCCGCACCGGAAAATCGGCATCCCGGGTCACCTCGACCATCGAGGCGATGGCGTCATCGCTCAAGGGGTTGTACAGATCGGTGATGGTGGTGACGCCCTTGGCCGCCGCGATGGCGCCGTAGCGCCTGAGCACCTCGGGTGACGCCACCGCCTCGAATAGATTCCTGCCAAGGGCATCGAACACCACGAACATGGCGGCCATTTCCTGGAGCTCGCCATTGGGCTGGCCGTCCTCGTCGAGCATGATGCCCTCGACCCGCGGCCCCTCGCTGATGCCGGACAGTGCCAGCATGGCCGAATTGACGGTCATCACGTGCAGGCTGGCGTGCAGCACCACCAGCGGTCGATCTCCCATCGCCTCGTCGAGCTGGTGGCGACTTAAGCGCTGGCCGGGAAAGTAGACCGGATCAAAGCCCCAGGCGACCAGCGGCTCGCCCGGCGGCAGGCTATCTGCATGCTGGCGCAGCCGTGCCTGCATCTCGGCGACGCTCTTCAGCCCCGGCCACTCCTTGCCTTCGGCATCGACCCGGCTGAAATACCCGAGATAGAGGTAGTCCCACATGGCGCCTTCCAGAGCGTGGCTGTGGCCTTCGACGAAGCCCGGCAGGATCACCTTGTCGGCAAAACGATCATCGATGCGGGCGTCGGTTGGCATCGCTTGCGCATCCCCCACCGCCAGGATGCGATCTCCCTGCACCGCGACATGGGTGGCCTCGGGCTGGGACGGATTCATGGTCAGGATGCGTCGAGCGGGATAGACGGTGATGCTCATCAGGAGGCAGCTCCCTTGCTGATGGTGGGCGAAGACGCGGAGGCTGAGTCTGACTGGGCGGCGGCATGGCCTTGGGTGGGAACACCCTCGGCCCAGCCCGACGAGGGCGATGAGGCTCTGCCGTGCCGCCCCCACATCAGCATCAGCGGGATGCAGGCGATCAGGGCGATGGCGGTGCCGCCGAACACCAGCAGATAGATCGCCGGCGTCAGCGACGGCACGATGGGGGCGAAGATCATCAGGATGTGCAGGTTGACCACCACGATAGCCAGATTGAAGAAGGCCAGTTCCTTGGGCACCGAGGTGGAAAAGTCGGCGTCCATCATGCGCAACAGCAAGAGCCCGGTACCGGTGGAGCCGCAGCAGCAGCCAAAGGAGGTCACGGTACGCTCTGGTCCCAGATTGCCGCTCAACCGCCCGATCAACAGACAGCCCACCAGGGTGGCGATCGTCACCGTCACGGTCACGGTCACCAGCAGGATCGGCGCCAGCAGCGCGTAGAGCACCGCGAACTGGATGCTCATGAGGGTCCCCACCACCATGAAGTCCACCGCGCTGCCGGTGATCCGCTTGAGCGTCTCGTCATCGACACGGTGGGAAAGCCCGAGCCGATCGATCACCATGCGCATCAGCACACAGACACCCAGCCCGTGCAGAAAGAACAGGTTGTGGCTGAACAGCACCCCGACGTTGATGCCGAACGGCGAGGCATTGCCGATGATGCCCTGCACGAAGGTCAGCCACAGGTGGGTGATCACGTAGGCGATGGCAAGCAGGCCCAGATGGTAGGCCAGCGAATCCAGATTGCCCGGGTGCGACACCATGCGCCCCATCCCGGGAGCCTGCTGGTTGCCCTCGTCGTCGCCCGCCCGGGTAAAGAAGCCCAGGCGAAAGTTGTCATCCAGGCGCGAGGCGCGATTGGCGTTCAACCCCTTGGTCAGGTAGCGCCGGGCAAGCGGCACGCCCAGGGCAAACGCCATCAAGAATCCCAGAGAGGCATAGATCAGCCCCACCTGGGCGGCATTGGCGATGCCGTACTCGGTCTCCCAGATGGTGCCGTAGGTCAGCGCCTGGCCCGGCCCCTGGGTAAAGCCGTGGGTCACGATGGCTCCCAGAAATCCGCTGACGTCGCTGCCGGTCACGGCGTCGTAGCCGGTCACCACCAGAAAGCCGATGGCACCTTGCATGCCCAGGCTGATGCTCCAGGCAAGCGTCAGCCAGAGTCCGCCGCGCACGATACTGCCGCCACCACCGGGCGCGTCCTGGCGACCACCCCCGGTAAGGCATAGCGACATGAAGCTCAGGGTGAAGAAATGAAAGGTCAGAGCGGTGAAGTCGGCGGGTGAGTAGCCCGGCAGCAGATCCAGCGAAAGCGCCAGAAAACCGATCAGGCCGCCGACGATGCTGGCCGGAACCAGCGAGGCCCGAAGCCAGCTCAGCCGGCTTCGCAGCTGGCTGCCGACCCACAGCATGAGGGCAAGCAGCGCGAAGGCGATCACCCCGTGAAAGGAGTCTTGCATGATGGAGTCACCTCGACGTTGTCGTTGTTGGAAGTGAAGCGAACACTTCCAGCCTAGGCACGCCATCGTTGCGCGTATAATATCATTTAACGTTCACTTGATACCTGTGAGGCATCAATGCGCATTGAGCTTCGCCACCTTTACGCCTTTGTCGCCGTGGCCGACAGCCTGCACTTTCGCCGCGCCGCCGAGCGTCTCAACGTCGCCCAGCCGGCGCTGAGTCGCACCATCGCTCAGCTCGAGGACGCCATCGGTGAAGCGCTGTTCGTGCGCAACAATCGCCAGGTCCGCCTCACCGATCCGGGACGCATCATGCTCGAGGAGAGCCGCCAGATACTGCGCCAGGTCGATGATGCGGTGCTCAAGACGCAGCGAGCGGGCCGTGGAGAACTGGGCCGGCTGGCCATCGGCTACACCGACTTCGCCATCACCGGTGAGTTGCCGGCACTATTGGACGACTTTCGCCGCCAGAATCCGGACATCCACTTCGACCTGAGCTTCGGCTCCACCGCCCAGCAGCTCGACGAATTGACCGAGGGACGCCTGGACTTCGGCTTCGTTACCGGCCCGGTGCTGACCCCGGGGCTGCGTTCCCGTCCCATCCAGCGAGATCACTTTATCGCCGCGGTCGGTGACAACCACCCGTTGGCCGGGCGCAAGAGCATCCGGCTGGAGGAGTTGGCCCGGGAGCCGTTCATTCTTGGCGCCCGCAGCATGTGGCTGCACTTTCGCCAGATGCTCGAGCAGATCTGTCGGCAGGCGGGCTTCGAACCCCATGTCGCCCAAGAGACCTTCAACAGCGAGACCATGTTTGCCTTTGTCGCCTGCGACTTCGGCGTCACTGTGCACCTGGAGTGCGCCACCAACTATGTGCGCAAGGGCGTCACCCTGCTGCCGCTGGAGGGGGTGAAGGAGTGTCTGGTCACCGAGGTGGCCTGGCGGGAAGACGGCGTGACAGCGGTTCAGCAGGCCTTTCTCGACCGTCTCGACAAGATGCTGCCACCGGAGGAAGTGAAGTAGCCGCAGCACCCGCCGCAGCACTGCAGACATTGAAAAGCCGCGACCCCAGGGTCGCGGCATCGTCGTGAGGGTTACCCATATCCAGAACGGGACCGATCAGGTTCAGAGCACCTCGTCCTTGAAGTAGTAGTAGCGATAGAGGAAGCGCTGGCCGAATCGGCGGAAGGGGGCGAAGGCCTCCGACTCGATACGTTCGCGCAGGTTGGGAAAGGGCAGCTTCGAGGTGAAGATCGGCAGATCCAGCGACCTGCCCTCCCTGGCGATCCACTGGGCCAGGCGCTTGCCGGCCTGGGCCGAGTACATCACCCCGTTGCCGCCATAGCCCAGGGCGTAGTAGACGCTCTCCTTCGGGTCCGGCTGATGGATGCGCGGCATCATGTCATGGCTGACGTCGACCCAGCCCCACCAGGAGTAGTCGATCTCGATGCCGGCGAGCGCCGGGAACTTGCGCTCCAGATCGCCCCTGAGCACCGCCGCGTAGCGCTCCCTGGGGGCATCGCGGCCGCTGATGGCGCTGCGACTGCCGATCTGCACGCGGTTGTCCGGCAGCAGCCGATAGTAGTGGCGCAGGATTCGGGTGTCGGTCAGCACCTGACGTGTGCGGAAACCGGTGGCCTCGATCTCGGCCTCGCTCAGCGGCCGAGTGACCATGGAGTTCGACAGAATTGGCAGCAACCGGTTCTTGAGGTGGGGGCTCAGCTGGCCGGTGACGTAGCCGCCGGTGGCCATGCCCACCGCCCGCGCCTTGACCACGCCGCCTGGCGTGCGCAGATGGTGCACGTCGCCATGGGTCTCCCAGCCAAGCACCGGGCTCGCCGGGTGGATCTTCACCCCCAGGGCGCGCGCCTTGCGATGGTAGCCGAAAGCCAGCTTGGCGGCGTGGATACCGATGCCCTCGGGCTCGTGCATGGCGCCGACCGCCTCGCTGTCGCCCACCCACTCGCGCTTGACGGTGTCGCCGTCGATGATGCGAGCGTCGTAGTCGAAGGTCTCGCGCAGAAGCCGTGCCTCCTTCTCCAGGCTCGGCATCACCCTATCCTTGTGGCCGATATACAGGTGCCCGCCGGGCTGCGGGTCGCAGTCGATATCGGCGATCAGCGACTTGAAGGTCTGCATGCCTTCGACACACTCGCGGTGCAACTTGAGTGCGGTATCGAGGCCATAGCGCTGGATCCACTGAGACCGCTTGAGTCGCCCCGAGGCGCATTGGGCCTGGCCGCCGTTGCGGGTGCTGCATCCCCAGCTGACACGGTTGGCCTCGAGCACCGTGGCCTTGATGCCGTAGCGCTCGGCCAGAAAGATCGCCGCCGTAAGGCCAGTGAACCCGGAGCCGATGATCACCACGTCGGCGTCGGTGTCCGCCACGATCGGGCCATCGTCGGCCGGGGGCTCGCCGGCGGTGGCGATCCAGTAGGTCGGCGCATAGTCACAGCCGGTACCGACCTGCCTGGCGGTCAACGGATCATAGGCGGGATCATAGGGGGCCTGGGCCGGAGTGGCCCGGGCGGCATCGTCCGACGAAGCGGCCAGCGGGGTCTGTAGATCCAGCATGTCGAAGCTCCCGAGTCAGGTATCCGAGGTCGCTCAGCCGTTATTGACCGGCGTGGCGGGGCGCTGCTTGCGGTAGGCGTTCTTCACCGCGATCTTGCCGTCACGGAAGGTGAAGGCGTCGATCATCCGCGCCTCGGAGCGCATGCCATCGGCGGTGGTGCCGCTATAGGTGCTTTCGCTGTAGCCGCGATCTCCCACGACCTGATGCACGCCGTCGAGCCATTGGGCGTCCGGCGCGTTTTCCCAGGCGGCACGCAGGCCGGCGCGAACCTCCTGCTGACCACGGAAGGTCTTGCCGAGCAGATCTGGACCTGCGACGGCATGAAATTCGCAGTCGTCGGTCATCATCGACATCACTGCATCGATATCGTGACGGTTGAGGGCGTCGGCGAAGTCGGCGAGAAACTGGGCGTCGGGCTGGCTCATGGTGAGACTCCTTGTTATTGGCAGCGCGGGGGTATCGCCCACGCTGTGTCAGCAAAGTGGTGGCGAGGCGCAGCGTGCCTCGACTCACCTTGAGCCTATAGGGGCCGGTCGTCTGCCACTTAGCACCAGTTGCCCGCCGTCGATTGGGCCAGCCCCGGCTCGGACGTCGAGCCAGGGGTCGACACGGTGGACGACGCAGGGGTAGAGGGCAGGCCAGCCGACCCTTCGCGCTGGATGCGATAGGGGATCGGATCCACGCAAGGGGTGCGCCCCAGCATCAGCTCGACGCCCAGCCGCGCCGCCGCCGGCGCCAGCACCAGGCCATTGCGAAAGTGCCCGGCATTGACGTGCAGTCCACGACATCCCGGCACCTCACCGATAAAGGGGATCCCCCCGGGGGAGCCGGGACGCAGGCCCGCCCAATGGTGCTCGATCGACGCCTGGGCGAGCGCCGGCAGCAGACGCACGGCACTGCGATACAGCGACACCCGGGCCTCGCTGGTGGTGCGCTTGTCGAAGCCTTGATGCTCAAGGGTGGACCCCACCAGGATGCGGCCGTCGCGCCGTGGAATCAGGTAGCGCCCATCGGCCAGCACCACCCGCGACAGCGGCCGCGGCACGCCGGGAGCCGGTCGCAGCACCATCATCTGGCCCTTGACCGGAGCCACCGCCATGCCGACCCCGAGGTGCTTGAGCAGGGCACCGCTCCAGGCGCCGCCGCATACCAGTACCCGTGACGCGGTGAGCACACCGGCGGCGGTGACGACCCCCTGGATCTGCCCGGCCACGACCTTGAAGCCAGTCACCTCACAGCCCTCGCGCAGCTCGACCCCCGGATGCCGTTCGAGCCGCGCACGCAAGGCACGGCCCAGGCGAGGGTTGCGCAGACTACCCAGGGTCGGCATCCATAGCCCGCCCTGGCCCTGGCGGACCCAATGGGTGTCGGCCAACGCCGGCTCCATCCGGCGGATGGCGTCGGCGTCGATGTCCTCGAGCGGCTTGGCCTGGCACCTGGCCCAGCGACGCGCTGCGTCGGCGTCTTCCACCGCCAGGTACAAAAGCCCGTGTCGGCTGAACTGAGGATCGACGCCGGTGGTCTCTCTGAGTTCATCGCAGAGCCCGGGATAGACCTCCTCCGATAGTGCCGACAGCGCCGACACCGGGGCGCTGTAGCGCCAGGGGTAGAGCGGCGAGACGATACCGCCACCGGCCCAGGAAGCTTCCCGGGCGCAGCGCCCGCGCTCCACCAGGGTCACCGAAAGCCCCGCTTCGGCCAACTGCCAGGCGCTCATCAGGCCGATCACCCCGCCGCCCACCACCACTACGTCGCTCATGCTCGCCTCCTCGCTCGTCTGCCCAATTCAATTCAGCGCCGCTATCACGACCGCCTCGCGACCGCCGACACCGCCGACACCGCCGACACCGCCGACACCGCCGACACCGCCGTTATCACCGCCACAGGCCAATCGTCGCAGCGGCGCAAGATCAATAAAATCTCATTTTTCGATACAATTTGCGTTATTTTTTAAAACAGGTCTATAGTGACGACACACCTTTCCACCGCGTTTCAGGATTGACGACCATGGCCGACGCCTCACCCCTGCTCGACGACGCCCTCCCCGCCCAGCGTTGGCACAGCGCCCGGGAAATCTTCGGCATCGACTCCGACCTTCAGGTCCCGGTGTTCGAGGCGCGCGACGACCATGTGCCGGCCATCGATGACGCCTATCGCTTCAATCCCGACGTGACCCTGGCGATCCTGGCCGGCTTCACCCGCAACCGCCGGGTGATGGTTCAGGGCCTGCATGGCACCGGCAAGTCGACCCATATCGAGCAGGTGGCCGCCCGCCTCAACTGGCCCTGCGTCAGGGTCAACCTGGACGGCCATATCAGCCGCCTCGACCTGGTCGGCAAGGACGCCATCGTCATTCGCGACGGGGTCCAGGTCACCGAGTTTCAGGAAGGCATCGTGCCCTGGTCGCTGCAGCGTCCGGTGGCGCTGATCTTCGATGAGTACGACGCCGGGCGTCCCGACGTGATGTTCGTGATCCAGCGCATTCTGGAGCGCGACGGCCAGTTCACCCTGGTCGACCAGAACCGGGTCATCAGCCCGCATCCGATGTTTCGTCTGTTCGCCACCGCCAATACCGTGGGGCTGGGCAACCAGGACGGCCTCTACCAAGGCACCCAACTGCTCAACCACGCCCAGGTGGACCGCTGGAACATCGTCGCCAAGCTCGACTACCTGCCCCGCGACGAGGAAGTGAAGATCGTGCTCGCCCGGGTGCCGAGCAAGGACAACGAGCGTGGCCGTCGCCACATCGACGCCATGGTGGCGGTGGCCGAACTGACCCGTAAGGGCTTCGCCAACGGCGACCTGTCGACGCTGATGTCGCCGCGTACCGTCATCACCTGGGCCGAGAACTGCGAGATCTTCCGCGACCCGGCGCTGGCCTTCCGGCTATCGTTTCTCAACAAGTGCGACGAGCACGAACGGCCATTGGTCGCCGAGTTCTACCAGCGCTGCTTCGATGCCGAACTCAGCGAGTCCGTGGCCAGCGCGTCGTCAGACGGCGATTCACAGGCCAGCGATCCACCGGACAAGAAAAAAGACGCCGGGGAGGCGCCATGAGCGCAGCGGGCGAGGCGGCGCTTGCGCTCGCTCGCCAGCGCCGCCAGCAGTACCTGGAGGAGTTGGAGGCCGCCGTGCTGCGCGCCCATACCGGCGAGCACGACTGGTTCTACGCCGGTCGCAGGCTGTACCGAGGGACGTCCCGGGTGGCCCTTCGCGCGCCTCACCTCAAGCTCGCCGAGGACTGCCTGTCACTCGCCGACTATCGCGCCGTCAGCGACGCCCTGGCATTGCGCCAGCGCTTCAGTGACGACCGGCTGCACCAGCGCCTGCGCCCCGAGGAACCCGAGCCGCGGCTGATCTACGACTGGCTCGAGCAGTGTCGGGTCGAGGCCCTGCTGGACGGGCCTGCTCCAGGTATCGCGCGCAACCTGAAGGCACGCTTCGAGCGCTGGTCGCTGGACTATCACCACGCCCAGCTCACCGAGAGCGCGCTGGGCCTGTTGCTGTTCTGCGTGATCCAGATCAGCCGGTCACGGTTGATGGCGGCGCCCATGCTCGAGGAATTCGAGGACTTGCTGGAAGCGACCCGCGCCAATATCGTACCGGCGCTGGGCCACGCCCTGGCGGGACTGCGTCGTGAGCGCCACGACCAGCAAGGATTCCAGCGTCATGCCCGCGACATCGCCGACTGGATCGGTGCCCAGCTCGAAGGCTACGAGCCCCAGGGCGAGCGCGAGGACGAAGCCAAGGACCCACGCCGGGCGCTGGCACTGCTGCTCGACAGCGAGGACGAGCTCGACGACGAGGTCCCCCTGGCCGCCACCGGCCAGAGCCGCACCCTGGCCGACGGCGCCCATCGTTATCGCGCCTTCACCAGCGCCTATGACAGCGAGCGCGAGGCCGACAGCCTGGTGCGTCAGGCCCAGTTGGAAGAGTATCGGGCGCGCCTGGACGAGCGCCTGCACGCTCAGAAGGTCAATGTGCGTCGTCTGGCCCGTCAGTTTCGTCGCCACCTGTCGGTGGCCGATCGCGATGGCTGGCAGGACGGCGAGGAAAGCGGCGTCATCGACGGCCGCCGGCTGTCCCAGATCGTCTCCTCCCCTCAGGAGCGGCGCGTCTTTCGGCGCGAGCGCTACCGTCCGGTCAGCGATGCCCAGGTGACCCTGCTGATCGACTGCTCCGGCTCGATGAAGGCCCACGGCGAGTCCATCGCCATGCTGGTCGAGCTGTTGACCCGGGCGCTGGACATGGCCGGCGTCGACAGCGAAGTGCTGGGCTTCACCACCGCCGCCTGGAACGGTGGCCGAGCCCAGCGCGACTGGCTCAAGGCCGGGCGCCCCGCCGCACCGGGACGGCTCAACGAGGCCCGTCACCTGATCTTCAAGGACGCCCAGCAGCCGTGGCGACGCGCGCGAAAGCGCTTCGCCGCCCTGCTCAAGGCTGACCTGTACAAGGAAGGGATCGACGGTGAAGCGGTCGAGTGGGCCTGCCAGCGCCTGATGGCGGCAGACGTCAATCGCCGCCTGCTGGTGGTGATCTCCGACGGCAGTCCCTCGGACAGCGCCACCAACCTGGCCAACGACCGCCACTACCTCGACAACCACCTGCGCTCGGTGGTCGCGACCTTCGGTGGTGGCAACGGCCGTCGCCCCGGCCCCATCGATATCATCGGCCTCGGCGTCGGCCTGGACCTGAGTCCCTACTACGCCCGCCACCGGGTCATCGCCCTGGACCAGACCCTCGACAACGCCCTGCTCGACGAAGTGGTGGAGCTGATGTTGTCGAGGCGTCGCTACTAGAACCGGGCAGGGGACAAGCTGGCGACGTAGTCAGGCAGGGCTTCGCCGTGGATCATGGCCGCGATCAATTCGCCGGTGTGGGCGGACTGGGTCAGCCCCAGGTGGCCGTGGCCGTAGGCCACGAAGAGCCCTTTTCTGCCCGTTACCTGCCCTACCACCGGCAGGCCGTCCGGTGTCGAGTGGCGCACGCCCATCCAGCGCTCCGCCAGGCTCAGGGGCCGTCCGAACAGCGCTTCCCCCCAGCCCTTGAGCCTTTCCCAGCGGCGCTCGTCGGCGGCGCGGTCAGGAGCGGTAAACTCGGTGGTGCCCGCCAGGCGAACGCCGCCATGCATGGGGGTGGCATAGAAGTGGCGGGCCAGCCAGCCCACCGGGCGCGACAGCGAAAGCGGCGTTTCAAGCCGCACGTGGTAGCCGCGCTCGCTCACCACCGGCAGCGACACGCCGAGCGACTTGAGCAGGGCATCATTGGCGATGCCCGCGCACAGCACGACCTGGTCGGCCTGGTACTCACGGGACTCGCCGTTCTCGCCCTTCTCACCGATCAGGCGCCAGCCCCCCGCGGCCAGCGGCACCAACCCCCTGATGCGGGCACCATGCTGCACCACGCCCTCGCCTGCCAGGCGCTGCCACAGGGCTCGGCTCACCGCCAGGGAATCCTTGAGGTGGCGCGTCTCGGGGAAGTACAGGCCGCCGACGAGATCCGCGGGATGGATCGTGGGTTCCAGATCGCGCACCTCCTGCGCCGTAAGCGCCTCACAGGCCACCCCATCGGCCCGCTTGGCACGGGCCGACGCCTCCAGGGTCGCGGCCAGCGGGTCGCCTTGGCGGGCGAGTTGCAGACAGCCGGTGTCGGCGTACAGATCCGGCGCCTCGAGCGACTCCAGCAACGCGTGCTGAGCCTTGACCGCATCCTGAATCAGCGCCACCAGATCCGACTTGTGGCGGGCGAAACGCGACGGCGTCGCCGCCTTGAGAAAGCGCGGACCAAAGCCCGCCAGGCGGGCCAGATAGCGAGGGTCAACAGACAGCGAGGCGTCACGCCGACACAGCTCTCCAGGCAGTTGCCTCAAGGTATCGATACTGGCCATGGGCGAGGTGGCGTAGTTGGCGATCAGGCCGGCGTTGCCGAAGGAGGTGCCCTCCCCCGGCGGGCCCGGGTCAAAAAGCTGTACCCGGTGGCCACGTCCCGCCAGCGAACGCGCCACGGCCAGCCCGACGATGCCGGCACCCACGACGGCGATGGTATTCATGCACTGTCTCCTGTTGGACGAGGGCGGCCGGCCCGTGCTTGGGGCCAGCCGCGTCTTGTGGGCGATATCGTGGGGTTCAGTTGTCGCGATAGAAGCGCCAGGAGGCGATACCCACCCCCACCGCGGTGAGGATGCTGACAGCACTGACGGTATACAGAGCAAGAGCGTACAGAGTCATGGGAATCTCCTTCACTGAGCCTTGGCGGCGACAGGGGCGTCGGGGACCGAGCGGAACAGTCGGTAGACCAGTACAAACACCAGCACATTGGCGATGACGCCGGCGATCAGCGCGGTCAGACCAGTCGCCGCCTGCAGGTCGAAGGGCCCCCACTTCCACAGGATGGTCACCAGGGCGCCGGCGAGCATGGCGGCGACCGCCGAGCGGGTGCAGCGCAGATCGAACAGCACCGCGAACACGAAGGGCAGCAGAATGGTCGGCGCCCACAGCGCGTAGCTGAGCAGCAGCGCATCGATGATCGAGGTGGCGTAGAGGGCGAAGACCACCGCGCCGAGGCCAATCAGCAGGTTGACCAGTCGCTCGATCCACAGCCGCTTCTTCTCGCTGACGTCAGGCTCGATAAAGGGTTTGTAGATGTCACCGACGAAGATCACCGCCGCCGAGTTGAGGTAGGAGTCGGCGGTGGACATCACCACGGCCAGGAGCGAGGCCAGCACCAGTCCGGTGATGCCCACCGGCAGGGCGTCGCGGATCAGGGTCGGCATCGCCTGGTCGGGCGAGATGGTCGGATAGAGCACCAGCGCGACCAGCCCGATGGTGGCGCTGACCAGATAGAACAGGAAGCCGAAGCCGCCGGCCACCGAATAGCCGATACGAGCGTGGCGCGAGTCAGGGGCCGACAGGGCGCGCTGGGTGTAGGGCGGCACCAGGGTCTCGCCGAGCAGAAAGGCGATGAAGATAGACAGGAACATGCCCACCGAATAGTCGCCCATCAGGCTGAAGTGGCCCTCGGGCAACCGCTCCACCAGCGCCTGGGGGCCGCCCAGATCATGGATGCCGATCAGCATAGTCACCGGCAGGAACACCGCCAGCATCAGAAACTGCACCACGTCGGTCTGGATCACCGCCCACATGCCACCCACGGTGGAATACAACAGCACCACCGCCATGCCGATCAGGATGCCGGTGGAGACCTCGATACCGAGGATGGCGTGGAACACGGTGCCCACCGCCAGGGCCTGGGCGCCGAGGATGCCGATGCAGAACACCAGCGAAAAGATGCCGGTGAACAGTCGCGCGCTGGCACCGAAGTGCTGCGCCATGATGTCGCCTACGGTCTGGGCGTTGACGTAGCGCTTGAGCCGGGGGGCGATGAACAGACCCGCCAGTACCGTGGCCAGGGGGAAGGCCGAGGCGGCGACCATGAAGGCGTAGCCTTCGTCGAAGGACTTGCCGGCACGCCCCATGGAGGCGCCGCCGCCGAGGAAGGAAGCCGCCAGGGTGGCGAACAGCACCGGCCAGATGATCTTGTTGCCGGCCACCGCAAAGTCCGCGCTGCCGGAGACCTTCTTGGCGCTGCGATAGCCGATGTAGATCAGTATCGCGAAATACAGAAGCAGACCGCCGAGGTCGATGGGATTCATGAAACTACCCTCGTTATGGTTGTTGGGGGTGGTTTCAGCATCGACCGCCATTGCCATAAAGACAACTTTGAGATAACTATGAAACCATAAATATAATTTAGAGGCGCTCGCTCACTTCCCGAGGGCGCCCGGAGGGACGCCCATGAAGGTTCGTCACCAGCTTCGCCAGCTCCAGATATTTCGTGAGGTTGTGCACACCGGCAGCCTGTCGAAGGCCGCCCGTCGTCTGGAACTCAGCCAGCCGGCGGTCAGTTCGGCCATCGCCAATCTCGAGCAGGAGGTGGGGTTCTTGCTGTTTCGCCGCAACAACTACGGCACCGAGCTGACCCCCGAGGCCCGCTATCTGATGGAGGGGGTCGACAAGGTACTGGCGTCGGTATCACATCTGGACGAACTCGCCGATGGCCTGCGCCAGGGCCGCGCGGGCAAGCTGATCCTGGGCTGCATGCCGGGGCTCTCGCCCACCGCCATGCCCGGGATCATGGCCGAGTACCTGGCCGACTATCCCGATACCCGGCTGTCGTTGCAGACCTTCAGCTCGCGCAAGATCCGGGACTGGGTGGCCGAGGGCCAGTTCGATGTCGGCGTGATCGAACGCCAGGATGACCTTAACGACCTCGATGCCCGCCACCTGTCCCTGCGCATGCACCTGGCGGTACCGCGCCACAGCCCGCTGGCGGGCCTTGCTCAGGTAGAGGCGGCGGATCTTGACGGCAAGGCCCTGGTGACCCTGGACGAGCACCACCAGAGCACACTCAAGTTGAAGCAGGCGCTCAGACAGGCCGGCGCCGACTGGCAGATCGCCGCCGAAACCCACCTGTTCCCTTCCGCCATCAGCCTGGTCAATGCCGGCATCGGCCATGCCCTGGTGGACCCGGTCTCGGCCTGGAGCTTTCTGATGCGTCGCGACTGCGCCGTGGCGATCCTGCCCTTCGTTCCCGCCATCGACCTCGATATCGCCGTGATCACTTCGCGCTTTCACACCAGTTCGCGCCAGTGCCAGCGGTTTCTGCCCTATCTGGAAAAGGGACTCGACACCTGGCACCGGCGCGCGCTGTCGCCGCTCAGCCCGTGACGAGCGGGTCCGGCGCCGATTGCTGCCTGCCGGCAGCGGAGCGAAGGATCAGCTCGAGTGCCGGCACAATATCGTAGACCGGGCAGCCCGCCTCCCGTCGCACCACCTCCACGAAAGCGCTCAGGTCGGTACACTCCAGCACTACCGCGTCCAGCGGCGCTTGCGCTTTCAGTCTTCGGGTTGCCTGTGCCAGCTCCTGCGCCATGGCGGCGAGATCCAGGTCATCGCGTCGACCTTCCAGGATCACCTGACGAAACTCATCACCGTCTTCGAGCCCCTGCACCACCGGCAGAGGCCCTTGCCAGCCAGCGCCGACGAAGTGGGCGCGCTTGAGCGCCCCCGCGTCTGCGGTCAGCACGCCGATCCGTCCTGTGCCACCGTGCACGCTGGCGAGCCACGGCAGCAGGGTCAGGCTGGACAATACCACCGGCACCGTCACCGCGGCCGCGACCCGTTCCTGATAGCGCGCCATGAAGCCACAGCTCCCGGCGATGGCACACACCCCCTCACGCTCCAGACGCCTGGCGCGGTCCACCAGCAGCGCGCCCAGCTCATCCCCGGGTGCATGCAGCAGGCGGGGAATATCGATGCCCTGCAGCACCTCGTAGCGTATCGGGTGGCGAAAGGTGTCGGGGTTGCGCAGATGACCAAGCGGCTTGGTAAAGGAAGAATCCAGACACAGCACCCCAAGCGGTGCCTCTTCCATGGCGACTCTCACGGGCAAACTCCTGTTCCGTTGTAGTATCTGTGCGAACCTCACGCCCTGGTCCACAGCGCCAGGCTGCCGTCGAGCATCAGCCCCACGCCTATCACCATCAGCGTCAGCATGGCCACTCGTCTCAATAGCACGGCGCTGCAGGGCGGCGGATAGCGGCGTCCGGCCCAGGTGGCCAGCGCCACCGCCGGCAGGGTCCACAACGCCAGCAGCCAGACCTGGGCATCGAGCCCGCCGGCGGCGCCGACATACAGGGTGCGCACCCCCGAGGTCATGGCGAAGCAGGCGATCAGCAATAGCCGGATGGTCTCGGTGGGCAGCGGCTGGCGATAGCAGTGGTAGATGACCGGCGGCCCCGGCATGCCGAACATTCCGGCCAGAAGGCCGGTCATGACGCCATTCGCGGCGAAGCCTGCCGAGGACGATACGGCCGCGCGTGGGCGCGGCCGCAAGCCCACGCTGAGCCCGCCGTAGAACACCAGCGCCCCCAGCATCAGCATCAACAGCGCCTCGGCGCTGACGCTCAGCCAGTTCAGCGCCCACACCCCGAGGCCGATGGACGGCACGATGCCGAGCCCCAGTGCCAGCAGGTGGCGCCGGTCGAGATGATGCAGCTTGCCGGGCAGGGCCACGGCGCTGTTGACCAGGGTCACCAGACTGACCACCGCCACCAGGGTGGCGACGCTGACCAGCTCGAAGCCACTGGCCACGCCGATGATGATCATGCCGATACCGAACCCGGACACCGTGTGCAGGTAGCCTGCCAGAACGGTGATCAGTATCACCGCCAAAAGGCCAGACAGCTCCATTCCCTCGGGTACCAGTGTCATCTTCCCTCCCGGCCGGCCAGATGAATGTTACGCCACCGACAGGCGCTGGGCCTGGACCGTGGTGACGGCGATCACGTTGACGATATCCTCTTCGCTGCAGCCCCGCGAGAGGTCATTGGCAGGCCGCGCCAGGCCCTGCAGCAGCGGACCGATAGCCTCGGCGCCGCCGATCCGCTCGGCCAGCTTGTAGCCGATATTGCCAGCCTCAAGGTCCGGGAAGATCAGCACATTGGCGTTGCCCTTGACCCTGGAGTCCGGCAGCTTGCGCTCGGCGATCTCGGCGACGATGGCGGCGTCGAGCTGCACGTCCTCGTCGATGGCCAGGCCCGGGCGCGCGTTCTTGACCTTGCGCGCCGCCTCCACGACCTTGTCCACCGAGGCGTGATGAGCGCTGCCGCTGGTGGAGAACGACAGCATCGCCACCCGTGCCGGTTCGTCGAGCAGCGCCTCGGCGCTGTCGGCGGCGGCCATGGCGATCTGCGACAGCGCCTCGGCATCGGGGTCCACCACCAGCCCGCAGTCAGAGAAGATCATGCCTCCCTTCAGGCTATGGAACTCCTTGCACAACATCATCAGAAAGAAGCTCGACACCAGGCTCGCCCCTGGCGCCTTGCCGATCAACTGGATGGCGGCGCGGACGACGTCGGCGGTGGTGTGCACCGCCCCGGCCACACAGCCATCGGCCAGGCCGTCGCGGACCATCAGGTTGGCAAAGATCAGCGGCTCACGTACCCGCTGGGCGGCGTCCTCGGCCGTCATGCCCTTGGGCCCGCGCAGTTCCAGCAGGAGCATTGCCAGGCGATCGGTGTGCTCGGAGTCGGCGGGATCGATCAGCTCGATCGCCCCAATCTCGAGCCCTTCGGCCTCGGCGCGGGCGTCGATCGCCTGACGCTCCCCCACCAGCAAGATGCGGGCATAGCCGGCCTGGCTTGCCGCCAGTCCTGCCTTGAGCACCCGCGCATCGTCGCCCTCGCACAGCACGATACGTCTGGGGTCCTGGCGGGCCAGGTCGCGTATATGATTGAGCGCTTTCATCGGAACAGCTCTCCCGGGGTCATTGTTATCGGAGACTCCGCCCATCCCTTCACTCGGCCGGGGCTCTTTACCACCCTCTGGCGAATGAAAAAAGCCCTGGCACCAGGCCAGGGCAATGTCGTCATACCGGACGAGAGAGTCTTGCGTGGCGAGTCAGACAGGGGAGTCCTTCGCCGCCGGTATCAGACGTAGTCCTGGTACTTCTCCAAGAGACGCACCGGCTTCTTCAGGGCGTCACGGCGGAAGGGGTCGCCCAGTTCGCGGGTACACATGATCTCGATGATGCAGGTCTTGCCTTCGTTCATCTGCATGTCCACCGCCTTCTTCAGCGCCGGGCCCACGTCTTCCAGACGGTCCACGGTGATGCCCTCGGCACCCATGGCGCGGCCGATCTCGGCGAAGCTCTCGTTGTCGAGCTCGCCGGCCACGAAGCGGCGATTGTAGAAGTCGACCTGGTTCTTCTTCTCGGCGCCCCACTGGCGGTTGTGGAACACCACCGCGGTGACCGGGATGCCATGACGCACGGCGGTCATGGTCTCCATCAGGCTCATGCCCCAGGCACCGTCACCGGCGTAGGCGATGGCCGGACGATGCGGCGCGGCGGTCTTGGCACCGATGATGGTCGGCAAGGCGTAACCACAGTTGCCGAAGCTCATCGGGGCGAAGAAGCTGCGCGGCTTCTCGAAGCGCAGGTAGCTGTGGGCCACCGAGTTGATGTTGCCGATATCGGTGGAGACCATCACGTCTTCCGGCATGGCCTTCTCGAGTTCGCGCAGCACCTGACGCGGGTGCAGGTACTCGCCGCCGGAGAACGGCTTTTCGTCCTTGGCTTCCTCGATGGCGTCGAGGCTGAACGGATCACGCTCGTGGGTCCACTCGTCGAGTTCCTTCTCCCAGGCGTCCTTCTCGGCCTTGATCTTGGCAAGACGCTCGTCCTTGGAGGCGTCGCAGGCCAGGTCGCGACCCTCGAGGCGCTGGCTCAGCTCGACCGCGGCGGCCTTGGCGTCGCCGCAGATGCCGACAGAGATCTTCTTCACCAGACCGAGCATCTTGTGGTCGGCATCCACCTGGATGATCTTGGCGTCCTTCGGCCAGTAGTCCATGCCGTGCTGCGGCAGGGTACCGAAGGGCCCGAGACGGGTGCCGAGCGCCAGCACCACGTCGGCCTGGGAGATCAGCTTCATGCCGGCCTTGGAGCCCTGGTAGCCCAGCGGACCACACCACTGCGGATGGCTGGCGGGGAAGGAGTCATTGTGCTGGTAGCTGTTGACCACCGGCGCGCCGAGGCGCTCGGCCAGGGCCTTGCACTCTTCCACCGCGTCGGCCATGACCACGCCACCACCGGACACGATCACCGGGAACTTGGCCTCGGCCAGCAGGGCCGCCGCCTCGTCCAGTGACTGAGCGCCACCGGGGCCGCGATCGATGCGACGCGGCTCGGGAATCTCGGCCTCGATCTCGCCGTAGAAGTAGTCACGCGGAATGTTCAACTGGGTCGGACCGATCTCCGACATGGCCCGCTCGAAGCAGCGACCGGTGTACTCGGCCATGCGCGCCGGGTGGGTGACGTGGCCCTGATACTTGGTGAACTCCTGGAACATCGGCAGCTGGTTGCACTCCTGGAAGCCGCCCAGGCCGATACCGGTGGTGCCGGTTTCCGGGGTGATCATGACCACCGGGCTGTGGGCCCAGTAGGCCGCCGCGATGCCGGTCACGCAGTTGGAGATGCCGGGGCCATTCTGGCCGATGACCACACCATGGCGGCCGGAAACACGGGCATAGCCGTCGGCCATGTGGGCCGCGCCCTGCTCGTGCACCACCGGAATCAGACGAATGCCGGCGGGGGCAAAGATGTCCATGGCGTCCATGAAGGCCGAGCCCATGATGCCGAACATGTCGGTGACGTCATTGGCGACGAGGGTTTCGACGAAGGCCTCGGAGGGCGTCATCTTCTGCTTACCCTTCACGACCTGGCGCTTGTTGGTGTTGTCGTTGTGACTCATGGGGCTCCTCCAGGGAACAAAAGCGGATGCTGGCGGCGTCGGCCATCAGGGCCTCGGGCCTTGTCTTGGCTTGAGCCGCTCCGGATCGGTCGCCTCAAGCTTTTCGATACCATAAGTTCCGATTTACGAAACTTGATCCAAAGGTAGCGGCCGATTCGTGCCCGGTCAAGACGAATTTCATTATTTGATACGTTACGGTTCGTTTTTTATAAAAACAGACCGTCGTCGTGCCACCCTGTTTGCTCCGCCAAGCCCCTGCAGCGCCTCCCGCCGCTCGCCCGCCCCTCCATCCGCGCCCCTTGCACCCTTGCCTGCAGGATCGATCACGCGCCTTTTGCCGAACACCCGCACCCGCTGAAAGGCCCGCCATTGCTGCATTGCAGCGGCATTTCGGAGGGAAAAATACGTTGACAGCCCCGCGGGAGACTTCTAGACATACAACTCATGTACATCTGTTAAATGACTTAATCCAGACCCTCTACACGCTCACCAACCTTGATGCGACCGCCATCAAGCCCGTGAAAGAAAGCACGCCAAAGGCAAACGCGCTTATCCCAACTGAATGACAACGACAACAGACGCCCGCCCCTGTGGCGTCACGGGAGGCTCAAGGTGGAACTACTGCATTACCTTCCGCAGGTTCTCAGCGGCTGGAACCTGCTTATCCTGATCGGCGGCACGATCGTCGGATTGATTCTGGGGGCGACGCCGGGACTCAGTCCGACGATGGCGGTGGCGCTACTGATCCCCTTCACCTTCAAGATGGACGCTACCTCGGGGCTGATCCTGCTCGGCGTTCTGTATACCTCGACGGTCGCCGGCGGCGCGGTCAGCGCCATCCTGATCAACATCCCCGGGGCGCCCGCCAACATTGCAACGATGCTGGATGGCCACCCCATGGCCAAGGCCGGCAAGGCGACCCAGGCGCTGTACTACTGCTTTATCAGCTCCGCCGTCGGGGGCGTGCTGGGGGTCCTGGTGCTGATCTTCCTGACCCCTTACCTGGTCAATGTGGCGCTGAAGTTTGGCCCCCCGGAGCTGTTCTGGACGGCCATCCTCGGCATCACCGTCATCGGCTCTCTGGGCAGCGCCTCGGTACTCAAGGGCTTGCTCGGCGGCGCGATCGGCGTCTGGATCTCGCTGATCGGCTTCAACCCGGTGACCGGCACCGAACGCTTCGTCTTCAGCGAGCACCTGCAGGGCGGCATCACCATCATCCCGGCCCTGATCGGCCTGTTTGCGATACCCCAGGTGCTGCAGATGGTAGAGGGCGCCAAGGGTGCCAACGGCGGCGAACGCTTCGACATGGCACCCACCTCCGTGATCAAGGCGATCATCTTCAACCTGAAGAAGGTCAAGGCGCTGGTGATCGGCAGCCTGTCCGGCATCATCGTCGGCATCATTCCCGGCGCCGGTGGCCAGATTGCCGGGCTGATTGCCTACGACCAGTGCAAGAAATTCAGTCACAACAAGGACAATTTCGGCAAGGGCGAGCCGGAGGGCATCATCGCTGCAGAAAGTGCCAACAACGCCATGGTCGGGGCGTCACTGGTGCCCATGCTGTCGCTTGGCATACCGGGCAGCCCCACCGCCGCGGTGCTGCTCGGCGGCCTGTTGATTCAAGGCCTCTTTCCCGGACCAGACCTGTTCACCCAGCATGCCTCGGTCGCCTGGACCTTCATGGGAGCACTGCTGATCAGCCAGATTCTGCTGGTGGTGTGTGGGCTGTGGATCAGCGGGATCGGCAAGTACGTCATTCGGATTCCTCGCCACATCATGGCGGCGGCGGTGACCACGCTGGCCATCTTCGGCACCTACAGCGTCCAGAACAGCTTCTCCGACGTCATCATCATGATGTCCATGGGCTCCCTGATGTACTTCGGCATGCAGTACGGCTTCACCCCCGGGCCCATCGTACTCGGCATCATTCTCGGCCCTATTGCCGAAACCAACTTCCTGCAGAGTCAGATGCTGGCCCAGGCCGGCGACGGCATGCTGCGTTACATGTTCGGTGGCTGGCTCAATATCCTGCTGGTCTCGCTGTGCCTGCTGTCGGTGGCCTACAGCCTCTACGCCAGTTGGCAGGCCCGCAAGACCCGCCAGCATGCGACGCCCGATCATCGAGTCCAGGTACATCCGGAGGCCAACCATGATGCTCACTAAACCGCGTCAGGTGGCCCTCGGCGCACTGATCATTGCACTTGGCCTGGTAGCCGCCTCCTGGGCAGGCGGGGCATACGGCTACAGCTTTCCCCGAGTGGTGTCACTGATCGTACTGACTCTGGCAGTCGTGCTGCTCGCGGTGGAAATCCTGGCCCCAGGCCAGGCCGAGGAAGGCGCCATCTCCATCCCCTGGGGCAGCATCATCCCGGCGCTTGCCATCTTTTTCCTGCTGCTGCTCGCACTACGAATTCTCGGCTTCTACGTCACCACCCTGGTGGGGTTCGTCGTCATCAGTAGCGTCTATATGCCCGGGATTTCCTCGAGCCGAAAGATCCTTCTCAACATCGTCATCGGTACCGGCTTTCTGGCGGTGCTCTTCGGCGTATTCACTGCCCTGTTAAAGGTGCAGTTTCCCAAAGGCCTACTTCTGTAGAAGGCATAAAACAATGACTATTCACGCCACCTCAGTAAAGCGTCAAACAGCGTCAACCCTCGCGGTCTGTCTGTTGCTTGCTCCCCTCCCCAGCCTGGCGGACTTCCCGGAAAAGCCCTTGAATCTGACGGTCGCCTATTCGGCTGGTGGTGCGACAGACTTCCAGGCCAGGATCGTCACCTCGAAGGGCGATGAGTACCTCGGGCAGCCGGTCACGGTGATCAACCGCCCGGGTGCAGGCGGACAGATCGGCTGGAATCAGTTTGTCAGTACCGGCGCCACCGATGGCTACGATATTGCGGCCTATAACGTGCCGCACTTCATCGCTCAGTCGATCATGTACGACACCGATTACAGCATCGAGAACCTGCAGCCCATTGCAAACTGGGGCGCAGACCCTGCCGTACTCATCGTCGGCAAGGACAGTGAGTTCGATTCCATCGATGACGTGGTGGAGTACGCCAGAGCCAATCCTGGAAAGTTGACGGTCTCGGGCGCCGGGCTCTACGTCGGACACCATATTGCTGCCCTTCAGCTTCAGCAAAGCGCCGAGGTGACCCTGAAGTACCTTCCTACCTCAGGAGGAGTGGACGCCCTCAGGTTTGTTGTCGGTGGTCAGGTGATGGCGGGATTCAACAACTTGTCCGACGCCTTCCGCAACCAGGACCGCATCAAGATCCTCGGCATTGCCGATCTCGAAAGAAGCGACGATTTCCTGCCGGATGTGCCCACCTTTATCGAGGCGGGATACGACGTCGACGACACCAGCCTCAACCTCAGGGGGATCATGGTTCCCAGAGGGGTCGACGCGGAAACGGTCGACTACCTCTCTTCGAACTTCATCGACATGTTCCAGGACGAGGGAATCGCCGAGCAGATGAAAGAAGGCGGATCGACCCTTCGTGTCATGGAAGCGTCCGACCTCGAGGCGCTGTGGAAACAACAGCAAGCGTACCTGACTGAACTCTTCGCTCAGCTCGAGACACCGTGACCTCTGCGGATTTCAGGCCAACGGCAACGAAAGCAAGGGTAGCGACGCGTGGAACTCAGGCCTCATTCCCCTGCACCGCCGGGAGCCGCCCTTGCTTACCCCATCGACACGTCGAGGTAGCAACATGAACACCAACCATAAGCATTCTTCTGACGACAATAGCGCCTACCGGCTGGTAGCCCCCATTGTCGAACGAGCCCGAGAAGCCCAGCGACGGTTCGAGCAATACGACCAGCAGCAAGTCGATGAAGTCGTGCTGGCCGCCGCCTGGGCGTTGATGGAGCCCACGCGAAATGAGGAGCTGTCACAACTCGCGGTGGCCACCACCGGGCTTGGCAAGGTTTCCGACAAGATCGCCAAGAACCACCGCAAGACCCTTGGATTGCTGGCCAACCTCGAGGGCAAGCGCACCGTGGGTATCGTCTCCGAAGACCCGAGCACAGGTATCGTCGAGATATCCCGCCCGATCGGCGTGGTCGGCGCCGTGGTGCCTTCCACCAACCCCGCGGCTACGCCCACCAACAAGACGATCAACGCACTCAAGGGTCGCAACGCCATCGTGCTGGCTCCCTCGCCCAAGGGCTACGCCGTGTGCGAACGGCTGGTGAACTACATGCAGGACGAGCTCGCCCGTATCGGAGCCCCCCGGGATCTGGTGCAACTGCTACCGGACCCGGTGACCAAGGCGAGCACCCATGCCTTGATGCAACTGGTCGACCTGATCGTCGTCACCGGCTCCCAGAACAATGTGCGCTCCGCCTATTCCAGTGGCACCCCGGCCATCGGCGTCGGGGCAGGCAATGTCCCGGTCATCATCGATGAAAGCGCCAATATCGCAGATGCCGCGCGCAAGATTCTTGCCTCCAAGACCTTCGACAATGCGACCAGCTGCAGCTCGGAGAACAGCCTGGTCATCCTCGACAGCGTTTACGACAGCATGGTCTCGGCACTGCGAGACCACGCGGCGGTACTGCTGACCGAACAGGAAAAGCGGATTCTCGAAGGTCGCATGTGGACGGATGGCAACCTCAGTCGTGACGTGATCGCCCGGGATGCCGGCAGTATCGCCAGCACCGTGGGGCTCGATCGTCCGGCGTGTCTCGACGCCTCGATCCTGCTGGTGGAAGAAAGCGGCATCGGGGCGGACTACCCCTTTTCGGGCGAAAAGCTGTCACCGGTGCTGACCCTCTACCGGGCCAGAGACTTCGAGGATGCCTTTGCGATCACCAGGGAACTGCTCGAATACCAGGGCAAGGGGCACTCCTGCGGTATCCACAGCACCACCGATGAGCACATCGAGAAGCTGGGACTGGAGATGCCGGTCTGCCGGGTGATCGTCAATCAGGCCCACGCCTTCGGCAATGGTGGCAACTTCGACAACGCCCTTCCGTTTTCCTTGTCGATGGGCTGCGGTAGCTGGGGCAAGAACAGCATTTCCGACAACATGAACTACCGCCACTACCTCAACACGACCCGCATCGTGCGAACCATCGAGGCCTCTCCCCCTCTGCCCCAGGATCTGTTTTCCGGTTTTTTCGACAAGCACGGCATCGCCAATCCCTTCTAGAGGCCGGCCAGATGATGACCATTCAAGACACCATCAAGCATCAGTGTGAACGCCAACCCGCCACTGATTTCCTGATCTGTCCCGACACTGGCGAGACGGTCTCGATGTCCCGACTCCAGGAGCGCGTCGAGTGGGTGCATGGCCTTCTTCAGGCGCGCGGCTGCCAGCCCGGCGACCATGTGGCCATGCTGATGGACAACGGACTGTGGACCGCCTCACTGCTGCTGGCGATCATGGCCAGTGGTCGTGTCGCGGTCTCCTTGAACGCCATCGCAGGGGAGGCCCAGTTGCGCTACGTGCTGGAGCACTGTGATGCCACCACTGTCATCGTATCGCCCCACTACGAGCAGCGCCTTGATGGCCTGCTCGACGGGAGCGAGAAGGAAATTCTGGTCGCCTGTCCTCGCAACGGGCCGCGGCAGCAAGAGCGTATCGCGTCTTCGCCCTTGCCCGTGGTAGCGCCCGACGACACGGCATTGTTGATGTATACCTCGGGCACAACAGGCAAGCCCAAGGGCGTCGTGCTGACCCACGCCAATCTGATCGCGGGGGGAAGGTGCACCATCGAGGCCCACTCGCTGTGCCAGAAGGATCGCGCCCTCTGCGTTCTGCCGCTTTACCATATCAACGCCCAGGTGGTCACCATCATGGCGCCACTGATCAGTGGCGGCAGTGTGGTGCTGCCGGAGAAGCTGAGTGTCTCGGCATTCTGGGACTGGCTGCTCGACAACCAGTGCACCTGGTTCAGTATCGTGCCGACGATTGTCGCCTACCTGCTGGAGCATGCCGAGAAGCCAGAGTCGAAGGACCTGCGCGAGGATCCGCGCATGCGTCAGGTGCGTTTCGGGCGATCTGCCTCTTCGGCACTGCCGGCGGAGAGCCACCGCCGTTTCGAGACCACCTTCGGTGTCAGCCTGGTGGAAACCATGGGACTGACCGAAACCGCGGCCCAGATCCTGTCCAACCCCTTGCCCCCTTTCGAATCTCGCTACGGATCCCCCGGTATCGCCTACCGCAACGAGGTCAGTGTCTTCGACTCGACAGGACAGGTACTGCCCTGCCACCAGACCGGTGAAATCGTTGTCCGCGGCGACAACGTCATGAAGGAGTACTACAAGAATCCCGAGGCCACAGCAGACACCATCGATAACGAGGGTTGGCTGCACACCGGCGACCTTGGCTATCGCGATGAGGAAGGCTTCTTCTTCATCACGGGCCGCATCAAGGAGCTGATCATTAAGGGTGGCGAGAACATCGCCCCGCGCGAGATCGATGACGCCCTGCTGGCCCATGAGGCGGTGCTGGAGGCAGCCGCCTATCCCATGGAAAACCGGCACTACGGGCAGGTCGTAGAGGCCGTCGTGGTGCTCAAGGAAGGCCATCGGGCGACCCAGCAAGAACTTCTCGACTACTGTCGCGAGGAGGTCGGTGACTACAAGGCGCCTGAACATGTTCACATCGTGAAATGGCTGCCCAGAGGGCCCTCCGGCAAGGTCCAGCGCCTCAAGATTGCGGAGATGATCGACCATCTGCATCAAGCACCGGCCTAGCCTGGCGCCCGATGCCCTGGCCTGCGCTCGCGGTACCCAGGGTCCTGCCTGATCGATGTTTCGGCCGGGCCTGGCGCCGGCGAGCCCGGCCTTGGCGTCGAAGGTGCCTCGGCCACGTCGGCTCACCGCCTGCGCCATCCAACCTTTGTGAGGATGAAGCCATGAGCTTCCAGATATCCCGGCTGCTGTATGCCACTGACCTCAGCGCCCACAGCCCCGACGTCTTCCGCAAGGCCATCGGTATCGCCGAACGCTTCGGCGCCGCGGTCCACCTGCTGCACGTCATCGAAGATCCGGCACTGTTGAAAGACAGCCTGGCCAGCCGCTATACCGCCGTTTCCCCGCTGGACAACTATCGCGAACGAGCGACCCGGCAGGCCATCGACGAAATCAAGCGCCGCCTTGAAGACTTCGGCCACTCGACGCTGGCCTCGGAAGACAGCTACCACGCCTCTCTGAAGGAGATTCACGTCCGCATTGGCAAGCCATCCCGAATCATCCTGCAGGAGGCCGACAGAATCGATGCCGATTGCATCGTCATGGGAACACAGCGCCAGTCCGGGCTGGGTCATATGGTGCTTGGCTCGGTGGCGCGCAAGATCAGTCGTCGCACCCGCCGCCCGCTGTTTCTCTTTCCGGTCTGAGGCCAGGGGTCACACGGCCGGAAAGGTGTCTGCACAGGAGCCCCGTGATAGATTGATGAAATACCACTTAAGAATGAAACGGATGAATCAAGGTGTGAAAGAGGCGAGCGCCGTCACGCTGCTGCAGGGCAGCGGCGAGTCAGACAAGCGCCTGACCCGAGCAGCCTCCCCTTCCGACCTTGCCAGCAGCGGGATCTTGCGAATGACCAGTGAAAACGAATCTGATCGCCTTGGCCTCTTCTCCCCCGAGGTGATGGTGGCACAGCCGGGGAAACCGCTGTACCGACTGCTGCAGGACCATATTCGCGGCCTGATCGAACGGGGGGACCTGGCCCCGGGCGACCTCATTCCACCCGAATGGCAGCTCGCCGACCGGCTGCAGATCAGTCAGGGAACGGTCAAGAAGGCCATCTCCAATCTGGTCTGGGAAAAACTGCTGTTCCGCCATCAGGGCAAGGGCACCTATGTCTCGCGGACCGACTTCGAGGAAACCCTGTTTCGCTTTGTCAGCTACGGGGACGCCGACGGCAAGGACGTGCGTATCCACAAGACCACCACCGATCGCGCTATCCGCCAGGCTCCCGATGACGTATATACCCGCCTCGGCCTGAGCCAGACCAGTCCAGTCACCTATATCGAACGCCTGGGAGTGGTCGATGACGCCCCGACCCTGGTGGAGTACAGCTGGTGGCCAAGCGTACTGGTGCCGGGGCTGGAAGATTCCGAGCTTTATATTCCCGACTACTTCTATGCCTTGATCCTCGACCGATTCGGCATCCCCGTCGTCCGGGCCGACGAAACCCTGACCGCAGAAGCCGCCGATACCCACACCGCCGCCCTGCTGGACATCGCTCCCGGCACCCCGGTGGTGGTGCTCAAGCGGATGACCTACACCAGCCACGACCGTATCGTGGAAGTCCGTACCACCAAGGGAAGGGCCGACCGCTTCAGCTACCGTGCCGAAATCCGCTCGGACTTTTGACTCGGTGCAAGCTCAGACAGGGCAGCCTATGCCGGATACCGCGACAACCGGTTGGCCATGGCCGAGTCCTGGCTCATGGGTGCCTGTCCACTCACGTCCGCCGCCCGGTTCCCGACGCCGACGTGCTTCAGTCAGAGACGACAGTGATCTCGGCGAATTCCGTTTTCCGATACACATTGATTAATTTTTAGATACGTATAGGCTTGTAGTATCGAGGAGACCCCGCCATGAGCACAGCAAGCTTTGACACCCGGATCATCGAGGGCGACACCCCGGCCCAGCGCCTGCTGGCGCTGCTCGAGGTGATCGCGGAGAAGGACCAGTACTTCACCCTGCAGAGCCTGGTGGACGAGACCGGCCTGCCCAAGCCGACGCTGCACCGGATGCTGCAGCAGCTCGAGAACTCCGGCATGCTGCAGCGCGAAGCGGACAACCGCCACTACAGCAAGGGCAGCCGCCTGCGCCGGCTGGCCGAGACCCTGCTGCTCAACGACACCGTTCAGGGCGCACGTCACGGCGTGTTGGCTGAGCTGGTCCGCGAGGTCGGGGAAAGCTGCAACATCACTGCCCTGTCCGGCAGCGAGGTGCTCTATCTGGACCGCGTCGAGACGTCGGCTCCGCTGCGCTTCTATCTACACCCCGGCTCCCGGGTGCCTGCCCATTGCTCCGCCAGCGGCAAGCTGTTTCTGGCGCAGATGAGCGCCTCCCAGCGCCGTCGGCTGCTCGCCGATGCCACCCTGGAGGCCTTCACCCGAAACACGCTTACCGACATCGACGCTCTGGAAGCGGAGATCGAGCAGGTCAAGCGCGACGGCTACGCCTTCGACGACGAGGAATTCCTACCGGGGCTTCTGTGCATCGCGGTGCTGGCCCCCAACCCCACCGGGGTCTCCAACGTCGGCCTGGCGATCCAGGCACCGGTGATGCGCATGGATAAACAGCGCGCACTGGACTGCCTGCCGGCGCTGGAGCGCGCCGCCGCCGCCATCGCGCGGATCAACCAGGGCGCCCTGCCCGAGCCCATCGCAGAATCCGAAACCTCTGCCTGACGCCCTAGCCGCAGCAACCCCGCATGGCCGGAACCCTCACCAAACCAGACGCCAAACAGCAAGGCGCCACCACCGCGACAACGGTGATGGCGCCGAGATGGTTCGACGAGTCGCTCGCTTGATCGCCGACCCTGTTGCCCTGCCCCCCCCCCCTCCTGCAACGAAAGCAACGAGCGCTGCGCAGATGACACAGGCCTCAGTTGTAGAAGAAGCTGACGCAGCGCACGAAGCTGCTGCCTCCCGCGGTCACACAGCGATGTCGTATCCAGCGGTCTCGCTTGGATAGCCCCTCATACCGGGTCCACTGCCAGTAGCCTGAAGGCAGGTGAAAGGTATGTAGATGCTTCCAGTTGCCAAAGACATTCTTGTAGTAGTGCAGGGTGGCCGCCGGCCCATGGCAGGCAGTGGTGACACCAAGAGAGTTGCGACGCTTGCGGTCAGAGGTCCAGCGATCCCGGAAGGAATAGTGGGCCTCCGGGTCGCACCACCACCAGGTGTTGCTCGGGAAGGAGACGGTCTCGCAGTTGTGGTTGCGAAACAGATGATAACCATCGCCCGGGACACAGTATTGCTGGCCTGGTCCGCCTCCTGCTGAGGACCCTGCCCTGGCAGTGTCCGGCGTTATGCCCAACTCGTCCAGATCCACCTCGATGGGTTCTTCCAACCGCTCCACGGTGCGATTCTTGAACGCCTTGCGGTCGATGTCGGGATTCAGCTCGAGCAGCATCTTCGGGATGGGCACCTCCTGCGGGGCGAGCATAAGGTAGTGATCCAGCGCGGACTTGCCAACTTCGCTTGCAAAGGTTCGCGGGGTCGCACGATCGCTCACGCCCAACTCCCGCATACCTACCTGGGCCTCCTTGTCGTCGCCTCTAAGCCCGACGAATTCGACGCGGTTGCCGTTGCTGAGATCGAAACGGGCCAGCGGCATGGGCTCCGCAGGACCGCTGACCAGCGGCGCCCCATCCGGCCCCAGTCCCACCGCGGCCAGGTCATCTGGCCTGTCCAGCTCTGCCGGTTCGGCCAGTGTTTGCTGATATCGTGCCGCCAGTTCCTGTGCCAATTGCGGGTTTCGCGCCAGCAGCACGTCGAGCTGCTCAGGCGTCAGTCCAGCGGCCTGACACGTACATGATGATGGTTCGTTCATGATCGACGTCCTCCACCTGGGAAGATCGTGCTCCGCCGGCCGGACCTCCCGGCGTCACCGACGGCGTTAGACGAAACACGCTGCGACGCCTTATTGGCAGCGGTCTTCTCAGCATGGTCAAAGTTTGCTTTGCCAGCCATCGGTCATGCCGCGCTGCTTCAGCTACTGAGATGACATCTACGCGAAATGGCTGATAAGTCTCATGAAAATCCTTATTGGCGGGTTAGTCCGTTTTTTACTCGAATCAGTACAAAAACACATATCACGACGGACTCGGATGTAACGACAGTCACACAAGGAAAATGACCGCGCCACGCGCGAGCCGCCGTCCTCTGGCCGCCACCGCCCTTTGACCTTATGCTGTAGAGAATAATGAGCGCCGAGCCCTAGCCGCTCGGCGCCGTCGTCGCTGACGCAGTCCGCGTCTTCGGCTTGTTCAACGCCCACTGTAAGGATGCGCCTCATGCCTGGCTTGCTCCCGGACGTCGATCCCGATGGCCTGCTGGAATACTCCGTGGTCTATACCGACCGCGCCCTGAACCATATGTCGCAGAGCTTTCAAGGCGTAATGCGCGACATCTCCACCACCTTGAAGCAGGTGTACAACGCCCACAGCGCGGTCATCGTGCCCGGGAGCGGCACCTTCGGCATGGAGGCGGTAGCCCGCCAGTTCGCCCAGAACCGCAGCGCCCTGGTCATCCGCAATGGCTGGTTCAGCTACCGCTGGCACCAGATCCTCGAGATGGGCAAGATCCCGGCCGAACTGTGCGTGGAGAAGGCCCGACGTCAGCAGGACAGCGATCCGACCTCAGCGTTCGCCCCGCCCCCCATCGAGGAAGTCGAGCAGGCCATCGAGCGACTGCAGCCGGACATCGTCTTCGCCCCCCACGTAGAAACCTCGTCCGGCATGATCCTGCCGGACGACTACATCCGTCGCGTATCCGATGCGGTGCACGCCCACGGCGGCCTGATGGTGCTGGACTGCATCGCCTCGGGCACCGTCTGGGTGGACATGCAGGACACTGGCGTCGACCTGCTGATCAGCGCCCCCCAGAAGGGCTGGAGCGGCTCACCCTGCTGCGCCATGGTGATGCTCTCGGCCCAGGCGCGAGAGATCATCAAGGAAACCACCAGCACCAGCTTCGCCGCCGATCTCAAGAAGTGGCTCGAGATCATGGAGGCCTACGAGAATGGCGGCCACGCTTACCACGCGACCATGCCCACCGACAGCCTGCGCGAGCTACGCGAGATCATGCGCGAGACCGACGCCTACGGCTTCGACAAGGTGAAACAGGAACAGTGGGCCCTGGGCCAGGGAGTGCGCAGCCTGCTGGCCGAGTACGGCTTCAAGAGCGTCGCCGCCGAGGGTTACGAGGCGCCCGGTGTGGTGGTCTGCTACCACAACGACCCGGGGCTGGTCGGCAAGTTCGCCGCAGCCGGCGTCCAGGTCGCCGCCGGGGTCCCACTGATGTGCGATGAAGGCGACGATTTCCAGACCTTCCGCATTGGCCTGTTCGGCCTGGACAAGCTGCATCAGCCCGAGCGCAGCATCGACCACCTGCGCAAGGCGCTGGACAGTATCAAGGGGTAAACGGGCTGACACCCACCAGATCGGGCCGCACAGAAAGGCCCAGATAGAAAAAGGGGCGACGCATCAGCGTCGCCCCTCTTGTCTTACCCGTGTTGTCGGACTGAACGGCCAGGTCCTGCACGCCTCGAGTTTCAGTGCTCTCGGGTCATCCCCGTCGACTTGTCACTCTTTAGCCGACCTTTAATCGACCTTTAGTCGACCTCTTGTCACCCTCCAGTCACCCTCTAGTCACCCCAGCAGCGACAGAATGATGCGCTCTCCGTAGCCCCACAGCAGGACGGTCATGCCGAGCAGGCCTTCGAGCACCAGTACCCCCACCGCAAGGGTGGTGCTGGAGACGACGAAGCCTTCCTTTTCGCTGATATCGAGAAAGGAGGGAATGCCCAGATACAGCAGGTAGGCGGTGTAACAGAGGCCGATAACGCCGGCCAGCAGGCACAGCCAGATGATCGGGTAGATCGCCACGATGCCGCTCAGGAACATCGGGGTCGCCACATAGCCGGCAAAGATGATGCACTGGCTCTGGCTGGGTGTCTTGGGAAAGCGTTTAGCCGAGTAACGGATGGTCTTGCCGACGATGTAGACCGCCGCCAGGATCACCAGATAGAAGGCGATCCCCGCCCCCAGGGCGTCTAGATAACTGAGCTTGATGGTCGTGCCGCCGCCGAGACTCCAGCCGACCTGGGTGGTACCGATGTACGAGCAGATCACCGGTATGGCGGCCAGCAACAACACGTGATGCGCGTACAGGTGCGTTATCGTCTCCCTTTCCTGCTTGATCTGCTTCCATTCGCGATTCGGGTGGGCCATCAATCCCCAGACGTGTGTCAGCATACTGACTCCCTCCTGCTACCGCTGAAGTAAGTCCCGAGACCGGCACTCGGCGCCCGCGACTCCGTTGTCCTTAACTTGCAGTATAGAAGCGATTTTTCGCTTCGCTACCAACGTTACCGTACATACTATACAAGTCCTGTACAACACTTGATCTCCAGTCACGCTTCACCCATACGACTGATAAACACAAAAAAACCCCGCATCGGTGAAGATGCGGGGTTTCGGTTTCAGCGCCACCCGATCAGGACATCGAGGTCCACATCGGCGTGCTTGGCATCAGCGTCGCGTCCAGTGACATCATCAGGCTCAGCGCCGTGATGGTGAGGATCGAGATGCCGAATACCTGTCGCGCCCAACGCACGTTGTCGTCGGTACGGTAGCCCTTGGCCGCGATATACAGCCAGTAGACGCCCAGCACCAGGGCAACGATGAAGTAACCGGGTCCAGCGTAGCCGGCCAGACTCAGCGACAGCGTCGCACCGATAAAGGCCAGGATATAGCCCAGGATATGGTGCTTGGCCGTACCGATACCGCGAACCACCGGCAGCACCGGAATGTTGGCGGCGCGGTAATCTTCCATGCGAAAGATCGCGATCGCGTAGGAGTGCGGCATCTGCCACAGGCTGAAGATCACCAGCAGGGTCAAGGCCCCGGTATCGAAGCTGCCGGTCACCGCGCAATAGCCCACCACCGGCGGCACCGCCCCGGAGAGGCTGCCGACCAGAGTGCCGAACTCGGAATTGCGCTTCATGTAGAGGCTGTAGGCCCCCACATAGATGACGAAGCCGAAGGCCGCCAGACCCACCGTCAACGCATTGGTCCCCAGCGCCAGCAGACCGAAGCCGGCGATGCCCAGCAGGGTGGCAAACCGAAGTGTCGCCGCTTCGCTGACCCGCCCCTGCACCAGCGGGCGGTTGCGGGTGCGCTCCATCAGGGCATCGATGTCCTTGTCGATGACGTTGTTGTAGGCGCAGCCCGAGGCGATTACCAGGGCCAGACCCAACAGCGCCGACAGGAACACCACGGCATCGAACTGGCCCTGGGCGGCCAGGAAGTAGCCGCCCAGAACAGAGATCACGTTGCCGCCGATGATGCCCGGCTTGGTGATGGTGAGGTAGTCCCTGAGAGTGTCCCTGAACATCATGCGAGTCGGCGTCAGCCGATCATCATGTTGCGATGCAGGTGGTACATGATCCATAGGGAACCTCCGATGACCAGAACCAGGATCGCCACGGTGAAGACGAAGGACATGAAGTTCCAGCCTTCATCGGCCTTGGTGTTCATGTGCATGAACAGCACGAGCTGCACCAGCACCTGAGCCACCGCGGTACCGACGATCACGATCAACGTCGCGAAGGTGTCGAAGGCGCCGGTCATCACCGCCCCGAAGGGAATGACGGTCAGCACGATGGACAGGATCAGGCCGATCACATAGGACTTGACGCTGCCATGGCTGTGATGGTCGTTGGCGTGTCCGCTCATATCACAGGGCTCCCATCAGGTAGACGAAGGAGAAGACGCAGATCCAGACGATGTCCAGGAAGTGCCAGAACAGGCTCAGACACATGATGCGCGGACGCACCATATCGTCGAGACCACGCTGCTTCACCTGGATCATCATCACCAGGATCCAGATCAGACCGGCGGTCACGTGCAGACCGTGGGTACCGACCAGCAGGAAGAAGGCCGACAGGAAGCCTGAACGATCCGGACCAAAGCCCTCATGGATCAGGTGACGGAACTCATAGAGTTCCAGCGCCACGAAGGCCGCGCCCAGCAGGAAGGTGATCCCGAGCCACTTCATCACCTTGGATGCCTGATTGGCGTTCATGGCGAGCACCGCCATGCCGTAGGTGAAACTCGAGAACAGCAGCAGGAAGGTCCCGACCAGGATGAACGGGAGCTGGAAGATCTCGCCCGGGGTCGGACCATCGGCCGTGCCCCGAAGGAGCACGGCGTAGGTGGCGAACAGTGACCCGAAGATCACCAGGTCGCTCATCAGATAGACCCAGAAACCGAAGACCTTGGTGCCCGCGGCATCATGATGGTCGTGGTCGTGATCATGGTCATGCCCGTGGGCATGACCTTGCTGGTTGAGGGTGTCGGTTGCCATGGTTATGCCTGCATCTCCACACGGTTCTGGTGTTCGCGCTCGATACGCTCGACTTCCGCGGCCGGCACGTAGTAGTCGACGTCATCGTTGAAGATACGCGCGATGAAGGTGGCAAACATGCCCAGTGCGGTCACGATGGCAAGCCACCAGATATGCCACACCAGGGCGAAGCCGAAGACCGCGGAGATCAGACCGATCACCGGACCTTCCCAGGTGTACTTGGGCATGTGAATGTCCTTGTACGGTCCCTTGGACACGCCGGCCTTGCCGCCGTTGGCCTGCTTCTGGTTCCAGAAGTCGTCGATGTCCTTGATCTCGGGCAGATGCGCGAAGTTGTAGAACGGTGCGGGAGACGAGGTCGCCCACTCCAGGGTACGCGCATCCCAGGGATCGCCGGTGACGTCCTGGTTCTTCTTGCGATCACGGATACTGACGTAGAACTGGATCACGGTGCAGGCGATACCACACAGAATCAGCACGGCGCCGATCCAGGCGATGATCATCCACGGCTGCCAGGCGCCGTTGTCATAGGACTGCATGCGACGCACGGCACCGAAGAAGCTGAGAACGTACAGCGGCATGAAGGCCACGTAGAAGCCGGTCAGCCAGAACCAGAAGGAGCGCTTGCCCCACTTCTCGTCGAGGGTGAAGCCGAAGGCCTTCGGGAACCAGTAGGTCAGACCCGCCAGCATGCCGAACACCACGCCGCCGATGATGACGTTGTGGAAGTGGGCGATGACGAACAGGCTGTTGTGCAGCACGAAGTTGGCCGCCGGTACCGCCAGCATCACACCGGTCATGCCACCCAGGGTAAAGGTGATGATGAAGCCGATGGTCCACAGCACCGGAGAGGTGAACTCCAGACGACCGCGGTACATGGTGAACAGCCAGTTGAATACCTTCACCCCGGTGGGGATGGCGATGATCATCGTCATGATGCCGAAGAAGGCATTGACGTTGGCCCCGGCCCCCATGGTGAAGAAGTGGTGCAGCCAGACGATGAACGACAGGAAGGTGATGGCGATGGTCGCCCACACCATGGTGCCGTAGCCGAACAGCCGCTTGCGAGCGAAGGTCGCGATGACCTCGGAGAACACCCCGAATGCCGGCAGGATAAGGATGTACACCTCAGGATGGCCCCAGGCCCAGATGAGGTTGACGTACATCATCATGTTGCCGCCAAAATCGTTGGTGAAGAAGTGAGTCCCCAGGTAACGATCCAGCGTCAGCATCGCGATGGTCGCGGTCAGAATCGGGAAGGACGCGATGATCAGCACGTTGGCGCACAGCGACGTCCAGGTGAAGATGGGCATACGGAACAGGGTCATGCCCTTGGTGCGCATCTTCAGGATGGTGACGAAGAAGTTGATACCGGTCAGGGTCGTACCGATGCCAGATATCTGCAACGCCCATATCCAGTAATCCACCCCGACGCCGGGACTGTACTCTATCCCCGATAGTGGCGCGTAGGCCAGCCAGCCGGTCGCGGCGAACTCACCGACCACCAGCGAGACGTTGACCAGGATGACACCGGCAACGAACAGCCAGAAGCTCAAGTTGTTAAGGAAGGGGAAAGCCACGTCGCGCGCGCCGATCTGCAGCGGCACCACCAGGTTCATCAGACCGATGACCATGGGCATGGCGACAAAGAAGATCATGATCACACCGTGGGCGGTGAAGATCTGATCATAGTGGTCAGGCGGTAGATAGCCCTCGGCTCCGGCCGAGGCCATGGCCTGCTGGGTACGCATCATGATGGCGTCGGCGAAGCCACGGATCAGCATCACCAGCGCGACCAGGAAGTACATGATACCGAGCTTCTTGTGGTCGACGGAGGTGATCCACTCGCGCCACAGATAGCCCCACTTCTTGAAGTAGGTCAGGCCGCCGACCACGGCGATCCCGCCCAGGGCGATACCGATCGCCACCACCATGATGATGGGCTCCTGGATCGGAATCGAGTCTAACGTCAGTTTTCCAAACATGATTTACTCCGCTGCCTCTGCGCTCATGGACTCGCCGTGAGACTCGCTCTCGTCGCCATGGCCGCCTGCGCCGTGCCCGTTGACCACGCCGCCGTAGGTCTCGACGAACTCGGCATGCTTGCCGCCGGCCAGGAAGCTCTTGATGATGCGCTCATAGAGCGCCGGGGTGATCTCGGAGAAGTACTGGACCTCGTTGTCCTCGCTTGGCGTGGCGAGATCGTAGTACTCCTCGGGGAAGGTCAGCGTATCGGACGAGGAACGCACCTTCTCCACCCACTCTTCGAAGTCCTCGACGGAACCCACGTGGGCGTCGAAGGTCATCTCGGAGAAGCCTGCACCGCTGTAGTTGGTGGAGCGGCCCGGATAGACGCCCTGCTCTTCGGCGATCAGGTGAACGTCGTTATCCATGCCGGCCATGGCGTAGATCTGGCTACCCAGGCGCGGAATGAAGAAAGAGTTCATCACCGAACCGGAGCTCACCCGGAAGCGCACCGGAGTGTCCTCGGGGAAGGCCAGTTCGTTGACCGTGGCGATGCCCTGCTCCGGGTAGATGAACAGCCACTTCCAGTCCAGCGATACGGCCTGGATTTCCATGGGCTCGTTCTGTCCTTCCTTGGCCTCGAGACTGCGGTGCGGGTCGAGACTGTGGGAGGTGTACCAGGTCAACAGCGCCAGGAAGACGATGATGACGCAGGGAATGAACCAGACGATGGCCTCGATCTTGGTCGAATGGGCCCAGTCGGGTGAATAGGTGGCATCGGTGTTGCCACGGCGATAGCGCCAGGCAAACCACAGGGTGAGCACGATGACCGGCACCACCACGATCTGCATCAGACCGAAGGCGGTGAGGATCAAGGTACGCTGCTCACGGCCGATCTCCCCCTTGGGGTCGAGCAGCGCCGATTCGCAGCCCGCCAGCAACAGGGGCAGCGCCAGCATCAGCACAACGCTGAGCACGCGCAGGTACGACTTTCTTCTCATGTAGCAACCTCGTCAGGGCTTGGAGGCGGAATACCAGAGATTACGAGCTCAGGCTCGCGCGATGTGCAGGGGCCGCTGAGGTGGAACATTGCATGCACCTTTGGCAAAAGTTGCATGAAATGTGCCGAACCACGGACTAGACCCGCAAAATTTCGCATCCCCTACCCTGCCTCGGTACCACGACAAGACGTCGACACCTGAACAAAAGAAGTAGATGGAATGCGACCGGGGCGTATTGTCGACAGAGCGACCAGACTTGAGAAGCGACGATTTGCCGCAGGGGTGTCGCACCTTTCCTTGATCTGTCGCACCAAGACGTCGCAACAGTGCACAAATGGCCAATTGCCTGGGCCAGCAGAACCTGCCCTGCGACCCAACACCACACCCAGGAAGCACCACCAGGAACCGTGTCAGCGAGGCCGGACCCCACCCCCATGGGAAAGGCGATCTGATGGAAAAGAACGATATCCGTCGCCACGCTATCGTCTGACGTTATCGCCTGACGTTATTTCCCCCGACGCCATCGCCCCAACGCCAGGACGAAAGCGATGACGATGCCGAGAGGGCCAAACCGTGAAGTGTCAGACAAGGAAGGGACAGATAAGGGAGGATCGATAAGGAAGGGCCGGCTCACCAAGGGCCTGGTCATAAAAGAGCGAATCGGCGACGAGGGCCAGATCAGCAAGGGGGCCAAGGGAAGGCTCGAGCAGAAGGGACAGACCACAACGAGAGGCGCAACCGTGCGCCCAGGGGACCACTATCGAGAAAGGCCGTCAGAGACTGAAAGGCCAATGATCCGCAAGACAAGAAGTCACAAGACAAGAATCCACAAGCCAAGGATCCACGCTGGGCAAGAAACCGAAACCGGGGAATCAGGGATGAACCAGCCGAGACGCCACTTCCGGCGTACGTGACAGGCCTGCGGCACCCTCGCCGTGGGTGATGATGACATCGGCGTCGATCAGGGCGCCAAAGAAGGCGGGACGCAGCACGCCCCACTTGCTGTCGTCGAATACCAGGATCCGCTGGGCGGCGGTTTCGATGGCGGCCTGCTTGGGCGCCACTTCATGAAAGTGAAAGCAGCTCAGGCCCCGTGCGGCATGCACCCCGGCGGCGGAGAGAAAGGCGCGATTGATGCCGAGTCCCCGGACCTGGCGGGCGATGTCATCGCCGTCGAAGGACTGGGAGACGCCCTGATAGACGCCGCCCAGCAGGATCAGTCGGATGCCATCGAAATGGCTGACCGCATTGGCCACGTTAAGGGCGTAGGTCACCACCGTCAGGTCTCGTCGGCTGGCCAGTTCTGCGATCATCGGCACCAGGGTGGTGCCGCAATCGATAAACAGGGTATCGCCGTCTTCCACGTAGCCACTGGCGCGGCGACACAGACGCGCCTTGATATCGGCGCCGCGATCCTGTTGAGTTTCCAGGTCGTAGACTGGCGTGAAGTGGGGGTCGTCGCGGCGAACCAGATGCCCGCCCATCAGCATCAGAGGGCTGTCCTTGGTGGACACGTCGCGCCTCAGGGTCATCTCTGACACACCGCAGAGGATGGCGGCGTCCGCCAGCCTCAGGCTGCCGCCTCCGGCGAGCGCCTGCAAAAGGCGCTCCTGTCGCTGAATACTGCGCTGATTCATGGATTCTCCCCCGCGCCTCGACGGTCATGGCTTGCTGCCGTCGTTTTTCAATAAGCATGCCCTGAACTACCGGGTTCAGCCAGTGCCCGGGCAGGTAAGAAAACGCCACTGCACAAATGTTATTTTTCTCACATCAAGTGTTACTATACACTCATTGACGGATGGGCCCAGCCCGTGCCGGCCAATTCCGCTCGACAACAATCACTCGACACGAGCCGCCGCCATGCCCCATCACCTCTATAATTCCTGTTCTGATACCCCATTCGGCATAAGAGATTTCCGCCCCGTTCGAGGCAATTGCCCGCTATCAACGCGATGCGGGACGCCAGACCAGGCCCGAAGTGCGATGATCTATTCTTCAACGTTCATATTTTGATGAGGCGAAGGAACCTATGACACTCCTGATGAGCCTGGTCGGCATGGCCACCCTGATCGCCATCGCCGTCGCGTTCTCCTACAACCGCCGTGCCATTCGCCTGAGAACCGTGGGGGGCGCCTTCCTGATCCAGGCTGGTCTCGGGGCCTTCGTCCTTTACGTGCCCTTTGGCCAGAAGGTCCTGAAAACCGTATCGGACGCCGTCAGCCAGGTGGTGCTCTACGCCAACGACGGCATCGATTTCCTGTTCGGCGGCCTGGCCAACGCCGACAGCGTCGGCTTCGTGTTCGCGGTCAAGGTGCTGCCGGTCATCATCTTCTTCTCGTCGCTGACGGCGGTGCTCTACTACCTGGGCATCATGCAATGGGTCGTGCGCCTGCTCGGCGGCGCGCTGCAGAAGCTGCTCGGCACCTCGCGTACCGAGTCGCTGTCCGCCACCGCCAATATCTTCGTCGGCCAGACCGAGGCGCCGCTGGTCGTGCGGCCCTTTATCGCCCGCATGACCGCCTCCCAGCTATTTGCGGTGATGTGCGGTGGCCTTGCCTCGGTGGCGGGCTCGGTGCTTGCCGGCTACGCCGCACTCGGCATCCCCATGGAATACCTGGTGGCCGCCTCCTTCATGGCGGCCCCCGGCGGCCTGCTGTTCGCCAAGCTGATCATGCCGGAGACCGATCCCGAGGCGGACAAGGCCGACCGTGTCTCCGAGGTCATCGAGGACGAGGACAAGCCGGCCAACGTGCTTGACGCTGCCGCCGGTGGCGCCTCGTCCGGCCTCAAACTGGCGGCCAACGTGGGCGCCATGCTGCTGGCCTTCATCGGCTTGATCGCCCTGCTCAACGGTATCCTCGGTGGCGTCGGTGGTTGGGTCGGATTCGAGGATCTCAGCCTCGAGCTGATCCTGGGCTGGGTGTTCTCGCCGCTGGCCTTCCTGCTCGGCATTCCCTGGGAAGAGGCGACCCTGGCCGGGTCCTTCATCGGCCAGAAGCTGGTAGTCAACGAGTTCGTCGCCTTCATCAACCTGGCCCCCTATATCGACGGCGAGCAGCTCGTGGCCGCCACCGGCGAGGTGATGAGCGACCACACCGCCGCGGTGCTGTCCTTCGCGCTATGCGGCTTCGCCAACCTGTCCTCCATCGCCATCCTGCTCGGCGGGCTCGGCAGCATTGCCCCGAGCCGTCGTCACGACATCGCCCGCTATGGCCTCAAGGCGGTACTGGCCGGCACCCTGTCCAACCTGATGTCGGCCTGCATCGCCGGCTTCTTCATGACCCTGGGCGCCTGATCCCACGTCGCGGATCCAGCGCCCGCCCTCACATCTTCGGCCGCCCGAGGCGGCGGCCTGTCCCACTTCAGGAGCCTCCCATGTCCCCCCAGTCGACCAACCCCTCCGTGATCGCTCGCCAGGCACTGTCCTTGATGGATCTGACCAGCCTCAACGATGACGATACCGACCATGTCGTCGAGGCCCTGTGCCAGCGGGCCAAGACGCCGCTGGGCCACACTGCTGCGGTGTGCATCTATCCGCAGTTCGTGGTGCCTGCGCGGCGCGCCCTCACCGCCCACAACCTCAGCGGCCAGGTCAAGATCGCCACCGTGACCAACTTCCCCCACGGCGAAGACGATGTCATGGCAGCCGCCCGCGCTACCCGCGAAGCGGTGGCTTCCGGTGCCGACGAAGTGGACGTGGTCTTCCCCTACCGCGCCTTCATGAATGGCGATGATCAGATCGGCCAGGAACTGGTCGAGATGTGCAAGGCCGCCGCCAGCGGCCGCACCCTCAAGGTGATCCTGGAAACCGGCGAGTTGAAGGACGCCGAGTTGATCCGCCGGGCCAGCGAGCAGGCCATCGCCGGTGGTGCCGACTTCCTCAAGACCTCCACCGGCAAGGTCGCCGTCAACGCGACGCCCGAGGCCGCCCGAGTGATGCTGGAAGTCATCCGCGACGCGGACCGCCCGGTCGGCTTCAAGGCCGCCGGGGGCGTTCGCAGCGTCGAGGACGCCGCCGTCTATCTGGAGCTTGCCGCCGAGATCATGGGTGCCAACTGGGCCCGTCCCGAGACCTTCCGTTTCGGCGCCTCGGGCCTGCTCGACAACCTGCTGATGACCGCCGGTGTCGGTGTCGACGGCGGGGGCCAGTCCGGAGGCTACTGATGCTGTTGCAGGATATTCTTGCCGCCAAGCGTGACGGCCAGGCGCTGTCCAGCGAGGCCATCCGCCAATTCGTGATGGCCATCGCCGATGACAGCGCCGGTCAGGAGCAGATCGGCGCCTTCGCCATGGCCACCTATCTCAACGGCATGACGCTGGATGAGACGGTGGCGCTGACCGAGGCGACCCGGGACTCCGGCAGCGTGCTGGACTACCGACAGCTTGATCTGCCGGGGCCTATCCTCGACAAGCATTCCACCGGCGGCGTGGGCGACCCGGTATCGCTGATCCTCGGCCCCTGGCTCGCCGCCTGCGGAGCCCACGTGCCGATGATCTCCGGTCGTGGTCTGGGCCACACCGGCGGCACCCTGGACAAGCTCGAGGCCATCGCCGGCTATGACGTCACTCCTCGGCGCACCACCTTCGAGCGCCTGCTCAAGGACGTCGGTGTGGCCATCGTCGGACAGAGCGGCGATCTGGCGCCGGCGGACAAGCGCCTCTACGCGGTGCGCGACGTCACCGCCACCGTTGCCTCGTTGCCGCTGATCGTTGCCTCGATCCTCGGCAAGAAGCTCGCCGAAAACCTCGATGCCCTGGTCATGGACGTCAAGATCGGCAACGGCGCCTTCATGGCGAACGACGACGAGACCCGAACCCTGGCAGCCACCATCGCCGACGTCGCCCGACGTGCCGGCACCCCGACCACGGCGGTGCTCAGCGACATGAACCAGACCCTGGCCGAAAGCGCCGGCAACGCCATCGAGGTACGCGAGTGCCTGGCGATCATGCGCGGTGAGCAGCGCGATTCGCGGCTGTTGACGCTGACCCGCCGCCTGGCGGTGGAAGCGCTGCTGGCCGGCCGACTGGCGACGTCCAAAGAGGACGCCGAACGCCAGCTCGAGGCACGCCTGGCCAGCGGCGACGTGGCCGAGCGCTTCGAGCGCATGGTGGCAGGTCTTGGCGGACCGACCGACCTGCTGGAAAACGCAGGCGCCCTGCCCGCCCCGGCCCCGGTGATCCAGGACGTCCTGGCCGAGCATCCGGGACGGGTGGCACGCCAGGACGTCAAGGCGCTGGGCATGGCGGTGGTCGAGCTGGGCGGCGGGCGCCGCCGTGCCGGCGACGCCATCGACCATCGTGTCGGACTGGACGCCATCGCCGCCATCGGCCAGACGGTCGACCGTCACACCCCGCTGGCGCGCATTCACGCCGCCAGCCAGGCGGACGCTGACAGACTCGCGGCACGGGTACGCGAGGCCTTCACCTTCGGCGACGAGGGCACGCCCCCGCCACTGGTGCACGAGACCTTGTGCGATCCTTCGATAACGGGAGAGACACCATGAGCCGCGCGATCGTGCTGGTGATGGATTCCTTCGGCATCGGTGCTGCCCCCGACGCCGAGCGCTTCGGCGACGCCGGCGCCGATACCCTGGGCCATATCGCCGAGGCCTGTGCCCGCGGGCAGGCCGACGACCGTGGCCGCCGCGGCCCGCTGCAACTTCCCAACCTGGCCCGCCTGGGGCTCTATCACGCCCACCGCGAGGCCACCGGCGCCAGCGCCGCAGGCATCCAGCTGGGCGAGGTCGACGGCGCCTACGCCCACGCCATGGAGGTGTCCTCGGGCAAGGACACCCCGTCCGGGCACTGGGAAATCGCCGGGGTCCCGGTGCGCTTCGACTGGGGGTACTTCGAGGACAGGGAGCAGAGCTTTCCGCCGCTACTGCTCAAGGCATTGATCGAGGAGGCGGCGCTACCCGGTGTGCTGGGCAACTGCCACGCCTCAGGCACCGAGATCATCGCCCGTCTGGGTGAAGAACACTGCGCCAGCGGCAAGCCCATCGTCTACACCTCCGCCGACAGCGTCTTCCAGATCGCCGCCCATGAGGACAGCTTCGGCCTTGAGCGCCTGCTGTCATTGTGCGAGACCGCCCGGCGGCTGCTCGAGCCCTACAATATCGGTCGGGTGATCGCGCGCCCCTTCGTCGGTGACGACGCCGCGAGCTTCCAGCGCACCGGCAATCGTCGCGACTACAGCGTCGAGCCGCCCTCGCCCACGGTGCTGTCGAAGCTTCACGACGCCGGCGGCGAGGTCGTGGCCATCGGCAAGATCGCCGACATCTACGCCCACTGCGGCATCAGTCGTCTGATCAAGGCGTCGGGCCATGACGCTTTGATGGCGGCGACCCTGGCGGCCATGGATGAACCGGTGGCGAGCGACACCCAGCGCCTGATCATGACCAACTTCGTCGACTTCGACATGGTCTACGGCCATCGCCGCGACGTCTCCGGCTATGCGGCGGCGCTGGAAGCCTTCGACCGACAGTTGCCGGCGCTGCTCGAACGGCTGACCGACGACGATCTGCTGGTGATCACCGCCGACCACGGCTGCGACCCCACCTGGCAAGGCAGCAACCACACCCGCGAGTTCATCCCGGTACTGGCCAGCGGCGCCGGGCTTCCGGCGGGATCGCTGGGGCGTCGGCAGAGCTTCGCCGACATCGGCCAGAGCCTGGCGAGCTATTTCGGTCTTGCCCCCATGGCCGACGGTGAGAGCTTTATCGAGCGCAAACGAGCATTGGATAGACGAGGAGCTTAGATGGCTACCCCCCACATCAAGGCCGAACGTGGTGATTTCGCCGACACCGTGCTGATGCCCGGCGATCCCCTGCGCGCCAGATACATCGCCGAGACCTTTCTCGAGGATGCGCGCCTGGTCAACGAGGTGCGCAACATGTACGGCTACACCGGCCGCTACAAGGGACGCGAGATCTCTGTCATGGGCCACGGCATGGGCATCCCCTCGGTATCGATCTACGCCAAGGAACTGATCACCGAATTCGGCGCCAGACGGCTGATCCGCGTGGGTTCCTGCGGCGCCGTGCGCGACGACGTCAAGGTACGTGACCTGATCATCGGCCTCGGCGGCAGCACCGACTCGGGCGTCAACCGCTCGCGCTTTCGCGGCCTCGACTTCGCCGCCATCGCCGATTTCGACCTGACCCGCGCCGCCGTGGACGCTGCCGGCGCTCAGGGCACCCCGGTCAAGGTCGGCAACATCTTCTCTGCCGACCTGTTCTATCACCCGGACCCGGCGCTAATCGACTGCCTGCGCAAGTTCGACATCGTCGGCGTCGAGATGGAGGCCGCCGGGCTCTACGGCGTCGCCGCCGAATTCGGCGCCCGCGCCCTGACCATCTGCACGGTATCGGACCATATCGTCAACGGCGACAGCCTCTCCAGCGACGAGCGCGCCACCAGCTTCGACGAGATGATGACCATCGCCCTCGAGGCCGTGCTCGAGGACGACCGCCAGCAAACCAGCCGCCAGGAGACTACCCGATGAGCGATCCAAGGACGCCAGAGACCGTCGACGCCGATATCGTCAAGGCGCTGATCGAGGTACGCGGCCGCGCCTACGTGCCCTACTCCAGCCATCCTGTAGGCGCCCTGCTGATCAGTGACTCGGGAACCCGCTACGTCGGCGCCAACGTCGAGGTCGCCCACTACAAGGGGCTGTGCGCCGAGGCCTCGGCCATCGCCGCCATGGTCACCAGCGGCGAGACCCGGCTGAAGGAGGTCTACGTCATCGGTCCCGGCGAGCATCTGTGCACCCCCTGCGGTGACTGCCGTCAGCGCCTGCGCGAGTTCTCCTCCCCCGACACCCTGATCCGGGTGGTGGACGCGGACGGCCAACTGCTCAAGCGCTACACCATGGACGAGCTGCTGCCGGACTCCTTCGGGCCGGAAAACCTGGGCAAGGACTCCGCCTTCGCCAGCTAGGCGAGCGAATTCACTACCTCGGAGTTGTCCGCTCTGACGTTGCCGAATCGGCTCGATTTGCCTGGCAGACCTGCCGGAGCGCCAAACGAACTGACTCGGCAACCGGAGCCCTACTGGATGCCCTGAAACAATCTCGGATTGTAGATCCGTGCCCGGATGTCGATGAGCGAGACTTTATCTATGTCCGGGTGCAGCGGATTCACCATCGCCACCTGATCAATGCCCGCAGCAGCGGTACTTGGCACCAGCAGTATCAAGTTGCGGGCCGCCGACAGGAACGCTGTACCGAGTCGCCGCGTGTGTTCAGGAGGGGGAAACAGGTCCCAGCCATCAGGCAATTCATCGACTCCGACCTTCTCGACGGCGCTGCTTTGTACGTCATAGATGCCCAGGCGAAAATCCTTCGGGACCAAGCGCGGGTCTGGAATATAGTTACCCATTTCCAGCATGGCGACGGAGGCACTGGTACCGAAATACAGCACCGGATGGCCGGGGTCATTCCAGCGCGCCCCATCGTGATAGCTGGCACCGCGCCCGGACAGGTTGGCCAGAAAACGCTCAGGGGCGATACGGTACAGCCTCATCAACTGAAGTCGCCGTGACTGATCTTGCGCAGCACCTGTCGTACCAGTTCACGGCCAGCAAAGGTATCCAGGAGTTCGATCGGGCGCGAGCCGGCGAGTGCGGGTACCTCGGCGTGCAGCCATTGATGACCGACCGCTTCGTCAGCGAACACCTCACCTACCTCGACAAACAACTTCAGCGTGTCGAGCACTTCTTCGCTTTGCGCACGCCCCAGCGCCTTGCGCTTGTAGAAGCGATGCAGATTGCCGGAGTCCGTCTCCAGCAGTCGTACAAAGAGATCGCGGTCGGCCGACAGTGCATCGATCGCCTGTTTGAGCACGCTTCCCGGCAGCCCTTGCCTGACGGTTCTGATAAAAGCGGCTGAATCGGTGTACACCTCGCGGGGCAGGTCGATCTGCGCCATCACCCCGCCACCCGCTGCACGGTCCTTTTCGAGAAGCTCCATCGCGTTCTCCCGGCGCTCACTCGCTGGCACGGCGCCAGCAACATTCCCACCTGTACGCTTCAGCATACATCAGATCGAAGTTTTACCAACATCAATATGACCCAAACTCGGCAAGGGGGCACTTTCGCCGACTCGCCACCACACAGCGGAACGCGTCACCGCCAGCGGGCAGCACCGGCCCGAGCCAATTCGGCCTATGCTCAATACTGTTCAGCGCGACCCCGCCCGGCTCACCACAATCGCTCGAGACGTGACGTTCGCTTTGGCCGCGAGGCAGGACGAGGGTCACCCGCGCTGCATCACCCTGTGCAGGTCATCGGGGTGGCGGCCATCACGGCGCAAACTCCTGCGTCCAAGTACCCGCCTCAATTCAAACAACAAGGTAACGGTCCATGACCACAGACTTCTCTCCCGGCGAAAATATCGCCATGAAGATTCCGGCCCACGAGTACGAGGCGACCGTTGCCTTCTACCGCGAGATCCTGAAGTTCGAGGAATTGACGCCACCCGGTGTCCGGGAGACGCCGCGCTTTGCCTTCGGCGACAAGATACTGTGGCTGGATCGCGAGCCGCACTTGAGCCAGGCGGAGATCTGGCTTCAGATCTTGGCCAGCGACATCCAGGCCGCCTCGAGCTACCTCGAACAGCGTGGCTGTCAGCGCTGCGACGAGATCGAGCAGCTGCCGAAAGAATTCAACTCGTTCTGGATCACCAGCCCCTGCAATATCATCCACCTGGTGTCACCCGCCGATGACTCGCCCCCCGACGATGTGAGATTGGAAAACGGAGTCGATTGACTGCAGCTGCCGCAGCCAGCCGGACGCAAAAAAGGCCACCACTGGTGGCCACAAGGCTTGCTGGACTTGCCTGAGATCGGTTCCATCAGACGTGCTGTAGTGTCTTTCGCGTGGCGAGACTGGCGGTGACGCCACGCGATTCGAAGGCTCGTTTGTCCCAAGTGGTGGCCGCGCTTGCTTCAGGCCGCTTTGGGTTCATGAGCCCCACGACGTCAGACGCTTTGCTTCAGGCCACCTTTCCCTTGCTGAAGCGCTTCTTCAGGTAGGCGACGATGTCCATGGATTCGTACATCCAGGTCTCGCTGCCGTCTTCATTGGTGATCAGCAGGCACGGCACCTGAATCTTGCCGCCGCCTTCCTTCAGTGCCTTGCGGTGCGCCGGGTTGGCGCCCGCGTCGCGGATATCCACCTCGACGCCGAGCTTGTCGAGTTCACGGCGCACAAAGGCGCAGAACGGGCAGTGGGCGAAATGGTAAAGCGCGAGATCCTTGGCAACGGTCATGGTGACGACTCCCTCGTGGGTGATACCGCTCGTTGACGATGTGGTCGGTGACGTCACTCCCTTCAAGAGTCGACGACACCCGAAACAGTTGGTGCAGGCGACGGCGCGTTCCGGAGGTTCAACCTTGGCGCTGAGCCTTGGTACCAGACCTTGCCGCCGCCCGACTTGCTAACTTGGTGTCGACACTCACGAGTTCCTGACAGCCTTTCCCGACTTTTCTCACCTCAGTGCAATGTATGCGGGGTACAGCACAACGCCGTCAGGTCCCCGGATCGGGCGAGGCGCCGGTAGCACTGGTTTGATGATGGGGGTCTGCCACCCCGGCCTGGCCTCGGGCGCGCCCGCTGGCATCGCGCCCCTGGTGGTCGGCCTCGCCCTCGCTGGTGGTACCATCGAGACGCCCGCCGCCACGGCCTTCCATGCTGACGCTGAGGCGCGGCGCGCCCAGTTCGACGCCCATCTCCTCCATGCGCTGCTTGAGCAGCATGTTGAAGGCACGGGCCACGTCCCACTGCATTTCCGGCGAGGTGCGAAAGCGCATCCGCAGGATCGCGCAGCCATCCTCGAAACGATCGATACCCTGCATTTCCAGCGGTGACCAGATGTGGTGGCGCATGATCGGATCCTGGCGCAGATCCCGGGCGGTCTCCTGCATCAGGGTGGTGGCGTCGTCGATCTTCATGTCGAAGGGAATGCGGATCTTCATCAGCGCCACGCCGAACTGCCGCGACATGTTATGAATGGAGTCGATACGCGAGAAGGTCAGGATATGCACGATGCCGTCCAGGTCACGCAGGCGTACGGTCCTGAGCGTCAACCCTTCCACCGTGCCCATGTGGCCATTGATCTGAACGAAGTCGTCCACCGCCAGGGAGTCCTCGATCAGGATGAAGATGCCGGTGATCAGGTCCTGCACCAGGGTCTGGGCGCCGAAGCCGATGGCCAGACCGATCACCCCGGCACCGGCCAGCAGCGGCGTCACGTTGACCCCCAGATTGGCCAGGCCGACGATGGAGGCGATGATCACGATGGCTGCGAAGATCACGTTGCGAATCATCGGGGTGATGGTCTGGGCCCGCGCCTGGTTGACCCGACGCCCGCGCGAGCGCGCCGAGGAGGTCAGCGCCCGCTGGATGGCGGTATCGGCGAAGATCCACACCAGCCAGGCCAGCAATACGGTAAAGGCGATCGCCAGGATCGCCTGGCCGATGCGCACGCTGGCCACCCCTTCGCGGCCGATGCCCACCAGCGAGCCGCCCCACACCTGCAGCGACAGCTCGGCGAACACCAGCCAGGCAAGCACATGCCCCAGGGTATAGGCGAAACGTTCGAGCCGGCGGCGATACTCGCTGTGGTGGCGGTGGCGACCCCGGCTGTGGTCATGACGCTCGTTCTGGCGGCGCAGCAGCGCGGTGACCACCAGCGTCAGCACCAGCAGGGCGGCGTTGATGATCGAACGGGCCAGTGCGGTACCGACATCGCCTCCGGTGACGAAGATCGCCACCAGCGAGGCCCCCACCAGCAGCAACGCGGGAATATGCCACAGCCGACCGATCACCCGAGTGACCTCGGTGGGACTCGAGCAATCGCTGCGGATGGTGTAGGTGCGGTTGCGAATCAGATGCTTGATCGGCCGCTTGAAGCGAACGATGAAGCGGAAGGTCAGCACCGCGGCCAGGATATTGGCCAGCACCGAGGCTAGCGAGGACAGGTCGACCCCCAGCAGGTCCACCAGACGTTCGGTCTTGAAGGCGTCGCCGAGGGCGATCAGTGCGCCGATGACGAACAGCGGACGCAGAGCCCGCTGCTGCAGCAGCTTGACCGCGGTATAGCGATGCCCGCGGGTGAACACCGAGATGACGATCTCGACCACCACCGACAGGATGCGCCCGCACAGTGCGGCGTAGGCGATCACCGATACGACGGTGCGCCCGGCGCTGCCGGGCACCAGCTGTGACACCCCCAGCACCGCCAGAAAGGCCAGCGCCCAGGGCAGCATGCGGCGCAGAAAGTGAGCCGCCAGCAGCCACGCCTTGGGCTCTCTCGGCAGGTCCATCGGCCAGCCCCGGCGGGACCCGATCAAACGCCCCAGCGCCACCAGGATGATCACCATGCCACCCCAGATCGTCAGCAGGATGCTGAACTCCACGGCGAACTGGGCCAGCTCGCTATGGCTGGTGTCGGCGATCAGGCCATTGATATCGCGCCAGCCCTCCGCCAGCTTGGCGCGCCACTGGGCCATGGGCGAACCGGCCCCTTCGGCCTGCTCGCCAAGCTCGGTGAAGGTATCGGCAAGCGCCCCCAGCAGTCCCTGGGAACTGGTGCCGGTTTCCGCTGCGGCCTGGCCCGCGTCGCGCAGTGACCTGAGGCTATCGAGCAACTCCTGACGGCTCTGGTCGCTTTCCAGCGTCTGGATCAGGGTATCCAGGGATCGCTGCAGCTCTTCGGAGGAGGCTTCCTGTGGGGCCTGTTCACCGCCCCCGGCCAGGGCCTCCAGCGCCAGGCCCTGGGCCGACGCCTGAACGGGCAAAATACATGCCCCAATGAGAAAGAGAAGCACAAACCATTGAAATATGTGAACTATTTTACTTCTATGCAGCAACATTCGTGCTCCCTGCCGGTGAGGACTCGGCGCCGCCGCCGATGAAAAGTGACCGCCTATGGTAGTCTGCGAAGTAACGTCCCACTAATGCCTTATCAGGATGCCGCCATGAAAGCTCAAGCGCCACCCGAGCCCACCACCGCCGACGGAGACATCCGCAAGGTGGGAGTGGAAATCGAGTTCGCCGGCCTGGACCCCATGGCCACCGCAGAGATGGTCCAGTCCCTGTTCGACGGTCGTATCGAGGTCCAGAGCGCCCACCGGATGAAGGTCAGCGACACCCAGTGGGGCGACTTCAAGATCGAACTGGACTCTCAGTACGTCCACCCCGAATCACCCGAGGACGCGGCCAAGACACCCGGCGACGACTGGGATCGCATGCGCCGCGACCTCGACCGTCGCTCTCGCGAGCTGCTTGGCGACATGGTCACCGGACTGGTGCCGACGGAGATCGTCTGCCCCCCGGTCCCCTGGGATGAGCTCGACAAGCTCGACGCGCTGTTCGACGGACTGCGCGAGCACGGCGCCAAGGGCACCGAGGCCAGCCTGATGTACGGTTTCGGTCTGCATCTGAATCCGGAGCTCCCGAGTCTCGAGGCCGAGGACATCCTGCGCTATCTGCGCGCCTACCTGCTGTCCGCCGACTGGCTGCGCGAACAGATCCGGGTCGATATCACCCGGGAGGTGCTGCCCCACGCCAATCCCTTCCACAAACGCTACTGCCTCAAGCTGTTCGACGAGGACTATGCTCCCGATATCGACCAGTTGATCGATGACTATCTGGCCGACAACGACACTCGCAACCGCGATCTGGACATGCTGCCGTTGTTCGCCCACCTGAGGCCCGACCATCCCCACGAGCTGTTTCGCAAGGAACTTGTCCAGCCGCGACCCACCTTTCACTACCGTCTGCCCAACGCTCAGCTTTCCGAAGCCGACTGGGGCGCGGTGACCGAATGGAACCGCTGGCTCGAGGTAGAACGCCTGGCCTGCGCGCCCGAGACCTTGCATGAGCGTATGGCGGAGTATCGAGCCCGTCACCTCGACAGCTCGCTGTGGCAAAAGATAAAGCACAAGCTCAAGGGAGACTCCAAGGATGGCTGAACGCCCGGTGATCGGTATTTCCACCTCCGACCACAAGAGCCTGCTGGCCTGGTGCTTCGACTGGTTCGCGGTGTGGCGCCATGGAGGCAAACCGCTCAGGCTATCGCCGTCGCGGCCACGACCGGACCGGCTCGATGGCCTGATCGTCGGCGGAGGTGATGACATCCAGGCGCATCTGTACGGCGGCGAGATGCAGCTCGACGTGCGCGTCGATCCAGAACGTGACGAACTGGAACTCGAGCTGCTGGCCCGCGAGATCCCGCGCAATACACCGGTACTCGGTATCTGCCGCGGCTCGCAACTGATCAACGTCCACCTGGGTGGCACCCTGGACAGCGACATCTACACCACCCACGAAGGGCTCAAGCGCCGGCGCACCGTGCTGCCACGCAAGACCGTTGACATCGTCGAGGGTAGCCGACTACATCAGCTGCTGCGGGTCAGCTGGTGTCGCATCAACAGCCTTCATCACCAGGCGGTGGAACACACCGGTCGCGGTGTCGATATCGTGGCACGTGACCGGGACGGCCTGGTTCAGGGGATCGAGTCCCGTGAGCACGACTTCCTGCTGGGGGTTCAGTGGCACCCGGAATTCCTGATCTTCAATCGCCCCCAGCAACGACTCATCCGCGCTCTGGTCGACGCGGCGAGAAAGCCCCACGCCGAGCGCCAGGTGCCACCGGAACCCCGCGCCGAACGTCCCACGCAAAGCGCCTCCTGAGCACGAGCCTTCGAGGGTCAATGCAGCTGCGCGAAAAAGCCCGCCAATCGGCGGGCTTTTCCATGTGGCAACAACATCGTGGCAACGACGTCGCTGACGCGACCCGGCCGGATCAGGCCAGCTTGGCGTCCAGGCTGATCTCGGCGTTCAACAGCTTGGAGATCGGGCAGCCGGCCTTGGCCTTCTCGGCGGCCTCCTGGAACACCGACTCGTCGGCGCCGGGGATGCTGGCGCGAGTGGTCAGATGCACCTTGGTCACGGCGAAGCCACCGTCGACCTCATCGAGGGTCACCTCGGCGCTGGTGTCGATGCTGTCGGCTTCAAGGTCGGACTCGCCCAGAATCATCGACAGTGCCATGGAATAGCAGCTGGCGTGGGCCGCACCGATCAGCTCTTCCGGATTGGTCCCGGCCTGGCCTTCGAAGCGCTGCTTGAAGTCATAGGGAACATCGCTGAGCGCGTCGCTGTTGGTGGACACAACGCCCTTGCCCTGCTTGAGACTGCCCTTCCACTGCGCGGATGCGGTGTTGGTGATACTCATGACGACTCCTTCCAGTTGAGATACACGGGCTGGTAAACACACTACGGTGGCGCCTCTTCCTGAGGCGCTCGCCCCGCCACCTCCCATCGATGGGCGGTACCTGCGGGGCCAATCATCCCTGGCGGGACAACTGATGACTTCACCATGCATCTTGTACCGAGGTCTGTCCAGCCTCGTCTTGCGCGCCGACGGTCATGGCTGCGATAGTCGATCGCATCTCTGGAAAACTATTCCGCAAAGGTGTGCGACATGACGACTGCCAAGGTTCTGCTGGAAACCGGAAGCACCGCCGAGGCCCTGCCTGCCCTGGGCCAGGGCACCTGGTACATGGGTGAAGGGCGTGCGCCCCGGCGACAGGAAATCGCCGCCCTGCAACGTGGGCTGGAGCGAGGTCTGCGGCTGATCGACAGCGCCGAAATGTACGGCGACGGTGCCGCCGAACGCCTGGTCGGCGAGGCCATCCAGGGTCGCCGCGACCAGGCGTTTGTGGTCTCCAAGGTCTACCCCTGGAACGCCGGTCGCGACAGCGCCATCGCCGCCTGCGAAGCGAGTCTTGAGCGCCTGGGCACCGATTACCTGGATCTGTACCTGCTGCACTGGCCGGGGAGCATCCCACTGGACGAAACGCTGGAGGCCTTCGATCGCCTGGTCGCTGCCGGCAAGATTCGTCGCTTCGGTGTGTCGAACTTCGACGTGGACGATATGCAGACGCTGGCTCGCCTGCCCGGTGGCGGCGACTGCGCGGTCAACCAGGTCCTCTACCATCTGGCGTCGCGGGGAATCGAGATTGCCCTGAGGCCATGGCAACGCCGGCAACGGATGCCGCTGATGGCTTACTGTCCGCTGGCCCAGGCCGGCGCCGTCGGCGCAGATCCCCTGGCCGACCCGCAACTTGGTGAGCTCGCCGCGGACCTCGGCCTGACCCCGGCGCAACTGCTGCTGGCCTGGGCCATCCGACCGGTCGAGGGCCAGCACGAGGTCATCGCGATTCCCAAGGCCGCCTCCCCCGAGCACGTCGACGACAACGCCAGGGCGCTGGAGGTAACCCTGGACGAGGCAACACTTGCGCGACTCGACGCCCTGTATCCGGCGCCACAGCGTAAGGTGCCGCTGGATATCGTCTAGGTGGGTCCAACCTGATGAGAGAGCTGAGTGCGCCTTCGGCTCAGCGAAAGCGCGCTTTCAATTCCGCCAGCCGCTCGGCCAGACTGTCGCTGCCGATCTCCCTCAACCTTTCGATATTGCGCTCGGGGATAGCCTCGGGGTCGGGATAGTGGGCCAGCGCCCTTTCCAGACCCTCTTCACGCAGCAGATGCCAGACCGGCCAGGGAGAACGATTGGTGAAGTTGGCCGGATCATCATCATCCACGCCGTCGAAGACATAGTCAGGGTGGAAGCTCGCCAGCTGGAAGACGCCCTCGTAGCCACGGTCGGCGAGCAATGCCTCGGCCATGGCCAGGGCGTCGAGATAGTCGTCGAAGTCGGCAAGCCCTCGGGTGAACACCAGCAGACTGGTCTCCACCTCGGGTGTCGTCTCGAGGTGGTGGCAGGCCTCCAGCAGCGCCACCAGGGCGTCCTCGAGCCTGCGCCCGTCGACCTCGATATAGCGAATCGATCCGCGTGTGACCTCACGCCCGGCGAAGGGGCAGACGTTGAGGCCAACCACGAATTCCTCGACCCAGGCTGCGGTGGCCGCAACGCCGGGTGATACCTCTGTGTCGGACATGGCGAGTTCTCGGATGCTTGAGTGAAGGCCGGCTCAGCGCCGTGACGCCAGCCTGTCGGCCAGCCTTGTGGGTTCGGGCAACTTGTAGCGGCCGAGGCAGGCCACCGCCCAGGCCCTGGCCGAATCCACCGACAGCCGGTGGCCCGGCGACACGAACACCGGCTTGACGCCGGCGCGCGAGCGTAGCACGACCCCGATGCGCTCGTCGCCGTCCATCAGGTCGGTACTTTCCGCACGCCCCTCGGGGACCTCGCCATGGCGCCCGGTCAGGCGTTTCTTGGCCACGCCCAGGGTGGGCAGATCCAGCCACAGTCCAAGGTGCGCCGCCACCCCGAGGCGCCGGGGATGGGCGATGCCGTGGCCATCCACCATGACCAGATCCACGCGGCTGTCGAGTCGTTCGAAGGCCGCCAGGGCCGCCGGTATCTCACGAAAGGACAGGAGCCCCGGCACGTAGGGCATGCGCGTCGGCTGACGCGCCACCACCTGCTCGATCGGCGCAAGCCCCGGCCAGGACAGCACCACCACCGCGGCGCGGGTGGTGTCGCCTCCATCTTCGAAGCCGATATCCACTCCGGCAATGTGTTCCACTTCACCGAGGGCGTCCTCGCGTATCAGGCGTCCTGCCAGGGTACGCTGCAAGGCGATGGCCTCCTTCGGTGCCAGGTCCCAGTCGTGCAGCGCAGTCTCTCGTGTCCTGGGGTGCTGGGTCATGTCACCTCCCTGTTGATGACCTGCGGTGGCTGAAGACACCACCCGCTCGCGGTAGACTACGCGCCAGTCACGGGGATCAACAAGCTGCCGGCCGCAGGGCCTGGCGCTCCATCAGGGAGGACGGATGAGGATCATCCACACCGCAGACTGGCATCTGGGCCAGAGCTTTCACGGCCAGGAACGTCACGAGGAACATCGCGCCTTCCTCGACTGGCTGGTCGACATCCTCGCCGAACGCCAGGTGGACGCGCTGCTGGTCGCCGGCGACGTCTTCGATGTGGTCAATCCGTCGCTGCGCGCCCAGGAGCTGCTCTATGACTTTATCGTCAGGGTCCACCAGCGCTGCCCTGACCTGACCATTGCGCTGATCGCCGGCAATCACGACAGCGGCAGCCGCATCGAGCTGCCCGCCCCGCTGATGCAGCACCTGCGCACCCATGCCCTTGGCCGGGTGCGCTTCGTCGATGACGGCGCGCTGGACAGCGATCGCCTGCTGGTGCCCTTGAGCGATGCCCAGGGTGAGGTCCGCGCCTGGTGCCTGGCGCTGCCCTTCCTGCGTCCAGCGGAGATCACCGGTCGTGGCCGGCAGAGCAGACAAGCGGCGGGCGCAGCAGGAGGAGAGACGAACGCCGGCGACGACTATGTGGCCAGCGTCGAGCGGGTCCATCGCGAACTGATCGCGGCGGCCCGGGAAAAGCGCGAGCCTGGCCAGGCGCTGATCGCCATGAGCCACGCCCACCTGCGTGGCGCCACCGTCTCCGAGGCCAGCGAACGCCCTATCGTCATCGGCGGCGAGGAATCGCTGTCGGCCTCGCTGTTTCCCGACGACATCGACTACGTCGCCCTGGGGCACCTGCACCGCGCCCAGCGGGTCGGCGACGAACGCATACGCTACAGCGGCAGCCCGCTGCCGCTGGACTTCAGCGAGGTCGACTACCCCCATCAGGTGCTGATGGCGGACTTCGCCGATGGCGCCCTTGCCCATGTCGAGCCCATCAGCGTGCCGCGGGCGGTGGCCATGCGTCGCCTCGGCCCTGCCCCGCTGGAAGAGATCCTGGGCGCGATCGAGGCGCTGCCGGCCCGCGACGGGGCCGGCCCGGTCGAGCGCTGGGACTGGCTCGAGATCAACGTGCGCCTGGACGCCCCGATGCCGGAGTTGCGCTCGCGCATCGAGCAGGCGCTGGGCGACCGGGCGGTACGCCTGCTGCGACTGAAGCGCGAGCTGCCGGTCACTGAGTCACAGGCACCCGGACGTGGCGAGCGCCTCGAGGACATCGGACCCCGTGAGCTGTTTTCGCGCACCTGGAAAGAGCGCTGGGGCGAGGCGCCGGACGACAGCGTGATCGCCGACTTCGACTGGTTGTGCCAGCGCGTCCAGGACGCGGATGCCGAAGACCAGAGCGCGGATGGACAAGACCAGGGCGCCGCCGAAGGGAGCACGCAGCCATGAAGATTCTCGCCCTGCGCCTGTCCCAACTGGCCTCCCTGCCCGGTCCAGTCGAGCTGGACTTTACCGCGGCGCCACTGGCCGATGCCGGCCTGTTCGCCATCACCGGCCCCACCGGCGCCGGCAAGAGCACCCTGCTCGACGCCCTGTGTCTGGCGCTGTTCGGCAATACGCCCAGGCTTCGCCACGCCCCGGGGCGCGACTCCCATCTGGAGGACCTGGACGGCTCGCGGATCGCCACCGCCGACCCCCGCAGCCTGCTGAGGCGCGGCGCCGCCAGCGGCTACGCCGAGGTCGACTTCATCGGCCGCGACGCTCGCCGTTACCGCGCGCGATGGGCCGTGCGGCGCGCCCGGGACAAGGCCGACGGCAAGCTGCAGGCGGTGGAGCAATCGTTGACCGACCTGGACGACGAACGCCTGTTGACCGCCCAGAAGCGCGAATTCGCCGAGCTGATCCCCGAGCGCCTGGGGCTATCGTTCGAGCAGTTCACCCGCGCCGTGCTGCTGGCCCAGAGCGAGTTCGCGGCCTTTCTCAAGGCCGACGACAACGCCCGCTCGGACCTGCTCGAGAAGCTCACCAATACCCAGGAATACTCGCGCATCTCGGTCGAAAGCTACGCCCGGGCCAAGGAGGCCCGCGACGCGGTGGCCCGCCAGCAGGCGCTGCTCGCCGAGGACGCGCCCAGCGACGACACCGCACGCCAGGCCATGGAGCAGGAACTCGCCGAGGCCGAAGGCGAGCTGGACACCTGCCAGCGGCAGATGAAGGCGCTGGACGAAGAGGCCCAGTGGCTCGCCCAGGACGCCCAGTGGCGCCAGCGCTGCGAACAAGCCGACGCCAGCCTGGTCGAGGCAGAGGCCCGATGGGAGGCACTGAGCGAGCAGCGCCGTGAGTGCGAGATGCTCGAGCGCGTCGCACCCTGGCGCCCCCAGTTGCTGCGCCAGCGTAGCCTTTCTCGACAGTTGCCGGACCAGCGCCAGCAGCTCGAACAAGCCACGTCAGCCCTGGCCCAGGCACGCACCGCCCTGGAACAACAGCACCAGCAAACCAGCCGTCGCCGCCAGACCCTGGAGGACAGCGAGCAGGCGCTCGAGCAGGCCCGGCCCGCCATCGCCCAGGCCCGTGAAATTGCCAGCGAACTCAAGGGCCGCGAGCAACAGCATCGACAGCTGGAGGACGAACACCAGAAGCGCAAGCGCCAGCGCGAGGATCTCGACGGGCAGCAGCGAGCCCTGGCAGAGCGCCATCGCCGCCATCTGGAGCAGCGCGACGCCGCCACCCGCACCCTGTCACGCCATCTTGGCCAGCATCAGCAGGTCGCAACGGCCAGGGCCGAGGCCCAGCAGCACCTCGAGGACGCCGGCCATCGTCTGCTGGCGCTGTCCGAACTGGAGCAGCGCGACGCCGCCACCCGCACCCTGTCACGCCATCTTGGCCAGCATCAGCAGGTCGCAACGGCCAGGGCCGAGGCCCAGCAGCACCTCGAGGACGCCGGCCATCGTCTGCTGGCGCTGTCCGAACTGGAGCAGCGCTGGCGTCTGCTGCGCCAGCTCGATGAGCAACAGCGCCGGCTCGACGCCGAGCGCCGCCGCGACAGCGCACAGCGCGACGAACTGCTGGACCAAGGCAAGCAGGCGCGGGCGCGCCTGGACCACGCCTCGGCGGAGCACGAGCAGCTCACGCGCTTTATCCAGCGCGCCCGCGCCACCCGAAGCGACAGCGTCGCCGACATGCGCGCCACCCTGGAACCGGACACCGCCTGTCCGGTGTGCGGCAGTCACGAGCACCCCTGGCGAGACTCGCCCCCCGCCACCCCGGAGGCCACCCAGCTCGCCGCCCAGATCGCACTGGAGGATGATCAGCTTGCCGAGTCCGAAAGCCGACTCGGCGAGCTGCGCGAGCAGCGTGACGTCCTGTTCGGGCGCTTTCAGGCGCTGAAGGCCAGCGTCGAACAGGCCGAGACCAGCCTGCTCGCGCTTGAACCTCGAAGGAACGAGGCCCAGGCCGGTCTCGAAGAAGCCCAGGCCGGGCTCGACGACCCGGCGCTCGCCGAGCAGTGGCGCGCCCTCGACGCTGAGGCCCGCCAAGCCTGGCTCACCGAGCACAGCGAAAAGGCCCGCCAGCGCCAGCAACAGGCTCGCGAGCGCCTCCAGGCACTGGACGACGCCGAGCGCCAGCTTGCCCCGCTGGCAGAGGCCATCGAAGACGACGAGCGAGAGCGTCAGGCGCTTGCCTTGCGCGCTGCCAACTTCGACGAGGAACTCAAGCGACTCGACGATCAGCGTCCCGAACTGACCCGCAGCATCGACGAGCACAGACGACGTCTGGCCGAGGCGCTCGGCGATGACCGCTCGGCGGATGCCTGGCTCGAGCGTCTCGAAGCTCAGGTCCGCCAGGCACGTCAGGACCATGAGCAGGCCCGCCAGACCCATGACCAGGCCCAGCGTCAGGTGCTGAGCCTGACCCAGCGGATCGAGCACGAGGGCAAGGCGCTCTCGGTGCTGGAGGACGAAAAGACCCGCCTGGACGCCGAGCTGGAACGCTGGCGCAACGAGCACCCGGACATCACCGATGGCGACCTGGAGCGGCTGCTCGACCAGGCCGATGATGCGCTCAAGGCCCTGCGCGCCCGACTGGACAGCGCCCGCGAGGCCTGCCATACCGCCCGTACTAGTCGCGACGAGCGTCGCCAGGGCTGGCGCGCCTGGCGGGCCCGCCATCTGCCGGAGCAGGACCCGCAGACACTGCTCGACGAGGCCACCCAACGCCAGCTGGATGCACGCCAGGCCGACCTCGACGCCAGACGTGAGGCCAACCGGCCGCGGCTGGAGGCCGCCCAGCAACGCCGCGATGGCGCTCTGCACGCCGTGCGCGACGATGATCGACGCCGGCAGCGCCAACGTGACGGCCTCGAGGCCCTGGAAAGGGCCAGGGCCGAGCATCATCGCTGGGGCCGCATCGCCGAGTTGATCGGCGCCGCCGACGGCAAGACCTTTCGGCGCATCGCCCAGGCCTGGAACCTGGAGCGCCTGATCGACGAGGCCAATGTCCACCTGGCGGGCCTCAGCCGGCGCTACCGTCTGGTGAGAGGGGGCAGCCCGCTGGGGCTCCTGGTGATCGATCAGGACGTCGCCGACGAGCGTCGCTCGGTGCACTCGCTATCCGGCGGCGAGACCTTTCTGGTGTCACTGGCCATGGCGCTCGGGCTCGCCTCGCTGGCCTCGGGGGAGCTGGCCATCGAGTCGCTGTTCATCGACGAAGGCTTCGGCAGCCTCGACCCCCAGTCGCTGGCGCTGGCGATGGACGCCCTCGACGGTCTCCAGGCCCAGGGCCGACGGGTCGGGGTCATCTCCCACGTCCAGGAGATGCATGAGCGCATTCCGGTGCAGATCCAGGTGCACCCCGCCGGCAATGGCGAGAGTCGGGTCGCGCTGTCCGACTGAGTCCCATCCGCCCCGCACGTCGCTGCCGGGCGGACCAGTCTTGGGCGATCCGGGAGAGCAGCGTGCTCGGGCGGTAACCCGGGGCGATACGCTGGGGCGCGTCGCCTGGCCATGGTACATTGACGCTCCTTGTGACCTCAGTCGACGGAGCCTTCATGACCGCACACGACCTGCTCAAGACTCTGGTGGGCTTTGCCACCGTGTCTCGGGATTCCAACCTGGAATTGATCGCCTTCGTCGAAGAGTGGCTCGACCGCTACGGCGTCGATCACTGGCGGGTCGAGAGCGACGACGGTTCCAGGGCCAACCTGCTGGCGCGCATCGGCCCGGCGGTCAAGGGCGGTGTGGTGCTCTCGGGCCATACCGACGTGGTGCCGGTGGTGGGACAGCCATGGACCAGCGATCCCTTCACCCTGACCGCCGGCGAGGGCGACAATGCCGGGCGCCTGTACGGTCGCGGCACCTGTGACATGAAGGGCTTCATCGCCTGCGCCCTGGCCGAGGTACCGCGCTGGAGCGAACTGGAGCTTGAGGTGCCGATCTGGCTGGCGCTGTCCTACGACGAGGAAATCGGCTGCGTCGGCGCCCCGCGCATGATCGAGACGCTGATGGCCGAACACCCCCGCCCTGCCGCCGTGGTGGTCGGCGAGCCGACCCTGATGGAGCCGGTGGTGGCCCACAAGGGGGCCAGCAACTTCCGTACCACGGTGATCGGACGCGAAGCCCACTCGAGCCAGGTGTATCAAGGGGTCTCGGCGATCCACGTCGCCGCCCGCCTGGTCACCCGCATCGAGGACGTCATGGCGGAGCTCAAGGAAGAGGGTCGAGTCGACGAGGCCTTCAGCGTGATCCACTCGAGCCTGCACGTGGGCAAGATCGAGGGCGGCACGGCCATCAACATCATGGCCAGGCGCTGCAGCTTCGAATGGGAAATTCGCCACCTGCCCACCGATGACGCCAAGGAGCTGCTGGCCCGGGTCGAGGCCACCGCCCGCGAACTCGAAGCCCGCATGCGCCAGCGCGCCCCCGAGGCCTCGATCACCACAGAGGCGCTCAACACCACCGTGCCGGCCCTGGCCGATCGTGACAACAGCGAGGCGCTGGGCCTGTGCCGCGAACTGCTCGGCGACAGCCCCGACGGCGCCGCCGTGGCCTACGCCACCGAGGCCGGTCAGTTCCAGCTCGCCGGCCTGCCCACGGTGATCTGCGGCCCCGGCAGCATCAGCCAGGCCCACCAGCCCGACGAATACATCGAGCGCGAACAGCTCGACGCCGGCAGCCGCTTCATGGTCGCCCTCGGTGATCGCCTCACGCGCGGCTGAATCTACACCTGCAAGCGCCCCTGGATTCCCCTTTTCGAGCCAAGACCGTGACCCACACTGCTTCAAGCCCGGCGAGGCCTGTTGAGCCGCCTCGCCTTGCCATCTTCAAGACCGGTGACAGCTTCGCCGATGTCGTCGCCGAGCACGGCGACTTCGAGGACCTGTTCAGCGCACGTCTCGACGGCTTTCGTCGTCGTGGCGGCGTCATCGAGGTGATCGACGTTCGCCGCCAACCGCTGCCGGCAATCTCTGATCAGGACGGGGTGATGGTGACCGGGTCCCACGCCATGGTGTCCGACCGGGAAGCCTGGAGCGAAGCGCTCAAACCCTGGCTGAGGGAGGCGCTCGACTGTGGCCTGCCACTGTTTGGCGTGTGCTATGGCCACCAGCTGATGGCCGAAGCCTTCGGCGGCAGCGCCGGCTACCACCCCAGGGGGCGGGAATGCGGCACGCGTACCCTCACGCTGACCGAGGCCGGTCGCGGGGACCCGCTGTTCGGTGCGCTGCCCGATGCTTTCGCCGCCCAGCTGACCCACGCCCAGAGCGCCCTGTCACGCCCCGAGACCGCCACGGTCCTGGCGGCCAACGACCATGACCCCAACCAGGCCCTGCGCTATGGCCCAGCCCAGTACAGCGTGCAGTTCCACCCGGAATTCACCGTCCAGGTGACCGCGGCCTACCTGGCGCACCAGCGCGATATTCTTGTCGCTCAGGACGAGGACGTCGAGGCACTCGAGCGGTCTGTGGTCGAGACCCCCGAGGCCAGCAGCCTGCTGGACGCCTTCGCCCTAACCCTGTTCGATCGGCGAAGCTAGCCAGACGAGATATCTCCAGGCAAGCAGGTCGCCTGGCGCTGGGCGATACGCGGCGCTGCACCCTGGTGCGGCGTCGCCTCGCGTTGCGGCTCCAGTGTCAGGCGGCAGCGCTCCCGCGGGCTCGGCCCCCAGCGAAGCTGATAGCCGCGGTGTGCATCGATTCCCCTGACCACTGCCATGCGCCCCTGACCCAGCACCGCCAGCACGTCTCCATCGGCGTCGATCAACTGCGCGCCGAAAGGCGCCGGCGTGGTCACCCGCACCAGGGTCGGCGCCCCCACCAGGGTGTCGTAGGTCAGCCTGACGATAGCGCCTCGGCGAGGCGCTACCCGCCTGGCATTGCCCTTGAGCTCGACGCCATCGGTCATGCCGGAGGGATCCAGCGCCACCCGGTTGTAGCGGTAAGGTGTCAGTCCGCTGATCGCCCCCTTGCCTCGCCCGTCCAGCAACACCTGGTCATGTTGAGAAATCGCCGCGCCCTTGGCGCCCGGCGCCTCGATGACCGCCATGGTCTCGCCTTGATCCCGCGTCAGCACCAGGCCACCCGCATAGGCAATGGCGGTGCCATCGGCGCTGGCGCTGTAGCTGCGGTAGTCATCTCCGGCGCTGAGGTTGAGGCCAAGACGTACCCTGGAGGTGTCCATCCCCAGGTTGCCGCCATAGCTTGAATCGTGCGACCGGTCATCACGGCTGTGGTTGACGTAGACACCATAGTTCAGCGCGCCGCTGTCGCCGCTGAGGTTCAACTGGCCCGAGCGATGATCGCCCCGATGGGCCAGATTGGAGGTCAGTTGCAGGTGGCCTCCCAGCGGAACGCTGAGATTGAGGTAGAACTCGTTGGTGTAGTCGCCTTCGGTCTCGCTACGGCCTGCGGTGGCGCTCAGGGTGCCCCAGGAGAAGCCACGACTGACACCGACCTGATAGGTGGTCGCGTCCTCGCGATCCCAGTAGTCGGCGCTGATGCCAGAGGCAAACAGCCTGGTGCCGCCGGCCAGGGTCTGGGTCAGATTGACCTCGAGACGTTGGCGCTCGCGGTCCCGTGGTGAGGATGTCATGCCGTCATCGCGCAGCAGCGCAACGTCCGAAAGGCTCAGATAGTGCTGACTGGAAAAACGGTAGTTGACCACCGACAGCTCGGTGTCGGTGGGATCAAAACGGGTGTTGTAGCTCACACGAAAGCTCTCGCCACGCGGGCTCTCCGGCTCACCGCTCAGCGCCTCCAGGTGATTCGCCCGGGTCATGGTGGCATCCAGCGCGAAGGCGCCCAACAGGGTCGACACGGCGCCACCGGCAAGCCCCGCCATATAGTCCTCGGCCAGGATGGCGCCGGAGTATAGCGTCAGCCGATTGCTGACCCCGCGTCGGTATTCGGCCTGAACGAACCGGGGCAGGTCGACGAGGCCGTCATCCCGATACTCCCCCAGGGTCAGGTGGAAGCGGTGGGCGCCGGGTCGCAGCAACTGTGCCACCGAGGTATAGGGCAGCACGAAGGCGCGCTCGCTGCCGTCGGCCTCGGTAATGGTGACCTCAAGGTCGTCAGCCACATTGGTGGCGTAAAGGTCGTCGATGGCAAAGGGGCCGGGCGTCACGCTGGTCTCGTAGATGACGTCCTCCCCCTGACGGACCGTCACCCTGGCGTTGGTGCGAGCGGTGCCTCGCACTACCGGGGCGTAGCCCCGCCGGGAAGGAGGCAGCATGGCATCGTCGCTGGCGAGCTGGACGCCGGTGAAGGGTATCGACTCGAATCCCATCCCGGAGGTCTGATACTCGCCGATGACCAGGTCGGCCTGCCAGGGCGTCACGTCGTGGCGCAGGTAGGTGTTGGTGACATGATAGTGGGCGGTCTCGCCACTGGCGTCATCGAGACTGGCATTGTGACGAAGCTGCCAACCGCCGAGGTTCACCCCGGCGTTGATCCCGAGTCGATAGTCCTCACGGGACTCCTGCCCGTCGCGCTCGCCACGGAAGGCATTGCTGTTGTAGCGAACAAAGGCGCCATTGATGCCGTCCTGCCACGCCTCGGCCGGCACCTTTCCCCTGACGCGATGCCGCAGATAGGCCTGGGGCACGCTCAGTTCAAGTCGCATGTTCGCCGAGTCGGTCGAGCTATCGACGTAGGGATAGCGAGCGGCCAGATCGACGCACTCGCGGCCTGAGTCGCCTCCCCCTGCCGCGGGCTTCAGCGGCAGGCGCTTTATCGCATCAAGCGACAGACACAGACGCGTCCCTTCCGGGTCCTCACCGATCGTCACCGTCTCGCGACCGAACGCCTGGCCATTGACCAGAACGTCGAGTTCATAGCGACCAGGGGGGACCGTCATACCCTGCTCGAAGCGGGTCAGGTCCATGCCCTGGAGTGATCCTTTCAGCAGCTTGGCGTTGAAGGCGTACTCGACCCGGCGCTCGGACGCACCGCCGGTCACCCTGCTACCGTCGTCGGCCCGGGCGGACAGACCGGCGTCGGTGACGAGGGACAGCCCCAGCGCAATGAGCACAGACAGGCCTCCGTGCCGCCGCAAGCCTCGAACCTTGCCGGCTGCTGTGCCGGACAGACGTTTCACAGCTCGAATCGGCGCCGCTGCGTCACCCCGTAGTCATTGATCCAATCGAAGAAACCCTGGGAGGTTGCCAGCGGTTCGATGCCGAAACGGCGGGAGCTCTGGGCCGGGATCAGGCTGCCACGAGCCGTGACCTGGTGCTCTTCGTTGCCTAGCCCGACCCGACGAAGCGACACACTGTAGGGGCTCTCATTACGGGCCACCAGCGTCCAGCGGCCTGGCCCCCGCTCAAGCTCCCAGTGAAGCTGCTCGGCGGCCTGCTCGGGGGAAGCGGCAAGCCCGACGGGTCGATAGAACAGCTTGATGCGGGTGCGGTATGCCAGCTGCAGCACGTTTCGGTCCGGCGCCGCCTGGGTGGCGGGCACCTCCAGCACGTTCAACCAGTAGACAGACTCGCGATCGACAGGCGCCACCTCGCCCAGATAGGCGATCCGAATCGCCTGTCCTCCATGGGCATTGATGCGTGTCACCGGCGGTGTCGTCAGAAACGGCACCTCGACACTCTCCGGCGTGGAGTCCGGGTCGCCACGATCGATCCACACCTGCACCAGCGAGGGCGTATCGCCCGCATTGGTCAGCGCGACGCTCACATTCCTGGCATCGGCGGGGTAGATCACCCGGGTGCCCGAAACCACCACACTGGCATCGACACGACTGACAAGGCTGCAAAGCGCCACCAGCGCCAACAGCGCCACTCCCCTTCCCCACGACTCCCGTACACGCATGATCCCTATGCCTTTCTGTAGCCTTTATGAAGCCTTGCCAGACGCCCTACCTCCGCGCACTTCTGCCAGTGCGGGCGGACTGCGAGATCTATTGGTAGTTCAGGGTATACACCGCTGAGGTGCTGACGGTCCCCGCGACGGCGTCCGCGCCACTGGCGTAATAGCGCGCGGTGTAGCGAAGTTGAGTCGCCGTGGTGTCGTCGGCCAGATCCATCGCGGTGGCATCATTGGCGATCAGATTGATCACCTTGTTGGTATGGTCGAGCAGTTGTATCTCGACGTTCTTGGCGCCGCCGGTACCTGCGGTATTCACCAGATAGCCGGTGGCGGCATCGACATTGGTAGGCTCGAAGTACGGCTTCACATTGTCCACGGCAGCGGAGCAGTTCATGTCGATGGTGAAGGAGGTGTCACCCGCCGTCTCACCGCTCTTCAAATCGCTGACACTGACCGTGGGAAGCACCACAGTGCCATCCCCGGTTCCCGCATTGTTGACCTTTACCGTACAGGTCGTGGCAAGCACCTTCCCGGATATCGTGATGGTGCCGGTGGCGGCGTATCCATTGCCTGCCAGGGTAAAAAGCATGACGCCAAGCAGCTATCCCTTGCCTGTTTTCCGTTCCATGTCCCGTCGCTCTCCATTGCAATCATGCCTTCAGCCCGGCCGGGACAAGAGAGACCCTGTCACCGCACCTGGATGTTACACTTTGCAACATTATGTCGTGCTTCGACCATCAGGAGCGGCAGCATCGGGTCAGAGGTTGACGTAGGTCAGGCGGGGAGAAAGTCGACATGCAAGGGAATGGGATGAACATCGGGCCCGATCCCCGGGAGCCAACGCCCAGGAAGCCAGCGAAACATGCACACGCAAACGGGCCGGTGGATATCCACCGGCCCGTTCACGAAACTTGCCTTGTCGTGATCCGATGCGTCATCGGATCAACAGGGGCCTTGTACAAGCTGTCGGCTCAGGCCCCTGGCACCTCGATCAGGCGCGCGACTGGCGACGCACAGGCGCCTCGTCATCGCGACGACGACGGGGAGCACGCTCGCCGCTGCGCTCGCCACCACGCTCAGCGCGATCACCGCCACGGTCTTCGCTGATTTCCAGCGGACGACCGGCCACACGGGCACGTGCCATCTTGGCCAGGATGCTGGCCGGCAGACCATTGGGCAGCTCCACGGTGGAGAAGCCGTTACGGATGTCGATGCGGCCGATACGGGCGCCTTCGATACCACCTTCGTTGGCCAGGGCTCCGACCAGTTGGCCAGGCTTGACGCCATCCTTGTGGCCGACGGAGACGCGGTAGCGGGTCATGCCTTCGCTGGGTCCACGGCTCTCGCGGCGACGCTGCGGCTTGCCGTCACGCGGGGCGCGGTCATTGCGCTCCTTGCGCGGCGCCTGCAGGCGACCGATGGGTGCCTCGTCGGCGCGCGCCATGGCGGAGAAGGCACAGGCCAGCTCGATGGGATCGTAGCCTTCCTCGACCAGACGCTCGACCAGAGCACGCTGCTCTTCGGCACCCTTGGTGACGGAGGCGATCACGCGCTGATGGAAGACGTTGTCGCGGTGGGCACGAATGGCGGCCTCGTCGGGCAGCTCCATGACCGCCATCTTCTGGCCGGTGGCCTGCTCGAGCCAACCTACCTTGCGGCCTTCACGGAAGCCGGCGAAGGTGATCGCCACACCGTTGCGGCCGGCACGGCCGGTACGGCCGATGCGGTGGGTGTAAGCCTCGGCATCCTGGGGCAGATCATAGTTGATGACGTGGGTGATGCGCGGCACGTCGAGACCACGAGCGGCCACGTCGGTGGCGATCAGCACATCGACCTTGGCGCGCTTGAGGCGAGTGATGGTGCGCTCGCGCAGGCTCTGGTCCAGATCACCGGACAGGCTGGCGACATTGACGCCACGCGCAGACAGCTGCTCCATCAGAGTGGTACAGGCGGCACGGGTGCGCACGAACACGATGGCGGCGTCCACCGGCTCGACTTCAAGGATGCGCGACAGCGCTTCCAGCTTGGCGCCACCATCGACGCGCACCAGGCGCTGTTCGATGCTCTCGGCGGTGGTGGTACGCGCCTCGATGGCGACCTTGACCGGATCCACCAGGTAGCGATTGACGATGCGCTCGATCTCGGTGGGCAGGGTCGCCGAGAAGAACACACGCTGGGCGTTCTCGGGGGTATCGGCGACAACACGCTTGACGTCGTCGATGAAGCCCATGCGCAGCATCTCGTCGGCTTCGTCCAGCACCAGAGCGTTGAGGCCGGAAAGCTTGAGGCTGCCACGATCCAGGTGATCGATGACGCGGCCGGGGGTACCGACCACTACCTGGGCGCCACGACGCAGCGCGCTGAGCTGCTCACGGTATTCCTGGCCGCCGCACAGGGTGGCGACTTCCAGACCCTTGAGGTTCTGGCCGTACTTGCTGAAGGAGACGGCTACCTGCTGAGCCAGCTCGCGGGTCGGCGCCAGCACCAGCACCTGGGGCTCACGCCGATCGAGTTCAATACGAGACAAGATGGGGAGCGCGAAGGCAGCGGTCTTGCCGGTGCCGGTCTGGGCCTGGCCCAGCATGTCGCGGCCTTCCAGCAGGGCTGGAATGGTCTGCGCCTGAATGGGCGAGGGAGTCTCGTAGCCCAGGGTCTCGATGGCGGAGAGAACGGCAGGCAGCAGGGCCAGATCACCAAAAGACGGTGAAGCGACAGTCGTCGAGGTCATGAATCACACCTTGGTAGGCCGGGGTTACCGGCAAAATAACGTGGTTGGCGTCCCTGACGCGCCCGTATTCGGGGCGAACAGAAATACGTCGCTCTACTCGTGGTAGAGCAAGGTCAACAAGTCTGTTGTCAACATTCGGAGTCGGGGACGCCGGTCGCACCTGGCATCGGCTCACGCAACTGCGTGGAGCCATCGTGGCGACCGTTTGCACCGCGGGCGTCGGGATCGACGTCGGGTGCTCCATCTTCACAATTCGAACGCGTCTTGCGCGTTGCAGCATCTGTTTGAACTCTCGAGGCCGCTTGGGCGTCGGAGGTCGCTGCGTCATGATGGTGGGGTCAACACATGCGAGGAGGGCGCATGCTACCATCGACTCGTGGCTCTGACCAGCCCTTTTATGATCGAGCCCCCTTTTTCTGCACCGGAGACACCAATGCCCCAACTATGGGTCGACGCCGACGCCTGCCCCAGAGTCGCTCGCGACATCATCGTCCGCGCCGCCGAACGCACCACCACCCAGACCTGGTTCGTCGCCAACCACCAGATCCCGTTGCCCAGTTCGAAGTGGGTCAAGGCCATGGCGGTGAGCCACGGCTTCGACGCCGCCGACAACGAGATCGTCAGCCGCATCGCACCCGGTGACCTGCTGGTCACCGCCGATCTACCGCTGGCACTGGAGGCGCTGGACAAGGGGGCCATGGTAATGACCAACAGAGGCGAGACCCTGGATCGCAACAACATCAAGGCACGCGTGCAGATGCGCGACTTCATGGAGACGCTGCGTGCCAGCGGCGAGCACACCGGCGGCCCCAAGGGCTACTCGGACAGTGATCGACGGGAGTTTGCCAACGCCCTCGATCGCTGGCTGGCCAGGCACGCACGCTGATCGAGCCGCCCGGACCGGCTCACGAGCCGGTCCCCTCCCCCACCCACGGCTCACCAGCGGATCCTCTCCGCCAGCGTCTGACTCAGCCCTGGTAGACGCCTTCTGAGGCCAGACGCTCTCTGTCGTGGTCCCGATCCAGTCTCAGCACAGGCCCCAACGGCACGATGGCGTTGGGATTGATGGTGTCGTGGCTCATATAGTAGTGGCGCTGGATATGATCCAGGTCCACGGTCTCGGCGACACCCGGCCACTGGTAGAGCTCGCGCAGGTAGTGCGACAGATTGGGATAGTCCTCGATGCGATAGAGGTTGCACTTGAAGTGGCCATGGTAGACGGCATCGAAACGCACCAGGGTGGTGAACAGACGAATATCGGCCTCGGTCAGCCAGGCTCCGGCCAGATAGCGATGATTGGCAAGCCTCGCCTCGAGCCTGTCGAGACAGGCGAACAGCGCCGAGACGTGACGTTCGTAAACCGCCTGATCGGAGGCAAAGCCCGCCTTGTAGACACCATTGTTGATGTTGTCGTAGACGTCGGCGTTGATCTCGTCGATGGTCTGGCGCAGGAACTCGGGATAGAAGTCGAGACGATTGCCGGTCAGCTCGTCGAAGGCCGAGTTGAACATTCTGACCAGTTCGGCCGACTCGTTGTTGACGATGCGCTTGCGCTGCTTGTCCCACAGCGCCGGGACGGTCACCCGACCGGTGTAGTGAGGGTCGGTCAGGGTGTAGAGCTCATGATGAAAGCTCACGCCGTTGATCGAGTCACCACTGGAGCCTTCGGCCTCGTTGTAGCTCCAGCCCTTGTCGCCCATCAGCGGACTGGTGTGGGAGACGTCGATCAGCGCGTCAAGCCCCTTGAGTCGGCGCATGATCAAGGTGCGATGGGCCCAGGGACAGGCCAGACACACGTACAGGTGAAAACGTCCCGCCTCGGCCTTGATGCCTGGCTGGCCATCGGGGCCCGGCGCGCCATCGGCGCTGACCCAGTCTCGCAACTGGGCGGACTCTCGCACGAACTCGCCGCCGGTACTCTCGGTGTCGTACCACTGGTCGTGCCAGACCCCATCGATTAACAGTCCCATACGGTCTCTCCCGTGAAGCGCCTTGGAGAGCCCAGCATACGGTGGAAAGAATCGACTACAAGCGCACATTTTGCCGCCAACCTTTCGATTCTTTCGAACCCATTGCCTCCGATGTGCCCAGACCTCAGCAACTGCAGTCCCGGACAGCCTGACGCAGATGCTCCGCCATGGCCCTGGTGGCGGGTCCCGCCCGGTCGGCGTCGCGATGATACAGCTGGATGGGCACCTCACGCGTACCGCCGGCCTGCAGCGGCAATGGCTTGAGCCGGCCACTGGCCAGTTGGTCGCGAATGCGGGTCTTGGGCAACCAGGCAAACCCCAGCCCGTGCTCGAGCATCTCTACCGAGGTGGCGATATGGCTGACGGTCCAGCGCTGCTCGGCCTTGAGCCAGCCCGAATCGCGCGACGCCCTTTGCGACGAGTCCCTCACCACGACCTGGCGATGGTGCTCCAGATCCCTGAGGTCCAGCGGCCTGCTCATGGCATGTAGAGGGTGGTCCGGGTGAGCGACCGCGATAAAAGGCACGCTGACCAGGGGTTCGCCCAGGTAGCCTGACGTGGTCACCCCTGACACCACCAGGTCGGCTCGGCCATCCTCGAGCATTTCCACACCACCATTGAGTACCGACTCGTGCAATTGCAGCCTGACTTGCGGAAGAGCGCTGGAGAAAGCTTCCATCGCCTTGGCCAGTACGTTCGAGGGAAAGATCTGGTCGATGCTCAGCACCACCTCGGCCTCCAGGCCTTCCCGCAGTCGAGCGGCGATATCCACGAGCGCGTCGGAGCTCTCCAGCAACTGGCGGGCACGGCGCAGCAGCAAGGCCCCTTCCTCGGTAAGCCGAACCTGCCGCCCCACCGGTTCCAGCACCTTGACCCCCAACTGCTCCTCCAGCTTGTGCACTGCATGGTTGAGGGTCGAAGGGCTCTTGTGAACGGCTTCGGCGGCCCTGGCAAAGCCACCGTGATCGACCACGGCGGCCAGCATCTGCCACTGTGCGAGCGTGACACGCGACATGCTTGAATCCTTTTGACGATATCCATTGAGCATGCCAGCCGACGGCGCCAATGACACGACTTGGCATCGATGAAAGTCGCATCGATGAAAATCACGATACGCCCCTCCCGCGCGAGGCCTTGTACGGCGCCTGGCCAGTCATTGGACTTATATCAACAAAATGAGACTTATCGTCCTTCAGGGGGAGTAGAAAGCACTACGACTTACCGGGGGGTTGCATTTGTTCAACGCTAAGGGTCCAATGAACAACAGTTAATAAACAGCGTTCGAACAGGGTTTTGTCACAGCTTCATCCATTCCTGGCGCCCCCGGTCACATAAACCACCGGGCGATGCGCCATCCGCTGTATGGCCATACAGTCTAGGCATACCATACTTCATGGGGTATGGTGCAATAGCCTATATATTTACCTTCATCAATTTTTCTATGGCCCTTTTACCATGATGCGAATCCTCCATTCGCTGCCCCGCACGCACAAGCTGCTGCTGTTACCCGTTGCCACCATGGTCACCGTGCTGGGCGCCCACAAGATTGTCACCACCTACGAAGACGTTCAGCGAGGCAATGAATCGCTGGAGTCAGTTCTGGTTCCGCTAGGAGAGTCTGCCTCGCCGGAACTGCCATCGCTGAACTTCGAGCGAACCCAGGTCGCCGAAGCCATCGACCTGGCGCTGGATGCCACCAGCCAGCACATCCCGATTTCCCAGCTCAAGGCCAGCGAAATCGTCGACATCGACTTCGTCGACGAGGCCCACGCCGACGTCAAGTTCGAGAACGCCATGCGTTCATCGTCGGGACTACCTCCTCTTACCTTACAATCCTCTCGCACGCTTCCTGGCGCCGCTGATTCATCCACCGCGGCGCCAGTTGCGTTGGACGGCAATCCGCAGCCGCCCGCCTTCAAGCTCGACGAAGGCTCCCTGCATATCGCCGTGGTGCTCGGCACCGTGGCCAGTGGGCTGCTGGAGCAGCAGTCACTGGACGTCGCCAGCGACGCCACTTCCTATGAGGATGTCAGCGAAGACGAGCTCGAACTGTTCGATGAAGGCCCGATCGTGCTCGAGGAAGAGATTGCGGCCAACGAGCCGTTCGTCCCGACCTGGCAGACCTATCGCGTCCAGCAGGGCGACACCTTCGCCGAAATGGCCGAAAAGACCCTGGGGCTGGGCTACAGCGAGGTCATGGCGCTGCTCGAGGACCTGCCCGACCAGAACGTGCTGACCCGCTGGCGCGTCGGTAACACCTTCGAGTATCAGCTTGGCGAGGACGGTCGACTGCTGGCGCTGCGCATCATGAAGAACGTGCGCGACGGCTACCTGATCGAACGCCAGGATTCAGGCTTTGACGTGGCGACCATCGAGCGTGCCGGCGAAGCCTCACAACGCCTTTACGCCGGCACCGTGAGCGGCAGCTTCGCTCGCTCCGCCGAGGCCGCAGGCCTGAGCCGTGCCGAAGTCTCGGAGATGGCACGGGTGCTCGAGAAGAAGCTCGACTTTCGCCGCGACACCCGTCGCGGAGACAGCTTCCGGGTACTGGTCGAGTCCGACATCATCGACGGCCAGCGCCTGGACCCCCGCGTGCTGGCGGTGTCCTACGACGGCGAGCGCATGGACCTGACGCTGGTGCGCAATCCCGAGGACAACAACTTCTACACCCCCGAAGGCCAGAGCCTCGACCCGGCCTTCAACCGCTACCCGTTCTCCGGCAGCTACCGCATCAGCTCCAACTTCAACCTCAACCGCCGCCATCCGATCACCGGCCGCGTCAGCCCGCACAAGGGCACGGACTTCGCCGTGCCGATCGGCACCGGCATCGAGACCCCGGCCAATGGTCGCGTGGAAAAGGTCGGCAACCACCCGGCGGCGGGTCGCTATATCGTGATTCGTCACGACAATGGCTACAAGACACGCTACCTGCACCTGTCGCGCCCGCTGGTCAGCACCGGACAGCGCGTGACCATGGGCGAACGGATCGCCCTGTCGGGTAACACCGGTCGCAGCACCGGACCTCACCTGCACTACGAGGTCATGGTCAACAACAATCAGGTCAATGCGATGCGCGTGGCCCTTCCGGAAAACCAGAGCCTGTCCGGTCAGGCGCTGGCCTCCTTCCAGCAGGAAACCGGCCCCACCCTGGCCGCGCTTCAGACCGCCAAGCCCGGCTCCGAAGTGGCGCTGGCCAACGACCTGGCCGCCGACAGCGACATCTGATGCTCCGCTGCGGTTGATCACGACAAGGCCCTGCAACAAGGCCCTGCAACAAGGCCCTGCTGCGACACAGCAGGGCCTTGTCGTTTCAGCCCAGGAGACTGGGGCAGAGGAGACAGAGCCAGAGGAGACAGGGGCACACGAGAGACAGGTGTAGAGAAGACAGGCTCAGTCGGTTCGGTGCCAGGCGCAGCAGCACCCTACAGCGCGTGGTATTCACCCGCCTGCCGTCCTCAGGCGCGCCCGCGCCAATAGTCCATGCGCCGGACCAACTGGTCCTTCCAGTGTTGCGCCAGGGCTTCGACACCGTGCAATTCGGCCATGGTATCCAGGGGCGCCCTGCGGTCTTCCAGCACCCGCCAGCAGGCCTCCACGCTCCACCTTTCATCACCGCGCTCGACCACCTCGATGACAGGCCCCGGCGCAATCCATCCTTCCTCCAGCACGCGGTAGAGCCAGCCCATCCGGGCCTCCTGCATAAAGGCCCGCGCCAGCCCCGGCTGGCCGGTACGGGCATCGACCTTGGCGCAGGGTTGCCTGGGCTGGGTCACCTGCACCAGCGCTTCGCCGATGCGATAGACGTCACCGATACGCACCTCGCGCTCATCGGCCCCTTGGCTCGCAATATTCTCACCCAGCACGCCGGCCTCCAGCACCACACCGGCGTCGGGATAGCGCTCGCTCCAGCGGGGATAGTGATCGGCGCAGTAGTGACACAGGGCGCGGTCCACCCCACCGTGGTCGACCTGATTGGCCTGGCTGTCATTGGAAAGCCCCAGTCGGGACAGCCATTGAGGCTCAGCGGCAGCGACCTTGTAGATACCACTCTTCTCACCGAAGCCCGGCAGCATCTGCGGCTCGCTGATATAGGGCCCCCTGACATCTGAAAATTCCATCCTTGCCCCCATCCTCCTTCTCTTGTCGCTATTCGCCGCCCATGCTTGAGCGCTTGTCGTGCTCCTTGCCCCCGCTTGCGAATGCCGCCTGGGAATCCTCCGGCTCCGCTGGACGCCCTGCATCAAGACGCACCGGTATTCAGCCGCCACGTGCGCCTTCATACATGACCATCCAGGCGACGCCGAAGCGATCCTTCACCAGGGCAAAGCGCTCGGCCCAGAAGGTTTCCGACAGGGGCAACATGATCTCTCCACCTTCAGCAAGCCCGGAACAAAGCCGTTCGGCTTCTTCGCGCGTGTCCACTGACAGCGCCAGAGAAAAGCCCTGAGGCGCCTCCCCAGAGGCGTCCGACCCCATCAGCACATGACCCGCCACCTCGATCTGCATATGCATGATGTGCTCTGGTGACGGTGTGCCCGCTTCCCCGCATCCAGCATCAGGTGCATCGGCGGGCATGTCCCTGTAGCGATGAAGCTCGCTCACTCGGCCGTTCATCAGCTCGGCATAGAACGCCAGGGCCTCTTCACACTGGCCGTCGAAAAACAGGTAAGGGTAGATTTGCATGAGCTTTTCCTGATGACTCAACGACGTTCTTTCGATGCTCGGGTCGGCGGTCCGAAGGACTGGCGCCGGACGTCATCAAGATAGCCCAGAAATCACTTCGACGAGGCGTAGTAGTCGTCCAGCAGCCGCATTCCCTGCTCGATGTCGGCGGTCACCGCGCGACAGAAGGCGTCCCTGTCCCCCCGGCGCAGCGCCTGGGTAATCTCACGATGGTGATCGTCGGCGATGGCGGAGCCGCCCCAACGCGTGCAGATAAAGCCCATGCTGGGACCGTATTGCTGCCATAGCTGCTCGACCAGCGGCAGCAATACCGTCGAGCCGCTCAGCCGGTAGATCAGAAAGTGAAAGGCGTGGTTGCCACGCATATAGCTCTTGAGATCAGCAGCTTCGATGGCACGATTGATGCCATCGTCCAACGCCTCCAGGGCGTCGATGTGCTGGTGCTCGATCGCGGTAAAGGCTTGCCGGGCCAACTCGGTTTCCAGCCGCCTGCGGGCGAACAGCACCTCGGTGAAGCGCTCCCGGCTCAAGTGCGGCACGATGATCTTGCGGCTGTCGACAAACTGCAGAGCCCCCTCGCTCACCAGCCAGCGCAGCGCCTCCCGAGCAGGCATGGCGCTGGTGTCATAGCAGGCGGCGATGCCGCGGATCGAAAGCACCTCGCCCGGACTGAAGGCCCCTTCGCACAGACGACGCCTCAGGTCCCGGTGAATTCGGGTCGAGGCGGTATCCGGCAGGTAGGGCGGAGGCGATGGTTCCGTGCCGATCGGCGCGACCATGGCGTCATCGCTATTGTCAGTATGAACGTCGGTCATTGCGCTTCCTTGTCACTCCTCTGTCCATTCCTCTCAGCCATTCCGCTCTTTATTCCCTTCTCCATTCCGCTCTCCATTCCTTTCTGCCATTCCGCTCTCTATTCCCTTCTCCATTCCCCTCGCCATTCCCCTCGCCATTCCTTTCTCCACTTCACTCCTCACGCCAACCCACTATAACTTTTCTATCACTCCCCTTTTGCTTCTTTTGCCGGCCGCCCGTCGACCGCTCGTCTGTCACCATCGGCGGAAAACCCGACAGGCCGCTGGCCTGCCACCATCACGGCTATATCTACCTGCGTCTGGCGTCAAGACTAGCCCATCTCGATGACGATAGCCCACGCCGAGACGCCGCAGCCTGGGCCGCCCAGGGTCGAATTCGCATCTTGTGCGCATCTGCAAGCCCTGCTAGTGTGATCACAACATGTGATCACACCAATAACAAGCTGCCATCGTTTCGGGAGTCGTCATGAGCGAACCGCGCTGCGCGTCCTACTACGCCGCGACCATCCACGAAGAAGCCGAATACCCCAGGCTCGAGGGCGAGCATCGGGTCGACGTTGCGGTGATCGGAGGCGGCTTCACCGGCGTCAACACCGCGCTGGAACTCGCCGAGCGTGGCTACCGGGTAGCGCTGGTCGAGGCCAACCGGATCGGCTGGGGGGCCAGCGGTCGCAATGGCGGTCAGGTCACCGGCAGCCTGTCGGGGCAGGATGCCATGCTCAAGCAGCTCTCCGGCCCGCTAGGGCGAGAGGCAGCCGAGAACTTCGTCTGGGATCTTCGCTGGCGAGGCCACCACATTCTGCGTCAGCGTGTCGACAAGTACGCCATCGCCTGTGACCTGAAGTTCGGCCACCTGCACGCCGCCTACCGACCGAGCCACATGGCCGAGCTTAAGCGCGACGTCGAAGCGGCCCAGGGCCACGAGATCGCCCGGCACCTGAGTTTGCTGGACGCCGATCAGACGCGCGAACTGGTGGGCACCGAGCTCTACCATGGCGCGGTGCGCAACGACTACAACATGCACCTGCACCCGCTGAACCTGTGTCTTGGCGAGGCCCGCGCCCTTGAGGACCTGGGCGGCTTGCTGTTCGAGGACACCCGGGTCACCGAGATTCGCCACGGCGCTACCCCCTGTGTCGTCACCGAGCGTGGCCAGATCCACGCCGACAGCGTGGTGCTGGCCGGCAACGCCTATCACCGGCTGGAGCGCAAGGCGCTCAAGGGCAAGCTGTTCCCCGCCTCTCTCGGCATCGTCACCACCGCCCCGCTGAGCCGGGAGCAGCAGGCCGCGATCAATCCCCAGGACCTGGCGGTCTACGACACCCGCTTCGTGCTCGACTACTACCGCCTGACCGCCGACGGTCGCCTGCTGTTCGGTGGCGGCGCCAACTATTCCGGCCAGGACTCAGCGGATATCGGCGCCGAACTGCGCCCCCGGCTCGAACACACCTTCCCGCAGCTCAAGGGCATCGCGCTCGACTACCAGTGGCAGGGCAAGGCGGGCATCGTGATCAACCGCATCCCTCAGCTCGGCAAGCTGTCACCCAACGTCTTCTACGCCCAGGGCTACTCGGGCCACGGCATCGCCACCTCGCATATCGTTGGCAACATCATGGCCAGGGCGGTCAGCGGTCAGCTGGAGGAGTTCGACCTGTTCGCCGACATGCGCCACTGGCGCATCCCGGTCAGCGAGCGCCTCGGCAACGGCCTGTTGGCCGCGGGCATGTGGTACTACCAGTTGCGCGAAAAACTGCGCTGAGCGTCCGCCGCCGACTCGCCGTCGGCAGCTCGATATCGACCGGACCTTTCACCATCAACGACGCCAACGACAACATCAACGACAACCAATAGCTGTCACGCCACGCTCCTGATCGACGCGACCCACGGCCATCGCCAGGTCGCTTCACCAACAACAATGATCGTCCAGGAGGACATCCATGGAAGCGTTTTTCCCCGCAGGCGGCTGGCTGGTGCTGCTGCCCACCGCCGTTGTACTGCTGCTGGCACTGTGGAGCCGTCGCGCGCTCGAGCCGCTGGTGGCCGGCGCCTTCGTCGGCACCCTGTTGATCGAGCCGACCAGCGCCCTGTCCACCCTTTCCGAGAGCCTGCTCAACGTCCTGACCGACGAGGACGTGGCCTGGGTGATCGCGGTATGCGGGCTGATGGGCTCGATCATTGCGCTGCTGCTGAAATCCGGCGCCTCGCGTTCCTTCGCCGAAAGCCTGTTGCGCTACATCACCAGCAAGCCCCGGGCGCTGCTCGGCTGCTGGTTCATGGGCATCGTGCTGTTCGTCGACGACTACCTCAACTCCCTGGCGGTCGGCACCTCGATGCGTCAGGTGACGGACCGCTTCAAGACGTCGCGAGAGATGCTGGCCTACGTCATCGACTCCACCGCCGCACCGATCAGCGTACTGATCCCGATCTCGACCTGGGCGGTGTTCTTCGGCGCGCTGATCGAAAAGAACGGCCTGGCCGCCGACGGCCAGGGAGTCTGGACCTATATCCAGGCCATCCCCTTCATGTTCTATCCGTGGATCGCGGTGGCCATGGTGCCGCTGGTCGCCTACGGCAAGATTCCGCTGTTCGGCCCGATGAAGCGCGCCGAGCAGCGCGCCCAGCTCGAGGGTCGCTGCGTGCCGCCCGGCGCCGAGCACATCGATGAAGAGATCGCCCACCTGGCGGCCAAGGACCAGACACGCAGCAGCGTCTGGATGTTCCTGCTGCCGATGATGTCGCTGGCCTTCTTCACCTGGTACTTCGATCTCGATTTCCTGATGGGCATCTTCGTGACCCTGGCCGGCATGATCGTGGCCTTCATCGGCCTGAAGAAGCTGACCCCCGGCGAGACCTTCGACAACATTCTGGAGGGCTTCAAGTCGATGCTGGATGCCCTGGCGGTGCTGGTGGCGGCCTTCATGTTCAATGACGTCAACACCACCCTGGGACTCAACGAGTACATCATCACCACGGTCGAACCGCTGATCAACGCCCAGATCCTGCCCTTCATCATCTTTGCGCTGATGGGCTTCGTCTCCTTCGCCACCGGTTCCAACTGGGGCGTGTTCGTGATCATCCTGCCCATCGTCACCACCCTGGGCCACAATCTGGGCGCCGACATGACGCTGGTGATCGGTGCCACCCTCTCGGCCAGCACCTTCGGCAGCCACGCCTGCTTCTATTCGGACGCCACGGTGCTGACGGCCCAAGCCAGCGGCTGCACGCCCTTCCAGCACGCCTTTACCCAACTGCCCTACGCGGCCCTGGCCGGCTTGCTGGCCGCCGCCCTCTATCTGGTACTGGGATTCATGTGATGACGAAAGCACCGTCCAACGACGCCATCTTCTGGTCACACCGAGACAACGGGCGAGTCCCACTCGCCCCCCTCTCCATTGATAAACAGGCCATCGGTGAACAGACCGGGGATAAACAGGCTATCGATGAACAGACCGGGGATGAACAGGCAGACGTGGTCATTGTCGGCGGTGGCTTCACCGGCCTGTGGACCGCCTATCACCTCAAGCGCCTGGCCCCGGAGAAAGACATCCGGGTGCTCGAGGCCAGGCGCTTCGGCCACGGAGCCTCCGGGCGAAACGGAGGCTGGGTGGTGGGCAACCTGGCGGGCCTCGAGCGGCACCTGAAGGGCCTGTCCCTGGCCCGGCGCCAGGCGCTGTGCGAGCTTTTGTCCGCCAATGTCGACGAGATCGGCGCGACCCTCTCGCAGGAAGCCATCGACGCCGACTTCCACAAGGGCGGGGCACTCTACGCGGCGGCCCGCTACCCGGCCCAGGAGGCGCTCCAGCGGGACTACCTCGCACACCTGCTGGAACTCGGCCATCGCCAGCATGACTGCCGCTGGCTGTCCGCCGACGAACTCAGCGACCGGGCCCGCTTCCGCCGCCCCTTCGGTGGCATCTTTCATCGTCAGGTCGCCACGCTGCACCCCGGCAAGCTGATCGATGGGCTGGTCGCGCGACTCGCGGCCATGCAGGTCAGGCTTTACGAACAAAGCCCGGCGACGAGCATCGACGCCGGCAAGGTGACCACGCCCCAGGGCAGCATCCGCGCACCGATGATCGTGATGGCCACCGAAGGCTACAACACCCTGCCCCAGCTGCGTCCCCACCTGGTCCCGGTCTCCAGCCTGGTGATCGCCACCGAGCCCTTGAGTCAGAGCCAGTGGGACGCTATCGGCCTGGCACAGCGACCGACCTTCGCCGACGCCAGCCGGTTGATCAACTACGGCCATCGCAGCCGCGACGGTCGCCTGATCTTCGGCGCCAGGGGTCGCTACCGCTTCAACGCCCGTCCGCGTCACCAGGCCTCCATCACCCAGGGCGACATCCAGATGCGCAAGGCGCTGCTCCAGGATCTGTTTCCCGACCTCGGCGAGGTCGATATCAGCCACGGCTGGGGCGGCACCCTGGGCCTCTCGCGCAGCTTTCGCCCCCACGCCCTCGTCGATCGGCGAGCCGGCATCGCCACCGCCGGCGGCTATGCCGGCGAAGGCGTCGCCGCCAGCCACCTGATGGCGCGCACCCTGGCAGAGATGCTCTGTGGACAGGACACACCGCTGACACGGGCCCCCTGGGCCTTCGATGGCTGTGCACTGGACCAGGTGGTTCGTCGCTGGGAGCCCGAACCCCTGCGCTGGCTGGGCGCCCAGACCATCACCCTGAGCTACGCCACCGAGGAGGCCCTGGCGTCGCGTGAGCGCCACCTGCCGCTGATCGGCCCGGCGCTGAGCCGACTCAACGACCGTTTTGCCGCCGTGATCGAGTAGACAGCGACAGCCGCGATGCAGGCCGCACACTCGTCACCTTGCCCCGGAACTGCCAAAGGAGACACCGCCATGTTGATCGTTCATAGCGACGCCACCCGCGACCGTCGCACTCTCACCGAGCTGTTTGCCGGCCAACTGGTCGCGCCCTTCGAGTGTCCCGAGCGGGTGGACTACATCATCGAACGCGCCAGGACCGAGTCCATCGGCGAGATCCGCGGCCCCGACGAGCATGGACTGGAGCCGGTGCTGGCCATCCATGACGCGGACTACATCGACTTTCTGCGGGTTGCCTGGCGCGACTGGCAGGCGGCCGGTTACGAAGGCGAAGCGATTCCCAATATCTGGCCGACACGGCGGATGCCCGGCGGCCCCATACCCCGCCATATCGAGGGCCGCCTTGGCTACTACGCCCTGGCCGGAGAAACCTCGCTGAACGCAGACACCTTCGAGGCGGCCCTGCTCAGCAAGGACATCGCCCTGACCGCCGTGGACCAGGTGCTCGACAGCGGCGCGCCAGCCTTCGCCCTGTGCCGACCGCCCGGCCATCACGCCGCGCGGGACCAGTACGGCGGTTACTGCTTCATCAACAATGTGGCGGTATCCGCCCAGCGGGCACTGGACCGGGGCCACCAGCGGGTCGCCATCCTCGACATCGACTTCCACCACGGCAACGGCACCCAGGACATCTTCTACGAGCGCAGCGACGTGCTCACTCTCTCGCTGCACGGCGACCCCATGGACGAGTTCCCCTACTTTCTCGGCTTCGCCAACGAGACCGGACGAGGTGAGGGCGAGGGCTACAACGTCAACTACCCCCTGCCCAGCGGCACCGACTACGCCCGTTGGGCGCAGGCGCTGGATGACGCCATCGCGCGCGTCAGGGACTTCGCCCCGGACATGCTGATCATCGCCCTCGGGGTCGACACCTTCGAGAACGATCCGATCAGCTCCTTCACCCTGCAAAGCGACGACTACCTGGACATCGGCGCCCGCCTCAAGCGCATCGGTCTGCCCACACTATTCGTGATGGAAGGCGGCTACGCGGTGGAAGAAATCGGGGTCAATGCGATCAACGTGCTCAAGGGCTTCGACAACGCCTGAGCCCCGGCACACGGCACAAGACACAAGGCACAAGGCACAAGGCACGACCGATTCGACGAAAACGCTCGACGCCCCGTACGACATCAGTAGGTCGCTTGTCCCGGACGGGCGTCAGCGCCACGCGAGCACCGCCGGTTTCCCATACTGGTTTGCCACGGGGACCGTGCACGGCTCGGCGAAACGTCTCCCCCGACGCAGCCACCAGACCGCATCGACGACGGCAACCTGAAACGGGCGGTAGACCACGCCCTGAGCCGCGCTCAGAACAACAACAGCAACAACAGGAACCGACCCATGACACAACAACGACGTTCCAGCCTCCCCGAGGCCCCCGACGGCCAGGACAGCGGCCTCAAGCGCATCCTGGGCCTGCCCGCCCTGGTGTTCTTCGGCCTCGCCTACATGGTGCCCCTGACCGTATTCACCACCTACGGCGTGGTCACCGAAACCACCGGCGGCCATGTGCCCATGGCCTACGTCATCACCCTGGCGGCGATGTTCTTCACCGCCTACAGCTACGGCAAGATGGTCGAGCACTACCCTACCGCCGGCTCCGCCTACACCTACACACGCCGCGCCTTCGGTGGCCGTGTGGGCTTCATGGTGGGCTGGGCGCTGCTGCTCGACTACATCTTCCTGCCGATGATCAACTACCTGGTGATCGGGATCTACATGAAGGAGGTCTTCCCCGCCATCGATCAGGGCGTCTGGGTGGTAGGAGCCATCGTCGCCGTGACCGCACTGAACATCCTGGGCATCAAGCTGGTGGCCAAGATGAATCTGATCATCATCGGCTTTCAGTTCGTCTTTCTGGCCACTTTCATCGCCATCTCGCTGAAGGTCATCGCCGGTGGCGAAGCCCCCTCGCTGCTGGCGCCCTTCCACAGCGAAGGGCTCCAGTGGACCACCATCGTCGGTGGTGCCGCCATCCTGTGCCTGTCGTTTCTTGGCTTTGACGCCGTCTCTACCCTGTGCGAGGAAACTCGCGAGCCCAAGCGTGACATCCCCCGCGCCATCATGCTGTGCACCCTGATCGGCGGCGGCCTGTTCATTCTGGCCTCCTGGGTCGGGCATCTGGTGTTTCCCGACTATCACAACTTCGGCAGCGCCGACTCGGCCGCGGTGGACGTGATGCGCCGCGCCGGCGGGGGCTTTTTGGTCGCCTTCTTCACCGCTGCATATGTAGCAGGCTGCTTCGCCTCGGCCATGGCCGCCCAGGCCAGCGTCTCCCGGATCCTGTTCGCCATGGGCCGCGACCAGGTCCTGCCCAAGGTCTTCGGCAAGCTCAGCCAGCGCTACGGCACCCCGCTGGGGTCGACGTTGATCGTCGGCGCCATCTCGCTGATGGCGCTGGTCATCAGCCTGGAGCTGGCCGCCACCATGATCAGCTTCGGTGCTCTGGTCGCCTTCTCCTTCGTCAACCTTTCTGTGATCAAGCACTACCTGGTGGATGAGCACCTGATGCAACCCAAGAACCTGCTGCGCTACGGCGTCATGCCAAGCGTCGGCTTCCTGTTGACTATCTGGCTGTGGTCGAGTCTGTCGCTCAACACCTTCCAGGTGGGACTCACCTGGGTCGCCGTCGGCTTTGCCTACCTGCTCTATCTGACCCGCCTGTTCAAGGTCGAAGTACCGGACCTGGAGCTCAAGGAAAACTGAGCGCTGACCGCGGCGCCTCCGATCAGAGCGTCGCGGTTTACAGCCCCTGCCCACAGCGCCGACATCCCGGGATGTCGGCGCTCTTCTTTGGCGCACCACAAACCTTGCAAGATCGCGCATCGAGGCATCGCATCGACCTTTTTTCCGGCCGTGTTGTGGCAAGGCACAGCCATGAAGAGCACCGCTGCAGGACTGCCCTAAGGTAAGAGACAGCTATCGAGAGTCCCTTCCCATGGAGAGCCCCGCCCATGACGCTACGCCTGCCCACCCTGATGCTGCTGACACTTGCCCCGCTGTCCACCTGCCTGGCGGCAGAAACGATCTACGTGGTCACCAACAAGACCGAAGGCAACTCGGTCGCCGCCTTCCATGCCGACGATGACGGCACGCTTTCCCTAGCCTCCGAGTATCCCACCGGGGGCCTTGGTACCGGTGATCTGGAGATTCCGGCTCTGGAGAAGAACCCTGACCACCCGCTGGCCAACGGCGATGACCCCCTGATCTCCGCCAACGCCATCGCGGCCTCCGCGGACGGCGGCTGGATGGTGGCGGTCAACCCAGGCGACGGTACCCTCAGCCTGATGAACCGCGCCCCCGACGGCAGCCTTCAGGCCGTCAACAGCGTGACGGCCTCGGACCGTTTCCCGATTTCTGTCGCCATCCACGGCCACCTCGTCGCCTCCGCCAGCGTGGGTGACAGCAACCAGGCCGGCTCCATCGCGCTGTATCGCCACACCCCCGAAGGACTGATCGCGATCCAGGGCAGCCGGCGCGACCTGGGCGCCCGCCCCTCGACCATCGCCTTCTCGCGTTCCGGAGCCTTCGTCATCGTCAACGAGCTGGTGACCGGCAAGATTCACAGCTTTGCGGTCAGTGACGATGGTCTGTCCGCCGATCCGATCGCCAGCGTGGACAGCCCGCGTGCGCCGGCCGAACGCTTCCACGCCATACCGGTGGGCTTCGCCATCGGCCAGGGGGACCAGGGCGAGACCCTGCTGATGTCGGAGGCACGCTTCCTGACGCCGGAGTTCGGCCTGCGTGAGGAGGCCGACAAGGTACCCCAGAGCCCGCTCTACAGCTGGCAGACCAGCTCGGTCTCGAGCTATGTGCTGGATGATCATGGCGGACTCACCCTGAAGACCGCCGACGCCCTGACCGGCGCTGCCATGGAAGGAGGAGAGATCGCCAACTGCTGGGTCGCGCTGAACGCCGACGGCGACACTCTCTACACCGCCAACGCCCTGTCGAGTTCCATCAGCCGCTACAGCGTCAAACCGAACGGCAGCATCGCCCTCGAGGATGCTACCGCCTACAAGGACGACGGCGAATTGCTGTTCTTCTCGGACATGGCGCTGAGCCCCGACGGCGACACCCTCTATCAGCTGGTCGGCAACACCGGCCAGGTGATGGCCTTCGATGTCGCCGAGGATGGTGGTCTATCCCTGCGCACCAGTGCAGGCGGACTGCCGGAGCTCGGCAGCTACGGCCTGGTGGTGCTGGAAGACGGCTGATGTAGCCGCCGGCATCGGTGCACCCGTGGTCATATTTTCGAGGATCGTATTTTGGCTGTCTCCATGAGGGCGGTTGCTGGTATTCCGGTTCGGCCATCACATCACCCTGAATCGGCCACGCCGCTCTCGACCTGACCCTCGGTCTAGCCCTCGACCGGCCCCTGTCCACCTTCCATGGCGTGGAGTTTCTCCACCCGCCGGCGGTACTCTTCATCACTGGAGAACTCCGCCTCCAGAAAAGCCTTGATCAGATCATTGGCAAGCCAGGGGCCCACGATCTGTGCGCCGATACACAGCACATTGACGTCGTCATGCTCGACACACTGGTGCGCCGAGTGCACGTCATGGCCCACGGCGGCACGAATTCCCCTGACCTTGTTGGCGGCGATGGCCGCGCCCACTCCGGTTCCACAGACCATCAGTCCACGCTCGACCTCTCCGGAGGTGACACGAGAGGTCACCTCTCTGGCGATATCGGGGAAGTCGACCGGCTGGTCATCGTAGGAGCCCACATCCTGCACCTCATGACCGAGGGATTCGACAAAGGCCACGACGGAGGCCTTCAGCGGAAAGCCCGCATGATCTGAACCAATGACGAGTTTCATGACAACTCCATTGCTGGCAAGGGAAAGTTAGCGCATCAGACCCGGCAGCCACAGCACCAGATCGGAGGCAAAGGTGATGATCGCAAGGGTCAGGAACAGCGGGACGTAGAACGGAATCAACGCCTTCAACAACTGCCGCAAGCTGACCTGAGCAATCGATGAGATCAAGTAAAGCGACAGCCCCATGGGTGGCGTCAGCAGCCCGATCATCAGGTTGAAGATGGCGACAATCCCCAGATGTACGGGATCGACACCCGCCAGCACCATCGGAGGGGCAATCACCGGCACCACCAGCAGGGTCGCGGTAGTGGAATCCAGAAACATGCCCACCACGAAGAAGATCAGGTTGGCAATCAACAGCAGTACCAACGGATCTGTGGATATCTGCAAAATAAAGGCCGCAAAGCTCTGGGGTATCTGCTCCACCGCCAGGATCCAGCCAAACAGCGAAGCCGCAGCAACGATGATCAGGATCGCGCTGGTACTGCGCAGCGTCGCCTGCAGCGCGGACCACAGATGGGCCCAGGTAAGCTCCTTGTAGATCATGCCACTGATCAGCACCACATAGGCTGCGGTCACCGCCGCCGCCTCGGTGGGGGTAAACAGTCCCAGCATCATGCCGGCGATCATCAGCACTGGTGCCAGTAGCGCCGGCAGTGCAGGCAGCAGCGACGTGACGACCTCCCTGGCCGTCGGCCAGCGAGCAGAGCGTGGCATGTCGGAGCGCAGTGCCAGCACTGCGGCGGTAATCATCAGCAGTGCGACACAGATCAGTGCCGGCACGATACCCGCAATCAGCAACTGAATGATCGAGACGCTGGTCACCGAGCCGTAGACGATCAGCGGAATGCTCGGCGGAAAGATCGGCCCGACCACCGCAGAGGATGCGGTCACCGCCGCGGCAAAGGGTGCCTTGAAGCCGCGCTTGCGCATGGCTTCGATCTCGATCTTGCCAAGCCCACCCACGTCGGCCAGCGCCGCCCCGGACATTCCCGAGAAGATCAGGCTGGAAAAGATGTTGACCTGGGCCAAGCCTCCCGGGGCTCGCCCCACCAGGGTGTCGGCGAAGCGAAAGATGCGGTCGGTGACACCGGAGAGGTTCATCAGGTTGCCGACAAAGATGAAGATTGGCACCGCCACCAGCGGAAAACTGTCCAGCGCGTAGGTGACACGCTGCCCCAGCAGCCCCAGCGGAAAGCCCTCCACCACCACATAGGCGATAGCCGGCAACAGGATGGCGTAGACCACCGGAAAGCCCAGCAGAAACAGCACCAGAAAGGCAACGATCAAGGCCAGTCCCATCAGGAAACCTCCGGCGGATCGTCATGAGATGCAGTCGCGGACTGGCCACGCAGCCGTATCACATGCTGCAGTGCCGCCACCGCGAAGCCGATAGCGGTAGATCCCAGGAAGATCCAGAACGGAATCTTGAGGGTCGGGGTGGCATTGTTGAGGTTATCGGCGATGGTCGTGATGGTAGCGAACGCCACCACACCGCTGGCCACCGCCGACGCCACGAAAATGGTGGTATCGAGCAGACGACGAGGCCGGCCGGTCAGCATATCGCGGAGTTCACTCATGCCGATATTCTCACCATGGCCTACTACCAGCGGATAGCTGGCGAAGACCAGACACACCAGCAGAAAGCGCGTCAGTTCCTCGGCCCCGACCAGCGGTGACAGGAAGAGATCACGCATTACCACCTGCGACAGTGGCACTACCACGATGCCGACCAGCAGCAGCGCACAAAGCCCCTGCCAGAAACGCGTCAAGCCGGACACGGCGTTCTCCTTGTTTCCTCTCGATGGACGGGGCGTCGCCCCGCCCATCGCTGACGATGCTTGCCGGTTCAATCGACCTTGGCGATCTGCTCGACATAGCTGTCAAAGGAGGGAAAGTCGGCACTGATCTGCGCACTGACCTGCTCACGGAAGGCGTCGAGATCGAGACCGTCGTCGGCGGTGATCACCGTCATGCCACGGCCTCTGAGCTCTTCCACCAGGGCATCTTCGGACGATTGAGCCCACTCGAGCGACTCATCGGCCTTGTCGTCGAGGACCTCGGTGATTGCAGAACGCTGGTCATCGGACAGTCCCTGCCAGACATCCTCGTTGATGAAGACGGCCAGCACCGAGTGCATATGTCCGGTCAGGGCCACATGGGACTGCACTTCATCGAGCTTGTTGGCGGCGATCATGGTCAGCGGGTTTTCCTGCCCGACCACCAGACCGGTCATCAGCGCGGTCGGCAATTCCGACACCGCTACCGGCGTCGGGTTGGCGCCAAACCCCTTGACCATGGAGATCCACAGATCCAGCGGAACCGCCCGGAAGGGCTTGTCCTTGAGGTCGGCCGGCGACTTGACTTCGAAGTTGGACGACACATGCCGTGCACCGCGATAGATGCGCCCGACGATGCGCACCCCACCGTCCTCGATCAACCGTTCGTTGATCTCCTTGACCGCGGGTGTCTCGGGATCGGTGGCGGCCAGGGCGTGGGCCGCATCGCGATAGATATAGGGGGCGTTGAACACCGCCGCCTCGGGAACGATACGCGCAAGGGACGCGAAGTCATGATGTCCCATACCGATGGAGCCCATGCGCACACCATCCACCATTTCGGCAACGCCACCTAACTGACTGGCCGGATAAACCTGGATCTCCAACTCGCCATTGGAGGCCTCGGCGATGGCCTCTGCCGCCTCGCTGGCATAACGTGTCTGCAGATCGCCTTCAGCCCCGACATGGGCATAGCGAATCGTTTCGGCAGAAGCGCTTGCAGCCGAAAGGCTGATCGCGAGGCTCAGGGCCACCCCCTGAGTGGCAAGGGTCGCAGCGGTCTTGAAATTCATCAGGCTCACCTCTCGTAGCGTTGTATTGTCGTTGTCGTACTTCGGTATCGATGGTGCGTCGTCACCTTCCTGGCAACAGACTGACGCGGCGCCATGACGATGGCTGGCGCTCAACGTCGGCCAAGGCCTGCTTCGGCTTCCTGGGTATAGGCGGCGATGATGCTCTTGCGGCGCAGTTCGTCGCCGATGGAAAAATGCTCGCGCAGGCGCTGGTTGGCCTTGTCACCGTCGCCTTCGACGATGGCCAGGAACACCTGTCGGTGAGAATCGATATGCGCCTCGATCACCTCGTCCGAACCAAGGGTGATCTGTCGACGCTGGACGTGGCTCTTGAGCAACAGCGCGGAAATCGCGTGGTACAAGGTCATCAGCGACTGACAATGGCTGGCCTCGACGATGGCAAGATGAAACTGGTAGTCGGCGCGCCCGCCCTGCTCGGGATCCTCAAGCGTGGCCATCAACTGCTTGAAGCAGGTCTCTATGCGGGCGATGTCGTTATCGGTAGCGCGATCACAGGCCAGTCGCACCGCCTGACACTCGATGGCTATCCGGGCCTGCATGACGTCGTCGAGGGCGTTTTTCTCCTGAGCCAGGTAAAAGGCGAAGAAATCCGACAACACCTTGAAGTCGGCCTTGGCCACATAGGCGCCCTTGCCGTGACGGATGTCGAGGACCCCGAGCATCTCCAGCGAGCGCATCACCTCACGCAACAGCGGTCGGCCTACCTTGAGCTCCAGAGCCAATTCACGCTCGCTGGGCAAACGATCGCCAGGCCGCCACTCGCCATTGAGGACGCGTTCACGAAAGACCTCGAACACTCTTTGATAGCCGTTGACCGACTCGCCCTCACGGATCGCGCTGTCCAACATTGGTCATCCTCCCATCCAGCTGGTCTTACCTCTTAAGAGCCCTCAAGACCACTTCTCGACCATTTCACCTGACGCACATCAACAGCGACTCTCGCCGGTCACGACAATGCTGATCGCCGCCCTTCTTATTGCCAGTTTCCGCGAAATCCGACGCTTTCTCGTCAATGCCTTGAACCATAGTCGTCAGGTCTGGGCTGCAAAAGGCGACTTTGGTGCCAGCCATGTGGTCTTACCACTTTCAACCTCCAGCGCCTTCCTGAAGCGGCAACGCGCCTTCCGCCAACGATTCAGGGGCGCACAAGCCTGACGCAGGCACATTGCACAAAAAGGCCCCGCCTAAGCGGGGCCTCAATATCTGGCGCTTGGTCGACGCACCCAGGCAAGGCAACCATCTAGCCAATACAGACGACCGACACGCCTATCTGCGAACCAGCGACTGAAGCCTGGACGTGCCGCTGCAGTACCGTCACCACCTAGGCGCTGTCCGAAAAGTCGACGAGCGAAGGTTAGACAAGGCAAAAATCGGTGAAAAAGCGCAGTTTACGGGGTGTAAATGAGCATTTTGATCCGATTTTTAACGCCGTACTACCGAGCGCAGGCACTTTTCAGACAAGCCCTAGCGAAAGTGCGGATTCAGCCTGCCAATTTCGTAGAGATCGTGAAGGTAGACGTCCAGCTTGTAGACCAGGTGGGTGGCGACGATCAGCAGCGCGATCAACGAAAGCAGGACGGCGGGATCGTTGGCCCAGGCGAACGCCGGTGAGCCCAGTTGATAGCCGATGGTATAGACGCTGAGCCCACCCAGCCCCAGTACCGACAGGCACAGCGCGATGATCACGATGATCAGGGTGCCACGCAGGTCCCGGCTCGGCGGGCGGGTCGTCCAGCTGGCCAGATGGCGGACCATGATGCGCCCATTGGTGACGATCTGGCGACGCCGGCGTAGCAGCATGGCGGCATTGACCGGCTCGTCGTCCCGAGAAAAGGCCGCCAGCGCTACCCTGGGGTCGACGCGGCCATCGAAGCGCTCGTTCACCGCCCGGGCAAAGGCCTCGCGATCACCGGTATTCCTGGCCTGCTCGGCCAGCCGAGACAGCTCCTCAAGCGCCTCGGCGTCCATTCCGGGACGCTTCTCGAAGTCGGCAAAGTGCTGCTCGTAGTAGATGTAGTAGACCTGATAGATCGACAACAGCACGGCCGCGTAGATCATCACGTAGAGGACGATATCTGACATGCGTTTCTCCCTGTCCCTGGCGGTAGGCCGTCGGGACACACGATCCCGAAGCGGCACAAAGATCCCCATTATCTGAATCTTTTATTATGGCCGGTAGCGGGTGTTTTGCCGCACCCCGGTCATCCGCCCCGTTACCTAAGCAAGAGCCCCCGTCGGGTATCCGACGAGGGCTCTTGCTGCAACGGCGTTGTTTCAGGGCAGGAGCCGGATGTTCGGCTCCCCTCCCTGCTCGCCTACTGTGACGCCTGATCCGGCAGCTTGTAGGCCATCACGTAGTCACCGATGGTGGTGCCGATCGAGCCATGCCCCCCGGCCACCAGCACGACCATCTGCTCGCCTTTGCTATTGAGGTAGGTCATCGGCGTGGCCTGGCCGCCGGCTGGCAGCCGCGACTCCCACAGCTGCTCGCCGGTGGTCAGGTCGTAGGCACGGAAGTAGTCGTCCACGGACGCCGCCAGGAAGGCCACTCCTCCGTCGGTGATGATCGGACCGCCGATACCCGGCACCCCCATCTCGAAGGGCAGCGGCAGCGCTGTCATGTCTTCGATGGTGCCGTTCTTGTGCTGCCAGGCGACCTCACCGGTACGCAGGTCGGTGCCGGCCACGTAGCCCCAGGGCGGCTGCTGGCAGGGAATGCCCAGCGGCGACAGGAACGGCTTCATCTCCACCGCGTAGTCGGCACCGGCGTTCTCGTTGAGCCCCTGCTCACCCTGGTTGGTCTCGCCGAGTTCGGCGCCATCCTTGGGCACCAGGGTGCTGGTGAAGGCCAGATACAGCGGCATGCCGAACATCACCTGGCGCTTGGGGTCCACCGCCAGGCTACCCCAGTTGAAGACGCCGAAGTTGCCGGGGAAGACGATGGTGCCCTGCTCGGACGGCGGGGTGTACTGACCCTCGTAGCGCAGCGAGCGGAACTGGATACGGCAGACCATCTGGTCGATCAGGCTGCCTCCCCACATGTCGGCCTCGCGCAGCTTCGGCGGACGGAAGCTCAGGGCAGACCTGGGCTGGGTCGGTGCCGCGTAGTCGCCTTCGATGGTGCCCTGCGGTGCCGGCTCCTCGGTGATCGGGAAGATCGGCTCGCCGGTGGCGCGGTTGAGGACGTAGACGTCCCCCTGCTTGGTCGGCACCACCAGCGCGGGCTGCATGCCCTCGTCGGTCTCCAGGTCGACCAGGCTCGGCTGCGCCGGGGTGTCCATGTCCCACAGGTCGTGGTGGACGAACTGCTGGACCCACTCCACCTGGCCGCTGTCCAGACGCAGCGCCACCACCGAGGTGGCGAACTTCTCTTCGGCCTCACTGCGGAAGTGGCCGAGCTGGTCCGGGGTCCGGTTGCCCATCGGGAAGTAGATCAGCCCCAGCTCTTCGTCGGCGCTGGCCACCGCCCAGCTATTGGGGGAGCTGGTGGCGTAGGTCTCGTCCTCACCGATCGGCGCGGTCTCGTTCGGGTTGCCGGAATCCCAGTTCCAGCGCAGCTCGCCGGTCCTGGCGTCGTAGGCGCGGATCACGCCGGAGGGTGAATCGACGGCGTAGTTGTCATTGACCGCCCCGGCCACCACCACCAGGCCATTGGCCACCACGGGGGGCGAGGTCGAGTAGTAGAAGCCGGACTGGGTGAACGGCATGTTGTGCATCAGGTCCAGCTCGCCGTTGTCGGCGAAGTTGGCGCAGCGGGCACCGGTGGCCGGATCGACGGCCAGCAGGCGCGCATCGGAGGTCGGCATGAACAGCTGGGCGTCGCACTGGATCGGCTCCAGCGCCTCGGCCGGCTGGCTCGCCGCCGCGACGTCGAGGCTATCGCCATCGCCGGATGCCGGCGGCAGGTAGGAGACGCCACGACAGGTCTGGTGCTGGCGTGAGCTTTCCGCAGGCACCTTGGCGTCATACTGCCAAAGTTTCTCGCCGCTATCGGCGTCCAGCGTCACCAGCCAGTTGTGCGGCGTACACAGAAACAGCGCATTACCCACCTTCAGCGGCGTGGCCTCGTAGGTGGTCTCCCCGACGTCGTCAGGGCCCTTCCTGTCACCGGTCTGATACTGCCAGGCCAGTTCCAGTTCGCCGACGTTATCCGGGGTGATCTGGTCCAGCGGCGAGTAGCGCTGACCCAGGTTGCTGCGGCCGTAGGCATGCCAGCTCGCCTCCGGCGAATCGCCAAGCTCGGGTGACTGGACGATCTCGTCCTCGTTGAGTCGCCCCTCGATGCGATGAGCGTCCACCGCCAGACTACCCAGCAGGCCTACACCCAGCACCGCCCAGACCGGCAGCAGCACCGCCGTACCCAGACGCTTGCCGGCACGCGGCGGCCACAGCAGCGGAATGGCTAGCAGCATCAACAGGCCCATGCGGGTGGCCAGCGGCCACCAGTCATAGCCGGATTCCCAGAGGGCCCAGGCGGCCGTGGCGACAAGCAGCCCGGCGTAAAACAGCTGCGCCGGCACGCGACGGGAGCGCGCCATGGCGCCCACCGCGATCAGCACCAGACCGGCCAGGGCGTAGTACCAGCTTCCACCCAGGGTGACCAGCCAGGCGCCGCCCCCCAATAGCGAAAGCCCCACCAACAACAGGATGAGGGAGTAGATGATCATGATCCAAGGTCCTTGCACTGAATCGTTTAAGTGGCCGGCATGTTAATTGGTTAGCATGAGAATTAACATGCCGGTGCACAGCTTCAGTGTAGGCCCTCTTCTTGTAATACAGGCAAGTTGCCTGCGTCTTTTCAAAGGCCGGGCAAGGCGATCAGGGTGACCATGGAAGGCGACAGCGCCTCAGCAGAGGCTCTCGCAGCGCTGCGGACGATCCCCCATCCTGGCCAGTCCTGCGTGCAATGCCTCAAGCTCGGCCCGTCGCCCCCGGGCGCCGGCTTCGAGACAGTCGAGCGCCCAGTCGGGCAGCTCGGCGCTCAGGCGGTAGTGGACCCACTGGCCATCGCGACGATCCTGGAGCAACCCACAGCGACGCAGCTCTGCCAGGTGGCGTGACACCTTGGGTTGCGACACCTCGAGCACCGCGGTCATTTCGCAGACGCAGAGCTCTCCTTCCTGCAGCAGCAACAGCATGATCGACAGGCGCGTCTCTTCCGACAGGCACTTGTAGAGGCGTAACGGGTCCAGCGACATCATCGGCGTTTCCTGTTCATCTTTGCCTGTTCATCTTTTTTCCCTGGGCAGCGGCCTTCTTCGTTCAGCGTCACGGGGTTCCTCCGCGGGCCGACTATCTTAAGCGGGCCTTGCCTCGTCGTCAGCGGCTGCGGGCTCAGGCTGACCATCGCCGGGCAAGGCCAGTGCCATCAGGGCGCTGGCCAGCACCAGCGCCGCTGACACCCACAGGCAGGCCGACAGCCCCTGGCTTTGATACAGCCAGCCCGACAGCAAGGTGCCGAGCAGGCGCCCCATGGCGTTGGCCATGTAATAGAAGCCCACGTCCATGGAGGCACCCTCGGCGCGGGCGTAGTGCACGATCAGGTAGCTGTGCCAGCTCGAATTGATGGCGAACAGCACCCCGAACAGCAACAGGCCCACCACCAGCCAGCCCACCTGAGCCAGCGGCAGCACCGCCAGCAGGGCTGGCAGCCCCGCCAGGGCCAGCGCCCAGAATACCGTCGTGCGTCGCTGGCTTCCTGCCATCAGCGAGGTCAGCCGGGGCGCCTGGGTCTGGACACCGCCGTAGCCGATCACCCAGATCGCCAGCAGCCCGCCCACCGTCCAGTGGCTCCAGCCATGCTGGTCATAGAGAAACACCGGCAAGGCCACCACGAACCAGACGTCCCGGGAGGCAAACAGACACAGGCGCGCGGCCGACAGGACATTGATCGCGCGGGACTTGGAAAATATCTCGGAGAACTTGGGCTTGCGCTTCGCGCGCCCCAGATCGGCCTTGAGGCGAACCAGCGAGAGGACCAGCACCGCCAGCAGCATCAGCGCCATGACGATGACCGCACCACGAAAGCCGATCAGCGTCAGCAGCAGGCCGCCGAGGAAGAAACCGGCCCCCTTCAGCGCGTTCTTGGAGCCGGTCAGGATCGCCACCCAGCGATACAGGGTAGAGCTTGCCGAGGCACTCTCGGCGGGCACCAGTACCTTGACCGCGCTCTTGGCGCTCATCTTGTTGAGGTCCTTGGCGATGCCCGACAATGCCTGGGCCGCCATGACCCAGGCCACGCTCAGCGCCGAGGACGGCACCATCAGCATGGCCAGCGCCACGATCTGCAGAGCGAGTCCCAGATTCATGGTGCGATTGAGCCCCAGCCGTGCCCCGAGCCAGCCCCCCACCAGGTTGGTGATCACCCCGAAGGCTTCGTAGAACAAGAACAGCATCGCCACCTCGAGGGGCGAATAGCCCAACTGGTGGAAGTGCAGCACCACCAGCATGCGCAGGGCGCCGTCGGTAACGGTAAAGGCCCAGTAGTTGCCGGTGATCAGCAGGTACTGGCGGATTTCGAAGGGCAGCGCCTTCACCCGCGCCATCAACGATTCAGCCACGACCCACCTTCAGCGCCAGCTCTGCGGTGCGGTTGGCGTAGCCCCACTCGTTGTCGTACCAGGCGTAGAGCTTGAGCTGGGTGGCGTTGACCACCATGGTCGACAGCGCATCGATGATCGAGCTGCGCGGGTCGGTGCGGTAATCGATGGAAACCAGCGGGCGCTCCTCGTAGCCGAGAATACCGGCAAGCTCCCCTTCGGCGGCCTCGCGCAGGGCGGCGTTGACCTCATCCACCGTCACCTCGCGCTCAAGTTCGAAGACCATGTCGGTGAGCGAGGCATTGGCCAGCGGCACGCGGATGGCGTGGCCATTGAGCTTGCCCTCGAGCTCGGGAAAGATCGCGGTGATCGCCTTGGCCGACCCGGTCGTGGTAGGGATCAGGCTCATGCCACAGGCCCGCGCCCGACGCAGGTCCTTGTGGGGCGCGTCGAGGATGGTCTGGGTGTTGGTGATGTCATGCACCGTGGTCATGGAGCCATGACGGATTCCGAAACACTGTTGAATCACCTTGACCACCGGGGCCAGACAGTTGGTGGTGCAACTGGCGGCGGTGACGATGCGGTGCCGCTCGGGCTCGTAGAGATCATCGTTGACCCCCATGACCACGTTGAGCACGCCCTCCTCCTTGACCGGCGCGCTGACCACGACGCGCCGCACGCCCTGGTCGAGATAGGCCTGAAGCCTGTCCAGAGTCTTGTGCTTGCCGGAGCATTCGATCACCACGTCGCAGCCGGACCAGTCCGCGTCGGCCGGCACGCTTGCTCCGCTGAAGGCCACCGCGCGACCGTCGAGGTTCAGCTGCTCGCCCTCGCCATTGATCCCGCCCTCGGGCGAAAAGTGGCCGTGCACCGAATCGAACTCCAGCAGGTGGGCGAAGGTGGCGGCGTCACCACCGGGATCGTTGACGCGAACCAGGTCGACCTCCCCAGCGGCGATACGCGGCCACAGACTGCGAACCACCAGGCGGCCGATCCGCCCGAAACCATTGATACCGATACGTAGCGTCATGAAAGTCTCGCTTTAGAAAGTGAGTATTGCGCCCCGGCACCCGCCAGGCTCTGCCGACAGAGGGTTACGCCATCAATCGTCGGCCAGGTGGCGGGCGCGATCACGATCCTTGATCTGCAGCCACAGCATCAGGCGCACGCGGATTTCCTGAAGCGCCTGGGCGTAGGCGTTGTCACGCTCGATGCCACGGGGATCGCGGATATCCCAATAGAGATGCTCGTCGCGACTGCCCTCCCAGTCGCGACAGGTTTCCTGGGCCTTGTCGCACAGCACGATGACGGCATCGAAGTGCTGTCCCTCGAAGCTGTCGAGGGACTGACTGGCGAGCCCCTCGGTGCTGATGGACTGCTCCTTGAGCGCGGCCAGCGTCTTCTGATGCGGCTCGTCCGGCTCGGTACCGGCGCTGAAGGCATCGAAGCGATCACCGGCCAGGTGGCGCAACAGCGCCTCGCCCATCAGCGAGCGAGCGGAATTGGCGTGACACAGAAACAACACGCGTTGCTTGCGGGACTCTTGTGACATCGTCATCGGGGGCGCCTCAGGATATATGGAATTTCATATATACGAGACAAGGATGTCAATTCCGTGACCGTTTCGCGTCCACCACAAGGAATCGACGACAGCCGCCAGGATCAGTGGGCGGCGGCCGAGGCCTGGCGCCTCAGGCGCACGATGGTGATGATGTTGGTGGCGAAGATCAGCGTCTCGGCCAGAGTGCCACCCAGCGAACCTGCCAGCAGATTGCTGATGATCCAGCAGAAGGCGGCGCCGGCCAGTACCAGACGCATCGCCACCCCTCTGAGCATGAACATGGCAAAGGTGCCAAGCAGCCCTGCCGCCAGGGCAGGAAGATCACGCGCATCGCTCCAGGTCAGCGCCGCTACCAGCAAGGTGGCGAGCAACATGCCAAGCATGATCGCCAGATTGCCGGGAAAGCGTCGCGCCAGAGCGATGCGCAGGATGATCAGGGCCGAGATCGACGCGGCTACCCAGCTCCCCAGCAGGGCAAACTGGGTCGCGAAGGCCAGGTTGGCTCCCAGCAGCAATACCAGGAGCTTGTCGTCATGCCGGCTGGCGAAGCCGATCACACAGAGCGTGAGCGCCACCAGGCTGACGGCCTGCCCGGCGAGCCATCGCAGCCCCATCTCCTCCATGCCAAGCCCCCAAGCGATCGAAAAAGGATCGGTCATCCTAGCACGGCTGTTGCGCTGTGCCGGGCAGGCAGGCAAGCGACCGAGCCTGTCCGCATGCGTGGTGACGACGCGCGAAGGCTGGCAAGGCCGCTGCCCTCGCACTAGGCTAAACCGAACTTTGCTACGCGTAACCGCCCATGCCCCTCTCGGACTTTCCCTGCGACCAATACCTTGAGCGTATCGGCCTTGTGCAACCTGTCGAGGTGTCTGCCGAGTGCTTGCACGCGCTGCATCGCGCCCAGCTCACCTCGCTGCCCTTCGAGAACTTCGATATCTGCCTGGGCCGCGGCGTGGATGTCAGTGCCCAGGGCATTCTGGCCAAGCTCATCGGTCAACGCCGGGGCGGCTACTGCTTCGAGCTCAACGGCCTGTTGCTGATGGCACTTGAGGCCTTCGGATTCGAGGCCAGGGCCCTGTTGGGACGTGTGCATCTGTCGGGAACCCCCACCGGGCGCAGTCATCAGGTATCGCTGGTGACGCTGGACAACCGCCAATGGCTGGTCGACGCCGGCTTCGGCACCAATACGCCCTGTGCCCCGATACCGCTGACCCCGGACACCCCGCTCCACATCGGAGACCAGACACTACGACTGGTGGAGAACGCTTGCTACGGGATCATGCTGCAATCATTGATGGGAGCCCAATGGGTCGACCTCTATAGCGTCGATTTCACCACGGTGTGCGAAGGTGATATTCAGATGGCCAATCACTTCACCTCCACCTGGCCAGGCCTGCACTTCACCACCTCGCGCATGGCCGCGCTGACCACCCCCGAGGGCCAGATCAGCCTTTCCGACTTCACCCTGAAGATCCGACGCGGGGGCGCGGCAAGCGAACAGCTCCTGCCCCCGGGCGCGGCCTATCTGGCGGCGCTGGAAGAGCACTTCGGGATCGTACTGAAGGCCAGCTACGAGGATCTCGCCCCACTCTAGTCGATCCCGCTGTCGATCTCTCGATCGATCCCGCAGTCGCTCCTGCTTCCACGCTACCCGAGGTCGACCGCATCTTGTGTAGGGTTGGGCTGGGCTGGGCTGGGCTGAGAAAAAGAGAAAATCCGACATGGCGCCGTGGTCAGTGCCCTTAACCCCTCGCGACAGTCGCCAACAGGCCCCATTCCGTGTTGAACTATGCCCCGAGCCTTTGTCTGCCAATGGATTTGGAAAGGAGCCTGCCGTTTATGTTCAATCGCCTTGCGTCCGGCCTGCGTGCCGCCGGTGTGCTGAGCCTGCTGGCGCTGTCGCCGCTGACCTTCGCCCAGAGCACCGGTAATGCCGGACCCGCCGTCAACACCGAAACCTTCCAGTCCTGGGAGGTCAACTGCCCGGTCAACCCGTCCGACGGCTCCTGCTCCATGACCCAGCTGGTCAATGGTGCCGATGGCGAGCCGGTCCTTCGGGTCGTGGTCGGCAACCCTGCTCAGCTGGACGGTTCTGCCATGACCTTCCTGGTTCCGCTGGGCGTACGTCTGGCCCCAGGCCTGCAGCTCAAGGTCGATACCAACGAGCCGGTGGGCATGCCCTACCAGGTGTGTGTGCCCCAGGGCTGCCGTGCCGACATCCCGCTGCAGCCGCAACTGCTCAACCAGTTGAAGGCCGGCAGCACCGCCACCGTCAGCATCGTCAACCCGCGCGGCCAGCGTCAGGACCTCAACGTGTCGCTGATGGGCTTCAGCGCCGCCAAGGATCGCGTCGACCAGAACTGATCGATCCTTCACGCCACCCGCCTTCGGGTGGCGTGTCCCTTGTCTTTTCTCCTCTCCTGTCTCTCCTGTCTCTCCTGTCTCTCCTGTCTCTCCTGTCTCTCCTGTCTCTCCTGTCTCTCCTGTCTCTCCTGTCTCTCCTGTCTCTCCTGTCTCTCCTGTCTCTTCTCCCCACCTGTCGATTTTCTGCCAGTCGCATTGTTACCGATCTTGCGCTCGCGCATTCCTTTAGGTCCTCTCCCGCTGCCGTTTTCGGTCGGCAGAGCCGAGGCCGTGCTACGGCACTCGTGCACCTAAGTACGCTTAGCCAAGGGCGCCGACTTCGGCCCAAAGTGGAACAATAAGTTGCAGGTAAATTGCCTATGATCAGCTGCAGGGGCAAAGCCTCGACCGTGACACGCCAAGGCAACGGCAAGCATGGCGACAACGACCAGTGCAGCGCCAGTGAAGAGCGCAGCGATATCGCAAGCGCATCGACACTAAAGAGCGCAGCGCCAACAAAGAGCACAGCGCCAACAAAGAGCACAGCGCCAACAAAGAGCGCATCGACAACAACAAGCACCAGGAGGTGAACGGTGATAACCCTGACGATCAACGACCAGCAGCATGAACTGGACGTGCCCGAACAGATGCCGCTGCTGTGGGCGCTGCGCGATGTGGTAAATCTGACCGGCACCAAGTTTGGCTGCGGCATGGGGCTGTGTGGCGCCTGTACTGTTCACCTGGACGGCGCCGCCGTGCGCTCCTGCGTCACGCCGGTAGCGGCGGCTGCGGGCAAGCACGTGACCACCATCGAGGCCATGGCCACCGACGCTGTCGGCAGCAAGGTGCAGGAGGCATGGCTGGATGTCGGCGTGGCCCAGTGCGGCTACTGCCAGGCCGGCCAGATCATGAGCGCGACCGCCTTCCTCAAGGACAACGCCAACCCCAGCGACGATGACATCGCCAGCGCCATGGGGGGCAACATCTGCCGCTGCGGCACCTACAACCGGATCCGCACCGCGATCCATCGTGCAGCCGGACAGGAGGAGCAGGCATGAACCGTACCGTCGATACGCTGCTGCTGGCCAACGTCAGCCGCAGACGCTTTCTCCAGGGACTGGCCGCCGGCAGCGCGCTGGTGGTAGCCGCCCGCTGGGACCTGGCCGCCGCCGCCGAGGACAAGCAGTACGGCGCCGCCGGCATGGCCTACGGCTGGGTCGACAATCCCAACGTGTTCATCCAGATCGACGAGGACGGCAGCGTCACCGTGACCAACCATCGCGCCGAGATGGGCCAGGGCATCCGCACCAGCCTGGTGATGGTGGCCGCCGATGAGCTGGGTGCCGACTGGAGCAAGGTCAAGGCTACCCAGGCCCCGGGGGATTCCGACACCTACGGCAACCAGGACACCGACGGCTCGCGCAGCATGCGCCACTGGTTCGATCCCATGCGGCGGGCCGCCGCGTCGGCCCGTCGGATGCTGGAACAGGCCGCCGCCCAGCGCTGGGACGTACCTGTGGACGAATGCCAGGCCGGCGTCCACGTCATCGTCCACACGCCTAGCGGGCGCGAACTCGGCTTCGGCGAGCTGGCGGCGGCGGCCAGGGAGCTCGATATCCCCTCTCGAGACTCGCTGACACTCAAGCCCGAAAGCGAATGGCGACTGATCGGCAAGTCCCTCGGCCCCAGCCACGACAGTGATACCGGCAACCTCGAGCGCGCCCCGGCGGTGGACGGTGAGGATATTGTCAGCGGCAAGGCCATCTACGGCGGCGACATGCGCCTGCCGGACATGGCCTACGCGGTGATCGCGCGCCCCGATGTGCTGGGTGCAAGCGTCGCCAGCGTCGATGACAGCGAGACGCTCAAGATTCCCGGGGTGATCAAGACCGTCAGGCTCGAGGGCACCTCCCAGCCGTCTTCCTTCCACCCGCTCGGCGGCGTGGGGGTGATCGCCGACAACACCTGGGCGGCCATCGAAGGACGCAAGGCGCTCAAGATCCAGTGGAATACCGAAGGGCTCGACGCCAACGCCGGCTACGACACCGAAAGCTACCGCGAGATGCTCGAGCAGCGCGCCGATTCCCCCGGCAAGGTGCTCAGAGCCAGCGGCGATATCGAGGCAGCGCTGGCCGACGCCGAGTCCCGCCACAGCGCCACCTACTACATGCCTCACCTGGCCCATGCCACCATGGAACCACCGGTGGCCATCGCCCGGGTAAACGCAGACGGTGCCGAGACCTGGGCGCCGGTGCAGGACCCGCAGAGCGCCCGCGACCAGGTCGCCAAGCAGCTCGGCATCGACGGCGCCAGCGTCAAGGTCAACCAGACGCTGCTGGGCGGCGGCTTCGGGCGCAAGGCCAAGCCTGACTTCGTGGTGGAGGCGGCGCACTTGAGTCGCGCCCTCGACGGCCGCCCGGTGCAGCTTCAGTGGACCCGCGAGGACGACCTTCACCACACCTACTTCCACGCGCTGTCGGTGGACCGCCTGGAAGCCGGCCTTGGCAGCGACGGCAAGGTCCAGGGCTGGCGTCATCGCACCCTGGCGCCGACCATCATGTCGATCTTCCAGGACGACCCCAAGTACAAGGCGACCTACGAACTCGGCATGGGCCTGACGCCCCTGCCCTTCGACATTCCCGCGCTATCGCTGGAAAACGGCGAGGCCCCGGCACACAAGCGCATCGGCTGGTTCCGCTCGGTGGTCAACCTGCCCCACGCCTTTGCCATCCAGAGCTTCGTTGCCGAACTCGCCGCAGCCGCCGGACGCGATCATCGCGACTACCTGCTGGAACTTCTGGGGCCGGCGCGCGAGATCGACCCGCTGGCCGTCGGCGCCACCTGGAACTATGGAGAGGACCCGGAGCGCTATACCATCGATGTCGGTCGCCTGCGTGGCGTCGTCGAGCGGGCGACCGAGGAAGCCGACTGGGGCAAGTCGTTGCCCGAAGGCCGCGGCCAGGGCCTGGCGGTGCATCACAGCTTCTGCTCCTACACCGCCATCGTGCTGGACGTGGAGGTCAACGATCAGGGCAGTGTGATCGTCCACCAGGCGGACGTGGCCTTCGACTGCGGCCCCAGGGTCAACCCCGAGCGCATCCGTGCCCAGATGGAGGGCTCGGTGGTGATGGGCATCGGCATCGGCCTGCTGAACGAGATCAGCGCAAGCGGCGGTCGCATCGAACAGGACAACTTCCACCAGTACCTGCTGCCACGCCAGGCCAACGCCCCGCGTGAGGTGCGTGTCCATCTGGTAGACAATCCCGATGCGCCGATGGGCGGCGTGGGTGAGCCAGGGCTTCCCCCGGTGGCGCCGGCCCTGACCAACGCCATCTTCGCCGCCACCGGCAAGCGCATCCGGGAGCTGCCGGTGGGCAACCAGCTGAAGGGCTGACATCCACCGAGGTGAGCCCCCTTGCGCGGTGACGTCCGCGCAAAAGCGAGCGGCCAGGCTACCCTGAAAGGGTCGCCTGGCCGCTTTTTTACCGCCATTCCTTGACCGGACGGCTACCTCAACGTGAGCGCACCTCGGTCCATAGCTGCTGCAGCATGGTCAGCGAGTCCCCCTCGATCAGCGGCGTGGTCACCAGGTGACCGCTGGTCTCGGGATCGAGCCTGGAGGCCTCTCGCAGCGCCTCGTCGACCATCGGCAGGGCAGCCTCATTGGGTGTTCTGTAGTAGGCATAGTTCGCCGCCTTGGCGGCATTTTCCGGACGCATCATGAAGCTGATGAAGTCCTGGGCCAGCTGCGGATGGGGGGCTCTCGCCGGCACCACGAAGGTATCCATGCCGAGCTGGGCGCCTTCCTCGGGGGCGAAGAAGGCCAGATCACCATAGATCTCGGGGGAATCGGCCTTGCGGTAGTCCACGTCGCCGCTGTAGGTCACCGCCACTGCACTGACGCCTCGTGCCACCTGCTCCACCGCCGCGGTACTGTCGACGAAGCCGGTGAAGTTGCCCCGCTCCAGGGTCTGGCTGACCAGCTTGGCGGCGTTGATCCAGGCCTCCTGACCGACGCAGTCGAACCCAGCTCCCTGGTAGGCGCAGGCCATGCCGAGTGATACCTGGGGATCGCCACCCAGCAGCGCGAAGGGCTGGTCGGGATTGATCTCGGGGTCGAACAGCACGCTCCAGGAGTGCGGCAGCTCGGCGAAGGTGTTGGTGTCGTAGACGATACCGGTAACGCCCCACAGGTAGGGCACGCTGTAGCGCTCTACGGGGTCATAGGGCGGCTGACGGAAGGCTTCCATCAGATCCTCTCGCCCCTGCTGGATGCGCGGGTCGTCGAGCTCCCTCACCAGGCCGGCGTCGATCAGCCGGGTGACGTAGTAGTCGGTGGGCACCACCACGTCGTATTGAGCGTCACCACCGGCGGCCAGCTTGGAGAACATCTCGGCGTTTGAGGTGAAGTAGTTCTGCACCACCTCCACCCCGAACTCCTGCTCGAAGGCCTCGACCAGCGCCGGGTCCATGTACTCGGTCCAGTTGAACAGAAACAGCTTGTCGTCATCCTGCGCCCAGACACCGGTACTGACCATGCCCAGTGCTGCCACCGCCATCCATCGTTGCATGACTTCGCCTCATTCCATGTCGTTGTTGTTTGATCTTGTCTGAAAAGCGCTTGGTTCGCAGGCAAATAATGCGCCAGCCAGACAGCGTTGTACAACGCGAAACTGACAGGCCCGCCCCTCCCCCTCACAAGGCACGACGCCGCTTGCAAGAGCGGCGTCGTGGATACTCCAGGCCTGTTACAGGATGACCGGGGTATCCAGCGCCGTTACCACCGCCTGGTCGCGGTCGTAGATATCGGGACGGAAGGCCAGGTGGCCATCGGTCTCGGGTTGCACCGTCCAGTAGTTGAGCACCACCGGAATGCGCCGATCCAGAGCCACGTTGCGGGTCTTGCCGTCGTTGATCAGGCGGCCGACGTTGGCGGAGGTGTCCGAGTCGTCGAACAACAGCTGGGCCAGCTCCGCCACCCCTTCCACGCGGATGCAGCCTGAGCTCAGCGCACGCTGAGTACGGTTGAACAGCCCTCGCGACGGGGTGTCGTGCAGGTAGACCAGGTGGTCATTGGGAAAACGGATCACGACCCTCCCCAAGGGGTTGCGAGGCCCGGCCCCCTGCCGCAGCATCACCCCGCCGGGGCTCGACCAGTTGACCGAATAGGGATCAACACGCTTGCCGGAGGGTGATAACGCCACCATGTCACGGCTGGCCAGATACCCCGGATCGCGCTTCACTCGAGGCAGAATGTCCTCACGATAGATCGTGGGCGGCACCGTCCAGGTGGGGTTGAGGGTCAGGTGGGTAATCTCCGAACGCAATGTCGGCGTGCGCCGGTAGGGTTGGCCGACGACGATACGTGAGCGCCAGACGTCGCCGTCGGGGCGGAAGTAGCTGAGCCGATAACCGGCGATATCGACCAGCACGAAAGACTCCGGCAGGCCATGCAGCAGCCAGCGGGCACGCTCCAGGTTGGCGCGGATCTGATCGATGCGAAAGCCCACCGGAAGATTGAGGGCGGTCTGGGTATTGGGTCCGACCACCCCATCGTCGGCGAGCAGGTGGCGGCGCTGAAAACGGCGTACCGCCTCGGCCAGGGTGCTGTCGTACACCTCAGCTTCGGGGGCCTCGAGCTCAACGTGCGGGTAGTGGCCGGTGTCGGCGGACATCACTTCCAGTTCACCGATCATCGCCAGGCGCTGGCGCAACAGCGCGACGTCGGTGTCCTGATCGCCGGGACTCAGCGGCGTCTCGCGACTCGGCAGCAGTGGCCAGCCCCCCAGACGTTCGATGTTGCGATAGCGTGCCAGGGCGGCCCTTAGCTGACGATACGGCTCGAAAGGAGGCCGTGCCAGCGCCAGCGCAGCCTCGACATCGCCGTCGTCCAGGGCACGCGACAACGCCACCAGGTCGAACGTCGGTGGCGCAATATCGACCTCCCAGTCACTGTCGATGCGGTGTGGATCGACCTTGCCACGTTGCAGATGGGCCATGGCGGTCAGCAGCGTTTCGGTGGCCTCGAGCTCGAAGCCTCCGGGGGTCTCGAGATCGGCCCCTCTGGCCTGGCCAAGCAGCGCGTCGGGCGCGTAGTCCGAGGGTGAGAGCCCATCATCCTCGAGCGTCTTGAGTCCGTCGGCCAGGGCCTCCACGCGGCCCATGTCGGTCCACACCGGACGCTGGCCACGCAGACTGTAGAATCGCTGTACCATCTCGGAGGCGCCGACCAACTCGTTGGCCAGGGGACCCGGCACGACCCCGTCGAGATCCTGAAGGTTCTGCTCGACGCTGGCATCGCTGGCAAGCCCCTGGCCGTTGGCGACCTCGCCACTGACGTCGCCTCCGTCGCTTGCCGTTGCCCCCCAGACCGGGGCTACCAGCAGACCATAACAAAGCGCTACAGCGACGCCCCTCCTTGGCATGAGTCGCAATAGAACATTTGGGCTAAACATGGCATCTACTCCCTGCAACATGACGTCAATACTGGCCATCCTGGGCGGTATTGTCATAATAGAGTCGTCGGTATCGGGTTCCGCCGAGCCGACCTGATTTTTCTAGCGTGCGCGAAGATCATGTTTCTCCGCTCTGTGTATTAGCGTATCGCGTTATTTGATCTTGCGTAACGCCTGTTCGCGTATCCGCGACATCACCGACAGGAAGCCTAGAGATGTCACGAAGCTCCTCTCATGACAATGCATCACCTCGTCTCTCGATTTTTCGTTACCTCTTATTATTGACCCTAAGTGCCTTTTTTGCGGCGCCTGTTCTCGCTCAGGACTTTCTCAGGACATCCGTCAGGGCGAATGCGCCGTCAGCCACATCGCTCGAACAGACCCTGGCCCGCCTCGCCCCCAAGGCCAACCCGGGGGTACTGCGCCTGGCCGCACGGGCGCTCAACTGCGCCGACCCCGGCGCCGAGCGCCTGGCGGTCATCGACTTTTCCCTGCCTTCAACCGAACGCCGCCTGTGGGTCTTCGACCTGCGCCAGCCCAGGCTGATGTTTCGCGAATGGGTGAGCCACGGCAAGAACTCCGGCGACGCCATGGCCACGCTGTTCTCCAACGTGCCCGAGAGCTACCAGTCGAGCATCGGACTGTTTCGCACCAAGAACAGCTATGTAGGCAGCAACGGCTATTCCCTGCGACTCGAGGGTCTTGAGCCGGGGGTCAACGACAACGCCTTCGATCGCGCCATCGTGATGCACGGTGCGGACTACGTCAGCCAGGAGTTCATCGACCGTACCGGACGCATCGGCCGCAGCCACGGCTGCCCGGCGGTACGTACCGAGGTGGCGGTACCCTTGATCAACAGCATTCGCGACAATCAGTACCTGTTCACCTACTACCCGGACCAGCGTTGGCTCAACAATTCGGCCTTTCTGCGCTGTCCGAACAGCAGTGAGCGCCTGGCCCTCAACGACTGAGTCCATCGCTTGAGGCTCCAGCATCGGCGTCACCCGCCAGCGACGGGTGACGCCTCCTCCTTGTTCTCTTTTGTTCGCAGTTCTGTTCGCACATCTTCTTGAGTCGTTCTCCTCTCTCGTTCTCTCCCTTCTCTCTCCCTCTACCTTCTCTCTTCCTGCTCCTTCTCTCTCTTCCTGCTCCTTCTCTCTTCGCTGCGCTCCTCTACCTTCTCTCTTTGGCACCAAGTCGGCGCACTGGGGCGGTGTCGAGTGCACAATGATGCAGCGCAATGATGCGATCCTGCTGAAGTGCTATTCCGCATGAAAACCACAAGGTGTTGATATAACGAGGTTTCAATAAAAACAGGCATCCCGCTTGCTTAGTAGTGGTTAGCGAGAGCCAGACGTAGACCAGGCCCCAGCGGTACGAGTGCGTCGGACCCGACCTTCAATGGCGAAGGCCACACAAGTTCGAGTGTTCGTCCACCCAGCGAGGGCTGTGTTCATGAATCTGCGCAACAAGGCCAACAGGATTCGCCTGTTTTCCTTCTCGACTCCCCAGATGCGAGCCTTTCACTTCTCCTGGTTCGCCTTCCACCTGTGCTTCTTCGGCTGGTTCGGCATCGCGCCATTGATGGCCGTGGTCAGAGATGACCTCGGACTGACCAAGACCCAGATCGGCAACACCATCATCGCCTCGGTGGCCATCACGGTAATCGTGCGTCTGGCCATCGGCGTCCTGTGTGACCGCATCGGGCCGCGCCTGGCCTACACCTGGCTGCTGTGCCTGGGCGCCATCCCGGTGATGAGCATCGGTTTCGCCGACAGCTTCGAGTCCTTTCTGATGGCCCGCCTGGCCATCGGCGCGATCGGCGCCTCCTTCGTCATCACCCAGTACCACACCTCGGTGATGTTCGCGCCCAATGTGGTGGGTACGGCCAACGCCACCTCCGCCGGCTGGGGCAACCTGGGCGGTGGCACTACCCAGATCCTGATGCCGTTGATCTTTTCTGGCCTGTTGATGCTGGGCGTCAGCGAGACCCTGGGCTGGCGCCTGGCCATGGTGGTCCCAGGTGTGGTGATGTTCATCGCCGGTCTGTGCTATTACCGCTTCACCCAGGACGCGCCCGACGGCAACTTCAAGGACCTGCGCGCACGCGGCGAGTTGCCGGAAGCCTCCGGCGAAGGCTCCATGTCCAGCACCTTCGGCGCCGCCGCCCGGGATATCCGCGTGTGGGCGCTGTTTGTGGTCTATGCCGCCTGTTTCGGCGTCGAACTCACCATCAACAACATCGCCGCCATCTACTTCTTCGACAACTTCGACCTGACCCTGGCCACCGCCGGCATGATCGCCGGACTGTTCGGCCTGATGAACCTGTTCGCTCGCACCATGGGCGGGGTCTTCTCTGACCTGTTCGCCCGCAACGCCGGGCTCAAGGGTCGCGTACGCTGGCTGTTCATCGCCATGCTGTGTGAGGGCGTGGCACTGATGTTCTTCTCCCAGATGCACGTACTGGCGCTGGCCATCGGCCTGATGCTGGTGTTCAGTCTGTTCGTGCAAATGGCCGAAGGCGCCACCTTCGGCGTGGTGCCCTTCATCAACCGTCGCGCCCTCGGCGCGGTGGCCGGTATCGTCGGCGCCGGCGGCAACGCCGGTGCGGTGGCGGCGGGATTCCTGTTCCGTTCCGAATCGATCAGCTACCAGCAGGGGCTGTTCTACCTGGGCGCGGCGGTGATCCTGGCCTCGCTGTGCGCGCTGCTGGTGCGCTTCAGCCCCGAGGTCGAAGCCGAAGAAGCCGCCGCCTACGAACAGGCTGCCTCAGGCGAGACAAGGGGCGCGCTGTCGCTGCGCTGAGTCCGCTGTTGCGACCCCTGGCAAGACGACCTGGGCCCGGCATCCTGCCGGGCCTTCTCGTATCGGGCCCAGCCTGACGAGCCCCTCCCGTGCAGGTCCGTCCGCCAATATCCGACAGGACTCATCCTTTTCTGCTACCCGATATCCGGGAAAAGATGCCCCTTGAAAGTCGCAGACGCCGCCCGAAGGATTGCAACAAAGGCAATGGACGAGCATGCTGAATCAATCATACAGAGATAGCCCGTCAAGCCCCGTCACCGAGAGACCAGGAGGAAGCGATGCGAGAACGAGTGTTGCTGATCACCGGAGCGTCAAGCGGCATCGGGGCCGCCACGGCCAGGGCGGCCGCTCGAGAGGGCTATCACCTCGTCCTGGCGGCCCGTTCGAAGGACGGACTCGAGGCCCTGGCTCAGGAGCTGGGACCGGAGAACGTGCTGACGGTCGGCGTCGACGTGACCGACATCGAGGCCCAGAAGACCATGGTGGACGAGACCCTCGAGCGCTTTGGTCGTCTCGACGCGGTGTTCGCCAACGCCGGACGTGGTGGCTCTCCCGGCGGCTTCAGCGAGGCCGACCCGGAAAGCTGGAAGTCGATGCTGATGACCAACGTGTACGGGTTGGGGCTGACCATCCAGGCCTGCCTGCCAGAGCTCAGGCGTAGCCACGGACACATCCTGCTGACCGGCTCGGCAGCGGGGCGCACCACCATCCCCGGCTCCATGTACGGTGCCACCAAGTGGGCGGTCTCCGGCATCGGCTACAACCTGCGCGAGGAACTGCGCGGCAGCGGGATCCGAGTCACGCTCATCGAGCCCGGCATGGTCAACACCCCCTTCTTCGATGAACCACCGGAACATGCTCTGGAAGATCGCGACGTCGCCAACGCCGTGATGTACGCCATCTCCCAGCCTCACCATGTCGACGTCAACGAGATTCTGGTGCGTCCCACGCCACCGCTGGAAGAGTGAGCGTCTTCACTCTTCGGACACCACCATCACCGACGCGATTTCACCACACCCAGATGGAGACCTCATGACCATTGCTACCGGCGAACGCCTGCCCGACGTGACCCTCTTTACCAACGGCGACAAGGGTCCAGAGTCACTGACCACCGACGCCTTCTTTTCAGGACGCAAGGTGGTGCTGTTCGCTGTCCCCGGCGCCTTCACTCCGGGCTGTTCCAACACCCATATGCCCGGCTTCGTGGTCAACGCCGACAAGCTGCTGGAAAAGGCCGACGCGGTCGCCTGCCTGGCGGTCAACGACGCCTTCGTCATGGGCGCCTGGCAGAAGGACCAGAACGCCGAAGCGATCACCATGCTGGCCGACGGTAACGCCGATTTCACCCGAGCCATCGGCATGGACAAGGATGCCAGTGCCGCAGGCATGGGCGTGCGCAGCCTGCGCTACGCGATGATCGTCAACGACGGCGTAGTCGAGTATCTGGGCGTCGACACCGAACGCGGCGTGATCGAGGCGTCCAGTGCCGAGACGGTGCTGGCCAGGCTCTAAGGCTTGTACGAAAAGTGCCTGCGCTCGGTAATACGGCGTTAAAAACCGGCTGGTGCGCCAGCCCGGTCAACATGCTCACTTACTCCTCGTAAACTGCGCTTTCTCACCGATTTTTGCCTTGTCTAACCATCGCTCGCCGGCTTTTCGTATAAAGCCTGGAGCTGCAAGCGGGGGCTGACGCCCCCGCCTTCCCCCCCTTCTTCAAGGCGGTCATCCAGCACAGTTCTGCTAGTCTTGGGGAGTAGCCCCCACTGACGAGAGCACGGTCCATGAACGCGACAGCAGACCAGGCCATGCGCTTGAGCGGTACCTGCCTGTGCGGTGCGGTGACACTCAAGGTAGCACTTGAACAGCAGAGCGTCGGCGCCTGCCACTGCCAGATGTGTCGAACCTGGGGCGGCGGCCCGCTGTTGGCACTGGAGTCGGTCAGTCAGCTGACGCTCGAAGGCGAAGAGGCTGTCACCTTCTATTCATCGTCCGACTGGGCCGAGCGTGCCTTCTGTCGCCACTGCGGCACCCACCTGTTCTACCGATTGAAGAACGGCGAGCACACTTCGGTGCCCGTTGGCCTGATCGACAGCGGAGAAGCCTGGCGGTTCGACCTCCAGATCTTCATCGACGAGAAGCCCCACTGGTACCACTTCGGCAACGACACCCGCAATCTGACAGGCCAGGAACTGTTCGAGGCGTTTTCCAAGGACACCTGAGACTGGCTCCTGCCAGGCCCTTGGCCAGCGTTGGTGACTTTCGCCACTTGCGTCAGAGCCCGTCCTGTTCCCCCAGATAACACCAGGACGGCCAGCGCAATGCTGGCCGTCCTGTCTTTGTATCGAGCCGTGTCGAGCCGAGTCTTGTCCTGGCATCTCGGCACTTGCCGCTTGGGACGCTAAAGCATCCACTCCACCGGCAGCACCGAGATCAAGGTTACCGCCGCCCGGCGGAAGATGCCCACGTTGGGCTCGCCGTCGTACTGCACTACCCCTTGCGGCGTGCGCTCCAGCCAGATCATGCTGCCGTCTTCGTCCAGCTTGACCTCGTAGGCGTTGTCGAGCACGTCGGTATTGAACACCCGCTGCATTTCCTGAGCGAGCTCCGGACTCTCGATGATAAAGCCGAGTTCGGTATTCAGTCGCGCCGAGCGTGGGTCGAAATTGAACGAGCCGACGAACAGCCGATCGCCGTCCACGGCGAAGGTCTTGGCGTGCAGGCTGGCACCCGAGCTGCCGAAGGGGCCGGCAGATTCGCTGCGCCCCGGCGCATCTGGCGCGCGCTTGAGCTCGAACAACCGGACGCCAGCCTCCAACAGCTCGCGTCGCCGCTTGGCGTAGCCGGCGTGCACCGCGGCCACATCGGTCGCCTCCAGTGCGTTGGTCAGAATGGTCACCTCCACGCCGCGCGCCTCTAGATCGGCGAACATGCGAGTGCCCTTCTCTACCGGCACAAAATACGGCGACACCAGATGCACGCTGTCCCGGGGCGGCCCCAGCAGGCCACGTATGCGTCCGGTCAGCAGGTCTTCATCGGCGGCCAGCCCCAGGCCCTTGGCCGGATCGTCGCTGACCATTCTGGTGTTTGCCCAGACCAGCTCAAGGCTACCGTCCTCGATCGACTCGATGAACTGGCTTTCGTCCAGCGCCTGCCGGTACTCCAGCGAATCAGGGGTACGGACGATTTCCGCCGAGGCCTGCTCGAAGCGTGCCAGCCCCTGGCGCCCCGCCGAGTCGAGCACCCGACTGGCCGGGTAGGAGGACTGGCTGGCCCAGTACAGATCGAAGTCTTCAGAGACCTGCTCGACCACCGGCCCCACGGCGACGACATCGAGATCGGCGAACATCACGTTGTCGCCGGCGCCGAAATACTCGTCGCCGATATTGCGCCCGCCGATGATGGTGGCCTGGTTGTCCACCGTCAGTGACTTGTTGTGCATGCGCCGATTGGCCCGGGAGAAGTCGGTCAGGTAGCCGATAAACCGCGGTGAGCGCACCACGAAGGGATTGAACAGGCGTATCTCGATATTGGGGTGAGCATCCAGCGCTGCCAGCTTGTCATCGAGCCCTGCAGTGTTGGTGTCATCGAGCAGCATGCGGACGCGCACGCCACGATTGGCGGCGTCCAGCATGGCCTGATACAGCATCGAGCCGGTGATGTCGTCGTGCCAGATGTAATACTGGACATCGAGGGTCCGCTCTGCCGCTTCCGCCAGCAACAGTCGTGCGGCAAAGGCGTCGTGGGGATTGCGCAGGGTATGGATACCACTCTTGCCGGGATGGGCATCCACATAGGGTGCCAGCATCTCGCCGAGCGCCGTGTCGCGGGCCTGCTCCAGCGTCAGATGCTGTGTCTGGCTACGCCCTTCCAGGGAGGGCAGGCCGCTGCATCCAGTTAACAACACGGCCACCGATAGCCACAGGGCAAGCATCAGCGGTTTTCCGATAACGGGCATTCGAGAGTTCCATTCGTCGCTGGGTTGGCCGTTACAGCATAGCGAAGTTGCAGAAGAACCACCGCAAGGCTTTTTCTCATCGCCGGCCTCCTCGGCCGCCCCCTCGATCAACCTCTCGAATGCCCTCTCGATGCCACCCCCACGCGGCCACCGTTGCCACCCGAACGCCATATTGACCACAACGAGCGCTTGCAGCCTTCGTTCGTCGCTGCACTGATTTACGTCAAATCTAATTTTACTTTTTCTAATAGCCTTTCCCCGATCCCCTCACGCAGGCCTTCTCCACCGCCGTGAAAAGCCGACTGCCCCGAACAAGAGGAAACCACGATGCCCGTCCGTCACTTCTCCATCGCCCGGCTGAGCCTTGTCGCTCTGTTGCTTGCCGGCACCTCGACCCAGGCCGCCGACGGTACCATCAGTTTCACCGGCGAAATCGTCGCGGCCAACTGCACCATACCGACGGCGGCCACTACCGTGACGCTACCCAAGGTGTCCACCAGCGCCTTCGGTGCCTCCGGCACCCGAGCTGGCCAGAAGGCCTTCCAGCTCGTGCTGAAATGCGCCGCCGGCACCACTGGCCGCAACAAGGTCTCGGTGCGCTTTACCGGAGATGACACCCAGGTGGATCCGGTCACCGGGCTGTTCCTGCTCACCAGCGACAGCACTGCCAAGGACGTGGGGATCGCCGTCTACGACGCCAACGACGATTGGGTCAAGGCGGCCGACAACGACAGCACCCCGCCGGTGGACATCGTGGCAGGCGATGACACGACGGTCATTTCCCTGAGCGCCTGGTACCAGTCCACCGCCGCCACGGTAACCGCCGGCACCGTCAAGGCCAGCGGCAATATCGAGATTGTCTACCAATGACCGCGATAGAAGGCCCCGGCGCTTCGCCCTTTGCCATGCGGGCGTGGCAGCGACTGGTGATACACGCCCTCGGCCTGGGTCTGAGTCTGTGTCTTGCGCTCATGATCGCGGCGTTGCCAGGCCACAAGGCCGAGGCCAGCATCACCATCAATGGCACCCGCGTCATCTATCAGGAGGTCCAGCGGGAGCAGACGCTCCGGCTGGAAAACCAGGATAGTGTCCCGGTGCTGGTCCAGGCCTGGGCCGACCGCCACGCCGGAGGGCGCCCGGCGCGGGACGCCGAGTCGCCATTTCTGGTGACGCCATCGGTATTCCGTCTCGACCCCGGTGAGAGTCAGACCCTGCGTATCCTGCGCATTCGCGACGTGGAAAGGTCCGACCAGGAGTCGCTCTACTGGCTCAACATCAAGGAGGTGCCACCGCTACCCCAGGGGACCACCAACCGACTGCAGCTAGGCATCCTGACACGCCTGAAACTGTTCTATCGTCCGACGGGCCTCGCCGGTGAACCCGGCGACGCCATCGCCAATCTTCAGTGGCATCTGGCGCCTGGCCCCGACCTGCGCCTGGTGTGCGACAACCCCTCGAACTACCACGTGTCGTTGATCGGCGGTGCCTGGCGGCAGTTCAGCGACCACGATGATCTTTCCCTCGACATGCTGGCTCCGCACAGCGAGGCAAGCTGGTCACTGCAGACGAGGCCTGCGCCAGGGTCATCACTGTGGTACCGGGCGATCAACGACTACGGCGCCGTCGTGGTGCGCGAGGCCATCCCGGACACCGAATGAACCGACGACATGGCACTACCGTCTACCGAGTCGACGCCGCTGGCCGCTGCCAGACATCCTCCCCCCTGCCGGTGGTGCTTCACCGCCGGGCGCTACCGGTGGCGAGCGGCATTGGTGGTCGCGGCGGCAGTGGTGGCGACGGTAACTGGGCCACGGCCGGTCCAGGCCGACGAGGTGACCTTCGACCCAGCCTTCCTCGAAGACGCCAGTCTCGACATGCGTCGCTTCTCCCGACCGGACTACGTGCTACCAGGCGACTATCTGGTCGATCTGACCCTCAACCAGACGCCGCTGGGACGCTATCCGCTACGTGTCGAGGACATCCCGGACGGAACACAGCGACTTACCCTGCCCTTGGACGCCTGGTTGGCCGCACGCCTTGAGCCGGCCCTCGAACAGGAAGTGCGACATAGCTGCCGGCTGGACGCCAACTGCTTTCTGGGGGTGGACGCCGCCCTGCCCGGCGCCAGCCTGGATCTCGCCATCGGTGACCTGCGTGCCCACCTCAGCGTGCCCCAGGCGTTGCTTCATCGGCTGCCTCGTGGCCAGGTCGACAGCGCGCGCTGGGAGCCCGGCACCACCGCCCTGCTGGCCAACTATCAAGTGAACGGTTATCGCTCGAGCACCGACGAAGGGCACTATCAAAGTGCCTTTCTCGGCACGACGCTCGGCGCCAACCTTGGCCTGTGGCAGTTTCGCAGCAGCCTCAACGTTTCCCGCAGCGATGACGGCGACGTCGACTGGGACAGCCTTCATCACTACGTTCAGCGGCCCCTGCCGGACCAGGGCTTGCTGCTGCGGGCCGGCGAGATCAACACCCGAGGGGACTTCTTCGATTCGCTGGCGCTGCGCGGGGTTACGCTACGCACAGAGACCCGCATGCTGCCCGACAGTCGACGTGGCTACGCTCCCGTGGTCCGCGGCAGCGCCAGAACCCAGGCGCATGTCACCATCTCCCAGCAGGGACGGCGTCTGCTCGAGACCAGCGTGCCTCCCGGCCCCTTCGAGATCGACGACCTCTATCCCACCGGCTACGGGGGCGATCTTGAGGTGAAAGTCACCGAGGCCGATGGACGCGTCGAGCGTTATAGCGTGCCCTACGCTGCCGTCCCGGGCCTGCTGAGACCGGGTCAATCGCGCCTCTCGCTGGCCGCCGGTCAGTACCATGCCAAAGGCCTCGATGACCCTCCCTCACTGCTGGAGGCCGGCTATCGACGGGGGCTCGGCAACGCCATCACCGCCTACGGCGGCGCCCAGCTCAGTGAACACTACTGGTCTCCACTGATCGGCGCCGCCTTCAATACCCCCGCGGGGGCCATTGCTGTCGATGCCCAGTACGCCCATGCCGACCTTCCCCAGGGAGGTCGCAACGGCTGGAGTCTCGAGGCCTCCTACAGCCGCCACCTGCAATCCACCGATACCGACATCAATCTGGCGGCGTATCGCTACTCGACCACGGGGTTCGTGTCGCTGGCCGACGCCGCCTGGATTGCCGACGCTGACGACGACGGCGCTCAGGCAGACGAAGGATACGTAGACAACAGCACGACCATCGATCAACGCAGTCGCCTGCAGCTCAATCTGAGCCAGCCCCTCGGGCCACGTACACGCATCTCCGCAACCGGCAGCCTGGCGGACTACTGGCATCGCGGCGGCACCGAGTCGTCCTACCAGCTGAGTCTGAGTCACCGCATCGGGCGCGTCAGCCTGGCCCTCAACCTGTCGCGCACCGACAACCGCGAAGGAGAGGCCGAGCACCGCGCGCTGGTATCGCTGACGCTGCCACTGTCCAACGCGTCCTTCGCCCCACGTCTGGGTGTCTCCGCCAGTCGTGACAGCCGCCATCATGACGATGCCCACCTCGACCTCACCGGCACCCTGGGCGACGAACGCGAGCTGTCCTACGGGCTGTTCGCCAATCAGACCCGCGGCCCGAATGAGCGCTACCGCTCCTACGGGCTCAACCTGTCGAGCGGAACCTCCGTCGGCCGCTTCACCGCGGCAGGCTCGAAAAGCGACGACTACCGACAACTTTCCATCGGCGCCAGCGGCGCCGTGCTGATACACCGCCACGGCGTGACCTTCGGCCAGAGCACCGGCGATACCGTAGGCCTGGTCAGCGCCCCGGGGGGCGCCGGCGCTCGCGTCACCAACGCCGCCAACCTGACCCTCGACGATGACGGCGAGGCATTGGTCCCCTACTTGACGGCCTACCACGACAACGCGGTCCAGCTGGACCCGCGCGGCGCCGCCACCTCGGTGGAATTTCAGCGAACTTCGATCGATGTCGCGCCCTATGCCGGCGCGGTGGTGCCACTGCGCTTCGCCACTCGAACCGGGCTGCCGGTGGTGATCGTGCTGGAGCAGAACGGCCGGGGCGTACCGCTGGGCGCCGAAGTCAGCGCCACCGACGGACGCAAGCTGGGGGTGGTCGGCGCCGGCGGCATGCTGCTACTGCGCGATCTGACGCCCGGTACCTCGCTCCAGGTGACGTTGGGAGGCGAACGACGTTGCTGGGCACGTCCTGTCTGGACGCCTCCGACGGACAGCGACGAGATACCGATCGTCACCAGCCCCTGCCAGCCAACGCCACTGAAAGACCTGCTGGAGACAACGTGAATGCGCACCATCGGCTTGAAGACCCGCAGCGCGAGCGCTCCGCTGCGTTTCGCCATCAGACTTCTCGGCTTGCTGCTGTCGATCGCCGCACTGCTGTCGGCGACCTCGGTGGAGGCCAGCTGCCGACGCATCAACCCACCATGGAGTGACCAGCCTCTGACGGTAAATTTTGGCGCCGAGATCGTGCTCGACGAAAACGTGGCCGTCGGCACGCCCATCGCCACGGCGGTCATCCCCGGCAGCCAGCTCTATGCGATCAAAGGAGGCTGGGTCGCTACCTGCAACAATCAGGACGACGCGATCAAGTACTGGTGGCTCGAGCAGCACTACTCCCAGTCCAGCGGCTACTACCCGGTCCCCGGCATCAGCGTGGACAGCGCCGACGGGCGCGTCTACATCATGCAGGACAGCGGTAGCCGCAATCCCTACGGCGGCGGGGGCAGCGGCAGCGTCGGCTATACCACCGAATTGCTGGTCAACGGCAACGCCCATGCGTTCTCCTGGGTTTCCGCTTCCCCCAACAAGAACCTTCCGCCGATCGGCGGGGAGATCCACGGCATCCCCTGCCGCGACGCCCTGCTGGGGACGGGTGCCGCCGAGGGTTACCCCCCCTTGATAGAAATCAACTGCCCCATCGGCGACTACGCCGTCAACTGGCGCCAGCTTCCCCCCTTCCAGATCAAGGTCACGCTCTACCGCATGGCCGGTTCCCCCGGCACCAGCGGTGTACAGCTTCAGAACAACAACAACGCCGGCTTCAGCCTGTTCTCGTTGCTGAACAGCCAGGGCACGCCCTCCGGGGCCAACCACGAACTATTCAATCTGGTCAGGCTGCAGCTGGCCCAGAGTACACGGGTTAGAATCAATCCCTGCCATGGCATCAACAATGTCTCGGTGTCACTGGGAGAGGTGGGCAGCCATCGCTTCACCACCCTGGGCCAGCCCGCCACGGGCGTCGCCGACACCCCGGTGCACGTCACCGCCTGGTGTCACACCGACGGCGACATCAAGTGGGCCGTGCTGGGCAAGGCGGCGGCCTACGATCCCGGCGGGAATCAGGGCATTCTGGCCTTGGACAACGAAGAGCAAAGCGCCAGCGGCGTGGGTATCCAGCTGATCCACACAGGTAGCCTGGCGCCACTGCCGATCACCCCCGAAGGCAGCGCCTTCGATGCCTACCGCTGGATCGACACCAACCTTCATGCGCAGGGCGGCAACATCTTGATGCTCGACTTTCTGGCCCGCTACGTGAAGACCGGCACCGTCACGCCAGGTACCGCCAACGGCCATGCCACTCTGGTGCTGTCGCCTAAATGACAGCACCAGCCTCGAGCCCCATGCCTGACACCTTGTTCTAGACACTATCCAGTGACATCGACAGCAACAGAAAGGAAAGCGTCTTGCCGTGACCATCCAGGTTCAGCGCGCCATTGACGCCACCCTGGAGCACGTCATCAAGGACCAGGTTCATCCCGCCCAGCGCAGGCATCAGATAACGTTGCACGCGTGTTACCCCTCGATGGGCGAACATGGCCTTGACCCTGTCCTCGGTCACCAATGACACCAACCGCTCATAGTCGTCGTGCCGATAGGCAAACAGTGCAATGTTCAGACGATCACCCTTGTCACCGGCCCGGGCGTGGGCAATATCGTGCAGCCGCTCTGGTGCAGCACGCCTCGCAGCATTGCTCTCCTGACTCATGCCGGTTCTCCTCGGGTTGCAGACTTGAGCCTCGCGCCGGCCACGATATCCTCGCGCCGCACCAGATAGGATGAGCTGAGCAAGCGACGCTGGAACTGCCGCCGTACCCCTCCGCCACCCGCAGGTCCTGCGCAGTAGAGTGCCAGCAGCTCCTGGGTGGCACGCTCGACCCAACGCTTCTTCGGGTGCTCTACCGCCAAACGCAGGCGGTAGTCGCCATCACGGTTTCCCGACCCCGTCAGTTGGCCGGCGTCATCATTGAAGACGCTGAGGTGCCCGATGATGTCGAAACGCGCCTTGAGATCCGGTGGAGCACGGAAGCTCAGACGCTCACGCAGCACATCGGCGGCCAACCTGGCTCGTTCCAGCGCATTGGGGCCGGCGTAGGAAATTTCCGCCTCTCCCTGCCAGCCGGCATCGTGGCATACGGTGGTCTTCAATCGGTCGGGGGCAGGCTTGCCTCGGATACCGGTCACCGCCACCCTGTCGATACCGACCTGCTCAAGACGCACGCTTGTCAGGTCCACCACCACATCGGGCGTCAGATAGGCGCTGGGGTCATGGACCTCGTAGAGCAACTGTTCCTTGACCGTCTCGATCGTGACCAGGCCACCGGTCCCCGGCGGCTTGGTCACCACCAGGGTGCCATCCGCCTCGACTTCGATAATCGGATAGCCAAGCCGCGCCATGTCCGGGACGTCCTTGAACCCGGGATCGGCGAAATACCCACCACTGACCTGCGAACCGCACTCGCCGAGGTGCCCCGCCATGGTACCTGCCGCCAGCAGGTCCCAGTCGTCCCACGACCAACCGAAATGCTTGATCAGAGGGGCCAGAAACAGCGCCGGATCGGCCACCCGGCCGGCGACCACGACCTCGGCGCCGAGCTCGAGCGCCTCCACCAGCGGCGCCGCACCAAGATAGACGTTGGCCGACACCAGGGCTCCTGCTTCGGGCAGGTCTCTGGATTCGGCCTCCCAGCGTGTCAGGTCGAGCGCCTCCAGCCGGTCACGGACGTCATCGCCAAATACCTCCGCCACCTCCAGCGCCCCCAGCTCCAGCCGTCGCGCCAGAGTGTGCACACGACAGCAGGCGCTGGCCGGGTCGGCGGCGCCGAAGTTGCCGAGAATCGCGATGCCATTGTCCTGGCAGGTGGCGAGAACCGGCTCGAGCAATTCTTCGATCAACGGCTCGTAGCCTCCTTCGGGATCGTCACGCAGACGCCGGTGAGCCCCCGCCAAGGTGCGTTCCCCCAGGGTCTCGAAGACCAGTGCGCAGGGTTCTCCGCGCCGGGCCAGTTCCGCCACCACGGCGATCGCGGCATCGGTACGATCACCGGAAAAGCCCGCACCGCTACCAAGTAGAAAGCTCATCGGGTGATCTCCTCCGAGTGGGTGCTGGCGCCGACAACCGATTCATGGGCGCTGTCGAGCCTGCCCAGTTGGCGACGCCTGGAGACGAACATCGCGAACACGCCCACCAGCGCCGCCAGGGTGGATAGCCAGCCAGGGGTCAGCGCCAGGGCAATGAGGGCCACCAGCGCCAGGACGTCCAGCCACGGCCGGCCGGTGAAGGCGGCGCGAGACATCAAGGATGCGAAGGCCAGCACGAAGACCACCCCCTGGCTCGCCGCCAACAGGATGTCGATGCCATCGCCAAAGCCGGCCAGGGCCGGATATACCAGCAGCAGAAAGGGAATCACGTAGATCGCCGCCGCCAGGCGAACGGCTTCCACCGCAGACTTCAGCCAAGGCGTATTGGCGATGCCGGAGGCGACGAAGACGGCGACACAGACCGGCGGTGTGATCACCGACAGGGTGGCGTAGTAGAACACGAACAGATGGGCGATCAGCGGGTCCACGTCGATACTGGTCAGGGCCGGTGCCAGCACCGAGGCCACCAGCACGTAGGCGGCGGTGGTCGGGATCCCCATGCCGAGGATCAGACACACCAGCGCCACGATCAAGGCCACGATCATGGTGGACTGGCCTACGTCGACGATCAGGCTGGTCAGGGTCACGCCGATGCCGGTCATGCCGATCATCGCCACCAGAACCTGGGCGCCTGCCAATAGCACGCCAATGATCACCATGCCGCGACCGGCGTCTTCGAGACCGGCGAACAGGGTGTTGACGATGTCTCGCGGCGAGCGCCGTGCCAGCACGGCGAACAGCACGAAGGTGATCACCGTCATGGCGATACCGTAGAAGGCCGCAGTCTGGATCGACTTGCCACTCAGCACGCCGGCGAACAGACCGCCGAGAGCAGCGAGGATCGGGATCAGACGTGACGCTCGCAGCACCTCAGACCAGGCCGGCAGGTCTTCGGCAGGCACCACCCTTAGCCCGCGACGTCGCGCGACCAGATGGATGGTCATGAACACGCCCAGGTAAAACAGTACCGCCGGCAACAGCGCTGCCAGAGCGATGCGCAGGTAACTTTCGCCCAGTATCTCAGCCATGATGAAGGCCGCAGCGCCGAGAATCGGCGGGGCCACCTGGCCTCCGGTGGAGGCCACCGCCTCGACCCCAGCCGCGAAGGGGCGCGGATAGTCCAGGCGCTTCATCATCGGGATGGTGAAATTGCCGGTGGTGGCGACGTTGGCCACCGCACTGCCGCTGACCATGCCGAACAGCCCCGAGGCCACGGTGGCCACCTTGGCCGCCCCACCCGGAGAGCGCCCGCTGATACGCAGGGCGATATCCATGAAGGTGTTGCCACCCCCGGTATGCAGCAGTAGCCCCCCAAACATGACGAAGGCCGCGATGGTGGTGGCTGCCACTCCTACCAGCATGCCCCAGACCCCGAGATCCCCCAGGTAGAGCGTCTCGGTGATGTAGAAGACATCGAAGCCTCGATGGCCCAGCGGCCCGGGAATGGCAGCACCGAGCCAGGCGTAGGCCAGGCCGCCGAGCACCAGCAACGGGAAGATCGCGCCGATCGCCCGACGCGACAGCTCCAGTACGGTCACCACCAGCACAGCGCACAGCGCCATGTCGCGTGGTGTGGCCCAGGGCAGTTCGGTCAGAATCCGCTGCTGGTTCAGCGCCACGTAGACGCACGCCACCACCACACCCAGGGCCAACAGAACATCGACCACGCCACCGATGCGCCGCCAGGACGTGCCCCGACCCAAGGGATAAAGCGTCAAGCCGAGCAGCAGCACCAGTGTCAGAAAGAGACTGCGCTGGACCAGGCTTTCGAACGCGCCGAACGCCGAGGTATAGAGGATCAAGGCGCCCAGCGACAACGCCAGGCCCCGGGAAAGCAGTGTCAGCATGGGACGGCCTCGATCAGTCGGCGGGGGTCAGCGCTTCGGGAATCGCGTGCCCTTGCTCTTCGTAGTAGCGCGCGGCACCGGCGTGCAACGGCACGCTACCAACCGTCAGGGTCATCTGCGCCATATCGGCACCTTCCAGAGCGCCAAAGGCGTTGACCTGAGGCTCGGGGTTCTCCATCACCGCCTTGACGATCTCATAGGCAGTCTGCTCGTCCAGTGACGGAGAGGCATGGACCGCGACGCCAAACGCCCAGGTGGTGTAACCAGGAATGTCTTCAGCAGCACCCGCCGGGATATCCACCACCGCCAGTTCCGGCATCTGTTCGCGCAGTGTGTCGGCCTGGGCTTGATCAAGCGACAGCACGGCGACGTCGGTGAAGGTCGCGATATCCAGGCTGGAACCGTCCAGGCGTTCGCCGACGCCAGACTTTACGTAGCCGGCGATGCGCCCATCCTTGATCGAGTCCACCACGTCGCTGGTGGACCCACGAACATAGTCTGGCTCGATGCCGAGGGTGGCGAAGACCGCCTCGGAGGTCGCCTCGGTGGACGATCCGGTAATCCCCGGGTTCAAGCGAACGCCGTCCAGACCGGCGAGATCCTCGACGCCGGCGTCCTGACGCATCACCACGTTCTGGGGCGCCACGGTGTAGACCCACAACAGACGGGTATCGACCGGCCGAGAGGCGTATTCGCCGGTGCCGGAATAGGCCTGATAGCCGGTGTTGGTCGTGACCAGCCCCATGTCGACCTGATCGCGGCTCAGGCGACGCAAGTTGTCGACCGTGGCGCCGGTCTCGGCCACCGAGGAACTGACGCCCTCCAGGTGCTCGTTGATGATCTGGTTGACGGCAACAAAGTAGCCGTAATGGCTTGAGGAACTGGACGTGGAGCCGATCAGCAATCGGTCCTGGGCGTAGACGGAGGATGTGGCGATCATCGCGGCGGCGGCCGCGCACAGGGTCACTCGGCGGTTCATGGCGTTCTCCAGCCCTTCAAAGGGCATGTTGTTGTTGACCGTGTTGCAGGGCTCGCGGAACTGAACAGTGGACCGGCGCTGTGGACCAACGCCGCCACGAGCCATTCGCCTGTCTCTGTGGGAAGGCGACATCCTGAGCATGGTCCCGACACCACCTTTTGACTATTGAATAGTTTTTTGGAAACGTTTTAATAAATTTATGAAACCCAGCATCCAGCAGTTGCAGGCCTTTGTCGCCGTGGCCCAGTCTCACTCGCTGTCCCAGGCCAGCGAACGACTGCATCGCTCACAGCCGGCGATCTCCATTGCCCTGCGCAATCTGGAATCCCAGGTAGGTGGTCTGCTGTTCAGCCGCGACGCTCGTCAGCTGGTGCTGACGCCTGAAGGCAGAGACTTTCTTCCGGTGGCGTTGCGCCTGCTGGGTGACTGGAAAGATGCGCTCGATGACCTGGAAGCCACGTTCTCCAAGCGCCGCGGCAAGATCACCGTCGCGGCACTACCGACCCTGGCCGGCGGGCTCTTGCCTGGTGTCATCGCCGACTTTCGCCGCCGCTATCCTCAGATCAAGCTGAGCCTGCATGACGTTCTCGCCGATGAGGTCGCCGCTCTGGTTCGGGAAGAGCGTGCTGACTTCGGCCTGTCGGTCGAGCCCCAGGGCGCCGATGACCTGGACTTTCAGCCGATCGTCTCTGATCACAATGTGGTGATCTGCCCCCTGGGGCATCCCCTGCTGGCGCTGGACAGGGTCCCCTGGCGGGCCTTGATGGATCATCCGTTCATCGGCATTCACCGCCAATCCAGCTCTCGCCAGGAGATCGATCGAGTGATGGCCGACATCGGAGGGTCACTGGACCTGCAGTGCGAAGCGGGGCAACTCGCCACGGTGGGTCGCATGGTGGCGGCGGGACTGGGGATCAGTGTGCTGCCCTCCCTGAGCCTGCGCCTGATCTCCCCTGTGGGCCTGGACCACCGTGTCCTCGTATCGCCATGCCTGCCACGTCGGCTCGGCATTCTCTACCGCCGCCGTGCGCCGCTGTCCGCCGCCGCATCAGCGCTGAGAGACATGCTTCAAGAGGCTGCCCGGTCAGAGGCTCCGTCGACGTTGAAAGCAGAGCCTGAACCCTGAGCCACGATCAGGTCGCCAGCCACTAGCAACTGGCGTCGCTGGCCCCTCGTGTAGTCTGCAACGCAGCCGTTGCCGCCGCGCCTGCCGCTACCCGCGACACCACGCCGCCGACGATGATCAGGCAGGGGGATGGCAGGGGGCTCTCCGCCAGGCGCTGATCGATATCGCCAAGGGTGCCCACCAACGAGGCCATCTCAGGAAGACTGGCGTTGGCCACCAGCATCACCGGCCAGTCCTGTGGCAGGCCTGCGCCACGCAGGCCACGGGTAATCGCTCCAAGCTTGTTGAGCCCCATGTAGAACACCAGGGTCTCGTCGCGTCGGGCCAGCGATGCCCAGTCCGGCTCGCCCCCCTCGCGACACTGCTGGGCGGTGATCAGGCGAAGACTCTGGGCGTGGCCGCGATCGGTCAGCGGAATCCCCATGGCGGCGCAGGCGCTGGCCGCCGCCGAGATGCCGGGCACGATCTCACGCGCTATGCCGGCCTCGTCGAGGGCGTCGAGTTCTTCCCCCAGGCGTCCAAAGATGCCCGGATCGCCGCCCTTGAGGCGCACCACCGCCTTGCCCTGGCGCGCCAGCGCCACCAGCAGGGTGCCGATCTGCGCCTGATCGACGCTGTGGTGGCCCCTGGCCTTGCCGACATAGTGGCGCTCGACACCGGCCGGAATCATCGCCAGTACCTCGGGCCCCACCAGGCGGTCGTAGACCACCGCGTCGGCGTGTTCGATCCGATCCAGCGCCTTGAGCGTCAGCAGTTCACCCGCGCCGCTGCCAGCCCCCACCAGCGCGACCCGGCCAACAGCGCCGCCTGACCGATGGCCAGCGCCGCTGGCAGCGGACAGGGAAGCCAGCCGGTCGGCCAAATGCTGGCTTTGCCCTGCCAGTCGCCCCAGCAGCATCGACAGCCCGTCCAGACGACGTGCCAGCCAAGGCTTCGTCCCCGCTTCAGCAAGGTGACCCTGCCGGTCTCTAGGCCGACTGGGGTTGTGCGCGCTCGATGCGACCACGGCTCTTCTCCTCTTCCACCAGACTCTTCAATTCGGGAATACAACTGCCGCACTGGGTGCCACAGGCCAGCCGCGCACCGAGCGCCTCGACGCTGTCGTCGCCGGCACGAATCGCCCGCTGGATCGGGGTACGCCCCACCTGATGGCAGCTACACACGATCGGCCCCTGGTCGGCGGCGCCGTCATGACAGGCCGCCAGCACTCGCCGCCGATGCTGCTGCCCCATGGCCTCGCCACGCGCGGCCTCGTCGAAGCGCTCGCACAGCCAGCCAAGCCCCGGCAGTTCGCTGACCGGGCCAACCATCAGCCACCAGCACAGGCGTCCTTGTTCGAACCCCGCCAGGCGCCAGCGACCACTGGCCGGGTCCTGGGCCACCGGGCCCAGCTCCCCCGGCAACTGGCGTGCGGCCCAGTCGAGCCAATCGCGGTCGACGCCCGCTTTCTCGACGCTCCCTTTCTCACCCCCCCCTTTCTCACCCCCCCCTGGCTCGATCGGCTCACCGGCCAGTTGCCATCGCTCCGCCGAGGCCAGCGGGACCCGCGTCCAGTAGTTGGTCCCCTCGACCACCCGGGCCGCCAGGCCCGAACCCTCGGGCGGTCCCTGCTGGGCCAGTGCCCGGGAAACCACCAGGGTCGCCTCCCAGGCGTGCTGCAGCGGCGTGACCGCCACCGCGCCATGCTTGGTCTCCGGCTGGCCAGAAAGCGGATCGACGTCCGGGGCGAACAGGCTCCCCGCCAGTGGCGAGTGACTGAAGCGCGGTGTCCAGTGGATGGGCACGAACACTTCCCCACGGCGCTGGGCGGCAGAGACCCTGACGCGGGCGCGCATCTCGCCGCTGCGCGAGCGGATCCTGGCGAGCCCCTGGTCACACAGCCCCAGGGCCTCGGCGTCATCCCGGTGGACCTCGACGAAGGGCTCGGAGCGGTGATTCATCAGTCGGCTGGCCCTGGCGGTACGGGTCATGGTGTGCCACTGATCGCGCACCCGCCCCGAATTCAGCCGCAGCGGAAAGTCGGCATCAGTCGCCTGGCGCGGCGCCCGGGCGCTCACCGGCCACAGCCGGGCCCGACCGCTCTCGGTGTAGAAGCGGCCGCTTTCGAACAGCCGCGCGGTGCCTCGTGGTGCGCTTGCCGTCACCGGCCACTGGATCGGAGCCAGATCGTCGTACTCGACCCGGGACAGCCCCGCCAGCCCGGAAATATCGAAGGCCCGCCGTCCCTGGTTGTCGAGGCCCGACAGGCGCGCATGCTCGTCGAAGATCTCGCTGGGGTGGTCATAGGCGAAGGCCTCGCCGAAGCCCAGGCGCTCGGCCACCCGGCACAGGATCCACCAGTCGTGGCGGGCCTCGCCAGGCGGCGGCAGGAGCCCGCGCTGGCGCGAGATACGCCGTTCGGAGTTGGTGACGGTACCGTCCTTTTCCGACCAGCCGCTGGCCGGCAGCACGATATCGGCGAGTTCCACCAGGTCGGTGTCGGCCATGCACTCCGACACGATCACCAGCGGACAGCGCTCGATGGCGCGGCGTACCCGGTCGGCATCCGGCAGGCTCACCAGAGGGTTGGTGGCCATGATCCACAGCGCCTGGATGTCGCCGCGCTCGACGGCCTGAAACAGTTCGACCGCCTTGTGGCCGGGCTCCCGGGGCAGCGTCGGCACCAGCGCCTCGGTCGACCAGAAGCGGGTCAGCCGTTCGATGGCGCCCGGGGTGTGGTAGTCCATATGGGCGGCCAGCTGGTTGGCCAGTCCGCCGACCTCGCGCCCGCCCATGGCGTTTGGCTGGCCGGTGATGGAAAAGGGACCGGCGCCGGGCAGGCCAATCTTGCCGCCGGCCAGGTGGCAGTTGAGGATGGCCTGGCACTTGTCGGTGCCGCTGGTCGACTGGTTGACCCCCTGGGAGTAAAGCGTGACCACGTGCAGCTGGGTGGCAAACCAGTAGTAGAAGGTCTCGAGGCGCTCGGCGTCGAGATCGCAGGCCGCCGCCACCGCCTCGATGTCCGAGGCCTCGTCCAGGGCGGCGGCAATCGTCTCTTCGGCGCCGTCCACATGGCGCTTCAGATAGACCTCATCGAGCCGTTGGCGACGGGCCATCCAGGCCAGCAGGCCATTGAACAGCAAAGCGTCGCTGCCGGGGCGCAGCCCCAGGTACAGATCGGCGATCTCGCAGCTGTCGGTGACCCGAGGATCGATGACCACGACCCGCATCAGCGGATTGCGGGTCTTGGCCAGACGCAGCCGCTGATACAGCACCGGATGGTTCCAGGCCAGATTGGACCCCACCAGCACCACCAGTTCGGCCTCTTCCAGGTCCTCGTAGTTGCAGGGGACGGCGTCGGCGCCCAGGGTGCGCTTGTAGGCCGCCACCGCCGACGCCATGCACAGCCGCGAGTTGGTATCCAGGTGCGGTGTTCCGAGAAACCCCTTGAACAGCTTGTTGGCGACGTAGTAGTCCTCGGTCAATAGCTGCCCGGACAGGTAGCCGGCGATGGCCTCTGGACCGCTGCCCTCGGCAATCGCTCCGAGACGCTCGGCCACGGCGTCCAGCGCGCTGTCCCAGTCGGCTTCGCGACCGTCCACCCTGGGTCGCGTCAAGCGCCCCTGAACGCCAAGGGTCTCCGCCAGGGCCGAGCCCTTGACGCACAGGCGCCCGAAGTTGGCCGGGTGATCCCGATCGCCCTGGAGGGTGACCGACTCGCCATCGCGACGTAGCTCGATGCCACAGCCGACCCCGCAGTAGGGACAGGTGGTGCCTGTGGCCTCGCCGCCAGCACCGCTGTCGATCTCCGTGCTGTCGCTATCCGTCCGGGTCATCGCGCTCTCCTCTGGGCCATCTTGCTGCCTTGGCATATCGTCGGCATCTCATCGGCAGATCATCGCTCCGCTAGCGGCCGGGCCTTGATCGGTCGGGTCTTGCTGCGGCCCAAACGCACGACGCCCATCCCGTCGAGCGAGGCTCGAGGAGATGGGCGTCGTTGCCGGATGAAATCCCGCGCTGGATTTCGTGTGTGCTAGCGCCCGTTGCAGACGAGTTGTCGGACCGGCCCACCCGCCACCAGCGTCGGGACCCTTCCTGGCTCGGCCTAGTGATCTGGCTCGGCCTAGTGATCGGGCTCGACGTAGTCATCTGGCTCGGCTTAGTGATGCCCATGGCACCAACAACGGCACTAGCTTTGCCAGTAACCAAAGCAAACCCTGTGCCAGAACACCATAATCGCCCCCTGCAGTGTGGAATGCTGGTGCCAGCCAATTGAAGCCACGACGTTTTTTCTGACGTTTGCCCAGGCGATGGTGGCGAGAAGACGTCTGACAGACCCCAGGCTCGCACCACAACGAACGATAGAGGCCACCGTTTACGCACCCTTTCGGTGCGCGAGCGCCTGCCCGGCATATCTGCGGGGGCACGGCGGCGGCTTTGCAGGGGGTTATCTCCCTGACAGAAAACGACAAGATCGAAAATGGAACGCCTTTTGCGCTGACAGGTGCAGAGGCACCCAAGGTGCACCCTTCATCATGTCGACTCGAGCTCTATCGAGCGACAGCATCATCGAGCCACGCCCATGCCCGAACACGACACCTTGAAGGTCCTGCTGGTCGACGACGAGATAGTGCGCGCCGCCATGGTCGAAGAGGCGCTTGCGCTGGACGGACACCAGGTGGTCTGCCGACTGTCAAGCCCGGCCAGCCTCAACGACATGGTGCAGCAGCATCAACCCGACGTGGTCATCATCGACATGGAATCGCCTGACCGGGACACCCTGGAAAGCATGGCGCTGCTGCAGCGGGAAAACCCTCGACCGGTGGTGTTCTTCGCCGACCAGCACGACCCCGAATCGCTCAAGGCGGCGGTGAAGGCCGGCGTCAGCGCCTATGTGGTGGACGGTCTGGCGGCCAACCGCGTCAAGGCGGTCATCGATGTCGCCATCGCCCGCTTCGAAGCCTTTCAGGGAATGCGCCGCGACCTCGACAAGGCACGCAATCAGCTCGCCGACCGCAAGCGCATCGAACAGGCCAAGGGCCTGTTGATGAAGCATCAGAGCTGCGATGAGGAACAGGCCTACCGCATGCTGCGCAAGCTGGCCATGGACCGCGGCCAGCGCATCGCACAGGTCGCCCAGAACGTCATCGACATCCTCAAGCCACTGGAGAAGGGATCATGAGTCCATCGCTGTCTTCTGACGCGGCCAGCACGTCCAGAACTGGCGCGCCGCATCCACCCGAGCTCGCCAGCCTGACCCTGGGATTCGTGCCACTGCTGGATGCTGCGCTGTTGATCATCGCCCGGGAAGGCGGCTTCTTCGCCGCCCAGGGGGTCGAGGTCAGCCTGTCACGCGAGAACGCCTGGTCCACCCTGCGCGACAAGGTCGCCGCCGGCCTGCTTGACGGCGCCCAGATGCTGGCGCCAATGCCGCTGGCCATGAGCCTGGGGCTGTCCCGCGCGCCTTGTGACACCCTGGCCGCCGCGGTGCTGAGCCGCCAGGGCAATACGCTGGTGCTGTCTCGCCGCCTGGCCGATGCGGTCGGCGCTTCGGTCGACAACGGGGAGCCCGGCGCCTTCGGCGCGGCCAGCGAACTGGCCCGACGCTTCAAGGCCTCGCTGAAAGAAGGCACCCGGCCACGCCTGGCCATGGTCTACCCCTACTCCTGCCAGCACCTGTTGCTGCGTGACTGGCTGGCCCGCGGCGACATCGACGTCGACAGCGAGGTCGAACTGGTCGCGCTGCCGCCCCCGCGCATGGTGGACGCCCTGCGCGAAGGCGAGATCGATGGCTTCTGCGTCGGCGAGCCCTGGGGCAGCCTGGCCCAGCATCGTCAGGTGGGTCGAGTGGTGGCCAGCGGTGCAGAACTGATGCCGGCGCATCCCGAGAAGGTGCTGGGGGTGACGGCCTCCTGGGCGCGGCGCTACCCGAATACCCTGTCCGCGCTGCTGCGCGCCCTCCAGGCCGCCGCCCTGTGGCTGGACAAGGCGCCTGAGGCCAGACGCCAGACCCTGGCCTGGCTGGCACTGCCCCCCTACCTCGATGAAGCCGTAGGCCATCTCGACGAGCTGCCGCTGGAAGCCGCCCCGGGCTACCCCTGCATCGGTGAGCGACTGCGCCCCCTGACGGCCGACTTCGAGGGGCTGATCCAGCGGTTGTCGCCGCTGCTCGAGGCTCGCGGGCGACAGCTCGACACCGCCACCCTGGAGGAGTGCTACAGCGCTGTGCATTACGACGCCGCCACGCACCAGTACGGTGCCGACACGCCCTGAACCCTGCCTGACCGGTGCTGACGCCCGCCACCAGTGCCTGCACCAACAGGCTGTTTTACCTGCACAAAACGTAAAACAGGCATGAAACTTGGATAGCCTGTAGCAAGTGCCGGCGAATGCCGGCGGCGGTCAACGGCGATCGCACCGACACTAGACAAAGACGTCTCTTCACCCTCCGACGCCGGAGGTGTGAGAGACGTCTTTGGCGTTTTTGGAGCCCATGCGATGCCTTATTCCACTGGTCCTTCTGACTCCAGGCCCCGTTCCTCAGGCCTGCCTGACTCAAGGTCCCGTTCCGAAATGACCCAGGCCGGCTCGTCTTCGCCGACGAGGTCTGACGACGCACGTCTTCCCCACCTGGTGATCGTCGGCAACGGCATGGCCGCGCATCGATTGATCGAGACCCTGGCGGCCCAGAGTGGTGCCCCACGACACATCACCGTGATCGGTGCCGAACCGCACGCGGCCTACAACCGCATTCTGCTGTCGAGCTGGCTGGCCGGCGATGTCGAGCAGGATGGATTGACGCTGACACCGCCGCATGACTCCGCCGTCACTGTCGATCAGCGCCTGGGCGCGCGGGTGGAGCGGATCGATCGTACCCGGCGCCTGGTCGAGTGCGACGACGGCGAGGTGATCCCCTACGACCACCTGGTGCTGGCACTGGGTTCGCGCAGCGCCATGCCACAGATCCCCGGCATCACTCTGACGGGCGTGTCGGGCTTTCGCGATCTGGACGATGCGGCGCGCCTGGCCGACGCAGCAAAGGCTGGCGGCGCGGCGGTGGTGGTCGGTGGTGGCCTGCTGGGCCTGGAGGCCGCCGCCGGCCTCGCCGCCAGAGGCATGCAGGTATGCGTGCTGCAACGCTCACCGCGCCTGATGAACCGGCAGCTGGACGCCACCGCCAGCACCATGCTGGCAAGCGAAATCGAAGGCCGCGGCATCCATCTGAAGACCGGGGCGCGGTTGGCCGCGATCGTCGGCGATGAAAACGGCCAGGTGGTCGGTGTGCGCCTGGAAGACGACGAGCGCCTGCTGCCGGCGAACTGCGTGGTGATCGCCGCCGGCATCACCCCCAACGCCGAGCTGGGCAGGGATGCGGGGCTCGATTGCGATCGCGCCATCGTCGTCGACGACACCCTGGCCACCTCGGACCCCGACATTTCTGCCCTCGGCGAATGCTGCCAGTTCGAGGACACCACCTACGGCCTGGTGGAGCCGATCTGGCATCAGGTCGAGGTACTGGCCAGTCGCCTGTGCGGCGAGCCCTCGGCGCCTTACCACGAACGCGCCTGCGCCACCAAGCTCAAGGTTTCCGGCGTCTCGCTGTACGCCTTCGGCCCCACCGAGGCCGAGGACGGACATGAGGTCCTCAGCTATCGCGACCAGGGCGAATACCGCCGACTGCTGCTGCGCGACGGCCTACTCGAGGGCGCCGTGCTCTACGGCGATACCCGCATGGGCCCCTGGCTATTCCGGCTCGCCGAGCAAGGCCAGCGACTGGACCGAGCGCGCCACTCGCTGCTGCTGGGCCAGGCCGATACCGAGGCCCTGCTGGCGGACGACGCCACCACCGACACCGACCCATCGACCACCGAACAGGATGCCGCCTGATGTCCAGCACAAAGCACAATCTCGCCGCACACAATGCTCCCGACAGCGACGCCACGGATACCCGCCCCACCCTGGTCGTGGTAGGCAACGGCATGGTAGGTCACCACCTGGTCGAGCAGCTGGTCGAACGTGATCAGCACCGCCGCTACCGCATCGTGGTGTTCGGCGAGGAACGTCATCTGGCCTACGACCGAGTGCACCTGTCGGAGTACTTCAGCGGCCGCGACGCCCAGTCCCTGGCGCTGTCCACCGCCGACTACTACGCCGAGCACGGCATCGAGCTCAAGTTGCACCAGGCGGTCACCGCCATCGATCGCGATGCACGGCGCGTTCACACCGACGCTGGCTACCTCGACTTCGACCGTCTGGTGCTGGCCACCGGTTCCTTCCCCTTCGTCCCGCCGATTCCCGGCAATGATCGCGAGGGCTGCCTGGTCTACCGCACCCTGGACGATCTCGACGCCATTCGCGCCGCCGCCGCCACCGCCAATACCGGCGTGGTGGTGGGGGGCGGACTGCTCGGGCTGGAGGCCGCCAACGCCCTGCGCGGCCTCGACCTGGACACCGCGGTGGTCGAATTTGCCCCGCGTCTGATGCCGATGCAGGTGGACGAGCAAGGCGGTGAACTGCTCAAGGAAAAGATCGAGGGCCTGGGCGTCCAGGTGCTGACCGAAAGAGCGACCCGCGAGATCGTCCCCGGTGAAGCCAGCCGTCTGCGCATGGTATTTCAGGACGACAAGGTGCTGGAGACCGATCTGATCGTGTTCTCCGCCGGCATACGCCCCCGGGACGAGCTGGCCCGCGAGTGCGGGCTCGAGATCGGCGAACGTGGCGGCGTGGTGATCGATGACCACTGCCTGACCAGCGATCCCGCCATCCTCGCGGTGGGCGAGGTCGCGCTGTACAACAACAGCATCTTCGGTCTGGTCGCCCCCGGTTATCAGATGGCCAAGGCCGCGGCCGACACCCTGTGCGGTGGCGATTCGACCTTCACCGGGGCCGACATGAGCACCAAGCTCAAGCTGATGGGGGTCGACGTGGGGGCCATCGGCGACGCCCACGCTAACCGCCATCCCGGCGCCAAGCAGTACCGATACTTCGACCAGATCCAGCAGGTCTATCGCAAGCTGGTGGTCTCCGGTGACGGCAAGCGCCTGCTCGGCGCCATGCTGGTGGGCGACAACTCCGCCTACGACAGCCTGATGCAGTACTACGCCAATAACCTGGATCTGCCGGCGGACCCCGCCTCGTTGATCGTGCCCTCCAGCGAACCGGCGCCGGCGCTGGGCCCGGACGCCCTGCCGGACAGTGCCACCATCTGCTCGTGCCACAACGTCACCAAGGGCGCCATCAGCGCCGCCATCGACGCCGGCTGCGAGGACCTCGGCGCGGTCAAGGGGACGACCAAGGCCAGTACCGGCTGCGGCGGCTGTGCGGCGCTGCTCAAGAACGTCTTCGACCATGAACTGGCGGCCCGCGGCATGGAAGTCGACACCTCCCTGTGCGAGCACTTCGCCCACACCCGCCAGCAGCTCTTCGATATCGTCCGGGTCGAGGGCATCAAGACCTTCAGCGAGTTGATGACCCGACACGGCACCATCCTGGACGACGGGGCGCCGAGTCTCGGCTGTGACGTCTGCAAGCCGGCGGTGGCCTCGATCCTGGCCTCCTGCTTCAACGAACCGATCACCGACGCGGCGCATATCCCGCTGCAGGATACCAATGACACCTTCATGGCCAACATGCAGAAGAACGGCACCTTTTCCGTGGTGCCGCGTATCGCCGGCGGTGAGATCACCCCGGACAAGCTGATCGTGCTGGGCCAGGTGGGCAAGAAGTACGGCCTCTACACCAAGATCACCGGCGGCCAGCGCATCGACCTGTTTGGCGCACGTCTCGAGGACCTGCCGGCCATCTGGGAGGAACTGATCGACGCTGGCTTCGAAACCGGACACGCCTACGGCAAGTCGCTGCGCACGGTGAAATCCTGTGTCGGCAGCAGCTGGTGCCGCTACGGCGTCCAGGACAGCGTCGGCATGGCGCTGCGACTCGAGCATCGCTACAAGGGACTGCGCTCGCCGCACAAGCTCAAGTTTGCGGTGTCCGGCTGCACCCGCGAGTGCGCCGAGGCCCAGAGCAAGGACATCGGCGTCATCGCCACCGAGCATGGCTGGAACCTGTACGTCTGCGGCAACGGCGGCATGCGTCCGCGTCATGCGGAGCTGTTCGCCACCGACCTGGATGACCAGGCCCTGATCCAGGCCATCGACCGTCTGTTGATGTTCTACGTACGCACCGCCGATCGACTGCAGCGGACTTCTGTGTGGCGCGAAAACCTCGAGGGAGGCCTCGACTACCTCAAGGCGGTGGTGCTCGACGACAGTCTGGGCATCGGCGAGGAGCTCGAACGCCAGATGCAGCACGTCATCGATACCTACGAGTGCGAGTGGGCGGGCGCCCTGGCCGATCCGGACAAGCTCAAGCGCTTTCGCAGCTACGTCAACGACAGCCGTCCCGACCCGGACATCATCGTCACCGAGGAGCGCGGTCAGCTCCGCCCAGCCTGAGCAAGCCTCAGCCAACCACCGTTTCCGCCCTCGTGACCACACCTCGTCACGAGACGGGCCGCCAACAACGCCACAAGGAGTTTTCCATGACCGCTTCTTCCATCAGCCGTTCGCTGGACTGGATACCGCTGTGCCAGCGCAGTGACCTGGTGCCCTTCTCCGGTGTCGCCGCCTGGATCGACAGCGCCGAGGGCCCCGCCCAGGTGGCGCTGTTCTACCTGCCCGGGCATAGCCCGGAACTGTTCGCCATCGACCACCACGACCCCATCGCCAAGGCCAATGTGCTGGCCCGAGGCATCGTCGGCGACATCCAGGGAGAGCCAGTGGTGGCCTCTCCCCTGTACAAGCAGCACTTTCGCCTGAAAGACGGCAGTTGCGTGGAAGACGACAGCGTCTCGCTGCGTACCTGGGCGGTGGCCTTCGATCAGGACAGCGTGATGATCGCGCCCTGAGCGCTGCAGCATTCCGGCACGGGGCTTTCCACCGTCAAAGCTGGCAGGAACCGCCTTTTCGGGCGCGCTGACCTTCGCCGCCGACTCCCTGCTGACCGGCCTCGTGGTGACGGGCCTCGTGGTGACGGGAAAGTTGATCGAAGAGTTGACCTGATAGCGCAGCGTTGACACTTCGCCCTTGCAGCATTTTTGTCATCGTCCATGCTTGACTCAAGGGCACCGCTGGACCGAAACAGGGTCCAATGTAAAGAAGCGCCGTTGGCAGCACGTCTTGCGCCACAGCGGGACAAGCTGCAAGGAACGGCCAACCAGCCCAAGGGTTTGAGAACCGATTGAGAACCGGTTGAGAACCGTTTCATGGCCACAGGAGGAGCCTATCGTGTGCAATCCGACACCTTGGCGGCTGTCACATTCCTGACATCGCGCGCTGAGAGTGTCGACATCAAGGCGTCATGTTGACGCCCAAGGTGACAATCAGGAGAGCTGTGCCGATGGTACGCATCGACAAGAAGGCCACCCGACTGTACGTGCTGGACACCAACGTACTGATCCATGATCCCAGCGCCCTCTACCAGTTCGAAGAGCACGAAGTGGTTATCCCCATGACCGTGCTCGAGGAGCTCGACAAGCACAAGAATGGCATCCGCGAAATCGCCCGCACCGCCCGGCAAGTCAGCCGGACCCTCTCTGACCTGACCGCCAACGTCGACATCGACCAGATCCGCCAAGGAATTCCCATCACCCGCGTCAGCGGGCCAGATGGCCGACTACGACTGCTCTGCTACTCCGACCTCACCCTGCCCGACAACCTCGAAGACAGCCCCGACAATCGCCTGCTCGGCGAGACCTGCCGACTGCGTCAGGAACGCCCGGACGCCTCGGTGATCCTGGTCACCAAGGACATCAACCTGCGGGTCAAGGCCGCGGCCCTCGGCGTGCCGGTCGAGGACTACCTGACCGACCGCGCCTTCGATGACTCCGACGCCATGACCGACGGTGTCGCCGTGTATGAGGACGCCGGCCGTGGCCTATGGGACGCCATGGCGCTGGACGTCAAGGTCGAGCGCGACCATGACCGTGTCATCTATCGCCTGAGTGGTGAGATTCCTCAGCACTGGCACCTGGGCATGCTGGTGTCCGACGCCGACAGCGAGGCCAGCTTCGAGGCCATCGTGCGCGAACTCGCCCCCCACCAGGCCACCCTGGAGCTTCTGACCAACTATCGCCACGGCGCCAGCGTCTGGGGGGTACACGCCCACGACAGCCGGCAGAATTTCACCTTGAACCTGCTGATGGATGACGCCGTGGACCTGGTCACGGTGGCCGGCAGCGCCGGTACCGGCAAGACCTTCATGACCCTGGCCGCGGCCTTCCAGCAGACCTTGGACACCAAGCGTTTCGAACGAGTGGTGTTCACCCGGGCACCGATCTCGATGAGCGAGGACATCGGCTTTCTGCCCGGCACCGAAGAGGAAAAGATGTCGCCCTGGATGGGCGCCTTCCACGACAACATGGATAACCTGCTGCGCGACGAACATGACGGAAGTTCGACGTGGAACCAGGACGCCACGCGCCAGTTGCTGGGCTCACGCGTGCAGATCCGGGCACCGGGCTTCATGCGTGGGCGAACCCTCAACGACACCTTCCTGATCATCGACGAGGCCCAGAACTTTACGCCCAAGCAGCTGAAGAGCTTGATCACCCGAGCAGGACGCAATACCAAGATCGTCTGTCTGGGCAACGTTGGCCAGATCGACACCCCTTACCTCACCGCCAATACCTGCGGCATGGCCGCAGTGGTTCAGAACTTCAAGAACTGGCCCCATGCCGGCCACGTCACGTTAAAAAGCGTCGAGCGCTCGCGCCTGGCGCTGGCCGGCGAAGAGCTGCTGTAAGCGCCCCCGGCGAAACGAAAGCGCCCCCCAACGAAACCAAAGCGCCCCCGCCCGAAAAGGCGGGGGCGCTGGCGTCTAGACAGCCGACATGGCATGGCGGCGGTGGTACGCTCCCGACAACACCGTCACTACAGTACCGTCAAGAGCTGGCCACATGCCGGCCAGCTCTTCATAAGACACCTTGAAGAGCGTCGAGCGCTCGCGCCTGGCCCTGGCCGGCGAAGAGCTGTTGTAGCACCTCCCCCCAAACGAAACCAAAGCGCCCCCGCCCGAAAAGGCAGGGGCGCTGGCGTTCGGCCCGGAGCTGACACGTTCACTTGTCCCGGTTCATGGCCTTCTCGATCAGTTCCTCGGACTCGCTCTTGGGTGTCTTCTCGATCATCTCCTCCGCTTCGGCGTAAAGGCAGACGTAGGTCTGGCAGGAAGCGCAGTGCACCTTTTCATCGGGATTCTTGGTGCTGGGGACTCGCATGTTGTAGCTGCCGCAGTTCGGGCAGGGCTTGGGGATCCGCAGATCTTCGCTCAACGCCATCTCGATCTCCTTGTAGATGGTGGATGATGCCAGGGCCTTGCCCAACGCGAGGTTATCGCGTTCATACTCAGGAAGGAGGCCCTTCAATTGGTTGCGACCGGCACGCTTGGCATCGTAGAGCGCTCCGTCCACACGCCGCATGGCCATGTCGAGACTTTCGTCCTGCCCGACACAGATGGCTCCCATGCTCACCGTTACCTTGAGGGCACGACGGTCGACCTTCAAGGTCGATGCTTCCACGTTGCTTCGAAGACGCTCCAGTATGTCCCAGGCGTCTTCGGCATGAACGTCACCGAGCAGTACCAGAAATTCTTCGCCCCCGATACGCGCCAGCAGGTCATAGGGGCGCAGGCTCAGACGACAGGTATCGGCGAAAGCCTTCAGCACCATGTCCCCGGCGGCGTGGCCGTAGGCATCGTTCAGTGACTTGAAATGGTCAAGATCCAGCATCGCCAGCACCGCTGGCTCGCCACGGCGCCGCAATCGGGCGAGTACCCGCGCTCCTGCCTCGAGGAAGGCACGGCGATTCATCACGCCGGTGAGGACATCGGTGCTGACCAGCTTGGCGACACGCGACTCCGCCTGCTTGCGCTGGGTCACATCCAGCAGCAGGCCATCCCAGACCACGGTGCCGTCATCGAATCGCTGGGGCGTGCCCCTGGCCTCGAACCAGCGCTGACCTTCCGCGACGGTCTCCTGAGCATCACCCAGGGTGATGTCCAGGTGCCAGGGTGTAAGGCTGACCAGGGACTGGGCAAGCGCCAGCATAAACTGCTCACGCGCATCTTCGTCCAGCCTGGAAAGCACGACCTCGACGTCTTCCAGGGCGCTTTGACGAGAAAGCCCCGTCTGGGATTCGAAGCCAGGTCCCAGGTAGTCAAACGACAAGCCTCCCCCGGGCGACTGGCGCAGCCGGAACACCACTCCCGGGAGCCTCGCCATGCGGCTTTCAATGGTGCGGCTCAGTCGCTGAGCTGACGCCGCCTGCAGTTGCAGCCGGCTGACGTCGTGCTTCATCAGCATCCAGCGGGCAGCGCACCACGACACCGGGTGGATGCTGGTACCAAGGTGACGTAGACGACCAACCCCGTCACAGGCCACCACGCCTTCCCAGCTCCCGCCCCCCTCGCGACAACGCGCAAGGGCCAGCTCCAGTGTCTCAGCTGCCGTACTGCAATGAACATCGGTCAGGCGCAGCCCCCTGATGTCAGCCAGAGACTTGCCCAGTTCACTGCACTGACGAGCGTTCGCCCAGACGATGGTTCCTTCATGGTCCAGCAACAAGGCGGCCCCCGGCGCGGCGCCCAGCAGGGCCTCGGCCCCCGACTCCCCATCACTGACCGTCATGGTCTGTGGGGGTGTGCCACTCTCAGCCTTTGTCTTGTCGCGACGGAAAAACCTCCATACAGACATCACCCTGCATCCCGTAAGCTTTTTCTTAATTTTTTGTACGAAAAAAGCTTAGAAGAACCAGACTTCCTTCGCAGGATGAAAAGTCTCATGTTCGCAGGCTGAGCAAAGCAGCCTAAGGACTCACTGTCCCAGCAGCTCACTCATCCACTCGCCGATATCCCCGATCTGCTGCGGGCAGACCGCGTGAGCCATGGGATACTGACGATAGACGGTGTGATAGCCAAGCTCCTCCAGACGAGCGAAGGCGGCTCGGCCCAGGGATTCGGGTACCACCGGATCCATGCTGCCGTGATGGATTTCCACCCTCAGGTCGCGATTGGCCTCGTTCAGCTCGATCGAGTTCGCGGTGGCGAAGTAGGTGGACATCGCCAGCAGACCGCCCAGCGGCTTGTCAAAGCTGAAGGCGGCCTCGTAGGCAACGGCCCCACCCTGGGAAAACCCGGCCAGCAGGATACGTCGGCTGTCGATGCCGGCATCGATCTGGGACTGTATGACGCCCTTGATCCGCTCGGCCGACAGCCGCAGCTGCATCTCGTCCACCCGACGGTCCAGGCTCATCTCGAGAATGTCGTACCAGGCGGGCATGACCATGCCACCATTGATGGTGACCGGCAGGCGCGGTGCATGGGGCAGGATAAATCGGATCTGAGCGTAACCGGGCCTTGGCAGCATGGGCACCACCGGCTCGAAGTCACGTCCATCCGCTCCCAGGCCGTGAAGAATGATCATGCAGGCGTCCGCTTCGCCTCGGGGCTCGATGACCAGCTGGTCGTTGTCGCTCATGGGCAGATCTCAGTCTATGTTGCAAAGCACAACCTCCTAGCCTACCGCAATGCGCCAGAGGGGACGAGCCAAACAGGTGAAGTCACCCGGCTACCGAGAAGCACACAAGGGGTCTCAGGCTTAATCTGAAAAATCGACGAGCGAAGGTTAGACAAGGCAAAAATCGGTGAGACAGCGCAGTTTACGGGGTGTAAATGAGTATGTTGACCGGGCTGGCGCACCAGCCGATTTTTAACGCCGTATTACCGAGTGCAGGCACTTTTCAGACAAGCCTCAGAACGGCCAGAAAAAGGGTGTCAGCACCAGCACCACCACCGCGGTCAGCAGATTCAGGGGGCCGCCGAGCTTGAGGTAATCCTGAACCCGGTAGCCACCGGGGCCCATGACCATCAGATTGGTCTGATAGCCAATCGGGGTGAGAAAACTGGCCGATGCGGCAAACATCACCACGACCACGTAGGGCAAGGGATTGACGCCGAGACTCTCGGCCCCAGCCATGGCGATGGGGAAGGTAATGACCGCTGCGGCATTGTTGGTCACCAGCGAGGTCAGCAGCGCTACCACACAGTAGGTGCCCACCAGCAGCGCCCAGGGACTGTCGCCGACGACACTCAGCAGCCCACGGGCCACCACATCTGCTGCCCCGGACGTCTGCAGTGCGGCGCCCAGGCCAAAGGATGCGGCGATGGTCAGTAACACCTGGGTGTCCATGCCGCGACGGGCACTGCGGACGCTGACACAGCCGCTCAACAGGGCTGCCGTGGCGCCCAGCATGGCGGCGTTCATCATGCTCATCAGTCCGGTGGAGGCCAGCACCACCACCGTCGCCAGGATCGCCCAGGCGCGTAGCGCTCGATCGAAGGCTGGCCTGGCCTGACCATTGACCTGGCTGATCAACAGGAAGTCCTGAGACTGTCGATGACGTTCGATAAAGGCCGGGCGCGCCTCGAGCAACAGCACATCGGAGGGTTGCAGACGAATCTGTCCGAGGCTACCCGCCACCCTGCGCCCGCCACGACAGACCGCCAGCACAGCGGCGCCATAGAGCGTGCGAAAATGGCCGTCGCGAATCTTCTGCCCGATGAACTGGCACTGGTCGGAGACTACCGCTTCCACCAGGCGGCGCTCGCGAAACTCCTTCTCAAGATGCGACTCCCCCGGACGGGATGGCCTCAGACCGCGCATCTGCTGCAATTCCACGGCCCCCTCAGTGGTGCCGGCAAAGACCAGGTGATCCCCGCCCTTGAGACGTTCACCCGGCCCCACCACGCTGACCACATTGCCACCGCGTTCGATTTCCACCAGGAAGAGCCCGGAAAGATGCCGCAGCCCGGCCTCTTCGACGGTGCGGTCGACCAGCGGCCCCTGCGGATCCACTTCCATTTCGATGGTGAACTCGCGCAGGTTGGCGAAGGCCTCCTCGCTGCCGGGGCGCCTGGACAGCAGACGAGGCGTTACTACCAGCAGGTAGACGACCCCAACCAGCGCCATGGGCACGCCCACCCAGGCGATTTCGAACAGCCCCAGGTGGAGGTCCGGGAAGCGCTCCTGCATCAGCGAATGCACCACCAGATTGGTGCTGGTACCCATCAGGGTGACGGTGCCGCCGAGGATCGAAGCGAAGCTCAGCGGCATCAGCAACAACTGCGGGGCAATCGAGAAGCGACGCCCCCAGCTGATCACCGCAGGGATGAAGGTGGCCACCACCGGCGTGTTGTTGAGCAGCCCGCTGACGGCGGTGACGGGCCACACCAGGCGTGACAAGGCGTGACGTTCGCCGGAGGGGCGTCCCAGCACGTGACGAATGATCAGATCGATACCACCGGTATCACGCAGACTGGCGACCAGGATGTAGAGGAAGGCGACCGTGAACAGGCCACTGTTGGAAAAACCGCCCAACGCCTGCTCGGCGTCGATGACCCCAAGGCTCAGAAGCACCACAAGAGCCCCCATCAGCACCATGTCGGGGCCGAGACGGGTCAGCGCCATCAACGGGAAGACGGCACAGGCAACGGAAAGGGCGATCCAGGCATCCAGCGACATGAGGTGGCCTTGCTGAAGAGAATCAGCCTATTGTGCCTCCCTCACCTTATTCTAAATAGTTACAATGTATTATTTTTTTATCTCTTTCAGGCATATAAGGCCTTCACCCTATGCCACAGCGCCTTTGCGAGAGATTCACCCCGTTTGCGGGTGTCCTTTACCGGCCCCCACCCGGGGCGCAGAACGACACATCAGAAATGCAAAAAGGCCCGCCGTAGCGAGCCTTTTCCATGCATCAAGTGCGATGCATCATGCCGCCTGAGCGGCCATCAAGCGATCGACTTAGTCGATGACCTTGATGTTGGAAGCCTGGAGGCCTTTCTTGCCCTGAGTCACCTCGAAGGAGACCTTCTGGCCATCCTGCAGGGACTTGAAGCCGTCGGCTTGAATCTCGGAGAAGTGAGCGAACAGGTCGTCACCGTTGTCGTCCGGAGAGATGAAGCCGTAGCCCTTAGTGTCGTTGAACCACTTGACGGTACCAGTTGCCATGATCGAATCCTCGACTAGCGTATATACATTACCGGGAGATACCCGAGTTGCAGTGGGTAAAACAAGAAACCTTCCCCCGGAACATCGTCGCCAGGATGCTTCGATGACCTCTGAGACGTTCAACTTGCTAACCAACTGCGAGCAGCATGCGCCGTCTTGGCGCTCAGGTCAAACACTATTTGCACTTGGTTACGAGACGATGACGCTTTGCAGTCACCTGCTGCTGCACCTCACGACTGGCCGGCGGCCGCCTTGAGCACGGCCTCCCGCCTGAGCCATGCCTCCGCCTTTTGCTCCACTGTGCCTGGTCGTCACCCGGTGCCGCGTGCCCTATGCCGGTGACAGGTAATGTGCTTGCATGAGTAAAGAACACAAGAAAACCGTGACTCAGGGAGAACGACATGGCCTCGTACCTTTCACGCCACGCCTCGACCCGCTTCGGCGCCTACTACATCGCCGTCGCCGGCCTGATCGTCAGCCTGCTCGGGCTACTGGCGTCACTATGGTGGCTGACGGGGGTGCTGGCGTTTGGCGCGCTGACCGCGCTGGGCACCTATGACATCGTCCAGCGTCGCCGCACGGTCAGTCGCAACTACCCGATCCTGGCGCATATTCGCTACTTCCTGGAATCCATCGGGCCCGAGTTCCGCCAGTACTTCATTGAGGCGGACACCTTCGAGTCGCCCTTCTCCCGCGAGCAGCGCTCGCTGGTCTATCGACGGGCCAAGAGCACCATCGACAAGAAGCCCTTCGGCTCGCTCCGGGACATGAACGCCCCCGGCTACGAGTGGATGGGGCCATCACTGTCACCGGTGGAGATCACCGATCATGACTTCCGTGTGGTCGTCGGCGAGCATCGCGCCAAGCCCTACAAGGCCAGCGTGCTCAATATTTCCGCCATGAGCTTCGGTGCCCTGTCGCCCAATGCCATCAGCGCCCTCAACGAAGGTGCCAAGCTCGGGGGCTTCTACCACACCACCGGGGAAGGGGCGATATCGCCCTACCACCTGCGCGGCGGCGACCTGGTGTGGCAGATCGGTTCCGGCTACTTCGGCTGTCGTCGCGACGACGGTGGATTCGATCGCGACAAGTTCAAGGAGAATGCCCGTCGTGACGAAGTGAAGATGATCGAGATCAAGCTGTCCCAGGGCGCCAAGCCTGGCCATGGCGGCATCCTGCCGGGGGCCAAGGTGACCGCCGAGATAGCCTCGACCCGCGGCGTGCCCGAAGGCCAGGACGTACTTTCGCCGGCCAAGCACTCCGCCTTCTCCACCCCCTGCGAGATGATCCACTTCATCCAGGAGCTGCGCACCCTGTCCGGCGACAAACCGGTGGGCATCAAGCTGGCCCTGGGCCATCCCTGGGAATGGTTCGCCATGGTCAAGGCCATGCTGGAATGCGGCGACCGCCCCGACTATATCGTGGTCGACGGTGGCCAGGGCGGCACCGGCGCCGCACCGCTGGAATTCATCAACCGCCTCGGCATGCCGCTCAATGACGCCCTGATCCTGGTCCACAACACCCTGGTCGGCGCCGGACTGCGCGACGAGATTCGCATCGGCGCCAGCGGCAAGATCATCAGCGCCTTCGACATCGCCCGCACGCTGGCGCTGGGCGCCGACTGGGTCAACATGGCCCGTGGCTTCATGTTCTCGCTGGGCTGCATCCAGGCCCAGAGCTGCCACAACGACCAGTGCCCCAGCGGGGTCGCCACCCAGGACAAGGCCCGCGGCAACCGCCTGGACGTCGAGGACAAGTCGGTGCGGGTGAAGAACTTCCACGCCAATACCAAGTTCGCCCTGTGCGAGATGCTGGAGGCGGCTGGGCTGCATCACCCCAGCGAACTTGGCCCCGAACACATCATCAGGCGCCTCTCCAATGGCAAGGCGCTGCCCTACATCAGCCTGATCGACAGCCTGGCACCCAAGGAATTGCTGGAGGGCGGCGCCAAGAACCATCCGCTGTATCGTGAGTTCTGGGATCTGGCAGATGCGAACAGCTTCGATGCCCCCTGCGCCCTGCACAGTCTGCGACAGACCAAGCTTCTCTAGTCGCCGGCCATCCTCGCCCTCCCTGCCTCCAGGGGGGGCGGCCACCCCCCCTTCCCTTTCGGCTTGCCTTGCGCCTGCCTGACTTCATGCAGTGGTGTTGCTCAGCGATGATCGACGCAGTCCCCCACCTCTTCCAGTTGCATCGTGACATGCTCGATATCGAACCCTTGGGTCAGCACCTCCCGCACTGCCACCAGAGTTGTCTGGTGGTCTTCTCCCGAGCGCACGCCGACGTGCATCGACACCAGATGCCGTCCGGGTGTCAGCGACCAGGCGTGAACATGATGAACGTCGCATACCGCCGGTACCGTCTCGACGACGGCCCGCTTCATGGCATCGATGTCCAGGGATTCCGGAACGCCTTCCAGCAGGATGTGCCCACTCTGGCGCGTCAGTGTCCAGGCATTCCTGAGGATCAACAGCGCCACCAGCACCGACAGCAGCGGGTCGATCGGCGTCCATCCGGTCGCCATGATCACCAGCGAGGCAACGATCGCCGCAACGGAACCGAGCAGATCGCCCAGCACGTGCAGCGCAGCACCGCGAATATTCAGATTGTCGCGATCGCCGCCGTGAAGAATCACGAAGACCACGATATTGACCAGCAGTCCCGCCACCGCCACCGTCAGCATGACAGGCCCCAGCACCTCGACCGGACTCAGCAGGCGGCGGACCGCTTCGATCGAGATCCAGACCACGATGGCGATCAGGGTCAAGCCGTTGACGAAGGCGGCGAGGATCTGCACCCGGTCATAGCCAAAACTGCGGGCGTCGTCGGCAGGTCGCTTGCTGAGGCGGGCGGCAAACCAGGCCAATATCAGGGCAGCGCTGTCGGTGAGCATATGGCCTGCGTCGGCCAGCAGTGCCAGCGATCCGGAGACAACACCTCCGATCACCTCGGCCACCATGAAGGACGCGGTCAGCAGGATGCCCCAGGCCAGCCGACGCTGGCTGTCGGTGTGCACATGGCCGATGCCATGGCCATGGCGGTGCGCGTCATGGCCGAGCGGATCGTGCCGATGCTGGTCTCGCTCAGCGTGCTGGTGAGCAGAGCCGTCCGCTGGGGCGCTTTCGGTCGTTCGATGTTCATGAACCATGGGAGTCTCCCGGGAAGACGCGTTCCTCATCCTTGATGCTAGCATTTGTCAGGTGCTGACCTGGACCGGTCGCGCAGCCAGGGCAAGACCAGCGCTACCAGACCAGTCAGCGCAACGGCCACCTCGGGACAGTCGGCAAGGCATACGCCGACGCTCTGGCCTCCTTGCCGCTTACCGTTGATACTCTTGATGTATTCGCCATGCGCGAGGTCTCCCCCCGGAACGGGGCTTACCGACAGCGAACCGACACAGGACCGCCATGACCGACACCGGAACGTCTCCCGACGACCTTCCCGCTATCCTCGCCGGCCCCATCCTGCGACGCTTGAGTCCCGAACGTCTGCGCATCTGGCTGGTGGCGAGCCGTCCGCTCAGCTTGACCCTCGAGCTGTCACCCAGCGGCGAGTCACCGCGCCGACAGCCGCTTGGTGAGGACGATTACCGGCTGGTGCCACTGGGCCGCCATGCCCTGCTCTACCTGATCGATGCACCGCTGGATGAGCCTCTGCCCCAGGACACCCGGATCGACTACGACCTCAAGGTGACGGACGAGCGCGAAACCTCACTCGGCGAGCTGGCGCCCCATCTGTGCCATGAAGGGCACGAGACGCCGGCATTCGTGCTGGCATCGAGCCACCGACGCCTGCTGCATGGCTCCTGCCGTCGTCCTCACTACGATGGCCCGGACGGCCTGGCCCATCTGGACAGCTGGCTCGCCCAGCGTCTCGACTGTCCCGAACAGTGGCCGGCCTGGCTGTTGATGACCGGCGACCAGATCTACGCCGATGACGTCGCCGGCCCCTTGCTGGTGGCGATACACGCGCTGATCGAGCGCCTGGGGCTGTTCGACGAGACCCTCGAGGGCTCAACCATCGACGACAGCCAATCGCTCTACGCAAGCCCCTTCAGCTACTATCGACGCGAAGAGTTGCTGCCCGACGTCAAGAGCTCGGCTGCCCTCAAGGATCGCTTCTTCGGGGGCGTTCGCAAGCCGGTGTTCACGTCGGCCAGCGCCGCCAATCACCTGATGACCTTCGCCGAGATGGTGGCCATGTACCTGCTGGTCTGGTCGCCGACGCCGTGGCGCCTCATCGAGTGCCAGCCTCCTGCGCTTGAAGAAGAGCGACGAGAGACCTACGACGACCAGGCCCGGATCATCGACGACTTCGTCGCTACCCTGCCTGCCGCCGCCCGCGTCATGGCCCAGTTGCCGAGCCTGATGATCTTCGATGACCACGACGTCACCGACGACTGGAACCTTACCGCGCAGTGGGAAAGCACGGCTTACGGCCACCCCTTCTCCAAGCGCATCATCGGCAATGCCTTGCTGGCCTATCTGCTGTGCCAGGGCTGGGGCAACGCCCCCGAGCGGTTGAAGACACCGCTGGACGAAGCCCAGGCGCTGTTGAGCGACGCCAACGATAACCAAGGCTGGCTCGACAAGGATCAGCAGGATGCCTGTCTCGAGCGCCTCTTTCGCTTCGAGGGCTGGGAATTTCAGGTGGAGGGCAGTCCACGTCTGGTGGTGCTGGATACCCGCACCCGACGCTGGCGCAACGGGCGCAAGCCCGAACGGCCATCCGGCCTGATGGACTGGGAGGCGTTATCGGAATTTCAGCAGGAGTTGATCGACGCGCCGTCGGCGGTCATCGTCTCTCCGGCGCCGATGTTCGGGGTCAAGCTGATCGAGACCATCCAGAAATTGTTCATCCTGGCGGGCAAGCCGCTGCTGGTGGATGCCGAGAACTGGATGGCCCATCGTGGCGCCGCCAGCGTGATGCTCAACATCTTCCGCCACTCGCGGACCCCGGGGCACTACGTCATCCTGTCTGGCGACGTGCACTACTCCTTCGTCTACGACGTGCGTATCCGTCACCGGCACCAGGGCCCGATGATCTGGCAGATCACCTCCAGCGGTCTCAAGAACTGCTTTCCCGACACCCTGCTGGATACCTTCGACCGGCTCAATCGCTGGCTTTACTCGCCACGCTCGCCGCTCAACTGGTTCACCCAGCGCCGGCCCATGGCGGTGGAGCCCAGGGACCCGGACCGCGCCAAGGCCGGAGAACGCCTGTGGAACGGGCCCGGCATCGGCCTGGTCACCCTGGCCGAGGACGGCAGCCCCGAGGACATCCGTCAGCTCGACGCCCGCGGCATGGAGGTGGTGTTCCCACCGCCCGAGAAGGCGCCATAGCCCCGTCCTTGGCTCACTTGCGTTCGAGTGGTCCGTATCGCTGGCTTATGCGCCCGGTCGGCTTACTTGCGCTGGACCGCCTCGACCTTGCGTTCAGGTGGTCCATATCGCTGGCTTATGCGCCCGGTCGGTTTACTTGCGCTGGACCGATTCGACCTTGCGTTTCAGCTTGCTCATGCGAGCACGCTCGGCCAGTGGCCGGCTGGCGTCCTCCACCGGGCCACCCTTGGCTGGCCCCAGCAGGTGGGCCATCCAGCGGGTCTGGGGGTGGCTGTCGAGGGCGATCTTCAACGTCATCGTCAGCACCACCGACAGCAACATGCCGGTGACCCCGAAGATCCAGCCCCACACCACCAGCGACAGGAAGGCGACGAAGGTGGACAACCCCAGCGCCCGCCCCATGACCCGCGGTTCGACCAGATTGCCCATGACGAAGTTGATCGACAGATAGGCAAGGCTCAGCAGCAACGCATCGCCCATGCCCCCGTCCGGAGATACCAGCACCAGCAGCACCGCCGGCACCGCGGCGATGGCCGAACCGATGTTGGGGATATAGTTGAGCGCAAAGGCCAGCACCGCCCACAGCAGCGGGAAGTCGACCCCCACCAGCAGACAGGCCACCCACACCAGGGCCCCGGTGACCAGGCTGATCACGGTCTTGACCGCCAGGTAACGCTTGAGGGTGTGGCTGAACTCGTTGAAGCGCTCGAGGCTCGGGGCGGGGTTGGCCAGCGCCCGGGATATCTTGTCGCGGAAGTTCAGCGTCTCGAACAACATGAACATCACCAGCAGCGCCACCACGACACTCTGCATCATCAGATTGCCGAGCTGGCTGAGCAGTGCCGGAAGCCATTCGCCAAGCTTCTGGGTGTCGAGAAACCCGGCCAGCCGCTGGGTGTCGATGGCAAGCCCCATGCTGGCCAGTCCATCGAGCAGGCGCAGGTAGTATTCGTAGAGCTTTTCCTCGATCCCGGGCAAGGCCTCGGCAAAGGTACCGACACTATTGGCCAGCAACAGCGCCAGCAGGATCAGCATGCCGCCGATCACCACCAGCGTGACCCATACCGATAGTCTCAAGCCCAGCCCCCGCTCGTGCAGCCACTGCACCGGGGCGGTACACACCACCGCGATGAACAGCGACAGCAGCACCGGCACCAGCAGGTCTGCCCCCGCGCGCATGCCGGCGACGATGACCACCAGTGCAGCCAGGGCCAGCGTCAGGTTCAAGGGGAGCCTGCGCTCCTGCGCCTCGACTTCATCTTCCATGGACGGTAGCTCCTCTCGTTAACCAGCCGTCGGCTCGACGGCGTTATCGGCGCCATCATGCCCCGCCAATCGTTTCAGCACAAAGAATCATGACACATGGCGCAACATTGCCAATGTTCCGTGTATCACTCCGGCGACATTGGCCGGCCCAGGCTCAACCATGCAAGGATCGTGGAGACGCTTGAGATCCGGGAACGTCTCGCCAGGGACACCGTCCCAGTCAGTAGGCCCTGGCCGGTGCTGGACCCTGTCAGACTTTTCTGCGACGCGCCCCCTGTTGTTCGCCCTGTTGTTTGCCCTGTCGTTCATCCCCCACGTTACAAGGAGAATCCGATGTCACTCGCCACTCCCTCCGCCCGGTCACGGGCGATGCCGAGCCTTCGCCTGCGCCACCTCCACCGGCTGGCGACGGTGGGGCTCGGCCTGGCGCTGGCTTCTATGGCCGCCACGCCCTCCCTGGCCGCCGAGTCACCCACGCCACGCTATCTGGATATCCAGGCCCAGTCCGAGCTCAAGGTCGCGCCGGACGAGGCGACCTTGAACGCCCGGCTGTGGGAGCTGACACCGGCCATCGCCCAGGAAAAGGACAGTGGTGACCACGGCCAGGCCCTGGCTGAGGCCCGCCAACGCCTGGAGGATCGCGCCGCCGAGCTGATCTCGGCGCTGGAAGACGCGGGTCTTTCCCGCGAGGCGATCAACGCTGGATCGCTGCGGGTACAGCAGGAGATGCTGCATCAAACGCGCCAGGGCAACGACAACCCCATCCCCATGGTACGTACTCGCCTGGAACGTCCGGTGACCCTGGCGATCAGCGATCTCGATAGCCTTCCGACCCTGCTCGACGCCCTGACCGAAGCCGGCGTCAATGCACTGGACGGCGTCAGCTACGATCTTGCCGACCGCGACGCGGCCAGCGACCGCGCACTGACCCAGGCGCTCGAGCGCGCCAGGGCCAAGGCCGAACTGATGGCGGACGCCCTGGGAGTGGAGCTCGGTGAGGTGATCCATGTCAGCGAGACCAACGCCCCGGTGTTTCAGCCACGCATGATGGCGATGCGCGCGGACATGGCCGAAAGCGGCGGCAACGCCGACTACAGCCCCGGCAGCATCACCATCGACGCCGGCGTCCAGGTCCGCTGGGGGCTGGCCGAGGCAACCGCGGATATCGATCAGGATCGCCAGCAGGTCCCGGCTGCGCCGCAATGACGATAGCGGCGACGTCAGCCCGACGGCCATGGCACCGGTGGCCAACGAGTCCCCCCGCCCAACGGAAAGCGGCCGGGGTCCGGTGCCATATCGCCTAAGCCTGTTACGCCTAAGCCCGTGACGTAAAAAGCCCCGGTGGTAGCGACCACCGGGGCTTTTGCTTGTGCTTGAGCTTTTGCTTAAGCAAGGGCAAGCGCGCCTGCCCCTCTCGAGGGCGGATCAGACGTTGATGCGCTCGACCCCGCCCATATAGGGACGCAGCACCTCGGGAACGGTGATGGAGCCGTCCTCGTTCTGGTGGTTTTCCATCACCGCGATCAGGCAGCGGCCCACCGCCAGGCCGGAGCCGTTGAGGGTGTGCAGAAGCTGCGGCTTCTTTTCACCCTTGGCGCGGAAGCGCGCCTGCAGGCGGCGTGCCTGGAAGTCCTCGCAGTTGGACACCGAGGAGATCTCACGGTAGGTGTCCTGGCTCGGCAGCCAGACCTCGAGATCGTAGGTCTTGGCGGCGGAGAAGCCCATGTCGCCAGTGCACAGGGTCACCACCCGGTAAGGCAGCTCGAGCGCCTGAAGGATCGCCTCGGCGTGGCCGCGCATTTCCTCCAGCGCCTCGTAGCTCTTGGCCGGATCGACCAGCTGGACCATCTCGACCTTGTCGAACTGGTGCTGGCGGATCATGCCGCGGGTGTCGCGACCGTGGGAACCTGCCTCGCTGCGAAAGCAGGGAGTATGGGCGGTCAGCTTCAGCGGCAAGGCGCCAGCGTCGACGATCTCGCCACGCAGCAGGTTGGTCAGCGGCACCTCGGCAGTCGGGATCAGGTGGAATTCGCGCTCGTCATCGAGCTTGAACAGGTCCTCGCCGAACTTGGGCAACTGGCCGGTGCCGTAGAGCGAGTCACGGTTGACCATGTAGGGCACATAGCACTCTTCGTAGCCGTGCTCCAGGGTCTGCTTGTCGAGCATGAACTGGGTCAGGGCGCGGTGCAGACGGGCGATCGGCCCGCGCATCACGGCGAAGCGGGCGCCGGTCAGCTTGGCGGCAACCTCGAAGTCCAGATCGCCCTTCTTGGCTCCCAGATCAACGTGATCCCTGACCTCGAAGGCGTACTCGCCGGGGTTGCCCCAGCGCGACACCTCGACGTTGTCGTCTTCGCTTGCGCCTTCGGGCACGCTGGCGTGGGGCAGGTTGGGGATCCCCGCAGCGATGTCTTCCCACTGGCCCTGCACCTCGGCCAGCGCCACCTTGGCGGCGTCCAGGCGCTCGCCCAGGTCACTGACCTCGTCGAGCAGCGGCTGGATATCCTCGCCGGCGGCCTTGGCCTTGCCGATCGCCTTGGAGCGAGTGTTGCGCTCGTTCTGCAAACGCTCGGTCTCGGTCTGCAGCTCGCGACGGCGGGATTCCAGCGAGCCAAGCGCCTCGCTGTCGAGAGAGTAACCGCGGGTGGCCAGTCGTTGGGCGAGCGTATCGAGGTCGCCGCGCAGCAGTTTCGGATCGAGCATGGAGTCTGGTCCGTCGCCTGAGTGAAAAGAACATGTCGGATGCGGAAGGCGTCACCTGGGGGCGTGCGTCACCATCGCCAGCGTCGGACGCTGCTCTCGGGCCCCACCGTGAGGACAGCCGAAAAGCGCCCCGCTGGTGTGCCTTGGGACCACCCTCCGCGCAGGCGACACATTGTAGGCAAAAGCGAGAGGCGGCGCCATCGACCGGGGGCGAGCGCCGGCTTCTCTCGCGATCGGGATGCACCTACCCCCCGAGACGCGGTAAAGTGGACGCCCTCCCATTCTCCTGCCCTGTCGATAGCGCCAGCCGCGCCGCCGCGGGGCCTGTATCGACCGAGACCATGATCGCACCACTGCCCCTAGCTGATGCCGCGACCCCACTGGACCAGCACTACGTCGACTTTCTCAAGGCCCTGAAGGCGGAAGGTTTCGAGGGCGAAATCGCCCCGGACTACGCCAGCCGCACGGTGCTGGCCACCGACAACTCGCTCTACCAGCGTCTGCCCCAGGCGGCGGTGTTTCCGCGTCATGCAGCTGACCTCGAGCTGCTCGGCCGGCTCGCCGGGCGCGAAGCCTTCCGCAAGGTGGCCCTGACACCGCGTGGTGGCGGCACCGGCACCAACGGCCAGTCGCTGAGCGACGGCCTGGTGGTGGACGTGTCCCGGCACATGAACCAGATCCTCGAGATCGACGTCGACAACCGCCGGGTGCGGGTCCAGGCCGGGGTGGTCAAGGACCAGCTCAACGCCGCCTTGAGGCCCCATGGGCTGTTCTTCGCACCGGAATTGTCCACCTCCAACCGGGCGACCATCGGCGGCATGATCGCCACCGACGCCAGCGGCCAGGGCAGCTGCGAATACGGCAAGACCCGCCACCATGTGCTCGAGCTCGACAGCGTACTGATCGGCGGCGAGCGCCTGATCAGCGCCGCGGTCGACGAGGACGAACTCGAGACCCTGTGCGCCGAGGACTCGGCCCGGGGCCGCGCCTATCGCGCCGCCCGCAAGATCATCGAGCAGGAGCGCGAGCGCATCGAGGCGATCTTCCCGCCGCTCAACCGCTGCCTGACCGGCTATGACCTGGCCCACCTTCGCGACGACGACGGCCGCTTCAACCTCAACAGCGTGCTGTGCGGCGCCGAGGGCTCGCTGGCGCTGACCAACGAGGCGGTGCTCAACGTGCTGCCGATCCCGCGCCACTCGATCCTGGTCAATGTGCGCTACCCGAGCTTCATGGCGGCCCTCGCCGACGCCAAGGCGCTGATGGCCGGCGGCTCGTCACCAGAAAAGCCGCAGGCGCTTCGCCCCACCTCCATCGAGACCGTGGACGACAAGGTGTTGAAGCTCGCCATGGAGGACTTCGTGTGGGACTCGGTGGCCGAGTTCTTCCCGGTGGATGACGGCCCGGCCATCGAAGGCATCAACCTGGTGGAGTTCAACGACGACGACCCCGAGCGCCTCGAGGCCCGGGTCGACGCCTTCTGCCGGGGACTCGAAAGCGACACCAGCGTCACCCGCCTGGGCTTCACCCAGGCCATCGGCCGTGACGCCATCGGTCGGGTCTACGCCATGCGCAAGCGCTCGGTGGGCCTGCTCGGCAACGTCAAGGGCGAGAAGCGCCCGCTGCCCTTCGTCGAGGATACCGCGGTCCCCCCAGAGCACCTGGCCGACTACATCGCCGAGTTCCGCGCCCTGCTCGATGCCCGAGGGCTCGAGTACGGCATGTTCGGCCACGTCGACGCCGGAGTGTTGCATGTGCGCCCGGCACTGGACATGAAGGACCCGCGCCAGCAGGCGATGATCCGCGAAATCTCCGATGAGGTGGCGGCGCTGACCCAGCGCTACCACGGCCTGCTGTGGGGGGAGCACGGCAAGGGCGTGCGCTCGGAGTACGCCCCGGCCTTCTTCGGTGAGCTCTACCCCAGCCTGCGACGCCTCAAGGGTGCCTTCGACCCGCACAACCAGCTCAATCCCGGCAAGATCGCGACGCCGCTGGTGGAGACCGACGAAGCGGCCAACAGCCAGCCCGAGCCCGGCGCCAGCCTCAGCGACCCCGGCCTGCTGGCCATCGACGCGGTACCCATGCGCGGCGATTTCGATCGTCAGATCGACGAGCGGGTGTGGCAGGCCCACGCCGACGCCGTCTACTGCAACGGCAACGGCGCCTGCTACAACTATGATCCCGACGACGCCATGTGCCCGTCGTGGAAGGCCACCCGGGATCGTGTGCACTCGCCCAAGGGCCGCGCCAGCCTGATGCGCGAATGGCTGCGCCTGCAGGGGAAGACCGGCATCGACGTGGTCGAGGAGTCACAGCGCAAGAAGGATGAGACCGCGCTCGGCTGGCTCGCCCACCTGCCCCGCCGCGCTCTCAACAGCCTGCGCGGCAAGGACGACTTTTCCCACGAGGTCTACGACGCCATGGCCGGCTGCCTGGCGTGCAAGTCCTGCGCCGGCCAGTGCCCGATCAAGGTCAATGTCCCGGCCTTCCGCTCCCAGTTCCTCGAGGTCTACCACGGACGCTACCTGCGACCGCTGCGCGACTACCTGATCGGCGGGCTCGAATTCCTGCTGCCGGCGCTGGCGCCACTGGCCCCGGCCTACAACGCGGCACTCGATAACCGCCTGGTGGACCGGCTGATGGCCCGCGGCCTCGGCATGGTCGACAGCCCCAGGCTGTCACGCGCCCGGCTCAAGAAGCAGCTCAAGGCCTGGGGCGTGGCCGAGGCCACTCCGCTGACGCTGGGACGCCTCAGCGAGCGCCAGAAGGCGCGCAGCGTGATCCTGGTGCAGGACGCCTTCACCAGCCACTTCGAAGCCAGACTGGTCGCCGACGTGGTGGAGCTGCTGTCGCGCCTCGATATCCGCGTCTTCGTCGCGCCCTACAAGCCCAACGGCAAGCCGCTCAACGTCCAGGGCTTTCTCGGCGCCTTCGAGCGCACCGCCCGCAAGCGTGCCCGAGAGCTCTCCACCCTGGCCGCCAGCGGCGTGCCGCTGGTGGGCATCGACCCGGCGATGACCCTGACCTATCGCCAGGAGTACGTGAAGGCACTGGGTGAGCAGGCGGTGCCTGAGGTGCTGATGCTGCAGGAGTGGCTTTTGAGTCTGGGCGCCTCGCTGGTGCCCTCGGGACTCGACCTGAGCGAGGAAGCCCCCTTCCAGCTGCTGTCCCACTGCACCGAGAAGACCCAGGCGCCGGGCAGCCCCAAGGCCTGGCAGCAATTGTTCGAACGTTTCGGGCTGCGCCTGGCGCCCCTGCCCTCGGGCTGCTGCGGCATGTCCGGCACCTACGGCCACGAGGCACGCAACCTTACGACCTCGCGCACCATCTACGCCCAGTCCTGGGAACCGGTGGTGCAGGAGCACGGCGACAGCGGTCGCCTGCTGGCCACCGGCTACTCCTGTCGCAGCCAGGCCCGACGCTTCTCCGACAGCCAGCTGCCGCATCCGCTGCAGGCGCTGCTCGGCGCACTTCGTCGGGCGAGCTGAGTCAGACCATCGTTGACGCCTATGATGGCGATGGTTTGCATGATCGACGCCGCGTCAGTACGCTGCGCGGCTTTTCCCGTTTCGGAGTCGACCGACCATGGAGCATGCCGGACTCACCCTGGCGGCCGTTGGCCTGCTGGCGCTGGGCTCACAGTGGCTAGCCTGGCGCCTCAAGGTCCCCGCCATCCTGACGCTGTTGATCGCCGGCATTGCCGCAGGCCCGGTGACCGGCCTGCTCGACCCCGACGCCCTGTTCGGCGAGCTGCTGTTCCCGCTGGTGTCGCTGGCGGTGGCGGTGATCCTGTTCGAGGGTAGCCTCACCCTGAACTTTCGCGAGCTGGGAGGGCATGGCCGCACGGTGCGCCGCCTGGTCACCTGGGGAGCCCTGATCACCGCTCTGTGCGGAGCGCTGGCCGCCCGCTGGCTGCTGGGCCTGAGCTGGGAGATGGCGAGCCTGCTTGGGGCGCTGCTGGTGGTCACCGGCCCGACGGTGATCCTGCCGCTGCTGCAGACCCTGCGGGCCCGCGAGCACCTGACCCAGATCCTGCGCTGGGAGGGCATCCTGATCGACCCGGTGGGCGCCATCGGCGCGGTGCTGGTCTACGAATTCGTCGCCCTGGGCTCCGGCACCCAGGCACTGCCGCACACCCTGATGCTGTTCGCCCAGACCGCGTTGATCGGCTTCGGCTTCGGCGTCGCCGGCGGCTATCTATGGGGCCAGGTACTGCGCCAGCACCTGCTGCCGCAACGGCTGCACAGCTTCGGCACCCTGATGACCATGCTCGGTCTGTTCACCCTGTCCAACACCCTGTTTCACGAGTCCGGCCTGTTGACGGTGACGGTAATGGGCGCCTGGCTCGCCAATATGCGTGGCGTGCCCACCCGACCGATCATCGAGTTCAAGGAGACCCTGTCGATCCTTCTGATCTCGGGACTGTTCATCCTGCTGGCGGCACGTCTGACGGTCGAGCAACTGGCGCTGCTGGGCTGGCCGGCCTGGGCCTTTCTGGCGGTACTGTTGTTGCTGGTGCGTCCGCTGGCGGTGTGGCTGTGCACCCTGGGCAGCGGCCTGGACTGGCGCGAGAAGAGCCTGCTGGCGTTCATCTCGCCCCGCGGCATCGTCGCCGCCGCAGTGGCCTCACTGTTCGCGCTGCGGCTGGAAGAGATCGGAGTGCCCGGCGCCGACCGGCTGGTGCCGGTGACCTTTCTGGTGATCATCGCCACGGTCGTATCCCAGAGTCTGCTGGCCCGCCCGCTGGGCGACTGGCTGAAGGTGCGCCGTCCCTCGGCCCACGGCGTGCTGATCATCGGCGCCAACCCGGTGGCCCGGCAGATGGCCCACTGTCTGCGCCAGGCCCGACTCGGCGTGCTGCTGACCGACTCGAGCTGGGACGCGGTGCAGGCCGCCCGCGCCGAGGGGCTCTCGGCCTACTACGGTGACCCGCTGTCCGAACACGCCGCCCAGCATATGGAGCTGAGCGGTATCGGCTACCTGATGCCGCTGTCGCCCTACCGAGAGCTCAATGATCTGGCCGCGCTGCACTTCGAGCATCTGCTGGGCCAGGGCCAGGTATTCCGCCTGGCGGTCAACCTGGGGCGCCAGGCCCGGCGCCAGCACGCCACCGCCATCGAGCATGTTCCCTACCTGTTCGGCCGCGAGATGACCTTTGCCCAGCTCTCGAGCCTGGTGGAGCGTGGGGCTCGCTTCGAGGTCGAAAGGCTCGACGAAGCCCCCCGCTCACGGGCGCTGCTGCGCGCGAGCGGCGACAAGCGTGCGAGTGGAGAAAGGGGTGAAAGACGCCCAAGTCACGTCCACAGCACAGACACCCGGCAAGCGCCCCTCCAGGCCAAGGACGTCGCCAGCGCGAGACGTCAGGGGGCTTTCCCCGGCGACACCGACTCGGCGCCGCTGATCTGTGTCGGCACTTCAGGGCGGCCGCGCATCGCCACCGCCGACGCGCCGCTGACACCACGCAAGGGCGATCATGTGATCCGCCTGGTCATGCCAGACCGGCAAAGTAGTCGGAAATAAAAACACCTCGGGCCGGTCGATGACCGGCCCGAGGTGTCTTCAGGCGAGTACAGGACTTAGAAGAACAGTCGCCGCAGGGCCTCGCCCGGATCTTCTTCGCGCATGAAGGCCTCGCCCACCAGGAAGCCGTGGACGTCGTTCTCGCGCATGCGCAGCACATCGTCGCGGCTGTGGATGCCGGACTCGGTGATCACCGTGACCTCGGGCGGAATCCGCGGCAGCAGTTCCAGGGTGGTCTCGAGTCGGGTATTGAAGGTATGCAGGTCGCGGTTGTTGATCCCGACCAGATCCAGATCGAGCGCCAGCGCCCGCTCCAGTTCCTGAGCGTCGTGGACCTCCACCAGCACGTCCATGCCAAGCTCGCCAGCCTGCTGGTGCAGGTCGCGCATCTGGGCGTCCTCCAGGGCGGCGACGATCAGCAGGATGCAGTCGGCGCCGATGGCCCGCGCCTCGCTGACCTGGTAGCCGTGGACGATGAAGTCCTTGCGGATCACCGGCAGGCTGCACGCCTCGCGGGCGGCAATCAGGTAGTCCTCATGGCCCTGGAAGAAGTCGGCGTCGGTCAGCACCGAGAGGCAGGCCGCCCCACCCCGGGCGTACTGAGCGGCGATCTCGGCCGGGCGAAAGTCCTCACGGATCAGCCCCTTCGAGGGTGAAGCCTTCTTGACCTCGGCGATCACCGCGGCGTCGCCGTCACGGATCCGCTCGGCCAGCGAGATGACGAAACCGCGCGGTGCATCCTGCTCTCGGGCACGCGCGAGCAACGCCTGCTCGCTGACCTGGCGGCGTCGGCTGGCGACCTCCTCGTCCTTGCGCTCGAGGATTCGCTCGAGGATCGTCGGGGTGGCATTGGCCATGTTGTGATTCTCCTTGCGGCCCGTGGGGCTCTTTGCAGAAAGGTCCTACTGAGCGAACACCCGGGTAAAGTGGGCCAGTTCCTTCATCTTTTCCAGCGCCAGCCTGGTTCCCTGGGCGTCCTGGGCCATCAGCACGCCTTCCTTGAGGGAATCGGCCACGTCGGCGGCGTAGAGGGCGGCGCCGGCGTTGAGGGCGACGATATCCGCCGCAGGCCCCTCGCCTGACAGCGCCTTCTCGACCAGACGCAGGCTGTCCTCGGCGGTCTTGACCTTGAGCGGAGAGAGCGACTGACGCTCGATACCGACATCCTCGGGGGTCAGGGTATAGCGGTGGATCTCGCCATCCTTGAGTTCGGCGATGCGGGTCGGCGCCGCCAGCGAGATTTCGTCCAGGCCGTCTTCGGCGTGGGCCACCAGCACATGCCGACTGCCGAGCTGGCGCAGCACCTCCACCATCAACTCCAGCAGGTCGGCGTGGTAGACGCCGAGCAGCTGATTGGGCGCACTGGCAGGGTTGGTCAGCGGCCCCAGAATATTGAACAGGGTGCGCACACCCATCTCGCGGCGCGGACCGATGGCGTGACGCATGGCCGGGTGGTGGTTGGGCGCGAACATGAAGCCGACGCCGACCTCCTCGATGCAGCGGCCTACCTGTTCGGCGTCCAGATCCAGGCCGATGCCGGCCACCTGGAACAGATCGGCGCTGCCCGAGGACGACGACACCCCTCGGTTGCCGTGCTTGGCCACATGGGCGCCGGCGGCGGCGGCGACAAAGCTCGAGGCGGTGGATACGTTAAACAGGTTGGCGCCGTCCCCACCGGTGCCGACGATATCCACGACGTTGTCGCAGGACAGCGTTACTGGCGTCATCAGGTCGCGCATCACCTGGGCGCAGCCACTGATTTCCTCGGCGGTCTCGCCCTTCATCGCCATCCCCATCAGAAAGGCGGCGACCTGGGCGTCACTGGCCTCGCCGGTCATGATGGTGCGCATCACCGCATAGGCCTGCTCTCGGCCCAGGTTCTCCCGGCGCATCACCGCCGCGATGGCATTGGTCATCTGCATGCAAGTCTCCTGATGGTAGTCAGTGGCGCTCGAGGAAGTTGGCCAGCATCTCGTGTCCCTGTCGCGACAGGATCGATTCCGGGTGGAACTGCACCCCTTCGATGGGCAGCTCCTTGTGGCGCAGGCCCATGATCAGGCCGGGGGTGACGTCGTCGTCATCGGTCCAGGCGGTGATCTCGAGGCACTCCGGCAGACTCTCGCGCTCCACCACCAGCGAATGGTAGCGGGTCACCGAGAGCGGATCATCGAGGCCCTTGAACACACCCTGTCCGGCATGGCGAATGTCGGAGGTCTTGCCGTGCATGACCTGGGGCGCGCGGACCACCTTGCCGCCGAACACCTGGCCGATGGCCTGATGGCCGAGGCACACACCGAGCAGCGGCAGCTTGCCGGCGAAGTGGCGAATCAGCTCCAGCGAGATGCCGGCCTCGTTGGGCGTGCAGGGCCCCGGCGACACCACGATGTGGCTGGGCGCCATGGCCTCGATCTCGTCGAGGCTGATGGTGTCATTGCGTCGGGTCACCACCTCGGCGCCCAGTTCGCCTAGGTACTGGACGATGTTGTAGGTGAAGCTGTCGTAGTTATCGAGCATCAAGATCATGGTGGCTCCAGGATTCAATATTGGGCTTCACCCAGCGAGACGACCCACACACAAAAATGCCGCCTCGCGGGCGGCACTTTCGCTGTCCTGACCGTCGTTGTCCAGACCGTGGTCCGCGACACCCCGGCGCTCAGGGTTCCTCCGCCCGCTTCAGTCGAAGGGGCGCCACCACTGCTGGCGATCACGGGACGGTGCGGAGGTCATATTCATCATGGGCTTATAGTGTGTGTCGTGGTCATGGCTGTCAAGCGGATGTCAGGCCGAACTCAGCGCAGTCCCTGCTCGGCCATGGCCACGGCACGAAACAGCGCACGCCCCTTGTTCAGGGTCTCGTCCCACTCGGACTGGGGCACCGAGTCCGCCACCACGCCGGCGCCACATTGGACGTGCAGCTGACCGTCCTTGATCACCGCGGTGCGGATGGCGATGGCGGTGTCCATGTTGCCATGCCAGGACAGGTAGCCGACGGCCCCGGAGTAGACGCCGCGCTTGACCGGTTCGACCTCGTCGATGATCTCCATCGCGCGGATCTTGGGCGCTCCGGACAGGGTGCCCGCCGGGAAGGTGGCGCGCAGCACGTCCATGGCGCTGTAGCCCGGCTTCAGCTTGCCGGTGACGTTGGAGACGATGTGCATGACGTGGGAGTAGCGCTCGATGGCCATCTGATCGGTCACCTCGACGCTGCCGGTCTCGGAGATGCGGCCGACGTCGTTGCGGCCCAGGTCGATCAGCATCAGGTGCTCGGCGACCTCCTTGGGGTCGGCCAGCAGGTCCTCCTCCAGCGCCTTGTCCTCGGCCTCGGTCTTGCCGCGCACCCGGGTGCCGGCGATCGGACGCACCGTCACCATGCCATCCTCCAGGCGGGTCAGGATCTCCGGCGAGGCACCCACCACATGGTGGTCGTCAAGGTTGAAGAAGAACATGTAGGGCGACGGATTGAGGCTGCGAAGAGCCCGATACAGGTCCAGCGGCTCGGCCTGGAACTCGATCGACATGCGCTGGGACGGCACGCACTGCATCACGTCGCCCGCCAGCACGTACTCCTTGATCCTTTCCACCGCCGACTTGAAGCCCTCTTCGGTGAAGCCGGAGGTGAAGTGCCCCTCCTCCACCGCCGGGCGCGCGTCACCGGGCACTCGCGAGGCCACCGACAGCGGGCTGCGCAGGGCGTCTTCCAGGGCGCTCAGCCGGGCCTGGGCGGCGCTGTAGGCCGAGGGCGTGGAAGGATCGGCGTGGGTCCACAGGGTCAGACGCCCATAAAGGTTGTCGAACACCACCAGCTCATCGCACACCATCAACAGGATGTCCGGCACCCCGATGGGGTCGTCCTTCTCCACACCGGCCAGGCGCGGCTCGATATAGCGGATGGTGTCGTAGCCGAAGTAGCCCACCAGTCCGCCGTCGAAGATCGGCTGGTTGTCGAGCACCGGCACCTTGAAGCGACGCTGGAACTCCTCGATCCAGGCCAGCGGATCTTCCACTTCGGTGGCGCCGGTCACGTCACCATCGACAATATGCTGAACCTGATAGCCCCGCACCTCGATGCGTTCGCGACAGGGCAGACCGATGATCGAGTAACGCCCCCACTTCTCGCCGCCGGTCACCGACTCGAGCAGAAAGGTCCAGGGTTGATCGGCCAGTTTCAGATAGGTGGACAGCGGCGTGTCCAGGTCGGCCATCATCTCGCGGGTGATGGGAATACGGTTGTAGCCGGCCTGGGCCAGCTCATCGAAACGCTCGGGGGTCATCATGCCCAGATCCTCAATTCAAGAGACGAAAGTGACAACGACAAGAACGGAGAAACGGTCACCATCGCCAACCGCAGGACGTCGTAGGCAGCGACGCAGACAGATGCGGACAGGACATCGAGGAGAAGCAAGGCTGGGCCATGGGCAGTCCACCAGCGAAACGAATGAATGAAGCCAACGAGTGACAGACCGCTACCGCGAGACCCGTGCGCCGCGCTCGCGGATTCCACACGACGGGATTCCCTGTGACGGGCGCCTGGCAAGGCCTGCAATAGCGAGGATTTATCGGCATGACGCTAACGATAGTGTCATGCCAAAAAACCCTAAACGAGTTGTTCCAGCGATTCAACCACCAGATCCGGCTCGCTCAGGCTGATCGGTTCACCGTGATTGTAGCCGTAAGGCACCGCCACGGTACGGAAACCGGCGGCCTTGCCCGCCGCGACATCGTGACGGGAGTCGCCCACCATAAGACAGTACGAGGGACAGACGTCGAACTGCTGGGACAGGTGTCGCAGCGGCATGGGGTCAGGCTTGCGACGAGGCAGGGTGTCGCCACCGAGGCAGGCGGAAAAGAAGCCATCGATACCCAGATGCTCGAGGATCGGGTGGATGAAGGCCTCGGGCTTGTTGGTGACCAGACACAGGATCAGACCCCGCCCGAACAGCCGCTTCAAGGTCTCCGTCACCCCCGGATAGAGCCTCGTCCTGTCGCAGGGACGGCGATGGTAGTGCTCGAGGAAGCGCTCGTGGGCGGTCTTCAACAGCACCTCGCTGGGGGCCTCGCCCAGTGCATCGGTCAGGGCACGTTCCAGCAGCACCCAGGCACCATTGCCGACCCAGTCGCGCACCCTGGCTTCGCCTGCCGGCGCCAGTTCGACGTCGATCAAGGCGGAATCCACCGCCGCTGCCAGGTCCGGGACCGAATCGATCAGGGTGCCATCCAGATCGAAGGCCACCAACAGCACCCCCTCCAGGGCGTCACCCATAGGCCGTCTCCTCGACTATGCCGAAATTGGAATATCTATGCGCGGCGCACATTCTGGCGCAAGCGCCGTGGTCAGCCAAGCACTTATCTGTCTATGATGGCGCTCCACCTTTTTTCTGGAGCTCATCATGAGCAAACCCACCATCGTGGTTGTCGGCGGCGGCGCCGGCGGCCTTGAGCTGGTCACGCGCCTGGGACGACGGCTCGGCAAGAAGGACAAGGCCGACATCGTGCTGGTCGATCGCAATTCGACCCACATCTGGAAACCGCTGTTGCATGAGGTCGCCACCGGCGTCCTCGACTCGGGCCTCGACGAGATTTCCTATCAGGCCCACTCGGCGGCCAATGGCTACCGCTTCCAGCGCGGCACCCTGTGCGATCTGGATCGTGAGTCCCGCCAACTGACCCTGGCCCCCATCGTCGATGACGAGGGCAACGAGATCCTGCCGGCGCGGCGTCTCGACTACGATCACCTGGTACTGGCGGTCGGCAGCGTCAGCAACGACTTCGGCACGAAAGGCGTGGCGGACCACTGCCACTTCCTCGACAGTCCTGCCCAGGCCGAAGGCTTTCGACAGGCACTGCTCAATACCTTCATGCGCTACAGCACCCGGCTCGAGGATCAGGATCCCTGCATTACCGTGGGCATCATCGGGGCCGGGGCCACCGGCGTCGAACTGGCCGCCGAGTTGCACGACGCCTCGCGCATGCTCAAGAGCTACGGCTTTACCGCGCTGGGCCGCGAGCACCTGCGGGTCCACCTGATCGAGGCCGCGCCCAAGGTGCTGCCGGCGCTGCCGGACCGCATCAGCGGCGCGGTGCACAAGGAACTCGAGAACCTGGGGGTCAAGGTCCATGTGGACACCCGGGTGACCATGGTCGACGAGCGCGCCATCCACACCACCGACGATGACGCCATCGAAATCGACCTGGGGGTGTGGGCCGCCGGCATCAAGGCTCCGGCCTTCCTGGCAGAACTGGGGCTGGAGGTGGAGCGCAACAACAGGGTCAAGGTGGCCGCCACCATGCAGAGCATCGATGACCCGCACATCTTCGCCTTCGGCGACTGCGCCAGCTGCCCCCAGGAAGACGGCACGGTGGTGCCGCCCAGGGCCCAGGCCGCCCACCAGCAGGCCGGCGTGCTCTACCGTAACCTGTGTGCCGTGGTCGACGGCAAGCCGCTCAAGGAATTTGTCTTCCGCGACCGAGGCTCGCTGATTTCGCTGGCCCACTTCGACGCCATCGGCAGCCTGATGCGCGCCGCCTCGGCCCGTAGCCTGTTCATCGAGGGTAACCTGGCGCGCTTCTTCTACGCCTCGCTCTACCGCATGCACCAGCGCGCCATCCACGGCACGGTCAAGACCGCGATGATGGTGGTGGTGGATGGGCTTAACCGCTTCCTCAAGCCCAGGCTAAAGCTGCACTAGGGCTTGTCTGAAAAGTGCCTGCGCTCGGTAATACGGCGTTAAAAATCGGATCAAAATGCTCATTTACACCCCGTAAACTGCGCTTTCTCACCGATTTTTGCCTTGTCTAACCTTCGCTCGTCGACTTTTCGGACAGCGCCTAGGGCTCGTCTGAAACGTGCCTGCCCGCACACCCCTGCAAGACTTCGCACTGTGCGTTTACAGCAAGAGAGGCTGCCCCAGGGCAGCTTCTCTCGTTTGTCGTCATCGACAGCACCACATCCTGCTCAGGCGTTGGCCTGGGGCTCGTCCTTGGCGTGGTGATAGAGATGCACGTCGCGCTGGGGAAAGGGAATGCTGATACCTTCGCGATCGAAGCGACGCTTGATCTCCTCGGTCATCTCCCAGTAGACGTCCCAGTAGTCGGATGCCTGCACCCAGGGCCGCACGATCCATGTGATGGAGGAGTCGCCCATGGCATTCATGCGGATATTCGGCGCCGGTTCGCTGAGCACGCGAGGGTCGTCGGCGACCACGCTCTCCAGCACCCGACGCACGGTATCGATGTCGTCGTCATAGCCGACCCCCACCGTCAGATCGACCCGACGAGTGGCGTGGGCAGAATAGTTGACCACGGCACCGCTCATCATCTGGCCGTTGGGCACGATGATCTTGCGATTGTCCGGCGTGCTCAGCTCGGTGCTGATGATCTGCACATCCTCGACGGTGCCGCTGACCCCACCTGCCTCCACGTAGTCGCCGATCCGGTAGGGGCGGAAGATGATGACCATGACCCCGGCGGCGAAGTTGGCCAGCGACCCCTGCAGGGCCAGACCCACCGCCAGACCGGCGGCACCGATCACCGCGATCAACGAGGCGGTCTGGATACCGATCCGGCTGATGGCGGCCAGGATCACGAAGGTCAGCAGCAAGGCATACAGGATGTTGCCGAGGAACTTGACCAGCAGGGGTTCGACGTCGGCACGCTGCATGCCCTTGACCACCACCCGGTGTACCGCCTTGGCCACCCAGCGACCGATGATGAAGATCGCCGCCGCGGCGACCAGATTGATCAGAAACTGCAGCCCGGTGGTCGAGGCAAACTCGATCAGGGCCTCCACGTCCAGCTTTTGCAGGAACTCCATCTACCTCTCCTTGTATGTCGTTTTCGTTATCGAAGTACGATCCTGCTCGACCACCGCCCTCGCTTCGTCAGTGCTGATGCGCGCTGCCAGCCACTGGCGCTTGCGACGCACCGACATGCGCTTGACGGCGATTTCCAGCCGGCTGGCGTCACCTCGCGTGCCGACCGGCTCCTGATGGCGAAGCGTCAGCGGGCCCTTGCCACGCAGCGCCTTGGCGCCCTTGCCGCTGCGGTGTTGCTCGACACGTCTGGCGACATCGGTGGTAATGCCGGTATAAAGCGCCCCGGCCGCCGTCTCGACGATATACAGGTACCACGTCGTCGTTGCCGCCGCCGGCAGCTCGGGTACTGGCTCGCCTGAGACAGGCTCATCTGAGACAGGCTCGACTAAGCCCGGCTCATCCAAGCCCGGCTTGCCTGAGCCAGCATAGTCCGAATCGCCAATCACCGCGTAGAGGCCAGGCGCGAGCGAAAGTCGGCGATGATGCTGTCGTAGCCGTGGGGGTCCTCGTCGCGACGCGCGCCGAACACCGCGGAGCCCGCGACGAAGGTGTCCGCCCCGGCGCGCGCGATCTCGGCGATATTGTCTACCTTCACGCCACCATCCACCTGCAGACGAATGTCCCGTCCGCTGGCGTCGATGCGCGCACGCGCCTGGCGCAGCTTGTCGAGCGTCGCCGGGATGAACGACTGACCGCCGAAGCCCGGATTGACGCTCATCAGCAGCACCATGTCGACCTTGTCCATCACGTAGTCCAGGTAGGACAGTGGCGTCGCCGGGTTGAACACCAGTCCCGCCTTGCAGCCGCCGTCACGAATCAGCTGCAGCGAGCGATCGATATGTTCGGAGGCCTCGGGGTGGAAGGTGATGTAGCTGGCACCGGCATCGATGAAGTCACCGATCAGTCGATCCACGGGCTTGACCATCAGGTGGGCATCGATGGGCGCGGTGACGCCATGCTTGCGCAGCGCCTCACAGACCATCGGCCCGATGGTCAGGTTAGGCACGTAGTGATTGTCCATCACGTCGAAGTGGACGATATCGGCACCCGATGCCAGCACGTTGTCGACCTCTTCTCCCAGGCGGGCGAAGTCAGCGGACAGGATCGAAGGCGCGATCAGGAAGTCGTTCATGGAGTCATCCGAGGAGAGAGTCATGGTGGAGGCCACAAGGGCTCGACGAAAAGCGGCATTCTAGCAGTTGGTCCCGCCCGCATCAGCGATCTTCCTCCACATCTTCTGCCGATTCGTCCGGTTGCAGTCGTCTATAGTATGCGCGTTGCGACATCTTATATTCCAAACAGTTTTAACAAACAGGATTGTAATTCCTTAAAATTAGCCTTAGCCTTCGTTGCGATCCGCCGATTTCCCCGGCCCACCCCCGACGTCAAGGAACCCCGACATGAAGCTGCCCCCGATCCTGCGCCGTACCGCCCTGTCCCTGTCCCTGGCCGCCGGCCTCGGCGGTGCCATGGCCTCGCCGGTAATGGCCGAGGACAAGGAGCTGCTCAACTCGTCCTATGACATCGCCCGCGAGCTGTTCGCCGCCATCAACCCGGCGTTTCAGCAGCACTGGCAGGCAGAGAATGACGGTGAGCTGACCATCAAGCAGTCCCACGGCGGCTCTTCCGCCCAGGCCCGCGCCATCCTGCAGGGCCTGAAGGCCGACGTGGTGACCTACAACCAGGTCACCGACGTCCAGGTACTGGCCGATGCCGGCCTGGTCGCGGAAGAATGGCAGAGCCAGTTGCCCAACAATGCCTCGCCCTACTACTCCACCACCGCCTTCCTGGTGCGCAAGGGCAACCCCCAGGGCATCGAGAGCTGGGAAGACCTGGCCGCCGAGGGCGTCGAACTGGTGTTCCCCAACCCCAAGACCTCCGGTAACGGCCGCTATACCTACCTGGCCGCCTGGGGTGCCGCCGAGCGCAACTTCGACGGCGACGAGGACCAGGTGCGCGAGTTCATGAGCGACTTCCTCGGCAATGTGAAGGTGTTTGACACCGGCGGTCGCGGCGCCACCACCAGCTTCATCGAACGTGGCATCGGCGACGTGCTGATCAGCTTCGAGTCCGAGGTCAACAATATCCGTGACGAGTACGGCAGCGACGAATACGACGTCATCGTGCCGCCGGTCAGCATCCTCGCCGAGTTCCCGGTGGCGGTGGTCGAGGAAAACGCTGAGCGCAACGGCAACCTCGAGCTCGCCCGTGCCTACCTCGACTACCTCTACACCGAGGAGGCCCAGCGCCAGCTGGCAGGCTTCAACTACCGCGTCCACAACGAAGCGGTGAAGGAAGAGTTCGCCGATAGCTTCCCCGAGACCGAGCTGTTCGAGGTCCAGGACGTGTTCGGTGGCTGGGACAGCGCCATGGACACCCACTTCAAGAGCGGCGGCGAGCTGGACCAGCTGCAGCGTCGCTGATCGTCAAGGCAAGCGACCTATCCCATGCACAAGGCCATCTCCCTGCCCTTTGCCCGATCCGCCCGGCGCCGCGTGCTGCCGGGCTTCGGCCTGTCTCTGGGCATCAGCCTCACCTTCGTCTCGCTGGTACTGCTGCTGCCGCTGACCGGCCTGGTCGGCCAGCTCAAGGGGCTGTCGCTGTCCGAGTACTGGTTCATCATCAGTGAACCCCGCGTGGTGGCAAGCTACGTCACCACCATCGGTGGCGCCCTGGTGGCGGCGCTGGTCAACGCCGTGTTCGGGCTGTTGATGGCCTGGGTGCTGGTGCGCTACGACTTCCCCGGCAAGCGCCTGCTCGATGCCCTGATGGACCTGCCATTCGCGCTGCCCACGGCGGTCGCCGGCATCACCCTGGCAACGCTCTACTCGTCCAAGGGCTGGATGGGACAGTTGCTGGAGCCGCTGGGCTGGCAGGTGTCCTACACCTGGGTCGGCATCGCCCTGGCCATGGCCTTCACCAGCATCCCCTTCGTCGTGCGCACGGTGCAGCCGGTGCTCGAGGACCTGCCCGCGGAAATCGACGAAGCCGCCATGAGTCTGGGCGCCCGCGACGGCGTGGCCTTTCGTCGGGTCATCCTGCCCCACCTGTGGCCGGCCCTGGTCACCGGCACCGGGCTCGCCTTCGTGCGCTCCCTGGGCGAATTCGGTGCGGTGATCTTCATCGCCGGCAACATGCCCTACGAGACCGAGATCACCTCGCTGATGATCTTCGTCAAGCTGCAGGAGTACGACTACGTGGGGGCCTCGGCCATCGCGTCGGTGGTGCTGGCGACCTCGCTGGCGCTGCTGCTGGCGATCAACCTGTGGCAGGGACGCTTTATCCGCCGACTGCACGGAGGACGCGGCTGATGCAACGAATCGGTGACGCCCCCTGGCTCAGGCGCAGCCTGATCGCGCTGGCGGTAACGCTCTCGGCACTGTTTCTGCTGCTACCGCTGCTGGCCATCTTCGCCCAGGCCCTGGCCGAGGGTGTCGGGCCCTTCATCGCCAATGTCACGGATCACTTCACCCTGGCGGCGATCGGCCTGACCCTGTTCATCACCCTGCTGACGATCCCGGTCAACCTGGTCTTCGGAGTCATGCTGGCCTGGCTGGTGACCCGCTTCGCCTTCCCCGGACGGCGCCTTCTGCAGACACTGATCGACATCCCCTTCGCCATCTCGCCGGTGGTGGCGGGCCTGGTCTACCTGCTGCTCTACGGCCGCAACGGCTGGATCGGCGGCTGGCTGGATGCCCACGACATCCAGTTGATGTTCGCCTGGCCCGGCATCCTGATGGTGACCATCTTCGTCACCTGCCCCTTCGTCGCCAGGGAGCTGATCCCGCTGATGCAGGCCCAGGGCTCCCGCGAGGAAGAAGCGGCGGTAACCCTCGGCGCACGCGGCTTTACGCTGTTTCGCCGGGTGACCCTGCCCAATATCCGCTGGGCCCTGCTCTACGGCGTGATCCTGACCAACGCCCGGGCGGTGGGTGAATTCGGCGCGGTCTCGGTGGTCTCCGGGGCCATCCGCGGCGAGACCAACACCCTGCCGCTGCACGTGGAGCTTCTGTATCAGGACTACAACACCGTCGGCGCCTTCGCCAGCGCCGCCCTGCTGGCGCTGATCGCCCTGCTTACCCTGGCCGCCAAGGCCACGCTCGAATGGCGCGCGACGCGCCGGGAGGCCCTGACATGAGCATTCGTCTCGACCATATCCAGAAGCACTTCGGACGCTCCCAGGCGCTGTCTCCCATCGACCTGGACATCAACAGCGGCGAGCTGATCGGCCTGCTGGGCCCGTCCGGTTCCGGCAAGACCACCCTGTTGCGGATCATCGCCGGGCTCGAGACACCGGACGACCACCCCGACTGCCGCATTCTGTTCGGCGAACGCGACGTGACCCATGTCCACGTACGTGACCGGCGTATCGGCTTCGTGTTCCAGCACTACGCGCTGTTCCGCCATATGAGCGTGTTCGACAATGTCGCCTTCGGCCTGACTGTGCTGCCCCGCCGCGAGCGTCCGTCCAGCGGTGAGATCCGCTCCCGGGTCATGCAGCTACTGGAGATGGTGCAGCTGTCTCACCTGGCCGAACGCTTCCCGGCGCAGCTCTCCGGCGGGCAGCAGCAGCGTGTCTCGCTGGCACGCGCCCTGGCCCTCAAGCCAGAGGTGCTGCTGCTCGATGAACCCTTCGGGGCGCTCGATGCCAAGGTCCGCCAGGAGCTGCGTCGCTGGCTCAGGCACCTGCACGACGAGCTGGGCTTCACCAGCGTGTTCGTGACCCACGACCAGGAGGAAGCGCTGGAGCTGTCTGACCGTGTGGTGGTGATGAGCAACGGCCGTATCGAGCAGATCGACACCCCGGAGACGCTGTACCGTCAACCGCGCAATCGCTTCGTGTTCGAATTCCTCGGCGACGTCAATCATCTGGAAGGCGAGGTTCGCGGCGGCGTGCTGACCTGCGGTGAGGCGCGCCTGACACTGGACCTGGACGACGGCCCTCAGGAAATCCTGCTGCGCCCCCACGAGGTACAGGTGGCCGCCGCCCCCAGTGCCGACGCTCACCTGCCCGCGGTGGTCACCGCGGTGGTCCCGGTGGGCGCCGAAGTGCGCATCGAGCTGAACGCCGACTGGATGGACGAGCCCTGGATGGCGACCCTGAGCCATGGCGACGCCGAACGCCTGGCACTTGGCCGTGGCTCCCGGGTCTACGCCCTGCCCCGGCACTGGCACCACTATCCAGACAGTCGGCCCGATAGCCAGCAACCGGACAGGCCTGGTGACCACGCCGCCAAGGATAGCGCCACGCGTCGCGAGTCCGGCGCCACTGTCTGAGCGCCGCCAAGGGTGGCGCCACTGTCCAAGCACCGCCAAGGGTGGCGCCCTGTCCAAGCACCGCGAGTGCGGCGCAGACGCCCGCCTGGCGGGCCTTGTCCGCTTCGATCAGCCCAGGAACTTTTGCTGCACGCCCCCCTCTGATAGACGTACTATCGCCCGTCCAGGCAAAGCCTCGCCCGACGAGTGCGCACTACGGTGCGATTTCTACCGATAACACGACAAGGAGTTCCCCCTATGCTTCGTCGCCTTCTGTTGGGCGCCGCTGGTGTGACCGCGCTGCTCGCGCTCAGCGCCTGCTCGAGCCCCCACCATCTGCAGCCCGACCCCAAGCGCAGCGTGGCCGTGCCGGCCTCCGGCTCTGGCCAGGCGGTCACCGTCATCGCCGCCGATGACCGCCCCTCGGACGTGCTCGGTACCCGCAGCGGCAGCGCAAGCTCCACCGCCACCATCAGTGTCAGCCCCCACGAGATCGTGCCGAGGCTTCAGGCCGAGGTGGAGCGGGCGGTGCGCGAGATGGGCTTCAGCCCCACCGCCGAACCGGCTCCGGGCCGCCCCAGCCTGACGCTGACGCTGAAGAAGCTGAGCTATGAACGCGGCCAGAGTCAGCCGCTGGTGGACGAGGCCAGACTGGAAAGCGTCATCGAGGCCGAAGCCAGCAATGACGGCCAGACCTACACCGGCACCTACACCTCGCGCCGCGTGCAGAGTTATGCGGTGAAGCCGGACAAGGCAACCAATCAGCGCATGGTCACCGACCTGCTCACCGACGGTCTGAACCGGGCCTTCGCCGACCCGGAGCTGGGCCAATTGCTGGCCCGCTGACGCTCGCCCGCCCCGCGGGGCGGGCCAGGCAGGCACACGACAGCGCGCCGCCCCTTGTGGGTGGCGCGCTTTGGTTGGATGCACTCAATCACTCGTCGGTGGTGGGACCACGCCGTACCAGCGCCCACACCGACTCACGAAAGCCATTGGCTTCGGGCTCGCCGTCTTCCAGGTGGGTGACGATGAAGTTGGGGTCGAACAACCGCCTCACCTCGGCGCCGTCCACATGGAACGGCGGACCGTCGTCGCCGCTCCGACTCAGACTGACCAGCAGCCCCCGCGCGCCAGGCGGTATCAGCTGGGCCAGGTGAAAGGCGTAGCGCTGGCGGGTGGCCTCGGGCAAGGCGATCAGGGCGGCGCGATCATAGAAGGCGCCGATCTCCGAGGCCTGGGCGATATGGAAGTGGAAGAAGTCACCGCACCATAGCTCGATACTGCCCTGTCGCAGAATCGCGAAACCGTCCTGCTGGTAGCGCGACACCTCCCCTCGGCCATCTTCCACAAACTGTTCGAGCGCGCGCTCCGACAGCTCGATGCCGAGTACCGGATGTTGATGCTCGGCCAGCCAGCGCATGTCCAGGCTCTTGCCGCACAGCGGCACCAGTACCTTGGTCCCGGGAACCGCCCCCAGCATCGGCCAGTGGCGGATCAGTGCAGGATGAACGCTATCGCGATGAAAGCCGATGCGCCCCTCTTCCCAGCGTTTCAACCAGTGTTCGTGCATCGAATTCTCTGTCCCGGGTGCTAGAACCAGCGGTCGCGCTTGCGCCGACGCCGCGGCAGGTGCGGCACGATCAGGCCGACGATCAGGCCCGCCCCGGCGACGCCCCCGCCGTACATGAAGTAGCGCATCAGCAGGTCTTCCTTGCGGGTCTCCAGGCGAGCCTCGAGGTCCTTGTTGGTCTCGCTGATATCGCTGAAGGCGCTCTCCAGCTCATGATTGCGTGCTTCCAGTTCGGCGATGCGGCTCTCGCGCACCTCGAGGGTCTCGGTCATGGTCCGAGTGCGCTCTTCCCAGCTTTCGTTGATGCCGTCGAGCTCCTCGGTGAGTTCTTCCACCCTTGCCTCGAGCTTGGGCAGCTGGTCGCTGGCGCTGGGGGTCTGTTGCAGTTCGCTGCTGGGGACCCAGACCACGTCTCCGCTGTCGCTTCGGACCTGGGAATAGTCGCCGGAGGTGTCCAGCAGGGTCACCGGCTGGCCGGCGGTCAAGGTGCCGACGATGCGGTAGCCGTCGGTGGGGCCACTGCGCACATAGGTGGTGAGTTCGTCCGACACCCACCGTGAGGTGCCCTCGTCCTGAGCCATCGCCGGCAGGGCGGCGCCGGTCAGGGCGAGGCCCAGGGTCACTGTCTTGAGAAATTGCGTTTTCATGCCGTCTTTCCTGGCTAATCTGGGCTCGGTTGCGACTCGAGTGACGCTGCGCCGGCTTCCTGCCAAGCCGCAACGTGCGATGAGACCAAGGAGGGTGACAAACGTTCCACAGCTCCTGTGGACAAGTGTCGGGAAAACCGCTGGACATCGCTGTCCTGCGGGCGAGACACCTGGGGTTGGCACAAAATGGTCATAAAATAGCCAGCCCGCGTTCCCATCCGCCCGCAAGACTATCACATTGGCTCACCGGGATACCCCGGCCGGTGGACCAAGATCCACCGGGATCTCCGCGCGCCCTGCCCTGGTCCCTGGCCGGTACATCGGCAAACTGGCCCCACCCGGGCCGGGTGCGTATAATGCGCCACCATGCGCCACGGTCGTTCGACCGCCAGTCTCGCGCCCATTCACCACCACTCACGTGACCAGGCACCCCTGGTGCCCATCGGGCCGGGAGCCCGACATATTGCTATGACGAAGAAACTCTTCATCAAGACCCACGGCTGCCAGATGAACGAGTACGACTCTGCCCGCATGGCGGATCTGCTCGGCGACTCCCATCAGATGGAACTGACCGACAACGAACAGGACGCGGACGTGATCCTGCTCAACACCTGTTCGATTCGGGAAAAGGCCCAGGAGAAGGTGTTCCACCAGCTCGGTCGCTGGAAGAAGCTCAAGCAGTCCAACCCCGATCTGGTGATCGGCGTCGGCGGCTGCGTGGCCAGTCAGGAAGGCGAGGCCATTCGCAAGCGCGCCCCCCACGTCGACATGGTGTTCGGTCCCCAGACCCTGCACCGGGTGCCGAGCATGCTCGACGCCAGCCGTGACAACCAGATCTCGGTGGTGGACGTCACCTTCCCCGAGATCGAGAAGTTCGATCACCTGCCCAAGCCCAGCTCCGACGGCGCCAGCGCCTTCGTCTCGGTGATGGAAGGCTGCTCCAAGTACTGCACCTTCTGCGTGGTGCCCTACACCCGTGGCGAGGAAGTCTCGCGGCCGTTCGAGGCGGTCATGGACGAGGTCTTCCACCTGGCCGACCAGGGCGTTCGCGAGATCAACCTGCTGGGCCAGAACGTCAACGCCTACCGCGGGCTCAACGACGACGGCGACGAAATCGATCTGGCCGAACTGATCGCCTGCGTGGCGGCGGTGGACGGCATCGACCGTATCCGCTTCACCACCTCGCACCCGGTGGAGTTCAGCGACAGCCTGATCGAGGCCTACGCCGAGATTCCGGAGCTGGTCAGCCACCTTCACCTGCCGGTGCAGGCCGGTTCCGACCGCATCCTGGCGGCGATGAAGCGCGGTCACACGGTCGAAGAGTACGTCGACAAGATGGAGCGCATCCGCGCCCTGCGCCCGGACATCAGCTTCTCCTCGGACTTCATCATCGGCTTCCCGGGCGAGACCGAGGAGGACTTCGAGGCGACCATGGACCTGATCCATCGCATCGGCTTCGACGTGTCCTTCAGTTTCGTCTACTCCGCTCGCCCGGGCACCCCGGCGGCGGCGCTTGACGACGAGACCCCGGAAGAGATCAAGAAGCAGCGTCTGGCGATCCTGCAGGAGCGCATCAACCAGCAGGCGATGCAGATCAGTCGGCGCATGGTGGGCACTACCCAGCGCGTGCTGGTCAGCGGCTTCTCGCCCCGCGACCCGGGCCAGCTGTCCGGACGCACCGAGAACAACCGGGTGGTCAACTTCCGCGCGGCCAATCCCACCGAGCTGATCGGCTACTTCGTCGACGTCGAGATCACCGAGGCCCTGCCCAACTCGCTGCGTGGCGAACTGGCTTCCGGCGAGCGCTACTGAGGCTCGCCCTGCTCCGGGACGGGCGGCTTGGCCGTTTCACCATGACGATCGCCAATGCACAGGACCCGGAGCATTGCCCTGGCCCACGCCGGGGCAGTAAGCTGAACCTTCAAAGCCACCCAAACACGGATTCTTCACGCCTTGAGCCAGCCATCGACCCAGGCCAACCGCATCATCACGCTCAACCTCGAACCCAACGAGCCCCGCCGTCTTGCCAACCTGTGTGGCCAGCGCGACGAGCATCTGAAGCTGATCGAAAGCCGGCTCGGCGTCACCCTGCGCAACCGCGGCAACATGTTCCAGCTGGCCGGCCCCGGCGCTCGCGTCAAGGCGGCCGCGAACCTGGTGGAACACCTCTATCGTGAGGCCGAGGCCACCGAGCTGACCCCGGACACCGTGCACCTGTTCCTGCAGGAAGCCGGCATCGAGGCCCTCGACGAGGACGCCGAAGAAGACGCCGGCGAGGGCGAGGTGCTGATTCGTACCCCGCGCACCCTGATCAAGCCGCGCGGCCTCAATCAGCAGGGCTACGTCACCAGCATCCGCAACCACGACATCAACTTCGGCATCGGCCCCGCCGGCACCGGCAAGACCTACCTGGCGGTGGCGGCTGCGGTGGAAGCGCTCAACCAACAGCAGGTGCGACGCATCCTGCTGGTGCGCCCGGCGGTGGAAGCCGGCGAGAAGCTCGGCTTCCTGCCCGGTGACCTTGCCCAGAAGATCGATCCCTACCTGCGCCCACTGTATGACGCCCTGTACGAGATGATCGGCTTCGAGCAAGTCGCCAAGCTGATCGAGCGCCAGGTGATCGAGATCGCGCCGCTGGCCTACATGCGCGGGCGCACCCTGAACAATGCCTTCATCATTCTCGACGAGAGCCAGAACACCACTCGCGAGCAGATGAAGATGTTCCTGACCCGCATCGGCTTCGGTTCCACCGCGGTGATCACCGGCGACGTGACCCAGGTCGACCTGCCCAAGGGCCAGAGCTCCGGCCTGATCCAGGTGCTCGATGTGCTCAAGGACACCGCCGGTATCGGGGTGACCCACTTCGCCGCCAAGGACGTGGTTCGCCACCCGCTGGTGCAGCGTATCATCGAGGCCTACGACCTGTTCGAGGCCAACCAGGAAGCCGAGGAGCGCGCCCGCCGCGAGGCGCGTGCCGAAGAGCGTCGGCTGGAGCGTGCCGAGCGTCTACAGTCCATGAACGGTGACGGAGACGCCCACCGATGAGCGCCTGCGTGGACCGTCAGGTGGCCAGCGAGGCCAGCGAGCTGCCAGAGGCCGATGACCTCGAGCGCTGGGTCGACGCCGTGCTGGCCCACTTCCCCGAACGGGCGGAGTCGGAACTCACGATTCGCCTGGTCGACGCCGACGAGAGCCAGACCCTCAACCGTGACTACCGTGGCAAGGATGCCCCGACCAATGTCCTGTCATTCCCCTTCGAGGCCCCGCCAGGCCTCGAGCTTCCGCTGCTTGGCGATCTGGTGATCTGCCATCCGGTGGTCGTGCGCGAAGCACGCGAGCAGGACAAGTCGCTGATCGATCACTACGCTCATATGGTTGTGCACGGCACCTTGCATTTGCTGGGCCATGACCATATCGAGGATGAGGAGGCCGACCTCATGGAAGGCCTCGAGCGCAATATCCTTGCCGGCCTGGGCATTGACGACCCTTACGCCCCGCCGGCCCCATCTCCGGATCCCGGTAGCGAGGACGAGAGAGCCGACGCATGAGCGAAGACCGATCGAGTAGCCAGGCCCCCAACAAATCCTGGTTCGACAAACTCTTCAGTGCCCTGTCCAGCGACAGTGACGAACCCAGCTCGCGAGAAGAGTTGCGCGAATTCCTGCGCCAGGCGGGCAGCCGCCTGAAGCTTGAGCAGGATGCCATGACCATCATCGAAGGCGCCCTGAACATCAGCGACCAGCAGGTCAGGGAGGTGCTGATTCCGCGCTCCCAGGTCACCGCCCTGGAGCTCGATCAGCCGCTGGAAGACTACCTGCCGATCATTCTCGAGACCGGTCACTCGCGCTACCCGGTGATCGGCGAGAACCTCGACGAGGTCAAGGGCATCCTGCTGGTGAAGGACCTGCTGCCGCTGCTGCAGGGGTCCAGCGACGACCGCCCCTTCCAGCTTGAAGAAGTCCTGCGCCCTGCCATGTTCGTACCCGAGTCCAAGCGCCTCAACAGCCTGTTGAAGGAGTTCCGTGACACCCACAGCCATATGGCGGTGGTGGTGGACGAGTACGGCGGCACCGCCGGGATCGTCACCATCGAGGACATCCTCGAGGAGATCGTCGGCGACATCGAAGACGAGCACGACACCGACGAGGAAGAGGACATCCGCCAGCTGGGCGATGACCGCTACGCGGTGCGAGCCCTGACCCCCATCGAGGACTTCAACGAGCGCTTCGGCACGCGCTTCTCCGACGACGAGTTCGATACCCTGGGAGGACTGGTGATGCAGCGTTTCGGCCACCTGCCGGCGCGCGGCGAACATACTCTGATCGGGGGCTGGCGCTTCACCGTGCTCAACGCCGACAATCGGCGTATCCGGCTGCTCGAGGTCGAACCCGAAAGCCGTACCGACGACTGAACCCGTGCGTCCCCGTCCGGGGACGCCTTGCCTTTCTCGCCCACACCAAGGATGGACCCCATGCTCGAGCGAGTGCTCGGCGGCAGGGCCGGCTACCTTGCCGCCCTGATTGCCGGAGGGCTGACGACCCTCGCCGCCGCCCCCTTTTCCTGGTGGTGGCTGGCCCCGCTGGCCGCCGCCCTGGTCTACACCGGTCTCTATCGTCGGGGCGCACGCCAGGCGCTGCTGCGCGGCTGGTGTTACGGCCTCGGACTGTTCGGAAGCGGCGCCTCCTGGGTCTACGTATCGATCCACGACTATGGCTACACCAGCGCACCGCTGGCGTTCTTCCTGACAGCCCTGTTCGTGGCCAGCATGGCGCTGTTCGTCGCCTTGCCGATGGGGCTGTTCCGGCGCCTGATGCCGGCCCGCCCCACCGCGCTGGCGGGCGGGCTCGGCTTCGTCGGCTTCTGGGTACTGATGGAGTGGATCAGGACATGGCTGTTCACCGGCTTTCCCTGGCTGCTGCTCGGCAGCACCCAGGTCGACTCACCGCTGTCGGCGCTGGCGCCCCTGGGCGGCGTCTACCTGCTGTCGCTGGTGGTGGCGGCCAGCGGTGTGCTGCTGACGGAGCTGGCACGGCCACGACCGCTGGCCGCCCTGCCGCTGGTGGCCCTGTGGGGCCTGCCCTGGCTGCTGCCGAACCAGTGGACCTCGCCCACCGGTGATCCGCTGAACGTGGCCCTGTTGCAGGGCAACCTGCCCCAGGAGATCAAGTGGCTGCCAGAAGGCCAGCGTCAGGCGGTCAATACCTATCTGGGCATGACCGGTGACCTGGAGGCGTCCGCCCCGGTGGAGCCGGACATCGTCATCTGGCCCGAGGCCGCCCTGCCGATGTTCGAGGACCAGGCCGAGCCGATCATGGCCCGCGCCCAGGCGGCGCTGGCCCCCGAGACGGCGCTGCTGACCGGTATCCTCCAGCGCGATGCCGACGGGCGTTTCTTCAACGCCGTGAGCGCCTACGGCAACGCCAGTGGCGCCTATCGCAAGGCCCACCTGGTGCCCTTCGGCGAGTACCTGCCACTGGAAAGCCTGCTCAGGGGCGCCATCGCCTTCTTCGACCTGCCGATGCCTGCCATGACGCCAGGACCGGATACGCAGCCGCCGATGACCGCCGCCGGTCACACCCTCGGCAACGCCATCTGCTACGAAATCATCTACGCCGACCTGGTGGCCGAGCGTGCCCGTGATTCGGAACTGCTGCTGACCGTCTCCAACGACAGCTGGTTTGGCGATTCCATCGGCCCCCACCAGCACCTGGAGATGGCCCGGCTGCGTGCCCTGGAAAATGGCCGCTACGTGATTCGCGCCACCAGCAATGGCATCACCGCCATCATCGACGATCAGGGCCGCCTGCTCGACCAGCTGCCCCAGTTCGAGACGGCGCGCCTGGACGGTCAGGTGCAGCCGATGCAGGGGCTGACGCCCTTCACCCGTACCGGCAGCTGGCCCACCTGGCTCGTCGCCGGGCTAATGCTGCTGGCGGGCGCACTGTGGCGCCGGCGGGGCTAAGCCAACGCAAGCCGACGCAAGCCAACGACCGTCGACGCCGCTCTGGCCGCGAACGACATTCACCACACACGACAACGCCGCGAGGGCTCAGGCCCTCGCGGCGTTGTTGTGTTGCAACCGTGTTGCCACCATGTTGCAACAGTGCGGATCAGTGTACGAGCGTCAGGCGGGTACCAAGGGCCAGATGCGTTCCTCGGATACCCTCCTGCCTGTCACGCTGACGAACGTTACTCGGCGGCCTCGTCGTCCTCCGCCTCGCCCAGCACTTCAGGGATGCTGGTCTTGACGAAACGCCCCGGCGCGGGCTCCAGCAGCGGCAGCTCACCGCCACCAGGCTCGCGGGCATCGACCATCTTGTCGGCGTCCACGTAGCCACCCTTGACCATCCACTCCTGCCAGTGGGGCCACCAGGAACCTTCATGAGCCTCGGCACCGGCCAGCCACTCTTCGTGGTTGTCGGGTAGCTCGTCGTTGGTCCAGTAGCCGTACTTGTTCTTGTGCGGCGGATTGACCACACCGGCGATATGGCCGGAGCCCCCCAGCACGAAGGTCACCGGGCCCTTGGGCAACAGCGCGCCGTAGTAGCTGCTGTTCCACTTGGCGATATGGTCTTCCTTGGTGGCGATGAAGTAGCTCGGCGTCGACACCTTGCGCAGGTCGATCTTGACGCCGTCGAGCTCGACACCGCCTGGCTCGACCAGCTGGTTCTCCTGATACAGGTGACGCAGGTACCAGCCGTGGGTGCCCGCCGGCAGGTTGGTGCCGTCGGTATTCCAGTACAGCAGGTCGAAGGCCGCAGGATCCTCGCCCTTCAGGTAGTTGTTGACGTAGAACGACCAGAACAGGTCGTTCTCCCGCAGCAGGTTGAACGAGTAGGCCATGACGCGGCCATCCAGGTAACCGTCCTGCTCGAGCTTGGCTTCGATGCCCTGGAGCACCGGTTCGCTCAGGAAGACGCCGATCTCGCCGGGGTCACGGAAGTCCTGCAGGGTCGCCATGTAGGTCACCGACTTGGCCTTGCGCCCGCGCCGGGTACTGGTCAGGTAGGCCATGGTCGAGGCCGTCAGGGTGCCGCCGATGCAGTAGGACAGGAAGTTGGCCGACTTCTCGCCAGTGGCCTGCTCGATACCGTCCAGCGCCGCGATCGGGCCAAGCTGCATGTAGTCCGCCCAGGTCAGATCGCGCTGCTCCGGTCCGGGGTTGCGCCAGGAGATCAGGAACACGGTGTGGCCCTGGTCCACCAGCCACTTCACCAGCGAGTTTTCCGGGCGCAGGTCGAGCACGTAAAACTTGTTGATCCAGGGTGGCACGATCAACAGCGGCGTCTTGAACACCTTCTCGGTGGTGGGCGCGTACTGGATCAGCTGGATCAGCTCGTTTTCCATCACCACCGCGCCTTGTGACACCGCGATGTTTTCACCGACCTCGAAGGCGCTGCGATCGGTCATGGTGACGTTAAGACCCTCGGCCGAGTTGGCCAGGTCCTCGCGCAGACGCGACAGACCGTCGACCAGGTTCTGGCCCCGGGTCTCGAGGGTCTTGCGCATGACTTCGGGATTGGTGGAGACGAAGTTGGTCGGCGACATGGCGTTGACCATCTGACGCGCGTAGAAGGACAGATTGCGCTTCTCGCCGGGGCTCAGATCGTCGAGCTTGTCCACCAGAGTCTCGACGGTGTTCGAGAACAGCAGATACTGCTGCATGATGGCGTTGTAGCCAGGATCGCTGGTCCAGGCCTCGTCCTTGAAGCGGCGATCGCCGCGGGACGGCGTCACCAAGGGCTCGAAAGCGCCACCGCTGGCCGCCGCCATGGCCTGTTGCCACAGCGCCATCTGATCCTGCATCAGCTTGGCCTGGGTCTCCCATAGCAGGGTGGGATTGCGCATCAGCGATTCGGCACCGGCCTGGAAGCTGTTGCGAATGTCCTCCATCACCGAATCCGCTGCGTCATTGGGCACCATGCGCGAAAGGAAATCTTCCATCAACGCCTGGTACTCGGCGCCCAGCACCGATAGCTGGTTGCCCCATTCCTCCGGGTTGTCCGCCGCCTGATCACCTGCCGCCATTGCGTTCTCCTCTGGCCTGCCCTGCAAAAAAGGGTGGACCACCGTCGGCCTCGCGGCGTCGCAGCTATCCACCCTCGTTTCGTCATCGTTGTTGGGGGGCGAGTCGGCCGCCGCTGTCTATGCCGTCGTGCGGCAGGCGCTTCACGCCAATGCCTGCACTCGCCTGCGGCCGCTCACTCATTGGCACGTCCAACAGTACTCTTGTCTCAGGTGCGCTTGCCTCAGACCCGCTTGCCTCAAGTGCGCTTGCGGCTGGAGGTCGCCTTGGCGGTTCCGCCGGTCGACTTGCTGGCGCTGCTGGTCTGAGACGAGGCCTGGGAGGCCGCCTGGCTGGCCTGCTGGGTGGCCTTTTCGGCTGCCTCGGTGACCTGCTGGGTGGCCTTCTCGACCGCCTCGGTCGCCTGGTCGCGGGCCTGGGTCGCCTGATCGGCAAGCTGCTGGCCGGACTCGGCAAACAGCGACTCCAGTTCGCTCTTGAACTCGAGGCTCATTTCGCTCATGGCGCGGGCATCTTCGAGCATCTGCGCCGACAGTTCGTTGAGCATCTCGGCCTGACGGGTAGAGAAGTCGCGCAGCCCCTCGGCGTCGTTGATCGCGGTGGCTTCACGCATGCGCTCGGTACCCATCTGGCTATAGCGCTTCATCGACTCCATCTGGTACTGGGACATTTTCTGCATGTTGTCCAGCATCAGGGAGTTGAGTTTGCGCATCGGCTCGAAGAACTGACGAGTCTGCTCGTTGAAGTTGTCGAACATCTTGTCTTGCATGACCGAACCTCCTGGAATCGTGTCGATGGTGTCTGTCCACTCGGCAATCCGCTGCCACTGTCCGCCAGGGAGCCTCCGTCCAGGAAGCATGCTGAGGACAGCGTTGTTGCAGCGCAACAAACTCAGTCTGGCACACCCTCGGTGACAACGCCATGACAGGCGTCGCCTCCTGCGCGATTGTGCATCAAGACGCCCCGCACCCTCGCCATCGGCGAATCTGCCCTCCCCGCCATACCCGTGGCCGCTTTCCTGCGGGCCCCTGGCGGGCACTTGACGAGCACCTGGCTAGCTCTTGCCGCCCTTGGCACTGCGCGAGCTGGCCTTGGCCGCCCCACTGGACCGCGGCGCCGTGGAGCTTGACGCCTCCTCGGCCTTGTCATCCTTGGCAGAAGAACCCTTGGCGCTCTGGGCGGCCTGGGTCAGCATATCCATCATCATCTTCTGATAGTTGCCGAAACTGGCAAGCCCCTGGGACAGTCCCTGCTGCAGCGCCGGCTGTTGCAGGAACGGCTGCATCAGGCTCATCGGATCGTAGCCTTCGACACCGGACTCCATCTGCCGATGAATGCGATCGAGCAGGTCCTGCTGGAAGGCCTCGATATTGGGAAGCCCCAATGCCTGGCGTAACTCTTCCGGGGTCAGATCGAATTCGACGTTGATCTTCATGCTGGCCTCGTGATCCTTGTATGGCGGTGTGTGGCGCCGGTAGCCCGCGCTATCGGGCGCAAAGATGCCTGCATCCTGCACCTTCCCTGCCACAGTTACTTGAGTGTAGCAGTCCTGTCATGCTCTGCGATTCAGCGTAGCCGTGGTGTGCTGACTCGCACATCACTGTTCTGTGCGCGATGACGCAGCAGGTGGTCCATCAGGGTCAGCGCCATCATCGCTTCGGCGATGGGCGTGGCACGAATCCCCACGCAGGGATCGTGGCGTCCCTTGGTTACCACCTCCACCGGATTGCCGTCCACGTCTATGGAGCGCCCAGGAATGGTGATGCTGGAGGTCGGCTTGAGCGCCAGGTGAGCGATCAGCGTCTGGCCGCTGGAGATGCCTCCCAGTACGCCACCGGCATGATTCGACAGAAAACCCTCCGGGGTCATCTCGTCACGGTGCTGGCTGCCACGCTGGGCCACGCTGGCAAAGCCGTCACCGATCTCGACGCCCTTGACCGCGTTGATGCTCATCAGGCCGTGGGCCAGCTCGGCATCGAGGCGGTCGAACACCGGCTCGCCAAGCCCGGGCGGCAGCCCTTCGGCGGTGACGGTGATCTTCGCCCCCACCGAGTCCTGGTCACGGCGAAGCTGGTCCATGTAGGCCTCGAGTTCCGGCACCCGTTCGGGGTCGGGACAGAAGAAGGGGTTGTCGTTGACCGCTTCCCAGTCACGAAACTCGATGGCCAGCTCGCCCAGCTGACTCATGTAGCCACGCACCACGATGCCCTGGCTCGCCAGGTACTTCTTGGCGATGGCCCCGGCGGCCACCCGCATGGCGGTCTCGCGGGCACTGGAACGTCCGCCACCGCGATAGTCGCGCTCGCCGTACTTGTGGTGATAGGTGTAGTCGGCGTGGGCCGGCCGGAACTGGTCCTTGATCTTCGAATAGTCCTTGGAGCGCTGGTCGGTGTTCTCGATCAACAGGCCAATCGAGGTACCGGTGGTGCGCCCCTCGAACACGCCCGACAGGATCTTCACCTGATCAGGCTCACGACGCTGGGTGGTATGGCGCGACGTGCCTGGACGGCGACGATCCAGGTCGGCCTGCAGATCGGCCTCGCTGAGCTCGATGCCAGGCGGGCAGCCATCGACGATGGCGCCGAGCGCAAGCCCGTGACTCTCGCCAAAGGTGGTGACGGTAAACAGCTTGCCGAAGGTATTGCCGGACATGGGCGCTCCTCTATTGTTGTGCAAAGGACGCCGCATGGGCGTCGAGTTCTTCGGCGGTGAGGGCAAACACGCCCTGACCGCCGCGCTCGAATTCGAGCCACAGGAAGGGAACCTCGGGGAAGGCCGCTTCCAGATGATGATCGGAGTTGCCGACCTCGACGATCAGCACGCCGTGGTCGCTGAGGTGCGCTCTTGCCTCGCGCAGGATACGTCTGACGATATCAAGGCCATCGCTGCCCGCCCCCAGCGCCAGAGCCGGCTCATGACGGAACTCCTCCGGCATGGTGGTCAGGTCGCGGATATCGACGTAGGGCGGGTTGGACACGATCAAGTCGTAGCGCTGACCTTCCAGGCCATCGAAGACGTCGCTGTGCACCGCGCGCACGCGCCGGCCTACGTCGTGGCGATTGATGTTCTCACGGGCCACCGCCAGGGCGTCCTGGCTGATATCGGACAGGTCCACCTCGACGGTAGGCAGATACTCGGCGCAGGCGATGCCGATACAGCCCGAGCCGGTGCACAGGTCGAGGATGCGCCGAGGCGGCTCCTCGGGGAACCAGGCCTGAAAGCCCGACTCGATCAACTCGGCAATCGGCGAGCGCGGAATCAACACCCGCTCGTCCACACTGAACACAAGCCCGGCGAAGAAGGCCTCGCCGAGCAGGTAGGGCAAGGGCCGCCTGTCGCTGATCCTGGCGCGCACCAGACCGACGATGCGCTCGCGTTCCATCGGCAGCAGCCGCGCGTCCAGCACGCCGGGGTCCACGTTCCAGGGCAGATGCAAGGCGCCAAGCACCAGTGCCACCGCCTCGTCCCAGGCGCTGTCTGTGCCGTGGCTGTAGGTCAGCCCCGCCAGGTGAAACTCGCTGGTTGCCCAGCGCAGACAGTCGCGCAGGGTGAACAGGCCGTCGGCCAATTCAGCGTCGGGGAGCGCCAGCGTCGAAGACCTGGAAGTGGACGGAGAGGAGGAAGAGTCGGCCAAGAGGGCATCCTGTCGATCGGGTTCAAGAAGAGGCGTGCGCCAGGATCGCATGGACAATCACCGCCTTCGACGACCTTCACGCGAAGATCCCTTCCGTTCCAGGGGCGAAGGCAGATGCAAGATCCTGGATAGCGATATAAATAGAGATCGAGATAGCGATATAGATGGCTATCTGACTCGCAAGGCATTGTATCCGTGCCGGCGGTTCACTGCCACGGCCACCACGGTATACTGGGCCTCCCTTTTACCGGACCCGAGGACCCCATGAGCCAGCGCCAGCCACCGCCCGACGACGAGATCAGCGCGTTTCGCCAGGCCCTGGAGCAGGCAGGTGTCCGTCGTATCCGCCACAACCGCGCCGACACCGGCAAGCCGCGCCCGACCACCCGTGCCCAGCGAGATCAGGCCGCCGCCGCGCGCCGCGCTGCCGCCGTCAGCGCGGGTGATGACGTGGCCACCGGGCGCACCTCGGATGGCCGAGTCGAGCCGGTACGCCCATCGGAGTATCTGGACTTTGCCCTTCCCGACCTGCCCTATCGCACCCGTAGCCAGTTGAAGCGCGGGATGATCGGCTGGGAAGGCGGTCTGGACTTGCACGGCTACAGCCTCGAGGAGGCTCGCTCGGAACTCGAGAGCTTTCTGCGTGACTCGGTGGCCAGTGGCCATCGCTGCGTGATCGTGGTCCACGGCAAGGCCTGGGGCGCCACCGCCGACTATCCGGTGATCAAGAGTCACGTCAATGCGTGGTTGAGAGAATGGCCGAGCGTGCTGGCCTTCTGTTCGGCCACCGATGCCGAAGGTGGCACCGGTGCGGTTTACGTGCTGCTGAGACGGCGCGGACAGACGCCCTGAGTCCCTGTCAGACAGACACCCTGAGCCCCTGCCACGAACTCGCGGCAACGCCTGGCTCTCTAGAAATTCAGGAGAATGGCCAAGCGTACTGGCCTTCGCTTTCTAAACCCCTGCCACCGACGCCGAAGGCGGCACCGGTGCGGTTTACGTGCTGCTGAGGCGGCGCGGCCAAACGCCCTGAGGCCCTGTCAGAAGGTGCATCGGTGCGACCCAGATGCTGCTGAGGCGGCGCAGTCGATATGGGCCTGGAAGTCGCAGCCAGATGCCCTGAGTCAGCCTGCTGGCTTTTCGGTCTGCTCGACGATACCGCAGGTCTCGATGCGATCCAGCGCCTGGCAGGTCAGGTGACGCCCCAGACGGATCAGATCCCTGGCACGGTGGAATTCGAAGGAACCGCAGACGGTCTTGGGTATCTCCACCAGGATGTCCGGCGGATAGCCCGCCTCCTTGTAGCGCGCCAACGCCGCCTGGGTGATGTCGAAGGAGGTCAGGATGGTGGCCAGCCGCCCCCAGTCCTTGCGCCCCAGCGCGGCATTACCGCGCTCGGCACGGTCGGCTTCGGCCTCCGATTCGGCGCTTTCCTGAAAACGCCGCGCCATCAGCGCACCGCGTCGATCGCCCCTGCGGCGTTCTCCGTTGGTACCTTTACCGCCTCGGGCCTCATCGCAGCTCGGGCACTCCACCGGCAGCAACTCCTCGAGAGAGACAAGGTTGGGGCTGTTGGCGGTGACGTTGACCGCCATCACCAGGTCCGCGTGGACCGACACGTTGGAGATGATCGGCAGCGGATTGAGCAGACCGCCATCGACCAGCAGCCGAGGCCCATCCTCGACCGGCGTGAAGACCCCGGGTATGGCGATGGAGGCACGGATAGCCTTGAGCAGGGACCCCCGCTGAAACCACACTTCTCGCTGGCGCATCAGGTCGGTCGCCACCGCGGTGAAGGGAATGGGCAGGTCCTCGATGGCGACGTCACCGATAAACGACTCGATCTTGCTCATCACCTTCCTGCCCTGCATGGCACCCATGGAGGTGAACGACATGTCGAGCAGGCGAAGTACGCCGAAGGAGCCCAGCTCCTCGACCCACTGACGGTAGGGCTCGAGCTTCCCCGCAGCAAAGATGCCCCCGACCAGGGCGCCCATGGAGCACCCCGAGATAGCCACCACTTCATAGTCGCGGGCGACCAATTCCTGCAGCACACCGATGTGGGCATAGCCTCGGGCACCACCACTACCCAATGTCAGCGCAATGCGCTTGCCGCTCGATCCCGGGGGACAATCGTGGCGATAGACGGTCATGGCAATGCCCTCCTGCTGCGGATTGGCCGCGCGGGCAGCGCTTGAACAGCGCATGCCTCGCACTCGCAGGCCTGTCTATAAGCTTAGACTAACCCACCGTGGAAAAGCTTACGCGGCCTGTCACGGCGCAGCGGCCAAGACTCATCCACCGACTGGCTGCCAAGATCGTCTTTTCGATCAAGGTGTTGCGGACAACGCCTCGACGATGGCATCGGCCACCGCGGGGGCGTGCTGCGGCGAGGCATGAAGATGGTGTCCGCCCTCCAGCACGCGACGGGTCAGGCGGCGAACGCGTGCTCGCGAGGCCACCCCTCGTGGACGTTCCCCGAGAATACCGTCACGCCCTTCGACCAGCAGTACCTCGCAGGCAATAGCCTCGAGCAGATTCGCGACCTGGTCATCGGTCAGCCGCACGGGGGAGGGGCGCAGCAGGCGCGGGTCGGTGCGCAGCCGCAGGCCGCCCTCGTCGCAGGGGGTCAGGTTCCTGGCCACGATGTCGCGCACCGTCTCGGCATCCACCGGGGTGGCGCCACCGGCGACCCGCGCCGCCACCGCGGTATCCAGATCGGCATAATGAGGAATCCGCGAGCGACGGCGACGCTGGGCCCGCAACGAACGCCCCAACTGGCCAGCGGTATCTTCAGGTGGGGTGGTCAAGGCCCCCAGACCGTCGATCAGCACCAGGCGCTCGATGCGTTCGGGCCAGGCCGCGGCGACCAGGCAGGCCACCCCGGCGCCGAGGGAGTGAGCCAGCACCGGGGCACTATCCAGTCCGAGATCATCCAGTGCATCGAGCAGGTCGTGGCAGTAGTCCCAGATGGCGTAGTCGTAGTCACCGGGCAGCCGCTCGGAGTGACCATGGCCGGCCATGTCGATGGCCACCAGGCGTATATCGAGCCGTTCGGCCAGCACCGGCGCTAAACGCGCAAAGCTTGCGGCGTTGTCGAGCCAGCCGTGCAGCGCCAGCCACACCGGCGCCTCCGTGCGCCCCCAGGCCAGTGCGGCCAGGCGCCCCTGTGCCAGGCGAAGCGCTTCTCCCGCTGGCTTCATTGCGTTGCCCCTTCGCCCAGCAGACGGTCGATCATGGCCAGCAAGGCGCGTCGCGTTGCCTCGGGCTGCTCCATCGGAAACATATGACTGCCGGGCACCCTGTCCAGGGCGATACCGCGCCGGCTGAGACGTCGGCAACGTGCCTCGGTCAGCAAGTCAGACGTCTCCCCTGCCAGCACACCCAGAGGTACTCGTACCTCCGTGGGCAGACGATCCAGATGGTGGGGCAGATGACGGAAGATCTCGACCTCGATATCCGGGTCATAGCTCAACACCACCGCGCCGTCCTCCAGGGTCGTGGTGCCGGCGTCGATGTAGTCGTCCAGTGCCTCCTCGGTGAAGCTGCGAAACAGGCCCTTGCGCCGAAGTTGAGCGCGCATCGCATCACGGCTTTCCCAACGGGTACGGCGCCCCTTGCTCTTGCCTGCCGGCGTCACTCGATCCACCATGCCGAGCCACTTGCTGACGCGCATGGCCAAGGCGTCGATGCCCAGCATCAGCGGCGGGTCGAGCATCACCACGGCCTGGAACCGCTCCGGCTCCTGGCGCGCCGCCATGGCGGTGATCACCCCGCCCATGGAGTGGCCGACAGCGATAAAGGGTCCGGCCAGGTGGCGGGTGCTCTCGAGGTATTCATCACGCAATGCCAACCAGTTGTGGCCCACGGGAAAATCGGGATGGTGGCCCAGGCGATCGAGCGGCTGGACGTCGAAGCGCTCTGCGAGTGGTGCCAGCAGGCTTCTGTAACTGCCGCCGGGAAAGCCATTGGCGTGGGCGAACAGCAAGGTTGGGGTATCTGGCATGATTCTGTCTCATCCGATGAGAGGCGGCGACCCGCCGCTGTAGCCTTGGCAGGCTAACGGCATTACCCTAGGCCGCCAAGTGAACCAAAGCCTAGATTCCCCGGAATTCCCCCTGACTCCCCGCTACCAAGGAGCAACGCGTGTCCCGTAAACCCGCCCGCGATACCCGCCTGCGCAACCGTCTGTTCTTCACCACCGTGGCCGTGGCGGTGGTCATCGGACTCTGGCTGGCGCGCTGATCTCTCTTGACAAAGGCGCACCAGAAGCCCCGACGTGCGCCCTCTTCAGTCGTTCTCTTCACTTCATCTCCACGTCCTCTTCACCTCCTCTTCTTCGACCGGCCCTCTCCCTGGTCGAACCGCACCGTGATTGGCCCTCAGATTCTTGAATCCAGCCACCATCGAAGTCCCGCGCTACCGGTCATACCAAGAGCCTCACCCGACGCCGTCCACCCAAAGGCTTCCCAACAATAAATCATACATAGTATATTAAGTCCTTTAGCGTGCTATCCGAGCAGGAGGGTCTCCCCATCGATATCAGCATCCTTGCCAGCACCCTCGGCGTCAGCCTGCCCGTTTTCGCCATGGTCTTCATCGGCGCCGTTCTGAAGCGTCTGGGCTGGATCGATCAAGCCTTCGTCGACACCGCCTCGAGCTTGGTGTTTCGCCTGACCATGCCAACGCTGTTGTTCCTGAGCCTGCTGCGCGCCGATCCCGGCCAGGACCTGAAGCTCGGACTGGTCGGTTTCTATCTGGTCGTCTCGGTGGCCATCTTTCTTGTCATCTGGGGCTGGGCCCTGTGGCGCTGCCCGCGAGTGGATCGCGGCGTCTTTGTGCAAGGCGCCTTTCGCGGCAACTGCGGTATCGTCGGACTGGCCCTGTCGGCCAACATGTACGGCGACTTTGGCCTGTCGCTCGGCAGTGTCATGGCCGGCGGCATCATCATCGTCAACCTGGTAATGTCGGCCATTGTACTGTCGGTCTACAGTCCGGTGGTCAGCTCACGTCCCCTGGCGATCCTCAAGGACGTCGCCACCAACCCATTGATCATCGGTATCGTCGCCGCCCTGCCGCTGACCTACCTTCACCTCGACTTGCCGCCCTGGCTGATGACATCCGGCGACTACCTGGCCTCGCTGTCGCTACCGCTGGCGCTGATCTGCATAGGTGGTAGCCTGAGCCTGCAGGCCGCCCGTGAGAGCGGAACCCTGGCGCTGTCGGCCAGCCTGTGGAAAGTTGCCGTCATGCCGGCCATCGGTGTTGCACTGGCACTGGCGGTGGGCTTTCGGGGCGCCGAACTCGGCATGCTGTTCCTGTTTCTCGGTAGCCCCACCGCCGCCGTAGCCTACGTCATGGCCAGGGGGGCCGGCGCCAATCAACGCCTCGCCGCCAGCATCATCATGCTCAGCACCTTGCTTAGCCTGGTCTCCATCAGTGTGGGGATCATGGTGTTGACGGCTGCCGAACTGGTGTAAGAAAAGGGTCCAGCACACCCCATGCGTCCAGCAATCTCGGTACGTTTTGACCTCAATTCATCGACGTCACGTCAATAGCTCGTTCTCTAGCGCAGTCGTCAACAACTGATTCAGGCTGATGCCGCGGGCCTTGGCTGCATCAACCGCCTGCTTGTGCATCGATTCGGGAACGCGGACCTGGAACTTTCCAGAGAACGCCCTGACAGGATCGATCCCCATCTCGCGGCAAGTAACCAAGAAGACACGCAGCGATATCTCCCCTTCCTTGCGCAAGGCACAGACACTATCGGCATAGAAATCGGCGCCCCCATTGAGTCCCGTGAATTCTCCGCGAAACATCTCGATTTCGGGGTCATACTGAATAATGGCGCGATAACCATTGATCATCATGACATTGTTCATGGCATCAATCCGTTTGCTTCCAGCCATTTACGAAGGCTTGCGACGGCCCCCTTATCCGTATCCGGTGTCGGGTGTGGACGATGAAACACGCGCACTTCTCGAAACTTGCGTGTTTTCGTTTCACGCACCGACAGTACCAAAGCTTAGGCGCTGTCCGAAAAGTCGACGAGCGAAGGTTAGACAAGGCAAAAATCGGTGAGAAAGCGCAGTTTACGGGGTGTAAATGAGCATTTTGACCGGGCTGGCGCACCAGCCGATTTTTAACGCCGTATTACCGAGCGCAGGCACTTTTCAGACAAGCCCTAGTACCACCTCGAGTCAAATGAACGCTCCTGCGCAACCTGAAAAGTGCGAGCGTCAATGCAATACCAGCAAGGCCCGGTGATCGACTCACCGGGCCTTGCTGTTTTCACGTCAGCGGTGTCACCACCGAGCGCGTCTGGCGCTGTCCATCAGTCCCTTCACCTGTCCCGTTTGCCGTCCACCAGGCGGCTGACGTTCAGCGGGTTGCCATCCTTGAGCGCCTGCGGCAGCAAGGCGTCCGGCAGGTTCTGATAGCACACCGGGCGCAGGAAGCGGTGGATGGCGGCGCTGCCGACCGAGGTGGTGCGCGAGTCAGAGGTGGCCGGATAGGGGCCACCGTGGACCATGGCGT
>NZ_JAHVHR010000001.1:0-341698 GCF_019802175.1 Halomonas sp. DP5N14-9
GAGTGACCTTCACGCATCAGCATGATGGTGGCACGTTCTTCAGCAGTAAGGTGGTGGTAGCAATGAGTCATAGCGATAGCGTACCTGATCGATCAGGTGTTGCACTTGCTCATTGAGACCGCCCATCCCCTCTCAGCGAAGGACACCACCTCCTCACTGCCAACCACTAGGCGTGTAAATCCACCAGGTTTTCATCAGGCATCAGGCCGCCATGACCATGGCCATGCGACGATCAAGCTCCTCGTAGAAGCCTCGACCCGCTCGGCGATGGTGCGAATCATCACCTCGTCCCGGTAGGCCCGCTTCACGAACAGCGGCATCCCCGGCCAGTAGCTAACGAAGTCGATCCATTCCCGCTCGCTGACCCACAGGCCGCCCTGGCACTGAGCGACGTGCTCTTGAGGTAGCTCGTCGGCCAGCAGCAGCTCGATCTGGTACTTGGGCAGCTTGGTCTTGATCTCCACCAAGCCATTGGTATCCACCAGGCAGTCCGGCGAATAGCCCACACCGTGGTTGAGGATGATGCCGACCTGCGCCAGGCGGGGCAGACCGGTGGCCTCGTGATAGAGCTCCCGGGCCACGGGCTCCAGCTCATGGCCGCGCTGGGTGTGGGCATTGCCCTGAAAGGCATCGGACGGCTCGCCGGTGATGCGCTCTCCGATCAGTTGATGCATGTAGCTGAGGGCCCCGGCACCGAAGCCGCCCGGTCCCTTGCCCTTGACCAGCAGAGTCTTCAGCTCGGACATGGTGACGATACCCAGACGGGCGGCATGCCACTCGGGCGTGCCCTGGTCCAGCGCCAGTATCTGCATGACGTTCTCCTTCTCGATGACACGGCATAGGCCGCGAGGGGAGGTCCCTTCGCCGCCCGATCAGTGATGTTGATGGTTGGGCTGCGCCCGCTTCTGCAGGGAGGCACGCAATCTGTCGAAGTCGCCGCGCGGCACCTGCTCAGCGTCGCCGTACTTGCCGACGAACCACTCCTGGGTCGCAGGAGGACAGGCGGCGATCAGCTGCCGGATCTGCCCGGCCTGGAAAGGGGTGACGAGTTTGACCGGGGCGGCGGCCTGACCGTTGTCGTCCTGGCCGCGGGTGGTGATGTTGAGCAGTGCGCAGAGCACGTAGCGCTTGCCGTAGCTGGTAGAGGAGCCGAAGGCCTGAACGGCGTTCTTGCTGCCGCTGGTATCGGCCGGCAACAGCATGCTGGTCTCTTCCCGATGGCCGTCCTGGTGCATCAGCACGCCGGTGACCTGGATGCCGCGTTCCTGGGTCTGAATGCGGAAGCTCACCGCGAAGCCGTACTTTTTCATGATCGGGCGCACGGTATCGACGATGTCCTCCAAGGTGGCGTAGTGACCGTTGTTGGTCTTGCCACGCTCGGCGATGCTCGGCAGTTCGGTCTGCATGGCCGCCATCGCGGCGCTGTAGGCCATCAGCGCCTGGCGGTCGAGCACACGCTCCTGCATCTGGAGCAGACGCTCCATCTTGTCGATGTCGACCTCGGGATTGAGTGCGGCCCGCTCGATCACCTGGATGATCGCGGTGCTGTCCTGGGTGGCCTGTGCGACCGGTGCCTGGTTGGCGGTCTTGGGATGAATAGGGGTTGCCATGATGGCCTCCGTTATCGATAGCGTTGGATGACGTCAGGGAGCTGCTCGATCGGGACCGGCTCCAGGGACACGGCCACGCGATAGACCTGCCCCTTGGCCAGAACGTGGGTTTCGGTTGCCTGTTCGCCGGCCTCCAGCAGCTGACGGGTCAGCTGGGTCAGGGCCCGGCATATCTCGAACGTCATGGGCGATTGCATTGGTATCTCCTGAAACAGTAGCGCCCGGCCTTTGAAGGGGCCGGGCGCTCTGCCGCGATGAGGGAAAGGCTGGGTGGATGTTTTGCTGAGTGATGATCAGCCCACCAGCGCAAGGGCAGACTCCAGCGCCTTGTCCTTGAGGCCGGCGCCCTGGCCGAACCAGGCGGAGTCCATGCGGTAGTCGTTGCTGCGGGCGCGCTTCTCGTGATCCACGTACTCGGTGACCGCATTGAGTAAGCCCCAGGCGGTGCCTTGCGCCGTGCACAGCTGAGAGCCGCGCCCCTCACCCTGATAGAGCTTCTGGACGCGATTGAGGGCGCGAACGTTGGGCAGCTTGGACGGATCGTCCATCGGCGCCTCGGCGTTGCAGACCACCGACTGGAAGTAGGTTCTCGCTTCCTCCTGGCTGACCTTGCGCTCAGCCAGGGTCTTCAAGCGGTACATGAAGTCGTCCCACTGGGACACGGAGATCCCCAGCTGCTGCTTGACCAGCTGAGGGCGAAACTCGGTGCTATGTGGCACTTTCACGCCCTGGGAGGTGCCATCCACCGCGATGGTCAGGGTGTTGTTGCAGACCACCCGCACGGACGTCGGGGTGGCGACGGTGGCCAACGAGCCGTCGCAGGAAGTGGCCAGCAGCAGGTAGTCGTTGACCTGATCCTGGCCCTTCAATGCCCCGCCCAGGCCGCTGCGCGCCAGGGCCCAGAACTTGCGGCCACCCTTGAGCACCCCGGCCGTCTCCAATTCGTATCCCGCGTATTCCGTGAGATCACGGTAGAACTCCAACACCTCCTCCGGTTGCACCACCTTGTAACGCTGGGAGACCACCGACAGTGGATCCTTGGTATCGGAGCGGTAGAGCACTTTCTGCTCGGGGAAGGAATGGATGCTGCCCAGGTGGCCAGCGCCGTCGGCAATGAAGCGCACCAGGGATTCCTCGATGTGCCAGTCCATGCCGGCCTGCTGTCGCCAGACTTCCAGCGGCTGATGACGAGACAGCTGCTGGCCCAGGCCATGCCAGGGGGTATCGCCAACGTAGGCCATTTGTTCGATCAGGTGTGCCATGGGGAAAGCTCCTTGAGAGTCGAGCACTGCATAACAGCCCGCTCCCCAAGGAAGCAGGCCGACCGTGAGCATGTTGATAAAGGGAGTCGCGGGATCATCGCTGAGCAGCGATGGACTCGTGAGACGGATCTTTAGGGGTCAATCGATATGGGGACGAAAGGTGTGGCCGCAGGCACGGCACTCGAGATTGTCGAGCACCTGATCATCCAGCTGACTACCCAGCCGTGCCCCAGCGACACCGCCTGCCGTGCCACCGACCAATCCACCAAAGACGGCTCCGGCGATACTGCCGACAGCGATCCCGACCGGACCGCCTACTGCGCCCACCAGGGCTCCGGCCTCGGCGCCACTCCAGGCGCCGGCCGCCCCACTGGCGGTACCGGCCACCGCCCCCGTGGAGCCTCCTACCTTCCGCCCGCGATGGCGCGACACGACCCGCAACGCGCCACAGCTGGGACAAGACATGGACATGACATTACCTCTTCCATCGAAAAAGACATGAGAACGAAGCCACCCGTCTGGGGCTTCAAGGAGGTAGTACAGGTTTGAAATTCGATTGAATCGACAACGGGCAAGATCCTGGGCGACACACCCGCAACATCATCGAGGTATACGTCAGCTACGGGAAAAAGCCGGGTTTTCCGGCCTCCGTCGGCTTCCTGAGCATGTTTCAGAACATCCGTCCGATGTTTCCCAGGATGACAAGCCAGGACGACGTAATATTTTACAGCGCTGTGAGATGGGATGCAGCGAAACCGTGACGTCATCGCGTCGCGGTGTCTTGTACGGATCGATAACGGAATTTCCCGAGAAAGTTAGTGACACCTCATTCGCCAGAAAACTGGGGCGATTGGCATGTCCAGGGATAGCGTTTCCCTGGGGTTCCGACATGCGTCACTGACGGGTAAGTATTATAGGGAGATTCACTAGACTCCTAACAGGGTCTACAGGGATAGGTCACTAGGTCATGATGGGCTCACTTGTGAAAGCCCATCCAGGATCATGAAGGATCATCCGAGGAGTGGTCCCATACAGACCACTCCCAATGAAACCATCACCCAACATGACCTTCTAGGGATTGACCTCACAGGCGACTGGAAAACGCCTGATGATGAAGTTCAAGTGAGCGACAGCATCACATCAAGGTCAGTACATACCGCTTCCTATTATCCTCCTATCGATCGACAAGACCATCGCTGCGGAATCTTTCACCATTCCCACAGCGAGGTATCTCCTCATGTTTCAACATCACCCCCTCTGCCATCCGCTTAACGACAAGCTGCGCCTTCACTACGAAGACATCTATCGAGGCTTTGACGTCCAGCATTGGACAGATGGCCCACTGGTCGTGAACTACCTGGAACGGTCCTTGCAGACCCTTGACGCCGTGACACGGATCAACCATTCCACCTTCATCTTTCGCGTGGATCTCCACTTCCCGGATGAGATGCCGCGTCTGCCGATGCATGAGACCAACGCCGTGCTGGCACGGTTCTTCTACTTCTTCCGCTACGAGCTCAAGCGGAGGCAAACCAAGTACCCGACCCAGCTGCACTGCCTGTGGGCACGCGAGCAGGTCAACAGCGACAAGCCGCACTACCACCTGATGATCATGCTCAACAGGAACGCCTACGACAGCCTGGGGGCGTTCGGTCCAGATTGGTTCGGGGTCTACTCATTCAACAACCTCTACCACCGCATGATGCGTTCCTGGTTGAAGGCAATGGGGTTCGATCATGACGATCCACGCTTCCATCAGCTGATCCATGTCTGCAAAGACCCGGTCACAAAAGAGCCCTGGTCCTGCGCCCTGCATCGGGATGACTGGATAGCCATGAATGAGGCGGTATTCATGGCCAGCTATCTGTGCAAGGCCTTCAGTAAACCGTTCGGCCAGAGGGCGCATGTCTTCGATGGCAGTCGTCTTTGGTGATTGAGTGACATGGTATGGGTCCGTCCTAGGCGGACCCGTCCTACCTCTCTCAACATGGTGCCTGCAATGTTTCCGACTTCGATGTTTCCCTCCCTCTCGTTCCCTCACAACACCCGTGGCAGCCAAGAAGAATCGTCATCCCACGATCCCTGGGGAGATCGTCGCCTCGCCAGGATGGAACGCAAGGAACCGACCCGTCGACTGCTACGTGACGTCATGGCCCTACGCCGGATTCGTGGCATGAGCCAGACAGCGCTGGCGGCCGATCTGGGAGTCAGCGTGCGAACCTTGCAGGAGTGGGAGCAGGGGCGACGACTGCCCTCGGGGGTTGGCCATGCCCTGCTCAGACAGTGGGTAGAGACCCACCAAAGCGATGGAGATTGAGACATTGCGATGGATTATCGTACAACATGAGCGCCGCAGGATGTCGATTTTCATGTTTTTTTAGATTTATAAGTCACAATGTCTAACCCAATACCAGTTTGCACGCTCTAGGCAGCCCATCGCTACTTCTGGCGAGAGGCATCGCATGAGGCACGCCAGCGCCCATAGGGGCCACGTTTCTCGAGAGGGACAAGCTGAACCCCGAACGTCGCAAGCAAGGCCCTGCTCTGCTTGAACTTGGCCGCCAACCCTCGGGACGTGACAGGCCAGGAACCTGAAGGATCAGGCTCAGGGCGATACCCATCGAGCAGCACAAGCCAATCCTTGACCGTGGCCTCTATCCGTCCATCTTCCGACGCATCGATGAGACGCTTCACGGCCATCGCGACAGGATTTTCCTCCAGCTCATAATCGCGACGACTTTGCTGGTTGGCATCAAGTTGTTGCCAGAATTCGGCAGTATCTCGACCCAAAGCATCAGCCACCAGTACACCTATCCGGCATAGGTCTCGCAAACCACCATAGCGGTCGCATTGTCGATCATTTTCAACATGGCTCCAGAACTGGTTAACATAGCCAAATATTTGGAGAAGGCCATGAATGATGGTTCTCTCCGCCATGCTGCGATCCTCCACAGCATTTTGAGATTTGCCCCCTCCTGCATCATCCAGCTCTATGCTCAAGGTAGCGTCGGATAGCGGTGCATAGGTCACTACACTCTCGCTGCTATTCAGCATGACCGCACAACGGACGGAAAGATCTACCCCAGAACGCTTCGTTTTCGTGCGCCACTCCATTGCCTTTCCCTGCATGATCGAAAGCAAGCCTTTCTGCTGTGTTTTGGACAGCGAATCCACTCGATGGAAACTCATCAGGTAATGGCACTGCGCCCGAATATCCACTTGCTTTATCGACTTGGGAACCTCGATCTCAAACAGACTACTCGCCGGGTCTATGACCGTCTTCAGCATCTTCTGTGAATCGATCAGCTCAGGAGTAGGCTCACCTAACAACTCAAGCAACACGGGCGCACTATCTGAGCGCCAGGCCATGACCATCCAGGCAATCACCAACAGGTCACTATCTTTCGGCAGCGAAGTGACATCGAATAAAGTAGATATCGATTGAGGAAGCACATTCCCAACGTTATCAGGAACACACACCGGCAAGCTTTCTCGAGGCATGACATGGGGAATCCCAGTCCGTATCTCATAGCTCGATAAGCCCGGTGAAAAAATCAAGCATTGATTCCCCAAGATCAGCGCACGTCGACCACTGTTCAAGTCAACGCCTGCACGACCGTAAACCGGTAGAACAGCCTCGGGGATAGCACCATAAACAAAATTGCTGATGGCAGACCTGATGACACCATAGGAGACATCCTGCTGCCTTCCTATGGAGGTTCTCCAATACTCTCCCTTCAGCCTCTCAAGGATCTTTGGGTCGAAATGTGGCAAAGTCTCGCCCGTAAACTTATCAGTCAGCAGTGGGCTTCTCGACTCATTAGTAGTGAGATAAAACTGTCCTTGAAGCATGGACATGACATCGGCTACTTGTCTATCGTGACGAGATTGCTTTGGCGCTTGGCGCGCTCCAAATAACCCCATGCCCCCAGCACCAGATTCACTGCTCAAATCAGGCGCTGCCGGCCAGGAAGGCCAAGGAGCATTGAGCGCAGCTTGGAGATCGGGGTCACTAAAGAGGGACTTTAAAGTGGCCGGTGGCTCATCATCGTGTGATGCATTGGGAAATGAGGAAGAGGGTCCTGTATCGGGCGTAGGCGAAGTCTCTGCGGCATCATCAAGCTCACCAGAAGCCACCTTCCGAGCTTGCTCACGCCAATGCTCACTCAGGCCAAACCTCTGCCGCCGGTGCTTGGTATTGGCTACCTCGTGTCCCACTGGATGAGACTCGTGGTTATCCTGACCATGATCCGTCATTCCCTACCTCGTGCCTTTTCGCCATCGAATATCTCGCAAAGCCTATCACACGGACCTCTGACATCCGCTCTTCCCGATCCCCCTCGTTAGCTGTGATACCTCAGGCTTCTTAAGCCAGGCGGCTACATGGCCGAGACAGTAGAGGCGACTTGTCGTCTCGATCACCACCCCCTGCCTTACAAATGGCGCACAGCGGCCCCGGGCCGCTTTTATACCGTGAGATACGAAATCATCAGGTAGCGGCATAAACGCCGCACAGAGCGGCATGGCGCGATAACGTCGCCGTCTCTACCCACAGCCCACTGACCACGGCGGCCACGCATGAAATTTCCACCCAACAGCCGTATCAACTCCATCATGGACGACCGGCTGGCCGCCAACAGCTGTCAAGGTCTTCGCTGCACCGCATGTCGGAGTTCTTCGAGACTGTCAGTTTCAACAGATGGCTGCATGGAATGCCAGAAGCTGGCAGCACCACATTGACGAGCCCCGTCATGACCTACCAGTCATGCAGGGCAGCGATCAACGGGCACGACACCTTTCTTTGATGCACATGGCATTCATCGACCAGCCGGGATAAGGCCGCCTCGATGCGGGTCAGATCAGCCAGCCTGGCGCGCACGTCGTCAAGTCGCTGTGACGCTAGTTCCGCCGCCTCGCTGCAATGAGCACCATCCTCCAGAGCCAGTAGCTGCCCGATCTCGTCCAGGCTGAATCCCAGCCGCTGCACCGCTTTCACGAATTTCATGCGCGCCACGTCGGCGCTGTTGCTCGTGCAGTTGCTGGCTTTACCGGTCTATCTCTGGCTCTTTCTGGGCGCGGAGTGGTTCCAGGCAGCGATCAGCACCCACCTCCTCAGCGCCTTCGCGGGATTGATTCTCACCCCCTTGGCCCTGGCCTGGGTGACCGAGCGGCTGGCCGAGCGTCACCTCAATGCCAGACGGTGGGTTCATGGCCTGGGCCTACTGCCCGTACCCCTGCTGGCACTGGTGGTCTTTGTCATCGCGGCCTCCCAGGTGACGACCGTGGCCGGCCTCGGCGGGGTCTTGCTGCAAGTGCTGCCGATCTTCGTCGCCTACCTGGCCTTTGCCGCCATCCTGGGCAAGACCCTCGGCAGGCTCTTCCGGCTCTCCGCGCCATCAGCCAGGACTCTGACCTTCAGCTTCGGCACACGCAACTCCTTCGTGGTGCTACCCATCGCCCTGACGCTGCCCGATGCCTGGCAAGCCGCCGTGGTGGTCATCGTCTTCCAGTCGCTGGTCGAGCTGTTCGGCATGGTGGTGTACCTGAGATGGGTGCCAGGCAAGTTGATCCCGGAGCCCTCTCACACATAGCCCTTGCAGCTCCCCATCCAATTTCCAGGAGTAAAATGTGATCGAACGTCGTGTTCGGCTGCCTCAAGGCGCAACGACGAACCTTGCACCGTACTCCTAGCCAAGCCCCCCTCGGCAGCCCCCTGAACCGTACCGATCCTCTACGGAAGATAGGGGCGATGGACAGTGACTACTCAGGCACCGCTGGCAAGCCTTTCGAGGTCGGCAACCACGGCCTCCATAGGATCGCTGTCGCGGATCAGCAGGCGCGCCTCTCCCTGATCATTGAAGGCGAAAACAGCGCTGGAGTGCGACACATCATAGTTGCCTTCGCTGTCCTCTTCGCCATACCCGTAGGTCACCCGATAGCGGCGTGTCAGTTCATCGAGGGCCGCTTTATCCCCCGTGAGGCCGATGAACTGGGGGCCGAAGGCATCCGTGTACTCTCGCAACGTCTCGGCGTCATCGCGACGAGGGTCGACCGAGACGAAGAGCACCTGAATGTCGTCGCGCGCCGCCTCACCCATGCGTTGGGTGGCGGCGTCGAGGCGCGCGAGGGTGGTGGGACAGACATCGGGGCAGTGAGTGAAGCCGAAGAACAGCAGTGTGCTCTTGCCGAGGAACTGATCGGCGTTGACGTCTTTGCCGTTCTCGTCGACAAGCTCGAACGCCAGGGGAGGCATGAGCCCCGAGATATCCTTGGTCTGCCAAGGCGGCTCGCTGCAGCCCGCAAGCCATAGGGTCACGAATAGTGCCATGATCCATCGGTGCATCCTGCTCCCCCTACTGTGCTGTCGGCGCCACGGCGCGGAAGGTGACACGCTGTCGCTGCTCGCCGGCGAAATGAAGGTTCACCTCGATGTCGTCACTAACAACGAGGGGGCGAGTCCGTTTCATGAGCATGAGATGATAGCCCCCCGGTGCGAACTCGATCTGCTCCCCCGCTGCCAGTTCTAATTGGGCGACGGGTTGCATACTGGTGATGCCATCCTGATTGACAGTGCGATGCATGGTGACATTGCCGAAAGCGGGGCTATCCGCTCCTGTCAGGGTGACGCCCTTCTCACTGGTATTCGTGAGGGTGAAATAGCCTGCCGCGGGCAGGTCCCCGGGCAGAAGCCGAAGACGCGCCTCGCTGACCTGCAGTTCGGCAGCAGCCACCGTGCCGGGCGTCGCGATCAGCAGCAGGAAGGCCCAGCACCAGCGTTTCGCCAGGCGCGGCAGACTAGCGTGTGGCGTGAGAGACATCAGCGGCATCCTCCTTGCGGGCGTCACGGAACAGAAAGCTGAGAATGATCAGAACCCCAATGGCACTCATCATCGAGGCGGGAATCCAGGTCAGCAGGCCGCCGAGGAGTTGGTCAGTCAGAGGATCCAGCGGCCAGGCGCGACCGCAAACCTCGTAGACATCGAAGATCACGTCGCGACTGAAGGTGATATAGGCGCCCAGGAGAATTTGCGGGGGGATCACCGCCAACAGGATGGCGACACGCTTGCCATAGCCGAGACCGCCTTGTTGCGGCGAGCGGCGATCCAGGATCAGCCACCAGAACAGCAACCCATCCAGCGCCATGCTCCAGTTCATCACCTGATAGAGATCAGCGCTGAGCATGGCGTCGAAGTGGATCTCGGGAATCAGCCAGAAATAGATCAGCCCGACGAACAGTAGGGGGGCGATCAGTGGATGCTGCAGAGTCCGATAAACAGGACGCAGCAGGCGCGCGGCCAGGCTCCACCCGGGGAAGGGTCTGATTCGAGTCGGCAAGCCGTCTGCCAGTACCGGCAAGGGGGCGGCCAGGGCGATCAGGAGGGGGCCGGCGTGATGCAGCACCAGGTGCTGGGCCCGATGGGTAAAGAACATGTACTGGGCGAGGTAGTCGTAATGAGTCTGGGTGACGCCATAGATGGTGGCGACACCCAGCAGGTAGGCCAGGATTCGGCCCGCGCCGGTGGCCTCGCCGCGCCGTCTGCGCTGCCGCAGGCCTCGCAGGTAGAGCACGATGGCCAGCAGGCAGCTCGCCGACCAGGTCAGTGAGAACTCCCACGGCAGCAGGTAGCCCAGAGCGACGTCGAGCTCGATAGCCCTTCCCTCCCCAGAATCGGCACGCCAATGGTGAGCTTAGGAGCCCGCCGCACCATGCGGCAAGGTGGGCCTATAAACGCAGGCAAAGCCAGAGCCCGCAGCTCGGTGCCTGGTAGGCGAGGAAGGCCGAGCCCCAACGCACCGCCAGTGGCCATGCAGAGGGCGATAGACCTTGGATAAGCCACGACCGAGTCAGCTCACGAGACTGACAAGACTCGCCATGTCGTCGTCATGGCCTACGCAGCGCGATTTCTGCGTAGATACCCTTGTAGCCAGTGTCGTGCTTTCTATCCGGTTCCGGCGCCGGCTTGGGGTTCAGGGACACCATGCGACCGCTGGGGTCATCCAATAGGCCGCGAAGCTGTCCATCATCGAAGCTCAAGCCCTCGACACCGCGTTGGTTGAGGCGTGTGACGGTGTCTTCCAACGCGGACATGCTGTGCCCTTCTTCTTCCAGCGGCGGGAATGCCTGAACCAGCGGCTGCTCTTCCTCCCAGCCGATCTTGATGGGTTGGTTGACGATTTGGACCTGGGTGTTCGGTGGCACGCGGTCGAAAATCGACTCGATGTCCTCAGGGAACATGCGAATACAGCCACGGCTGGCACGCATGCCGATACCATCCGGCTGGTTGGTGCCATGAATCAAGTAACCGTCGAAACCCAGGATAATGGCATGATCCCCCAGTGGATTATCCGGACCCGGAGGCACCACGCTGGGCGCCTTCTCACCGCGTGCCCTGGCTTCACGCTGGACCGACTCGGGTGGGTACCAGGCAGGGTTCTCGATATTCATGGTGGTTTCGGTGACACCGAGGGGGGTACCGAAGCCTTCACGACCGATGCCGATGGGATAGGTCTCAACGCGTGGCGTTTCACCATCGTCAACCTCCGGATAGTAGTAGAGGCGCAGCTCGGCGATGTTGATGACGATCCCGGTGCGCTCAGCATCGGGCAGGATGAAGCGCCCGGGTATGGTCACCTCGGTACCCTCGCCGGGAATCCAGAGACTCACATCCGGATTGGCTCGCACGATCTCCCTGTACCCCAGGTTGTGTCGCCTGGCGATATCGAGCAGGGTATCTCCTCGATCATCCACCGTTATGCGGTAGGTGTCGCCGATCACATTGCCTTCCTCAGGCAGCGGATAGTGGCCGCGGGGCCACTCGTTCTCCTCTTCGGCCTGAGCAACGCTAATGAGTGCCAGCCAACCGACCAGCACCCCCACCACTGAGCGTGCTCGGAGCTGCCACCATGGACCTTTCCTCGCTGTACTAGAGTGACGTTCCGATAAAGCCATTATTCTCTCCCTTTTCGACTGGACTATTATCATCCAGACCGACGTGTGTTGAGTTTCCATCCAAGCAGCACCAGTAAGGCGGCCAACACCCAGGTCGGCCAGCTACCGGTACGTGTGAACGGTGTGTTCCCCACCATGGGCAGCGCCTCGCCGCGGAGGCTCGTCGCCAGGAACTGTGGTGCGCGGGCCGTGACACGGCCCTGAGTATCGACGATGGCGGTCACCCCGTTGCTGGTGGCGCGGATCAGATAGCGGCCGTTCTCCAGGGCGCGCAGGCGGGCCATCTGCAGATGCTGCAGGGGGCCGATGGAGCGTCCGAACCAGGTGTCGTTGGAGACCGTCAGCAGCAGCTCGGCGTCGCGCGCCTGCTCGGCCACCCGGTCGGCATAGATGATCTCGTAGCAGATGGCGTTACCGATGGTGGTTCCGGCGGCGCGCAGCGGTTCCTGATCGTCGGTGCCAGGCGTCATGGTGGGCATGGGCAGGTCGAAGAAGGCGATGGTGCCGGCGAGCAGGCTCTCCAACGGCAGGTACTCGCCGAAGGGCACCAGGCGCGCCTTACGGTACTTTCCCTCGGCGTTACCCAGGCCGATCACGCCGTTGTAGTAGTCGCCGCCGTCGCGCTGCAGGATGCCGGTGAGCAAGGCGGTGTCGGGGGCGAGGTTGGACTGCACCCGCTCCAGTATTGGCCGGGCCTCCTCCTCGAGCATCGGCAGGGCCGCCTCGGGCCAGACAACCAGGTCGAAGTCGTTGGACTGTGCAAGGGTCAACGCCGTATAGATACTGGCCGCCTCGCGCTGCCCCTCGGGAGTCCACTTGATCGCCTGATCCAGGTTGCCCTGCAGCAGGGCGACCCGCAGCGGCTCGCCGGCCGGGAAGGTCCACTGGGTCGGCAAGGCCATCGGGGCTAGCCAGAGAACAGCGATGGGCGCCGCGGCCCACCAGCGTCGTCTCAGCAGTTCCACGCCCAGGGTGCCGGTCAGGGCGGTGATCAGCGACAGCAGATAGACCCCGCCCACCGGGGCCCAGGCCGCCAGCGGCGAGTCTACCTGGGACGTGCCCAGCAGCAGCCAGGGAAACCCGGTAAACAGCCAGGTGCGCAGCCACTCGCTGAGTACCCAGATGCCGGCGAAGCTGAGGAAGGCCAGGCGTGGGCCCGTGACGCGGCGATAGAGCCAGAAGGGGACGGCGAAGAACAGCGCCAGGCTGGCCACGAACAGGCCGGTGAGGAAGAGCGCCAGGGGCGCCCCCGTATAGCCGTAGTCGTGGATCGCGACGAAGACCCAGGAGGCACCGGAGCCGAACAGGCCCACCCCATAGCACCAGCCGCGGAGGCCGGCCTGAGCGGGTGTCAGGACATGGATGCCGGAATAGACCAGTGCCACCGCCACCGGGCCCAGCCACCACAGCGCAAAGGGCGCGGCGCTGAGAGTGGTCAGTCCCCCGGCGGTCAGGGCCAGGAAACAGCCGAGGGCCGGAGAGATCCGGCCGGCAAGCGTCATGTACCGGACTGGCAGGTTCTCTGCATCCATGCCGTTACTCAGACGCTCTGGGGGAGGGACGCTCACGTAAGGCCGCAATCGCAAAGGCGATGACACCCAGGAACAGGGCGATATCCGCCAGGTTGAAGGCGGGCCAGTGCCACTCATGCCAGTAGACGTCCAGGTAGTCTACGACATACCCTCGTACCAGGCGGTCGATGCCATTGCCCAGCGCGCCACCCAGCATCAAGCTGTACCCCAGCGCCTCCAGACGGGGCCTGGGCCTGCACAGCAGGATCGTCAGGACAATAGTCACCATCCCTGTCAGGCCCAAGAAGAGATAGCGCTGCCAGCCGCCTGCATCGGCGAGGAAGCTGAAGGCCGCTCCCGTGTTCCACCAGTGGCCCCAATTGAAGAACGGGGCTAGCGGGATGGTCTGGCCATACGGCATCAGCGCCTGCACCAGCCCCTTGATGGCCTGGTCGGCCAGGCCGACCATAACGGCCAATGCCAACCAGTACCAGCGGCGCGGCACTGTCGGTATCCGCTCTGTCCTCATGACGTGGCTTCCTGGTAGCGCGGGCTTGCCGAGCCAGTCGTGGCATTATTGCCTGGCGAGAAGCGATAGCCCAGCAGCCGCATGGCGTTCAGGGTCACCAGCACGGTGGCGCCGGTATCCGCCATCACCGCGATCCACATGCCGGTGATGCCCAGCGCCGTGGTCACCAGGAAGATGGCCTTCAGGCCCAGCGCCAGGGCGACGTTGGTCTTGACGTTGCGCAGCGTGGCCCGGGACAGGGCGATCAGCTCGGCGATGCCGCCGACGCGGTTCTTGAGCAGCGCCGCATCCGCGGTTTCCAGTGCCACATCCGTGCCGCCGCCCATGGCGATGCCCACCTCTGCCGCGGCCAGCGCCGGCGCATCGTTGATACCGTCGCCCACCTTGCCGACTGGGCCTCGGCCGGCGGCCTGCCAGTCACGAACGCGCTGGGCCTTTTCCTCGGGCATCAGCTCGCCATGTGCCTCGATGCCCAGGCTGTCACCGATGGCCGCGACGGTACGCGCATTGTCACCGCTGAGCATCACCGCCTGCACGCCCAGGCGCGACAGCGCCGTCAGCCCCTCCCGGGCATCGTCGCGAGGTTCATCGCGCACGGCGATCAGGCCCAGCGGGCGCTCGCCTTCGACCAGCACGGCGAGAGTCTTGCCGGCGTGTTCCAGCTCGGCGATCCGAGCGGTCAGATCGTGATCGAGGGCGGCCTGCTCTGCCAGGTGGCGGGGGGTGATCAGGCTCAACTCACGCCCCTCGACCCGACCGGAGACCCCTCGGCCCGACAGGGCGCGGCTCTCACTCGCCAGTGGAAGGGAAAGGCCCAACTGCTCAGCGTGGGCGAGGATGGCCGTGGCGATGGGGTGGCTGGAGTCACGTTCCATCCCAGCCGCCAGCCTCAGGATCTCTTGCGTGCCCTGGCCAGTGGCCCAGTCCTCCACGTCGGTGACCTTGGGGGTGCCGGCGGTGAGGGTGCCGGTCTTGTCCAGCGCCACCGTCCGCAGCTTACCCAGCTGTTCGAGCACCGCGCCGCCCTTGATCAGCAGGCCCCGCCGGGCGCCCGCCGAGAGGCCGGCAGCGATCGCCGCGGGGGTTGAGATCACCAGAGCACAGGGACAGGCGATCAACAGCAGGGCCAGGGCGCGATAGATCGATTCCGACCAGGCCATGGTCGAGACCAGCGGCGGCACCACCGCCATCAGCAGGGCGAGCCCCACCACCGCCGGCATGTAGTAGCGAGCGAAGCGGTCGATGAAACGTGCCACCGGCGCCTTGGCGGCCTGGGCCTCCTCCACCAGGCGGATGACCCGTGCGATGGTGTTGTCCTCGGCGCCGCGGGTTACCTCCACCTCCAGGGCGGCATCGAGGTTGACCGTGCCGGCAAAGACGTCGTCCCCCGGCGCCCGCGTGCGGGGCACCGACTCCCCGTTGATCGGTGACTCATCCAGGTCGGATTCGCCGGTCAGAATACGTCCATCGCAGGGCACGCGGTCGCCCGGTCGCACCAGGACTCGCTGCCCAGGCGTGAGCGAGGCGGCCGAGACCTCACGGGTATCCCCATCCTCCATCAGCCTCGCCGTGGACGGCGTCAGGTCCGCCAGGGCCGAGATGCTGCGTCGCGCCCTCGACGCGGCCACCCCCTCCAGCAACTCGCCTACGGCGAACAGGAAGACCACCACCGCCGCTTCGGCGGCGGCATTGATGGCCAGGGCCCCCAAGGCGGCGATGCTCATCAGCATCTCGATGGTGAAGGGGTTGCGCATCTTCAGCGCACCCCAGGCGCCTTGTGCAATGGGCACCAACCCCACCAGGGTGGCCGCGACGAAGGGCCAGTTGCCTAGGCTAGGCCAGACCAGGCGGAGAACGAAGGCCAGAGCCAGCAGCCCCCCCGTGACGAGCACCAAGCGTCCCTTGGCGGTCTGCCACCAAGAGGCCGGAGCGGCATCCGCCTCATCTCCCTCATCATCGGTGGCAAGCTGGTAGCCGAGCTCGTTAAGGATCCGCTCGATCGCCTCATGAGAAGGCGTCGTATCCTGTTGAGGGTGAATCCTCACCGATCCGGTGACCGAACTGGCCGACACCTCCCCGATGCCCTCCAGGCGGCCCAGAGCGGCTTCTACCTTGCGCTCGCAGCCGCCGCAGTCCATGCCTTCCACCTGCAGTGTCAGCGTCGACGGGATGGTGCCTTGCGTTGGTTCGGTCATGGCGCTGCCTCTCCGAATGTCTTAATCTTGTCCGGAAGCATAATCCCTGTAGCAACTACAGGTTCAAGTCATGCAAGAGGAGCATCAGGATGCCGGAGATTAGCCATGCCATCGGTATCGGGGAGTTGGCTCGCCGTACCGGCTGCCAGCCTGAAACGGTGCGTTACTATGAGCGCATCGAGCTGCTGGAAAACACCTTACGGACTGAAGGGGGTCAGCGTCGCTACGACGAGCGCGCCGTCAGACGGCTGACCTTCATTCGCCATGCCCGGGACTTCGGCTTCTCGGTGGATGCGGTACGTGAGCTACTGGCGATGTCCGACCAGCCCGACATGTCCTGTCAGGAGGTCGATGCCGTTGCCAAGCATCACCTGGAGGAAGTGGAGTCACGTCTGCAGCGGCTCTCGGCACTGCGTGACGAGCTCAGGCGGATGGTGAGCCAGTGTGATGGGGGGAAAGTCGAAAGCTGCCGGATCATCGAGGTGCTGAGTGATCACCAGCTGTGTATCAGTGAGACAGCCCACAAAGGCGCTCACGACTTTGGGTAACCTCCTGCGCGTCCCAGCGTGCCCTAGTTGAGACATTCAGGAGCAGCATGATCACCATGCTCCATTGAGACTCCCAGGGTCGCCTTGTTCTGGTGACCGCTGCGATGGTCTCGGGAGTGATCTCATGGCCAATGACATACACCATCACGCCGGCGGTGAGGCTGCCTAAAAACCCAGCGTGACTGTCGAGATACCTTCCATAACCCCTTCCCGGGTGAAGCGATTGCCGCTGAGGCGGTAGGGTCTCATGACGATAGGCAGATCGTGCCCACCGAGGCGGGTTGCATCGCAAGCCCGCCTGGTGGCTTATCGATTGTCCAATGCGGCCAGATCGGGAGCAGCGGACGTTCCAATGTTTTTTTGCAGACGTGTCCGAGCCTCGAAAAGTGCGCTGCGATACTCCTGGCGTGTGGGTGACTCACTCAGAAGGATGAGTTGCCCTTCCTCGAGAGGATCCACGGGGCGGTCATCCACTCTCACCTCGTAGTGCAGGTTGGGCCCCGTGGCGAGTCCGGAGGCCCCTACCTCACCCAGTTTTTCGCCGGCCTTGATGGAGTCCCCGACCGCCAGCCTGGCGACGAACCGGCTGAGGTGCGTATAGCGACTGATGGTGCCCGTCTCGTGCTCTATCTCGACGACACGACCATAACCTCCCCGGCGACCGATGAAGGAAATGCGCCCCCGTGCGGTGGCCATGACCGGGGTGCCGCGAGGCGCGGCAAGATCGATACCGTCATGACGTCGGACCTCTCCGGATACGGGATGGCGCCGGTTGCCGAAGGGAGATGTCAGGCGTGCGCCGAGAACCGGAATCTGCAAGGAGTCCAAGAGGCTACCATTTTTAAATAGCATCACGGTGGTTCTCTGGTCCGCCGGCCACAGCACCTCCAGCCGCTCCCCCTGGTCAACCAACCTCATATAGGTCAGACGGGGAGGCCCGACTCGAGTGCCATCCTCACGGCGATCTTCTTCCCACAGTAATTGCAGGCGCTCGCCCCCCGCGATATCACGGCGTGTGTCCATGAGTCCGCCCAGCAGCATGTCAAGCTCTGCTGCGAAACGCCTGGGTATCTCCTCAGCCTCCAAGGCGGCATAGAGTGACGTCTTGACATCTACTTCACGACCCAAGGTCAGGGTGTCGAGGCGAGGCTGGACAATGCGCGTCGACGGACGCTCACCCAGGGTGACGACGTACTGAATACCCGAGTCACGCTCGATGGCCACCGACACCGGCTGTCCCGTCGCCATAGAGGTGAAAGTGATACGATCTCCGGGCAGCAATCGTCTCGGGTCGAACCTGTTCGCCAGCGAGGTCGCCGCTTGGGTGCGCATCTCGGCATCCACGCCAAGCTGCTGCAGCAGTGCGTCCAGGGTATCCCCTGGTGCCACAGTGAGCTCTTGGGCGACGCGACCTTGTGCCCTGGCCGATACCGGCTTGGCCGGTGATAATCCGGCACGCTCTTGCCAACGGGCTTCAGCCAACACGGGGCTCAGGACCATCAGTCCCGCTAGCAACCAGCGTCGTGTCATGATGCATCCCCTTCGCCGGAGACCTCGGCTACCTCACGGTTAACGGCGTCGACCAGCTCCTGCATGCCGAAGGGGTCCAACAGCTCGCCATTGACGAAGAAGGTCGGCGTCTTGCTGATCTGGTTGGCCTCGACGTCAGCCTTGTCCTGGTCGAAGACCGCCTGTACCTCTGGTGAATTGAGCTGCTCTTCGGCTGTGGCTCTGTTCAGTCCGGCCTCGCTGGCGATCTCCATGATCGCTTCCTCATCGACACTGCCATGAGCCGCCCACTGGCTCTGCCGAGCCAGCAGCGCCTCCAGCACCGGTTGGAAGGCATCCTGGCGCCTGGCCACTTCGAGCACGCGAATGGCGGTTTCGGATACGTCTCCGTGGAAGGGGGTGTAGCGCACCACCAGCCGCACCTTCTCGGGGTAGGCTTCCAGGATGCGTTTGGTCAGCGGATAGAAGGCACGGCAGGCCTCACAGGCCGGGTCGAAGAACTCCACGACCGTCACCGGTGCCTCTTCCGATCCTAGGACCGGCGAGTGCGCGCGCACCAGCGAATTCTCGGCCTGTGCACCCTCTCGGCTCGCCGTCTCGGCGCCCATGCCCAACAACGAGGGCCTCGACACGATCACGATGATGGCCGTCAGCATCAACGCTCCGGCCAGGATAAACGTCGCCTTTTTGTACATTTTTCTCTCAATTTCAAAGAGTTAGGTTTAAAAAAGCTCAGGATACTGCTGAGTGGAGCTCAGCCGCTGTTGGGTGCCTAAGTCGGCGAATAGTGGCGTGTTATCCATGCCCATAAAGGTTGGCATCCTGATGTGCATAATCAATATGCTCGAATTCCAAGCTGGAGTGGCCAATGCCAAAGCGCGCTTTCAGCTGAGCTTTGATATCCGCCTTGATCGCCTCGAGCTGCTGCCAGCCGGCTTCCGTCGTCACCACGTGGCAGTCAAGCGCGGCGGTATTCTCCTGCATTTGCCATAGGTGAACATGATGCACATCCTCAACCCCTTCGACGCTGCGCAGGAGATCAATGACGGATTGACCATCGACATCGGGTGGCGAGCCCAGCATCAGTGTCCGGATAGGGGTACCTATCTCCGTAAAGGCAAGATAGAGAATATAGAGTGCAATACCGATCGTAATCGCGGGGTCTACCCAACGCATGTCATACAGCAGAATCAGTGAGCCCCCGATGATCACGGCGATGGACGCAAAGGCATCAGACAGGTTGTGCAGGAAGAGGGCGCGGATATTGACGCTATGTTTTTGCATCGACCAGGTGAGCAAGGCCGTTAGCGCATCGACAAGAAGAGCGACAATGCCAATGATAACGACTATCCAGCCCTGAATCTCTGGCGGGTTGATCATGCGCATGAAGCCTTCGTAAATTAGATAAATGCCAACGATAATGAGGGTGGTGTAGTTGATCAGCGCTGCGACAACCTCGATTCGGCCATAGCCAAACGTCATCTGTGAGTCGGGCGGTCGTCTCGCGATCTTGCGGGCAGCAAACGCAATGACAAGCGCAGCCATGTCGGAAAAATTGTGCAGCGCATCCGCGATCAGCGAGAGGCTTCCCGCCAGAATGCCCCCAACGATCTGGGCAAGGGTCAATATCCCGTTGGCCCAGATGGCGATACTCACCCGACGGTCACCAGAGGTGGGGGCAAGATGGGGATGATCGTGATGATGTCCCATGCGTCATCCTTGTGGTGTCACCTGATGACCCAGCAGTATAAAACCTATAGCAACTCAAGCTTCAAGCCCGAACTCTGTTGAAGGCCGAGCCGGGGTTAGGAGTACGGAACTTTGCATAGTGGGCACTGTACCAAGTTGGCTACCATGTTCCATGCCCCCGGAAGGAGCCCATTGTGATACCCAAGCCTTACTCGCACGCCTGGCTGATGAGCTTAGCTTTACTGCTGATGGTGGCAACGCCAGCCCTCGCCGAGCCACAGCTGCCGGACTTCACGGAACTGGTCGACGAGGCCGCGCCGGCCGTGGTCAACATCTCCACCTCCCGCAAGGTCGAGAGGTCCATGACGTCCTCACGGCAATTTGGGGGGCAGGAGGTGCCGGAGATCCTCCGTGACTTCTTCGACGACCGCTTCCCGATGCCACCTGGCGGTGCGCCCAATCGCAATGAAGAGCCGCGTCGGTCACTGGGGTCGGGCTTCATCTTCGATCAAGACGGCTACATCATGACCAACGCGCACGTGGTCAAGGAGGCCGACAAGATTCTGGTGCGCCTCAACGACCGTCGCGAACTCTCGGCCGAGCTGGTGGGGGCCGACGAGAAGACCGATGTGGCGGTCCTCAAGGTCGAGGCGGATAACCTACCCACCCTGCAACTGGGCAACTCCGACAACCTCCAGGTCGGCCAGTGGGTCGCCGCCATAGGCTCACCCTTCGGCTTCGACCACTCGGTGACGTCCGGGATCATCAGTGCCATCAACCGCACCCTGCCCCAAGACGTCTACGTTCCCTTCATCCAGACCGATGTGGCGATCAACCCGGGCAACTCGGGCGGACCACTGTTTAACCTCGACGGTGAGGTCGTGGGCATTAATTCCCAGATCCTGACCCGTAGTGGAGGCTACATGGGCCTCTCCTTCGCCATTCCCATTGATGTGGCACTGGATGTGGCCAACCAGCTCCGTGAAGAGGGGTACGTGAGCCGCGGCTGGCTGGGCGTCAGCATCCAGCCGGTATCCAAGGACCTGGCGGAGTCCTTCGGCATGGAGCAGGCCGAGGGTGCCTTGATTGCCCAGGTCGAGCCCGGCAGCCCTGGGACAGAAGGCGGCCTCAAGGCCGGTGATGTCATCCTTGAGGTGAACGGCCAGGAAGTGGACCACTCCACCACGCTGCCGCGCCTGATCGGTGAGACGGCCCCCGGCGAAGACGTTGATCTCTCCGTGTTGCGCGATGGTCAGCAGGAGACCATCACGGTGGAAGTTGGCGAGTGGCCGGATGCCGGCCCCGGTCAATCCGATGGCGACCCGGTTCGACTGGGCATCGCGGTTCAGCCGTTGAACGACATGGAGAAGCGTCGGCTTGGCATCGATCACGGGGTGCGCATCGTCAAGGTGGCCCCCGCCGGACATGCCGCTGCCGTCGGCATTCGCCCCGGCGATGTGCTGGTCAGACTGGGCCAGCAGCCGGTAGAGAGTCCGGAACAGCTGAAGGAGATGCTGACCCGCCTGCCAGATGATCAAGCGGTGCCTGTTCTGCTCAACCGCGAAGGCCGCACCTACTTCGTGGCCCTGCGAGTGGGCAATGGTGACTAACCGCGACTGAGTAGCGTTCAATACATCAGCACAGCGGCGCCCTGGCGAACAGGATCGCTGGGGCGTTTCTTCAGACTCTCGTACATTCTAATGCACGGCTGGGGAGGGTATCCGGATTTAATGGTTGATGCGTCAACCTACTGGAGCTATGGTGATTTCTGGTGTACGGGAGGAGGTCGGAAGGGTGGCGTATCCTGTTGATTGATCACGACCAAGATCTCAATCAACACGAGTGGATACGCCATGACCGATTCTACCCTCCGAGCCCTATCGCAGCCAGAACCCGAGGTCGCCGACCCGTTGCACGAGTTGCTGCGCCAAGGGGCCCGAGACCTGATCGCCAAAGCCGTAGAGGCCGAGCTGGCTACCTTCCTGGCCCAGTATGCCAACACGACCCTGGAGGACGGTCGGCAAGCTGTGGTGCGCAATGGCTATTTGCCGGAGCGCACCGTGCAGACCGGCATCGGTGACGTCACCGTCAAGGTGCCCAAGGTGCGGGACCGGAGTGGCGGCAAGGCCTGCTTCAACAGCACCCTGTTGCCGCCCTACCTGAAGCGGGCCCGCAGCGTCGAGGAGCTGATTCCCTGGCTCTATCTCAAGGGCATCTCCACCGGCGATTATCAGGAGGCTCTGTCGGCTCTGCTGGGTGACCAGGCGAAGGGCCTGTCGGCCAATACGGTCTCGCGATTGAAGGCCCAGTGGCTCGACGAACACAAGGCCTGGTGTCAGCGGGACCTGGCGGACCGCCGCTACGTCTACTGGTGGGCCGATGGCGTCTACAGCAACGTGCGTCTGGATGACCGCCTGTGTTTGCTGGTGATCGTTGGCGTCACGGCACATGGCCGCAAGGAACTGGTTGCCGTCGAGGATGGCCATCGCGAGTCGGAAGCCAGCTGGAAAGAGCTGCTCACGGGCCTGCAAGAGCGTGGCCTGACGGAATCCCCCAAGCTGGCGATCGGCGACGGTGCGCTGGGCTTCTGGAAGGCACTGAGCAAGATATATCCAGCCACGGCGCACCAGCGTTGCTGGGTTCACAAGACTGCCAATGTGCTGAACAAGCTGCCCAAGTCGGTGCAGCCCAAGGTCAAGGCCGACCTTCACGAGATCTGGATGGCTGAGACGCGCGAGGCAGCCCATCAGGCCTTCGACCGCACGCTGAAGCGCTTTGGCGCCAAGTACCCCCAGGCGATGGAATGCCTGGCCAAGGATCGGGATGAACTGCTGGCGTTCTACGACTTCCCGGCAGAGCACTGGGTGCACATCCGCACTACCAACCCGATCGAGTCGACCTTCGCCACGGTCCGTCTAAGGACGAAGCGCAGCCGGAACTGCGGCTCCCGGGATACGACCCTGGCGATGGTCTTCAAACTGCTCCAGACCGCCCAGAAACGCTGGAGGCGGATTAAGCACTTCCAGAAGTTGGAGCTGGTCGTCAGCAACGTCAAGTTCCAGGACGGGGAGCAGGTAGCCGATCAATCAGACAGGAATGCGGCCTGACCGCCATCCACCAGATTTGACGATAACTCAACCTACTGTTGGTGCATGCTTCCCTCGCTAATTCCAGCAAGAACCCCACACGCCTCAACTTCCCGGCCATCGTTGCAACTCGCTCTCAGTGAAACGAGTTGTTTCTCAAGCGCCTGTAGAGCGGTTATCTGCGAGCGCACGTGAGAGATGTGATCATCGAGCAAAGCGTTCACGGCGGCACAAGGTTGGTGAGGGTCGTCCTGATACCTCTGTAGCTCGTGAATCTCTGCTAGCGACAGGTCCAGGATTCTGCAGCGACAAATGAAAGCCAGCCGCTCACCATGTTCCTCGGTATAGACACGGTAACCGTTCTCCTGCCGATCAGGCGACGGTAACAGGCCCTGTCGTTCATAGAAGCGGATCGTCTGTGTATCGACCCCTACCAACTCTGCCAACTGACCAATACGCACCAAGCTCCTCCTCAACGGATTCTCTCCGCTCTGTTGACCTTATAGTGACTATATGGTTTTAAATGATAGCCCGATAATATTCAAGTGGAGTCGTATCATGAGCAAAACCTGTGGAGCCCCCTGTGGCGGCGATGCGACGCCCATAGCGGATACCGATATGCGTCGCTCCTCCGAAGCATCGGGGAAATGGGTCAGCGTTTATGCCGTGCCGAAGATGGACTGTCCATCGGAAGAGCGAATGATTCGCCTTGCCCTGAACGGCTTTGAGGAGATTCGGGTGCTGTCCTTCGACTTGTCGAACCGCCGATTAGAGGTCGTGCATGACGGCGAGGTCGAGCCCATCACCGCAAAACTGACAACCTTGGGGCTAGGAGCCTCGCTTCAGGAAACGGCCGCTGCCGATCCTGAGTCGATCAAGGCGGTCGGTGACACGTCGGCCTCTGCCGCGCAGGAGTCCGGCACCCTGCGTTGGTTGCTCGGTATCAATGCGGTCCTGTTCGTGGTGGAAATGACGGCCGGCCTGATCGCGCACTCCACCGGCCTGATTGGAGAATCCCTGGACAATTTTGCCGATGCGGCCGTGTACGGGCTCGCCCTGTATGCGGTTGGGCATAGCGTAAAAATGCAGGTGCGTGCCGCGCATCTTGCAGGTGTGCTCCAACTGATTCTGGCGGTTGGCGTACTCGCAGAGGTGGTCAGGCGCTTTGTATTCGGTAGCGAGCCTGAATCGCTGATGATGATGGCGATTGCATTCGTCGCATTGATTGCCAATACCAGTTGTCTGCTGCTGATATCCAAACATCGAGAGGGCGGGGCGCACATGAAGGCAAGCTGGATATTCTCGGCCAATGACGTGGTGATCAACCTGGGGGTCATCACCGCCGGCGCCTTGGTCGCGTGGACCGGAACCAATTATCCGGATCTGATTATCGGCACCATCGCGGGGGTCATTGTGCTCAACGGTGCCAGGCGCATTCTGGCGCTCAAGGGTTAAATAATGTCTATTAATAGCTATTCAGTGGCCTGCTGAGCCAGTTCACCTAGCAAAGTCACCTCAAGCACGACGCCAGTGTTGCGAAGACACTCTGGAGCCTGGTGGCCTCCCTCGCCACGGGCAATGGCGCGCGTCCGATCTGGACGCCTTTCGTCAGGATCCGGTCACGGCGAAGCTGCTGGGCATCGAGACCGTGCCGGCGAGAGGCCGCCTCGGCAAATACCTGGTACGCATGGGGACGGTCCACCTCGACGCGCTCCAGAGCATCGCTCGCTACTGGGCAAGGCACTTGGCGCCGCCGATCCTGGACTATCAGGTCAAGACCCTGAGCTATGTGCCAGTGTTCGTGGATGGCACCGCCATCGAAGTGGATGGCCAGTTGTTCGGGGAATCGCCTCATTACACGCGAGCTTGATCAGCGGGGAACAGCACCCCCCCAGAAATTGAAGCCAGCGAACCTCGGGACCTTCGAAAGATAGCCCGTCTCCATCCGCTGGATACCGAAGCCTGCGTGCCCGATAAGCTCGGGTATGTCGCGGTTGAGATGGCAGCCCCCCGCCACTCTGCGCCACAGGGGATTGATACGGCGCTGCCACTGGCGTACGGCTTCGTCGGGCGCCGTGCCGTGTTCGCAGAACAGCAGTTGGCCACCCGGCTTGAGCACGCGACGCATCTGCTCCAACGCCCGGTGCCAGTCCGGAATCGTGCACAGGGTGTAGGTGAGCACCACGGTATCGACACTGTTGTCGTCGAGAGGGACCTCCTCGCCCGGCAGGTCCAGCCAGCGCACCTCGAACTGTGCGCTGGCGACGTTGTGGCGGGCCTTGCGTCGCATGCCTTCGGAAGGCTCGAGCCCCCAGACCAGCTCGACCCGGTCCGGATCGTAGTGGGGAATATTGAGCCCGGACCCCATACCCACCTCCAGAACACGGCCCCGGGCTTGCGGCACCACGGCCGCCCGCTGACGATCGACCACCGTGTTGCCACACGCCAGGTGGAGGAAATGCGGCAGAACACGATTCTCGTAGAAGGACATCTGTATCGTCATCCCGTGTGGTTGCCAGGTGATCGAAATACGGTGTGATCGAAACCAGACCGGTTCGTTATGCCACCACCTTGAAGTAGCGCATCATACCGGCATCCTCATGCTCCATGGTGTGGCAGTGGTACATGTAGAACCCCTCGAAGTCCTTGAAGGTCAGAGCGATGCGCACCCGTTCCTCCGGGAACACCAGCACCGTGTCATGCAATCCCGCGTCGATGATCCCATCGTGCAGGTCCGTCTTGCCGCCCGCCGATATCCGCTCCTGAACCAGGAATTGCAGTCCATGAACGTGCATGGGGTGCGGCATCATGGTGTTGTTGACGAACTCCCAGATCTCCGTCTGCGCCAGCCGGACGATCTCGTCATCTGCCACCGTCGCGCCCTCCATCTGCCGGCCGTTGATCGTGAACCCCTGCATCATGCGCATGCCCAGCTCGAAGCGGCGTACTGGCGTATCGGCCTGAACCGGGGAGGCCGGCAGGTCTTGAGCCAAGCGTTCCGGCAGGGTTTCCGCATCGTTCGCCCGTGCGACGACGGCGAAGGTAACTAGCGAGAGCCGCTCGCTTCCCATCATGTCGCGCATCATGCCTCGATCCATCATCTCGCCCATTCGATCACCCATCATCCCTCGATCCATCATGCCGCCCATTCGATCGCCCATCATGCCCCGGTCCATCATGTCGCCCATTCGCTCGCCCATCATGCCGAGTTGGTACTCCTCGCTCACCAGCTGTACGGACTCTCCCGGCTCGGTGTCGCCAAAATCGACCCACAGATCGATCCGTTGGGCCGGCGCCAGTGTGACCGAGCGGCGCCGCTCGGGCTTGGCGAGCAGGCCACCGTCGGTGCCGATGACGGTCACCGCCCGGCCATCGCTCCAGGCCAGCTTGTAGATGCGCGAGTTGGAGCCGTTGAGCAGGCGCAATCGATATGGCTGCGTGGACACCTCGCGTCGCGCGTCCGGGTGGCCGTTCACCAGTACCCGCTCCCCGCGAAAGCCCTGCATGCGGGTCATCATCGCCCCCATGCCACCATCGTCGATGTACTGAAGCTCATTGCCATTGCTAAAGGTGCGATCCTGCAGGATGAGGACCAGTTCCCGCTCTCCGTCGGGGAGCTCCAAGGCACGCTCGGCGTCGTCGTTGATGATCAGTGGACCGGCAAGGCCGGCGTAACTCTGAAAGCCAACCCGGCCACCATCGGGGCCGTGAGGATGGGGGTGGTACCAGTACAGACCGGCACGATCCACGACATCGAAGGCGACCGCCATGCTCGTCGCTGGCGCGATCGGCAGGCGCGGTTGACCATCCACGTCCGGTGGTACGTGCAGACCATGCCAATGCACGGTGGTGTCTTCGGGGAGATCGTTGTCGATGCGTACCCGCAAGCGCTGACCACGACGCAGGCGAATCAATGGCCCCGTATAACTCTCACCCACGGGCGTCAGGGTATCTTCAGGCCCGACGATTCGCTCGGCCGTGTAGCGCCAGACGTCGCTCGGCGCACCGGGCAGGATAGCCACCTTGTCGGGACGGGCTCGCACACGCAGGTCGACGTCGAAGGGCCCCTCCATGGCCGTTGACGCGGACGCCGCCCGCAGAGCGGGGCGATATCTCCCGGTCCATACCCCGGCCCCCACCAGGGTCGACAACGCCGCCACACCGCCGATGCGGCGCAATACGCTACGTCGCTGCAGGTCGACATAAGCCATGATGCTCCCCCTCCTCTATGGTTGTCGGCGGCCCCGGCTCATAGCTTGGCGGCGCGTAGCCGCAGTGCGTTGGCGATGACCGAGACCGAGCTCAGGCTCATCGCGGCGGCGGCGTAGATGGGACTGAGCAGCCAGCCGGTGAACGGAAACAGCGCCCCGGCGGCCAGAGGCACCCCCAGGCTGTTGTAGACGAAGGCGAAAAACAGGTTCTGGCGGATATTGCGCATCACCCAGCGACTGAGATGGCGGGAGCGAACAATGCCGGAGAGATCCCCTCTCACCAGAGTCACCCCCGCGCTCTGGATGGCGACATCGGTCCCCGTGCCCATGGCGATACCGAGGTCAGCCTCGGCCAGGGCGGGGGCGTCATTGACGCCGTCGCCGGCCATGGCGACCACGCGCCCGGCCTCGCGATGCTCGCGCACGATACGCCCTTTATCTTCCGGCAGTACGTCCGCTTCAATTTAGTCGATACCAAGTTGGCGCGCCACGGCTTCGGCGGTGGTACGGTTGTCGCCGGTGAGCATAACCAGGCGCAGGCCATCCTCTTTGAGCGTCCGGATCGCCTGTGCGGTGGTTTCCTTGATCGGGTCCGCGACACCGATGAGTCCCATGACCTGATCATCGGCCACCAGGAACATCACGGTTTGCCCTTCGGCTTGCAGCGTCTCGGCACGCTGCGTCCATTCCCGCGCCTCCACACCACGTGTTTCGAGCAGCCGGGCATTGCCAAGCGCAAGCTCGCGTCCTTCGACCCGACCGGTGACCCCCATGCCGGTCACCGCCTCGAAATCGCTGGCATCGCTCAGCTCGACATGATGCTCTTGCGCAGCACTGACAATGGCCTCGGCCAACGGATGTTCGCTGCCTCGCTCGAGGCTGCCGGCAAGTTGCAGCAACTGCGCTTCATCACTGCCGGAAACGGGCTTGAGGGATACGACCCGGGGTTTACCCTCTGTGAGGGTGCCGGTCTTGTCGACGACCAGGGTGTCGACTTTCTCGAAACGTTCCAGTGCCTCGGCATTCTTGATCAACACGCCCGCCCGGGCCCCGCGACCGACCCCAACCTGGATCGACATCGGCGTCGCCAAGCCGAGCGCACAGGGACACGCGATGATCAGCACCGATACCGCGGCGATCACCGCGTAGGCCATCGCCGGCGGTGGCCCCCAGATCCCTCAGGCAATAAATGCCAGGATCGCCACGATAACCACCGCGGGGACGAAATAGCCGGCGACCACATCGGCAAGCCGCTGAACGGGCGGCTGCGAACGCTGCGCTTCGGCCACCATTTCCGCGATCTGCGAAAGCACCGTGTCCTCGCCGACCTTGTCGGCGCGCATGACGAAGCTGCCCTGACCACTCACGGTGCCGCCGATGACCGTGTCGCCCTCGCGCTTCTCGACGGGAAGGGACTCCCCGGTCACCATCGATTCGTCCAGCGTGCTGTGGCCTTCGAGCACCTCGCCATCGACCGGCACCTTGTCACCGGGGCGTACCCGTAGACGGTCACCGGTACACAGCTCGTCGAGCGAGACCTCCTCGTCATTGCCCTCGGCATCGATGCGTCGTGCGGTCGGCGGCGCGAGATCGAGGATCGCGCGCAGCGCACTGCCGGTCTTCTCGCGGGCGCGGGCCTCGATCACTTGACCGAGCAGGATCAGCACGACGATCACCGCCGCCGCCTCGAAATACACGCCGACCGAGCCATCGGCGTCACGGAAAGTGGCCGGGAATATCCCAGGGGCGAGCGTGGCGACGACACTGTAGCCATAGGCCGCCCCCACACCGAGGGCGATCAGCGTGAACATGCTGAGGTTGCGTGTGACGAGGGACTTCCAACCACGCAGGAAGAATGGCCATCCGGCCCATAGCACCACGGGCGTGGCAAAGATCAGTTCGATCCAGTGACCACTGCCGGCGGGCAGCACCTCATCCACCCAAGGGCCGATACCGGGCAGCACGCTGCCCATGGCGACGAACAACACCGGCAGCGTCAGCAGGCCGCCCACCCAGAAGCGTCGGAACATCTCGAGAAACTCGAAGCTGCGTTCCTCTCCGGAAACGCGGGTGAGCTCGAGTGCCATGCCACACTTGGGGCAGTCGCCGGGCTCATCCTGCCGCACCTCCGGATGCATGGGGCAGGTATACTGGACCCTCGACGACGGTTGCGGCTTGACGGGTTCCAGCGCCATGCCGCACTTGGGACACTCCCCCGGCTCCTCGCTCTCTACGCCAGAACACATGGGGCAGAAATAATTGGCCTTGCCACTGGGCTTCGACGCAGCCGCCGAGGTGGCGGCAAGCACGGCGCCTGGATCCTCGCGAAAGTGCTCGTCGCACTGCTTGCTACAGAAATAGTAACGCTCACCGCGATGCTCGACGCTCTCCGTCGAGGCGGGATCGACGCTCATGCCACAAACGGGGTCTTTTTCCATGAAGAACCCTCCATTGTACAAAAGGTTTCTGTTGCGTGGTCGGTGGCGTTTCTTGATTGCCACGCTGGCTGGCGTACTTCCGACGGCGTAGTTGATCGTCATGTTCGGGGAGATACTCATAGCTACCGACTCCCACGGCCTCGCGGTCGCGTTGATTCTGATCAGTGGCATCACGCTCCTGCCGATCCTGGCAAAACTCGTCTGGGCTCGGAATACATGAACCATGACAGCTGACATCCTGTGAGACGCATACGTGAAACGGCGACTGTTACTGCTTATTCCTCTGTTGGTTTTCCTGGGACTGGGGTTCTTCCTCTATCGTGGTTTGGAAATGAATCCTTTCGCTCGCGATTCGGCTCTACTGGCCAAGCATTTCCCACCCTTTACCCTGACAACTCTGGAAGCCCCCTCACGCCGTGTTGACGAGTCCCTCCTCAAGGGTGAGGTCACGCTGGTCAATGTCTGGGCGGAGTGGTGTCCAACCTGTAAGGAAGAGATGCCCCAGTTGCTGACACTGGCCGAACGTGGTGTGCGCTTGATTGGCATCAACTACAAGGACACCCGTGCCAAGGGGCTGGAGTTTCTTGACCATTTTGGACGACCTTTCGAAGTCAATATTTTTGATCCGGATGGCGATCTTGGGTTCGAGCTAGGTGTCTATGGTGTGCCAGAGACTTTCCTCGTCGATACCGAGGGCATTATCCGCTATAAGCATACGGGCTATATCACTCCCGAGGATGTTGAGAAAGTTATTCAGGAGATAGAAAAATGGCAGCAATGAGTCATCGAGCGTGCTGAAAGTTACTTTTATTGATAACGCGGCCGGTAACGGTCAGATAAGGAAGGCTTATGCTGCAATATCCTCAGATTGATCCCGTGGCCATTTCTCTGGGGCCAGTACAGATTCACTGGTACGGCCTGATGTACGTAGTCGGGCTGGTCGCCGCCTGGTGGCTGGGGCGTCGTCGTGCCCACCGCCTGGACCTGAATCACGATGATATCGGCGATCTGATCTTTTACGGTGCCATGGGGATCATCCTCGGTGGTCGTCTGGGCTATGCGCTGTTCTACGGGCTCGAGCAACTGCTGGCCAACCCACTGTGGCTCTTCAGAATCTGGGACGGCGGCATGAGCTTTCATGGCGGCCTGGCCGGTGTGTTGCTCGCGGCATGGCTGTTTGCCCGCAAGCACCGCCTGGCCTTCTTTCAGTTGACCGATTTCATCGCCCCGCTAGTGCCGATCGGCCTGGGTGCCGGGCGCCTCGGCAACTTCATCAATCACGAGTTGCCGGGAAGGGTCAGCGATATCCCTTGGGCGATGGTCTTCCCTCCCATGATGGGGCTGGGGCCGGAGCCGCGCCACCCTTCAGCGCTCTACGAGTTCGCCCTGGAAGGGGTAGTACTGTTTGCCGTGCTGTGGTGGTTGTCGCGCCGACCGCGCCAGCGAGGGCTCATCTCGGGGTTGTTCCTGGTGCTTTATGGCACCTTCCGCTTCGGCGTGGAGTTCGTGCGCCTGCCCGACCCCCAACTGGGGTTCATCGCCTTCGGCTGGCTGACCATGGGGCAACTGTTGACCTTACCGATGCTCATTGCGGGGCTGGCCCTGGTCATCTGGTCGAGGCGTCAGCCAGTGGATAGGGCGAAGGCGGCGGCGACCTCATGAACACGGCCTTCGCTTTTCTACTGGTGCTGCTGTTCGTCGCTACACCCGTAGCGGCCCGTGGAGAGTTTCCCGTGGGCGGTGGCAAAGGCTCCACCTTCAGTAACTCGGCTCAACGGGAATTCCTGCCGGCCGATGAAGCCTTCCGGGCTAGCGCCTGGCGAGACGATGAACGGCTCTATGTCGGCTTCCTCAATGCCGAGGACTATTACCTCCATCGCCACCAATTCGCCCTGGACAGCCGCGACGCGGACGTCAGCTTCGGTGAGCTGGCAATTCCCCCCGGCGAACCCATGGTGCACGCGTCTCTGGGGGAGATCGAGGTGTTCTATGACCAGGTGGTATTTAGTGCGCCCATCGAGGCGAGCGATGCCGCTACCGGGCCGCTGGCCATCACGGTGACCTTTCAGGGCTGCTCCGATCGGGGACTTTGCTATCCACCCGAGCAGGTCGAGCTCGACGCGCTTCACGGGTCGCCTCCGGCAGCCTTCGATTCTCCTCCTCGTGGTACTGGGGATAGCGAAAATAGAGCGCCTTGAATGGATCCCACCGGCCTGAGCCTACCGCCATTGGCGGCGGCTTTCGTCTTCGGCCTGCTCGGAGGGGCGCACTGCATCGGCATGTGTGGCGGGATCATGAGTGCCCTGACCTTTGCCGTGCCCCCCAGCATGCGGCAGCCGAGCCGCCTGGCGGGCCTCCTGCTCGGCTACAACCTGGGCCGCATCACCAGCTACATGCTCGCCGGTGCCCTGGTGGCGCTGCTCGGTTCCGTGCTCAACCATGCCCTGGACGGCATCGCCATGGTGCTGCGTATCCTGGCGGCGGTCATGCTGATTCTGATGGCGCTGTATATCGCCAACTGGTGGAAGGGGTTGCTACGTGTCGAAGCCCTGGGTCGCTCGCTGTGGCGGCGTATCGAACCGCTTGGTCGAGGCTTGATGCCCGTCGTGAAGGTGCCCCAGGCCTTCGCGCTGGGCTCGATCTGGGGCTGGATGCCCTGCGGGCTGATCTATTCAATGCTGGCCTGGAGTCTGGCCGTGGCCGAGCCGCTACGCGCCGCGACGATGATGGGGGCCTTCGGGCTCGGCACCCTGCCCGTCGTCCTGGCGACCGGTATGGCAGCCCGCCGCGTCTCGCTATGGATTCGCCATCCAGCGACCCGCACGCTGGCGGCGTTGCTGATCATAGCGTTTGCCGTCTGGCAACTCTGGCATCTGCACTCCATGACCGGCATGGACGATATGGCCAGCATGGCGCCGTCGCATCACTGATGGCCAATGCGCGGACCATCCGTGACGATGGCCGGTTGCTCCGATCCCAGCGATTCGATCAGTTGCTTCAGGCTAGGGGCCTCGGGACCATCATCGTGGCCGATGCTATCCAGCCATCGCGCTATCGCCTGAAGTTCTTGAATCCTCATGCAAATGTGGCGCCCTTGTTCAGCCAGCGGCGTGTGCCTATCAACAACCGGAGGGCTGTCTTGGTCCGCCCAGGTCAATATCTGCTTGATTTCTGGGAGGCCGACTCCCAACGAGCGAAGGCAATCAATGAGGCGCAGGCGACCCAGTGCCTCCTCGTCATAGAGTTGATAGCCGTTGCGCGGGTCCCGTTGCGGTCGTAACAACCCCTCACGTGTGTAGTGACGTACCGTTTCCGCAGTGACCCCACCAGCCCGAGCCAGTTCAGTGACTCGCATTGCCTTTTCCTTACCTACTCAGTTTCAGTCAGCCTACAACCGTGAGGCCGCCCAAAGGTCAAGGCCTGGTTATAGCGCTCAATGGGTGGCCGCCCGCATGACGCGGAAACGCCAAAAAATAAGGGCTTGACCTTGAAGTAGGCTTCAAGGATACCTTTCCAAGAAGCAGCGCTGCTGCAGGGTGGAAATCAAAGCCAAGCCGTGCCATCAGCCTTGCTGGTGGAAAGGTGAGTCCCAAGAAGATCGAGGAGAGTGTCATGCGGAAACGTCACACTGCAGTCCTGACTGTCGCTATCATCGCCACCAGTGCCTTCGGGACCGGCTCGCTCCTTGCACAGGAAGATCCGCAGCAGGAGCCAATGGAGGGCAAGGGCATGCATGGGGACATGATGCAAGAAGGTGGCATGATGGGGATGATGAGTGACATGAATACCATGATGGAAAAATGCAATGCCATGATGGATAAAATGCAACAGGGTCATGAAACCGACAGTAACGCCTGACGTGAGATCGCCAGGGGCTGCTCCGCAGAGGAGCAGCCATTTACATTTTAGTGGAGCGAGGGGAGAACAGCATTTGCGTAAATGCATCTATGCTCCATTAGCCATTCTCTGGCTGGTGGCAAGTGCTTCGTCCTTTGCTCATTCCCTTGAAGATGCCGAGGCAGAGTTGCAAGAGCGGGAACGCTACGCCCAGTTTGTCGACCAGCCGGCCCCGACTTTTTCCCTGGCCGGTGTTGAGGGCAACATCGTGGCATCTTCCGACCTGGAAGGTCGCGTCGTGGTGCTCAATTTTATCTACACCCGCTGCCAGGAAGCCTGCCCGGTGCACATGAACCTGATTGCCGAGGTGCAAGAGCGAGTCAACGATACCGGCCTACGAGATGATGTTGAATTTATCACCATCGCTACCGACAGCGAGGACTTTGCCGGCACGCACAACAACATGCGGGCCTACGGTGAAAATTTCGATCTGGACCCCGCCAACTGGCGGTTTCTTTATCGAAGCGAAAATGAGTTTGTCGACACCACACGCCAGGTCGCGGAAGCCTACGGTCTGAAATTCGACGATGTGGCCGAGGGCGTCCAGGCGCATGGCGTTGTGACTCATGTCATCGACCAATCAGGACGGATACGGGCCCGCTTTCATGGGCTCAAATTCGATCCGGAGCACCTAGTTTCCTATGTAAAGGTGTTGGCAGAAGGACCAGAGACATTATCCACCGGTGTGTGGGATCGCATTCGCCATACTGTCGTCAACACCTTCGATTAATGCCGCGAGAGTATAGCCGGCCTCGCTGCCGAACGTTCTCGTGAACTCTATGGAGCCTTAGCGTATGAAACACTGGAAAGCGCTGACCATCGCTTCTCTATTGACCTTCCCCCTGACAGGGTTGGCAGCCGAGACGTCGGCAACCCTCTACAAGAACCCCAACTGTGGCTGTTGCGCCGAATATGCCAAGTATCTCGAACGAAACGGGTTCGAAGTGGAGACAATCGATACTCACGATCTCGCGAAGATGAAAGCCGAACACGATGTTTCCGAGAAACTGCAGGGTTGCCATACCACGCTCATCGACAACTATGTCTTCGAGGGCCACGTACCCGTGGAAAGCGTCACCCAGGTACTCGAAGAGAAACCTTTCATCAAAGGCCTGAGCGTACCCGGAATGCCACTTGGCTCACCGGGGATGTCGGGCGAGAAACAGGGCCCACTGGAGGTTTACACCCTGGCCTTTCAGCCGACCGATACCCCTGAAGTTTACGCCACCCACTGAAGGTGAGCCTTGGTGATGAGACAACTGATCGGGACCAGTTGGGTAGCGGTGGCATTGTGGGGAATGATCACTTCTTTGGCCGTCGCCGAACCACCCAAACGTGTGGGGCCGAATGGGTTTCTTCTCTGGGAAAGCCCACGCGAGGTGTCGGAAATCAGCTTCGAGGCTGGCGACGGTACTCCGCTGACGCTGACCACCTTCGGAGGAAAGCTGATCCTGCTCAACATCTGGGCGACATGGTGTGGCCCTTGCCGCGAGGAAATGCCCACCCTGGATGCCCTCCAGGCTGAATTGGGTGGGACAGATTTCGAGGTCGTCGCACTCTCGATCGATCGCAAAGGCATCGAGGTCGTCAACGAATTCTATCAGGAGGTGGGGATCGAGCATCTCGCTCCCTACGTCGATCCAACCGGCATGGCCAGCGCGAACCTCAGTGCCGTGGGTATTCCCACGACGCTTCTGCTCGACCGCCAGGGCAGGGAGATCGGACGCCTGGTCGGGGAGGCCGAGTGGGATACCCCTGAAATGATCGACTTTCTTGCCGAAACCATAGAAACCACCCAGGAGGACGCGCCATGAGTTGCTGTGACGACAAGCCCCAAAAGGGCCAAGAGAAAGCCGGACTGAAAGGCCTGGTAACAGGCCCACGCCGCTGGATGCTGCTGGGCGCTGTGGCGGTGGCTGGTGGTCTTGCCATGGGCTGGGATCAGTTGGTCCTGCTTGGGCTCGCGCCTCTCTTGGTGAGCCTCTTGCCTTGCCTTGTCATGTGCGGATTAGGACTGTGCATGATGAAATGCAAGGACAAGACAAACAAGTCGACCGACCAGGACGAAGTCACTGATACACAAGCCGGGGTGGAAGCCTCTACCGCGGTACCCACGGAGACGACATCCGCCAATCGCCAAGCGGCGAATCACCAGGTGCCGTCCGAGCGGCCCATATCCAAGCTCCAAGCCTAGCCGCGGGATAGGGGAGGATGCTGGAGCTTGCCAATATCGGCCTGGCGACGGCCTTTCTGGCGGGCCTGATCTCGTTCGCTTCGCCCTGTGTCTTACCGCTCGTGCCTGGCTATCTCTCCTTCGTCGCCGGGCGCTCGCTGGGGCAGATACGGGAAGCGGATCGACGGGAGCGACTCCGGGTGTTAACCCAGTCGATCTGGTTCGTGCTCGGGTTCACCACGATATTCCTGATGCTGGGCGCCAGTGCCACGGCCATCGGGCGTCTGCTGCTGATCTATCGCCAGGAGGCGAACCTGGTCGGCAGTCTCATCGTCATCCTGTTCGGTGCCTTCATGACCGGGCTCATTCCGCTGCACTGGTTACAGCGGGAATGGCGGTTGATCGGCCGCCTCAAGGAAGCGGGCGGGGGGCCTGGTGCGGCCTACCTCCTAGGTGTGGCGTTCGCCTTCGGCTGGACCCCCTGCATCGGCCCGATCCTGGGCGCCATTCTGACCGTCAGCGCCTCGACGGCCAATGCCTCGAGCGGAATGGCGTTGCTCGGCATCTATTCGCTGGGCCTGGGGGTGCCCTTTCTGTTGACGGCGGTGTCGCTCGATCGCTTCCTGCACCACCAGCCATTCCTGCGCCGCTGGGGCCGAGTCATGCATCTGGCGGCCGGGCTGATCATGATCCTGATGGGCATCTTGATGATCACCGGCAAACTGACCGAGCTGTCCTATTGGTTATTGCGCACCTTTCCGGCGCTAGGCAGCATCGGCTAGCCATTATTCGAGGAAATATTGCAATGAACAAAATCACGGGTCGCTTCTGGCGTGCCCTGTCACTGACGAGCTGGGTCATGGCCAGTCTGAGCTTCGTCAGTATGGCCGGGGCCGCCGAGGAGGCATTGCCGTCGCTGAGTTATGACCAAACAGGCGAACGGCTGCTCAAAGTACAGGCCAACCAGCTTTTCGAAAGCACGGATGGCGGGGCGGCCTGGACGATGATTCCCTTGCCCGACGAAGTAGCGGAGGGACGGTTGGTAACGGTATCGGAACCGGCAACAGCCGAACAGGCCCTCTATATCGCCGGCCCCTCGATCGGGGTGCAGCGCAGCACCGATCATGGAGAAACCTGGCAGGAACTCAACGATGGCTTGCCTAACCAGGACGTTACCGCCTTGGACGTGCACCGCCATCAGCCCGAGACACTCTATGTGGTGATTGCCGACGACGGCCTCTACCAGAGTGAGGATGCCGGCACGACCTGGAAGAAGATGGATAGCGGTCCTGCCCAACCCGTTCGCCGGCTCATCCACTCCGATATGGAGGGGAGCATGCAGACTGGCTGGCTCTATGCGGTGTCCGACGATGCGGTTCGCCTGTCGATGGATTGCTTCTGCGGCTGGCGACCGACCGGGGAGCTCGATGCCGGCAGAGTCTATGATCTGGCCTACAAGCTCGACGATCCCGAACACGTCTATGTGGCCACGGAGCAAGGCCTGTGGCGCAGCGACAATGGCGGCCAGGAGTGGCAGCAAGTAAAGGGTGATGGCCCGACGTTCGTCACGCTTACGCTTGCGCCGCAGGGAACGCTCTATGCCCTGGATCGCGAGGGGGAGCTCATGCGCAGCGAAGATCAGGGCCAAACCTGGACACCCCCCGATGCGTAAGCTCTGGATCCTCGTCACAACGTGGCTGCTGATGAGTGCCGCCGGGCAGGCCATGGCGGGGGGTGGCCCCTCTTCGCGCGATACCTCTCGGCTGGAAGAGGGAGAAAGGATCTACCAGCAGTACTGTGCCAGCTGCCACGGCAGCGAGGGCGAGGGCCAGCCGAACTGGGAGCACCAGAATGCCCAGGGCGAATTGCCCGCTCCCCCTCACGGGCCGGAGGGGCATACCTGGAAACACTCCGATGCGATGCTCTACCGGATCATCGCCGAGGGATGGCGCGACCCCTGGAACAAGACCGAGCGACTGACGATGCCGGCCTTCGAGAATGTCCTGACCCCCGCCGAGATCCGCTCCGTGGTGAACTATCTCAAGACGTTATGGACGCCGGAGCAACGACGTCATCAGGCGGAAGAAAGCGAGGGAGCCCCATTTCCGTCGCAGAGTGAGTAGCTGTGGGGCTAGGGAAGCGCTGCGTAAACACCTCCGCAGCTGACGGAGAGTCAACCGCAGGGTAAAACCTGGCTTTCTTGCCACTGTCTGACCAAAGCCAACCGATGAAGCAGATTTCTGTCGCTCAGGCTCAGCAACAGAACAAGAAGAAGGTTCCCCGCAGCGAACGGTGTCTGGGAAGCCTTGAACAGGACATCATGCACGCCCCCAAGGTCAGTAGCGGCATTTTCACCACTACGCTGCTGACATTACTCTCAATACCAGCCCAGAGGTGGTGGACATTTCATCGCACGCACGAAGCCCCCTGCGAGAGCGTCACCTTGAGCTGATTGTGGTAGGTTTGCATTTGCTCTCAGCTAGGACTGTCTCTCTCCTACCAGATGGGGAGTAAGATGGGTAGGAACAAATAAAAAACTATGCATAAAATAAAACTAACCAACTGTTTTATAAATAAAAAATACATCAAATTACATCTTCAGATTCAGAATATTGAGTGAGGGCCGCTGTATCCGCCAAGGCCAGCCGAGCATTCAGCACAGAAGACGCCTTGACCCTGGTTAGCGCATCCACTTGACTGTGAATCAAGTGGATTGGGAGTTCCCGGTCGGCGCTACAGCCTCGGTGGTTTCACTGGGACTTTTCGCTTTTTGTATCCACCGTTTTTCCAAGTCGATCAGTGTGGGTAGGGGCGACTTGGCTCAACCGTGTTCCAGCGGTTTTTGGAGAACCGGATGGTCATGGTTCGATGATCCGACAGGGTGATGATGCCAAGACACCAGGCACGATGACGCAGCGACCTGCGCAAGCAACACAGACTCCATAGCAGATCACCCCAGATGCTCGATCAACTCGCCGATCAATTCGCGGTGCTCGCCGTGCCAGTGGTAGGCCACATAGGCCTTTAGCTCGATGACGGGCGCGTCCTTGACCACGAACAGCCGCTGCCGGTCACACCAGGGGGCGACGATGTCCTGCGGCAGGTAGGCGGCGCCGCCACACTCAAGCAGCAGGCCGAGGGCGATGCGGCCGCTGTTGACCCTGCCTCGCGCCAGTTGGCGCTGCGGAAAGCTGCTCTCGTGGATGCTGGCAAACGCCGTGCCCCACTCGACCCGGATGTAGCCTTCGCCCACCGCCTGCTCGGCGCTTCTATCCGGCTGGCTTGAGACCATCACCAGCGGGATGGTCGCCACCTCCTCGACCCCGACGCCACTGATGCGCGGGGTGTCGTAGAGGAAGCCGACGTCGACCATGTTGCGCTCCAGCTTCTCGACCACGCGCAGCGGGGTGCTCTCTTCGGCGCGAACACCCAGGGTCGGGTAGGCGCGGTAGATGGTGGCGAGCCAGTCCTGCAGGAAGATATCCCAGAGGCTGGCGCCCCCCGCCACCACCAGCCGCCGCTGGTGCCGCTCGCTCAGGGCGGTGTCCTCGTAGGCTCGCTCCCAGGCGTCGAGCAGAAAGCGGGCGTGGCGCTCCATGCGCTCGCCGGCCGGGGTCAAACCGATGTGGTGATGGCCGCGGCTGAACAGCGACAACCCCAGCTGCGTCTCGAGTTGACGAATGCGTGCGCTGACTGTCGAGGGCGAGACACAGAGGCTCTCTGCGGCCTTGCCGAAATTGCGCAGCCGGCTGACCTCGAGAAAGGTCTTCAGCAGTTGGGTATCCACGGCTCACCTATGCGGTTTTTTTGTTCGTGAAGCGCAAAAAATTTTGTTTTTCAGGATACCCGCATTTCTCTAGGCTTGCCCGACCCCCTACTTCTGCCCACCTGAGGTTCCGCCATGGCGTCGTCCCCCAAGCGTTATCTGCCCTTCCTGCGCTGGGGACGTGGCCTCGACCGCCGCACCCTGTCGGCGGACATGATGGCGGGCCTTACCGGTGCCATCCTGGTACTGCCACAGGGTGTGGCCTATGCCTTCATCGCCGGACTGCCACCGGAGGTCGGGCTCTACACGGCGATCGTCGCGGCCACGGTGGCCGCGCTGTTCGGCAGTTCCTGGCATATGATTTCCGGCCCCACTGCGGCGCTCTCCATCGTGCTGGCCAGCGTGATCGGTGGCCTCGGCACGCTGACACCCGACCAATACCTTGGAGCGGCGCTGACCATCACGCTCCTGGTCGGACTGATCCAGCTGGCCATGGGGCTCTTGCGCCTCGGCAATCTGGTGAGTTTCATCTCCCACACGGTGGTCATCGGCTTCACTTCTGGTGCGGCCATCCTGATCGCCACCAGTCAGATGGAGCACCTGCTTGGCGTGTCCATCGACGCTCAGGGATTCCTGGCCGAGCTGTCAGCGCTGTTCCGGGCGCTGCCGGATATCAACCTCTACGCATTGGCCATCGGGCTGATCTCGCTGATCACCTCGCTGGTAGCACGACGCCTCCATCGTCGTAGTCCTCACCTGCTGCTGGGCCTGGCCGCCGGCAGCCTGGCCTGCTGGTTGATGGATGGCGCCGCCCACGGTGTGGCGCTGGTCGGCGCCCTGCCCGGGACCCTGCCACCCGTTACGCTGCCCGAACTGACGCCGGACAGCCTGCGCGTGCTGACCTCCGGCGCCTTCGCCATTGCCCTGCTGGGGCTGATCGAAGCGGTATCCATCGCCCGCGCCATTGCCCTGCGCTCGCGTCAGGTGATCGACGGCAATCAGGAATTCATCGGCCAGGGCCTGTCCAATATCGTGGGGGGGTTCTTCTCCTGCTACGCCAGTTCGGGCTCCTTCACCCGCTCCGGTGCCAACTACGACGCAGGCGCCCGCACTCCGCTGGCCTCGGTGTTCGCCGCCCTGCTGCTATCGCTGATCCTGATCTTCGCCCCGGGCATCACCGCCTACCTGCCGCTACCCGCCATGGCTGGAGGCATCCTGTTGATCGCCTGGAACCTGATCGACGTCCAGCACATCGTCCATCTGGTACGCGTCAGTCGCCACGAGGCGATGGTGCTGGTCGCTACCGTCTCCGCTACCCTGCTGGTGGCACTGGAGTTCGCCATCTATATCGGCGTGCTGCTGTCACTGGTGCTCTATCTAAAGCGCACCTCTCGTCCCACCGTGCTGGAAGTGGCGCCGCGCCAGGATCATCCCCGGCGGATCATCCGCAACGTCAGGCGCTACCAGCTCGAGCAGTGCCCACAGCTCAAGATTCTGCGCATCGACGGCTCGCTGTTCTTCGGCGCCACCGACCACGTGCAACGTCGTCTTCGCGCCTTCACCGCAGAGCCGGGCTCCCGTGCGCTGATCATCGGCAAGGGCATCAACTTCATCGATACGGCGGGCGTGGAGATGCTGCTGCAGGAGGTCCGGCGCCTGACGGACCAGGGGGGCGAGCTGATGATCAGCTCGCTCAAGGGCACGGTGATGGATGAGCTGCGCCGTCGCGGGGATCTGAAGAGAATCGGCGAAGCTCGCTTTTTCGAAAATCCCGAGGCGGCCATTGCCTCGATTACGCCGGTTCTGAACCCAGACGTCTGCCAGGGCTGCGCCAAGCGTGTCTTCGGCGAGTGCGCGTCGAAGCCATCTCCTGAACACGGTGTCCTGGCAAGCCAGGTCTGATCAGCGGCGCCCGGAATGGGCAATTCGGCGGGGCCGCCAGATTCAGGCTCCGAGGACGTCCTTCAGCGCCGCCAGACAGGCGTCCACTTCGAGTGGGGTGTTGTAGTGGGCCAATGACACCCGGGTGACCGAGGGCAAGCCCAGGGGGCGCAGAATATTGCCGGAGTAGGCGTCGTCCTTGCGGGCGTGGACGCGGATACCACGCTCGCCAAGCTCGGCGACGATCTCCAGTGCGTCTCGGTCCTTCACGCAAAACGAGACCGCCCCCTCCCGCCAGGGCGAATCCGCCTCGCCGATCAGAGTCACGCCGGGCAGGTCCCTGAGTCCGGTGACACCATCGGCGCCATCAATCAGCCGACCCATCAGCGCCGCCTCCTGATCATGCATGGCCTGGCCGGCGGCCAGCAGCCGCTGCCGGCGGCCAGTTTCCTCGGTGAAGTGTCCTCCCAGCCACTCGAGATAGCGGACCATCTCGTGGGCGCCGGCCCAGGCGGCAGGATCGCGGCTACCGAGCTCCCAGGCGTCTTCCGGCTTGCCCGCCAGGCGGTCGTGATCGGCGCAACCCAGTCGCGGCGAGACCCAAGCGTAGCCGTCGTTGAACGGGCAGAACACCTTGTACAGCGACACCGCGTAGGCATCGACGCCGTAGTGCGATACCGCCAGGGCACCATGGGGGGCATGCTGGATGCCATCGACGATGGTGTAGCAGTCCGGTGCGATGGCGCGAATCGCCTCGGTGATGGCGGCCACGTCCTGGGTCATGCCGGTCACCGGGCTGGTGTGCAAAATGGTGGCCACGCGGGTCTCTGGCGTCACGACGCGGGCATAGTCCTCGGCGGTGGCGCGCCCCTGATGCGGATCGAAGGGCACCGTCAGCCGCTGCCTGCCGGTGCGCCTCGCCCACTGCGCGGTGGCATCAAAGGTGGCGGGATGCTCGAGCTCACAAGCAACGATGTTGCCCCCCGCTGGCGCGGCATTGGCGGCGGCGCGAATCACCCGGAACAGGCACTCGGTCCCGGTCTCGCCGCCAAACACGGTGCCGTCCTCCACCCCCAGCAGGCTGGCCATGGCATCGCGACCGTCATCGATCATGCACGAAATGGCCCGGGAAGCGTCGTTGTCGCGATGCTCGTTGTCCGGTAGTGCTGCAACCTCGGCCATGCGCGCCACCACGGCCTTTAGCGTCAGGGAACCGCCGGCGTTTTCGAAGAATATCCGGGGGCCGGTGTAGGGGCAGCGGTCGACGTGGTGAAAGCGAGCGCGCACCTGACTCATCAGGGCGTCGTCAAATACCGCCACGCTGGCCTTGCTGGAAGGCTTCAATGTGTGCATCTGATCGGTCCTTGGTGGCAGCGGAACAGCGAACCTCACCCCCAGCCGGGCGCCAGAACGAGGCAAGGGACGCTACCCGATCCTTCCTGGTTCGTCCGGAGTTATCGAGAAGCTTGCTCATAGTAGTACGCCCTGGCTGACCGGATGGCAAAAATGCAGCACACTGGGCGCCTGAACTTTGGTCGATCCAACGTTACCGTTCGAGCGACATCGTGATAATCTGTCCCTTGCACGACGGCCGTAAATTGACGCTATTTCACCTTTCACAATGCTCAACCATCCCGGTGATTTTTCCCTGATGATGGGCGAGCCTTCTGGCGAGACAATGCCATGACGAGTGACGCCACCTCCGCTGCACCATCCAAGCCGGAAGCCCTGGCCGAGGAGCTCGTCTATGATCGCATCGTCGACGCCCTGATCGACAAGCGTCTGCGTCCTGGCGAGCGTTTGAACGAGGCCAAGCTCGCCAGCGCCTTCAAGACGCCACGTAGCCGGGTACGTCGCGCGCTGAACCGGCTGACGGCGGAACGCCTGGTTCGCTTCGAGATGCACCGGGGCGCCTTCGTCTCGCTGCCGTCGGTGAAGGAAGCCTACGATATCTTCGAGACACGGCTGCATATCGAGGCTGCGGTAGCGCGGATCGCCTGCGAGCGCATCGACGCCGAAGGCATCGCCACCCTGCGCCACCACCTGGCGCTGGAGCATCGGGTGTTCGAGGAGCACCAACCCAGCGTCAATCGCATCTCCGGCGACTTTCACCTGATGCTGGCAGAGCTGACCGGCAACGACGAGCTGATCGCCATCGTGCGTCCGATCATTCGACGCTTCTGTATCATCCAGTCGCTCTACGAACGCTCAACCGGTGTGCTGTGCCTGACCCACGAGCACCAGTCCCTGGTCGACCTGATCGAGAAGCGCGACGCCGAGGGCGCCGCCGCGTCGATGATGGAGCACTGTCGCCACATCTTCTACAGCCTGGACCTGTCCGAGCGCCGCCGCGCCGAGGCCAACATCTACGATATCGACATCGACGATCCGCTGGGCTAAAGGGCCGGCCATACCGAAAAACCCGCGTAAGCAGGAGACAAGGCCGGCCCTGAGCATGGGACATGCGTAGCAGAAAAGGGGCCAGAAGCCCCTTTTGTGCATTTCCACGACGTCATTGTCAGCTTCTGGCCCACACCCTCAGAGCGCTGCGTCCAGCGCCTCGATCAGTCGATCCACCTCGGCCTCGGTGTTGTAATGCACCATGGACACCCGCACCACGCCCTGGATGTCCATCAGACCGAGGTCCTCGGTCAGGCGGCGGGCGTAGAAGTCGCCGTAGCGGATTCCTACCTTGGCCTCGTCGATCTTGCGCACGATCTCGTCAGACTGATGCCCTTCCACAGTAAAGCTGATGGTCGCGACGCGATGTTCGATATCGGCATCCCGCCTTCCGATGATGCGAACGCCTTCTTTTCCAGAGAGATAATCGAGCAGTTTCTTGCTCAATATCGCTTCATGATTGGCGATGGCATCGAAGGATATTTCCAGCTTTTTCCGCTTGTCACCTTCACCATTATCGCCCGTCAGCGAGGTCAGATAATCCAGGATACCGGTCGCGGCGTAGGTCAGCTCGTAGTTGGGATTTCCCGGCTCCATCTTTCCTGGAATCTGCTCACGCGTGAAGAAGTGATGGTAGATATTATCCAGCTCCAGCAGGCACTCCTTTTTCACATAGAGCACCGCGTGGTGGGGACCGAATACCTTGTACAGACTGAAACCGTAGTAGTCGACATCCCAGTCCTGGACGTCGATGGCTCGGTGGGGGGCGAAGGCCACCCCATCGACACAGATGCGAGCACCGGCGTCGTGGGCCATGGCAGCGATCCGCTTGATCGGATTGATGGTGCCGAGCAGGTTGGAGACGTGGGTCACGCAGACCAGACGAGTGCGCTCGTTGAGCAGTTCCGCCAGGGTATCCAGCTCCAGCTCCAGGGTCTCGGGATTGCAGTTCCAGAAGCGCAGCTTGACGCCGCGCTGCTCGAGGCGCATCCAGGGGCCGACGTGGCTCTCGTGGTCGGTGTTGGTGACGATGATCTCGTCGCCCGGGGCGAACTGGCTGGCCATGGCGTCGGCCAGCAGGCGGAACTGGATGGTCGAACTGGGACCGAACACCAGCTCTTCCACGTGGCGAGCATTGACCAGCGTCGCCACCGCCTGGCGACCGGCGTCGACCTTGGCCTTGGAATTCTGGCTGGGGGCGTAGCTCGCGCCGAGCTGCACGTTGTCGCCCAGCAGATAGTCGCTGATGCGTTCCACCACCATCTTCGGCACCTGGGCGCCGCCGGCGTTGTCCATGAACACCCAGTCGCTTTCAAGCGAGGGAAACTGGGCTCTGACGTGTGTCAGATCAAGGCGAGCGTCTGAGGATGAATCGAGTGACATGGGAAGTCCTTGAATAGGGATCGAGAGGCGATACATGGACGTCGAGAGACAAGGCTGGGGCGAAACAAGAGCCGAGCCAGCCGTCGAACAGGCGCCACGACTCAGTGAGCCAGCACCGACTGGAAAAAGGCGCGGGTTCGGTCTTCCTGCGGCGCCGAGAAGATCTGTTCGGGAGCGCCTTCCTCGACGATCTGGCCAGCCTCCATAAAGATCACCCGGTCGGCGACATGGCGGGCGAAGCCCATCTCGTGGGTCACCAGCAGCATGGTCACGCCGGTGCCGGCCAGGGTCTTGATGACGTCGAGCACCTCGCCGACCATCTCCGGGTCCAGCGCCGAGGTGGGCTCATCGAACAGCAACACGCGCGGTTCATTGGCCAGCGCCCGGGCGATGCCGACCCGCTGCTGCTGACCGCCGGACAGGGCGCTTGGATACTTGTACATCTGCTCGGCGATGCCGACCTTTTCCAGCAACTCCTTGGCCCGCGCCTGGGCATCCCCCGGGCTCATGCCACGCACCCGGATCGGTCCCAGGGTCACGTTCTCCAGCACCGTCATGTTGGGAAACAGGTTGAAGCTCTGGAACACCATGCCGACGTCCTTGCGCACCTCGATCAGCTCGGGGCCGGGCTGGACCCGCACGCTGTCGACGTAGATGTCGCCGGCGCTGTAGGCCTCCAGATGATTGATGCAGCGGATCAGCGTCGACTTGCCGGAGCCCGACGGGCCGAGGATCGCCACCACCTCGCCTTCGCGTACCTTGAGGTCGATGTTCTTGAGGGCGTGGAAGTCGCCGTAGTACTTATTGACCCCTTCGAGCGAGATGATCGCTCTGGGCGCCTCGGGCAGACCAGCCTCGAGCGGGGGAAGGGTAGTGCCCTGGGTAGTGCCCTGGGTTGTCCGGGTTTCATTGATCATGGCAGTTCTCCTGTCAGGCCCGGCCCTGGGCGAAGCGTTTCTCGAGCAGACCGACCAGGCGCACCAGTGGCAGCAGCACCGCCAGGTAGAGTAGCGCCGCGCCGATCAGCGGTGTCGGGTTGGCCGCCAGCGCCTGGGCCTGGGTGGCCTGCTTGAGCAGGTCGGGCATGGCCACCACCGAGGCCAGGGCGGTGTCCTTCATCACGTTGATGCAGTTGCTGGTCAGCGGCGGAATGATCAGCCGGATCGCCTGGGGCAGGACCACGTCGCACATCACCCGATACTGGCTAAGGCCGATCGACTGGGCGGCCTCGAACTGGCCCCGTGGCACCGCCTCGATACCGGCGCGGTAGATCTCGGCGGCGTAGGCGCTGGAGATCATGGTCAGGGCGGTACAGGCCGCGGCGAACGGTGACAGGGTGATGCCGACGAACGGCAGCGCGTAGTAGACGATAACCAGCCACACCAGCACCGGCAGTGAGCGAAAGACGTCGATGTAGGCGATGGTGAGAAAACGCAGCGGCTTGGGGCCGTAGAGGCGCAACAGCGCCAGCCCCAGCCCGCCGATCAGCCCCAGCAGGATGCTCAGAAAGCCCAGCATCAGGGTCATGCCGAGCCCCTGCAGGAGCATCGGGAAGGTGCGCACCAGCACCTCCCAGTTGAAGAATGTCTGGACCAGGTCCATGGATCGTCTCCACGATCGAGGGTAATACGCTGGCCGCGGCGGTCACCGCCGCGGCCACGGGACTTGCTGGGCCAGGTTTACTGGGCGGAAGGCATATCGCGCACTTCGACGGTGCTGGTGCCGGCATCCGGAGCGGCGCCGAACCAAGTCTCGTGCAGCTCGGCGACAAAGCCTTCCTGCTTGAGTTCGCTGATCACTTCGCTGGCCTTGGCGGCAAGCTCGGCGTCCTTGGCGAACATCATCGAGTACTGCTCACCGCTGGGGATGCGGCTGACCACCTCGAGGCTGGGCTTGTCACGCACGTAGTACTGCACCGCCGGAATGTCGGAGATGTAGGCATCCAGGCGGCCGCTGGACAGGTCCAGCATGGCCGGCTGCAGGCCTTCATAACGACGGATTTCCTTGATGCCGTACTGCTCCTGGTTCTCGCTGGTCCAGATGTCGCCGGTGGAGCCGGTATCGACGCCGACCACCTTGCCGTCCAGGTCCTCGAGCCCGCTGATGCCCTTGCTGGTGTGGGTCGCCAGGGACTGGTCGCTGTCGTAGTAGGGCTGGGCGAAGGACACCGACTCCAAACGCTCGTCGGTGATGGTGATGGAGGACACCGCCACGTCGATACGCCCGGACTGTACCGCCGAGAACAGGCCATTGAACGGAATGTTGCTGATCTCCACCTCGTCGTAGCCCAGGCGGCTGCCGACCTCGTTGACCAGGTCGATCTCGAAGCCGACGTAGTCACCGCTGTCGTCCTGGAACTCCCAGGGCAGGTTGCCGATGTTGGCACCGACCTTGAGGGTTTCGGCCATCACGCCGCCTGCTGCCAGACCGGCGGAAAGGGCGGTGGCCAGCACCAGGGAACGCTTGGAGAAGGTCTTGGAGAAGGTCTTGTAGAAAAGGCTCATGGGATATTTCCTCTGGTTATTGTCGTTGTTGCGGGTACAGCAGAAAACACGGGGTTCATCGGCGACGTCAGACGGCGCCGGTCGCTTCACCTTCCCGGGCAAGCCAGGCCCGGGCGATCTCTTCACGGGTGGCGAACCATACGCCCTCGTGGGCCTGTGCATAGGCAATAAAGTCCTTGAGCGCACGAATCTTGCCGGGGCGCCCGACCATGCGCGGATGCAGGCCGACGGACATCATCCTGGGGCCGCGGGCCGACTCCTCGAACAGCACGTCGAAGCCTTCCTTGAGGTTGTCGAGAAACTCGCGCCCCGAGGTAAGCCCAGGAGAAAGCCAGAAGCGGAAGTCATTCATGTCGGTGGTGTAGGGCACCACCAGCTGACGACTGCCCGCCACCTCGGTGAAGTAGGGTACGTCGTCGTTGTAGGCGTCGGAGTCGTAGAGGAAGCCACCCTCTTCTACCAAAAGGCGCCGGGTGCGCACGCTGGGTCCGTAGCGGCAGTACCAGCCCACCGGGCGCTTGCCTGTGGTGGCGGTGATCGACTCGATGGCCAGGCGGATATGCTCGCGTTCCTCGTCTTCGCTGAGGCGAAAGACCTCCTCCCAGCGATAGCCGTGGCTGCAGAATTCGTGGCCATCGGCGCTGGCGACACGGGCAACGCGGGGGTTCTGCTCCAGCGCCACCGCGCAGGCAAAGAAGGTCGAACGCACGTCGGCCTCGCGCAGGATGTCGAGGATGCGCCAGATGCCGACCCGCGAGCCGTACTCGTACATCGACTCCATCGCCAGATTACGGGTGCCGGCGGGAGTTACGTAACTCCCCCACTCGGTCATCGACTCCTGGTCGTCGTCGCCCATGGCGAAGGACCTTTCAGAGCCCTCCTCGTAGTTGACCACGATATTGACCGCCAGGCGGGCGCCATTGGGCCAGGCCCCGGTGGGGGGAGTATCGGCGTAGCCGACCAGATCACGCTGCGGGAGCATCCCGTTTCTCCTGAGGTCGCCAAGCAAGTGACGACCCTGATTGTTGGTGTTGTTATCGACCGTCTGGCGGCCTTATCAGGATTGCACGCAATTCTGCGTGCGATGTGAACAATAAAGCACAACCTTACTCGCAGCGCAAATGGCAACTAGCCAATGGTGGGGTATGGGGCCTGCGGAGCAGGTAGTCGAACCCCGGCCTGGGACTCGACGGGAAGGAAAGCAATCGAGAGGCGGGAAGGCACTGCCGGCGGAGGCCTGCAGCGCCTTGTTGTGGGCATTACCAGCTCGGCGCGGTCTCGGCGTCCAGTTGCTCGATGGCGCGATGGAGCTTGCCGGTGGACAGCGCGGATCCAAGCAGACGCAGGCGCCAGGTCAGGTCGATGAAGGGGCGGATGGCCTCGGGCACGACGGGGGCGTCGGCCATGCTGCGCCGCTTGAGGAAGGAATTGTGCCAGTCGATGACCCAGCCCGGGCCGACTCCGACCAGTTCGTTGTCGATCACCACAAAGCGGCCGCTGCCTTCTTCCATCACGATATTGGCCAGCGACAGGTCAGGATGGCTGAGCCTGGCGCCCACCGCTGCGCGGTGGCGGTCGTCCTCACGCTGCCAGCGGGCCAGAAAGCTACCGATCGCATCCAGGTGCTTCCAGCCGTCCACCCGTCTGAGCAGGTAGTCGTCGATGTAGCAGAAGGCCCCGGCGTGCTCGTCGGCCAGGGCGCGAAAACGCTCGTCCGACTGCGTCATCTCGAGAAAGCGATTCACCGCCTCCGCCGCCGCAGCGATAGGCGCCTTGTCTGCCCGGGAGCGTTCGATCTGCTTGAGAGACGGCCCCTGGATCCACTCTTCGACGACCAGCTCGTCGTCGTGGGCGAGTATCGCCGGGAAGCTGAGCCCCGACGCCGGCAGTTCGCGAATGGCGTGACTCAACGCGATCTGACGCGGCGAGAAGGCGCTATAGACCTTGACCTTGCGACCGTTCATCCAGCCGGCAAACGACAGCCGGCCGGCCTTGGTCATGCCGGGAGAATGCTTGCTGCCCAGAGGCGTCAGATCGGTGATGGTCCGGTCCTGGACGGTGATGCTCCCCAGTGGCGTTTCGGCCACCTTTTTCTTGAAAAACGTTCTTATCATGTCGCCTTCTGACGTTATCCCTGCACATTTGCGCGGATAGTAGCACGCTAAACGTGTACTACCTATGCGCCGAAAGGGGCGGGCTATGCGTCGAAAGGGGCGGGGCCCGTGCCGCCCAGCCAGGCAGGCCTTCTCCCCCACGACGGGCTGTCTCCAGAGCATCACTGTGCAGCAGCAGTTCCGCTCGTTTTGCTGTGAGCCAACGTCCTCGCTCCCGCTTGTCGTTTTTCGTCGTGGCCTTTCCGATCGCGGACATGGGTTTTGCCCTGTAATTCGCAACGCTTTAGGGTTTTCATGGGCGGAAAATGTATTTTTCGTTCCGATTTTCTCGTCAAAGCAGGAGCTCCCGATGAAAACCACCAAGGCCGCCGCCCGCCAGCACGGCGACAGCGGCAAACGCCGCTTCTTCGGCCATCCCTGGCCTCTCGCCACCCTGTTCGGCATGGAGGTGTGGGAGCGCTTTTCGTTCTATGGCATGCAGGCGATCCTGTTGATCTACCTGTACTACGAGGCCAGCCGTGGGGGCCTGGCGATCGACCAGTCGGTGGCCATCGGTATCGTCGGTGCCTACGGCAGTTCGGTCTATCTGGCCACCATCCTCGGCGGCTGGTTCGCCGACCGGGTGTTCGGCGCCGAACGCACCCTGTTCTATTCGGGCATTGTGGTCATGCTCGGGCATATCGCCCTGGCCATCCTGCCCGGTGTCTACGGCGTCACCGCCGGCCTGATTCTGGTGGCGCTGGGCAGCGGCGGGGTCAAGGCCACCTGCTCGGCGCTAGTGGGGTCCCTGTACGAGCCCGGCAGCCCCCGGCGCGACGCCGGCTTCTCGATCTTCTATCTGGGTATCAATATCGGCGGCTTCGTCGGCCCGCTGCTGACAGGTCTGCTGCAGCAGAACGCCGGCTTCCACTATGGCTTCGGCATCGCCGCCGTGGGCATGGCGATCGGTCTGGCCCAGTACACGGCGGGACGCAAGGGGCTGCCCGATGATCAGAAGGCCGCGCCGGACCCCATCGCGCCAGCGACCCTCAAGCGCTACCTGGGTATCGCCCTGGTGGTGCTCGCCCTCGTGGTCGGCGCGGCCCTGGCGGGCTGGATTCGTGCCGACAATCTGTCCGGGGTGATGCTTGGCATCATCGCTGTAGCGGCGCTCTGCTACTTTGCGGTGATCCTGCGCTCCACCCACGTAAGCCCCGAGGAACGCAGCCGGGTGCTGGCGTTCATTCCGCTGTTTCTGACCAGCGCCGCCTACTGGGCGCTGTACAGCCAGTCCTACACCGTGATCACCGCCTTCTTCGATCAGCGCGTGGATCGCAGCCTGTTCGGCTGGGAGATTCCGGTGGGTTGGCTGGTATCGGTGCAGGCGCTGACCATCATCCTGTTCTCGGGGGTGTTCGCCTGGTTGTGGACGACGCTGGGCAAGCGCCAGCCGTCGTCGGCCGGCAAGTTCGTGATCGCCATGGCGATCATCGGCGCCACCTTCCTCGGCTACCTGCCGTTTCTCGGCAGCGAAGGGTCGAACATGCCGCTGGCCATGCTGGTGCTGTTGCTGCTGGGCTTCACCGCCTCGGAGCTGTGCCTGTCGCCGATCGGGCTGTCGGTGACCACCAAGCTCGCGCCGCGGGCCTTCCAGACCCAGATGATGGCGCTGTTCTTTCTCTCGCTGGCGCTCGGCTTCGCCGCCGGCGGCAAGCTCGGCGCCTTCTATACCGAGGACACCGAAGTCGGCTACTTTATTGCCATGGCAGCCATTGGTGGCGTCAGCGCCCTGCTACTGGCGGCCTGCCTGCCGTTCATTCGCCGGGCCATGCGCGGCGCGGACTGAGCTACCGCCAGGGTCGGCCAGCGCTGGCAACAAGAAGCTGGCCGACCTTGTCTCTTTCGGCACTCTTTCGACACTCTCTCGACACAGGATGCAGGCATGCCTTCCGACCACGCCATCCCGGGCCTTTCCATCAGCGACCATCGCCTCGAGGTGCCGCTGGACTGGTCCCACCCGGACAGCGGCGAGACCCTGAGCCTGTTCTACCGCGAGGTCTGTGCGTCAGACCTTGTCGACGAGGAGCTACCGCTGTTGCTGTTCCTGCAGGGTGGCCCCGGCGGCAAGTCGCCACGCCCCACCGCCAATGGACCGGGATGGCTGCACGAGGCGCTCAAGCACTATCGGGTGATCCTGCCCGACCAGCGTGGCACCGGACGCAGTTCGCGCATCACCGAGGCCACCATGGCCGCCTTCGACAGTGACGAGGCAGGCGGTGACTACCTGGCCTGCTTCGACGCCCATGCGGTGGTCGCGGACTTCGAGCACCTGCGCAAGACCCGCTACCAGGGCGCCACCTGGACCACGCTGGGCCAGAGCTACGGCGGATTTCTGACCCTGACCTACCTGTCCTACGCGCCCCAGGGACTGAGCCGCTGCTATATCACCGGCGGCTTGCCGGCGCTCGACGCCGACCCCGACGAGGTCTACCGCCGCACCCACCGTCGGGTGGAGCGCAAGCTTGAGGCGTATCTGGCGCGCTTTCCCGATGATCGCGAGCGGATCGACGCCATCGCCGACCATCTGCTGGACCACGATGTCCGCCTGCCCGACGGCGACCGACTGAGCGTGCGCCGCTTCCAGAGCCTGGGACTGATGCTGGGCATGGGTGACGGCGCCGAGCAGCTCCACTGGCTGCTCGAGGAGGCCTTCAGCGACGACACGCGAAGCGCGCTCAACCATCACTTCCTGGTGGAGGTGATGACGCTGACCGGCTTCGACGAGAATCCGCTGTTCGGCGCCATCCACGAGAACATCTACGCCAATCCTGAGCGCCTGTGCGACTGGGCCGCCGAGCGCCAGCAGGGGCCACAGTTCGACGAGCGTCATCGCCCGCTCAGGCTGACCGGCGAGATGATCTACCCCTGGATGTTCGACGAGATTCGTGCCCTCAAGCCCTTCCGTGGGGCGGTACACCAGCTGGCCCGGCGACCTCTGGCCAGCCCCTTCTACGACGCCAGACAGCTCGCCGCCAACCGGGTGCCGGTGGCGGCGCTGATCTACTTCGACGACATGTACGTGGACGCCGAGCTGTCGCTGGCCACCGCCGAGGCGATCCCGCGGCTACGCTACTGGATCACCAACGAGTACGAGCACGACGGGCTGCGCCAGGACCCCGGGGTGTTCCGTCGGCTCAAGGCGATGCTGGACGATTGACACTCATCAAGGACGCTGCCCATGACCCCTTCCCACTGCGCGGGTGTCCCCGCCGGCAATCCCTTCAAGACCGCCATGGCCAGTGGCCAGGCCAGAATCGGCCTGTGGCTGTCGCTGGGCGACCCCTACTGCGCAGAGATGTGCGCCAGCGCCGGCTTCGACTGGCTGCTGATCGACGGCGAACACGGCCCCAATGATGTGCGCTCCATGCTCGCCCAGCTGCAGGCGGTCGCCGCCTACGACAGCCACCCGGTGGTTCGGGTGGTGAACGGCGAGACGGCGCGGATCAAGCAACTGCTGGACATCGGCGCCCAGACCCTGCTGGTGCCGATGATCGACACCCCGGAGCAGGCCCGCGCCATGGTCGCCGCCACCCGCTACCCACCGGACGGGGTGCGAGGTGAAGCCTCCGCTATCGTCCGGGCGTCACGCTGGAATGCACGGCCTGACTATGTGCATCGAGCCAACGACGAGATCTGCCTGCTGCTCCAGGCGGAGAGCGTGACCGCGCTGGATAACCTCGAGGCGATCTGCGCGGTGGACGGCGTCGACGGGGTCTTTGTCGGGCCCGCCGACCTGGCCGCTTCCATGGGCCATCTCGGTGACGCGGGCCATCCCGAGGTCCAGGCCGCCATCGACGAGGCCATCGCCCGCATCGTTGCCAGCGGCAAGGCCGCCGGCGTGCTCACCGGTGACCCGGAGCTTGCCAGACACTATCTCTCCCTTGGTGCCAGCTTCGTGGCGGTGGGGCTCGACGTCAGCCTGATGATGCAGGCGGTGCGCCAGCGTGCATCGGAGTTTGCGCTTGGCCCGCAGGCGGCCGATTCGCAGGAAGACTCATCCACCAGCCCTGGCGACGGGTCCCAGGGACCCTACTGACCTGATACCGGCCGGGGGCCCTGATCCCACCGACCGGGGGCCCTGCTGCCACCGGCCGGGGACGTCACCACTCGCCGCCGCCGCGCTCCAGGGCGGCGGCGATGGCCTGGGGAATCGGCTGGCCGCTGCGTTCGCTGGCGAACTGGTACTCGCCGGCCGGATTGACCTCGAAGAACACATGGCGCCCCTCGGGTGTGACCCTTAGATCGATGGCGCCGTAGGCCAGTCCAAGCTCTCTCATCAGCGCGCGCAGTCCCGCCTCCACCTCATCCGGCAGGGTATAGGGGAAAACCTCGGCGCTACCCACGCCACTGCGGTAGTCGACCTCGTACTGCGGCTCGCTCCTGAAGGCGGTCGTGAACATCTCGCCGGCCACCGCGGTGACGCGCAGGTCCAGCGCCAGCGGGATGTATTCCTGAAAGATCACCGGCGCCAGACGAACCGCCTCGAGCCTGGCCATCTCGTCCTGGCCGACCTTGAGGGTCTCTCGCGGCGCCTCGACGATATTGCGAAAGGCCTTGCGTACCACTCCACCGTCGCCGTGGCGGGCGATAAACTCGGCAGCGGCGTCCGGGCGATTGGTGATCAGGGTATCGGGAATCTCGAGCCCCAGCCGGTGGGCCAGACGATGCTGGGTCAGCTTGCGCTGGGCGCGTTCGTCGGCCAGCGGATGGTTCATCCAGAAGCTATCCAGGGCATACCACAGACCAAGCACCGCCTCCTGGGTCTCGGACCAGGCAAACAGCCGTTCGGTGCCGTCGCCCAGGGCGGGGTCCAGGTCAAAGGAACGGATGCGCCGGTTCCATACCGAGCGCACCTCGTCCAGCGCCAGCCGGCGCCCGTCGCCAAGTTCCAGCCACAGGCTGTCACCGCTGGCACCTGCGTAGGCCAGGATTCCCAGGCGCCGGGGGAAGTCGGCGACGTCGATCACCTCCACCGGCGAGTGAAGATGGGGCAGTACCCGCTCGACATGGGCATTGTCGGCAAACGACAGGATCAGGATCATGCTCGGCTCCCTCGAAAAAGGCGGGCACCGACAGGGTGCCCGCGGGTCCTGTCATCGCTCACCGTCCACCAAGCTGCACGTAGGCCGCCCAGGCCTGCTGCCAGGCCAGCATCCCCTGCTGATCGAGCATGCCCTGCTGGTAGAGCTGGGCGTACTGCGCCAGCAGTTGAGCGTACTCGCCAAGCAACGCCTGGCTCTGATCCTGCTCGCCTCCGCCGTCCGCCACCGGCGGCTTGAGCGAGGCGCCCGACGGCGCCTGACCGGTGGCCAGCACAAAGGGCTGCAGCGGCTGGGCTGGTTGCATTGGTTGCATCGGCTGGACGGGCTGGTTGCCCCAGCCCCCCGGTAGCGGATTCTCGAAGGCCTGCTTGCCGCCCACGGGGCCTTCCACCAGTTGCTTGGTCGGCACTTCGAAGATCTGCTTGGGAGGCGGGTCAAGCGGCTTCCATTTGCCCGGCTCCAGGCCTGGATCCTTGCCAAAGTCCTTGGGGTTGTCCTTGGGCAACTCCTTGCCGCCGTCCTTGATGCCATCCTTGATGCCGTCCTTGATGCCATCCTTGATCCCGTCTTTGCCGCCATCCTTGATCAGGTCCTTCGGTCCCTCCTTGACGCTCTCCTTGACCGGCTCCTTGACGAACTCCTTGGGGTTATCCTTGGGCCGCTCTTTTGGCGGTTCCTTGATCGGTTCCTTGGTGAACTCCTTGGGGGTGTCCTTCGGCAGCGCCTTGGGGTGCAACGGCGTGCACGACACCATCTCGCCGATGGCGCTGCGGGGGCCATCCAGGCAGGCCTGCATTCGTGCCACCTGGCCCTCGGTGAACATCACCATGGTGTCGTCGTCGACGTAGTCCATGTAGTTCATGAACATGTCGCCATCGGGGCCGTTGTCGCAGGACACCTTGGGAAAAGTCGGCTTGCCCAGGTTGGCGCCGCCCTGGTTGGGGGTGTCGTCGACGAAGTCCGAGCCAGAGCAGCCGGTGCCGTCGTCTCCCCAGATATGAAAGAGATTGAGCCAGTGGCCTATCTCGTGGGTAGTGGTGCGCCCCAGGTCGAACGGCGCCCGGGCGGTGCCCATGTTGCCGAAGCCGGTGTAGGTCACCACCACGCCGTCGGTGGCGGCGGGTCCGCCGGGGAACTGGGCGTAGCCGAGCAGGCCACCGGAAAGCGGGCAGACCCAGATATTGAGGTATTCGTCTGCGGGCCAGGCATCCTTGCCGCCGCTGGCGTCGGCCTTGACCTTGTCGTCATCGACAAAACCGCTGACGTCGGTGCGGGTGCGGGTGATGCCATCGGTGGGGTTGCCGTCGGGATCGCTGGTGGCCAGCGCAAACAATAGCCTGGCATCGGCGGCCACCGGCGCGAAGGGCGCAGGTACCGTCGAGACGTCGGCATTGGCCTTGCGAAAGTCCTCATTGAGGATCTCGATCTGGCTGTCGATCTGCTCCCGCGAGATATTCTGCTCGTCGGTGTTGTAGACCACGTGGACGACCACCGGGATGCGGGTGCACCCCGGACGCTGGACGATGGTGCCACGCATGGCGCGAAAGGCGTGTTCCTCGATGCGCGATCGCCGCCTGGCATAACCGGGGTCCTGGTCCAGCAGTCGCCGGTGAACCGCCATGGTGCCACAACAGCGACACCGTTCCGGATGGGTGGTGTTATCGGACATGCAAGCCTCCCCGCCGGCCAGCCGGTCGGCGTCGTGAGTACAGGTTCAATGGCCAGCAACTGGCCTCAAGTGGCCCCACAACGCACGGTATTGGCGGCGTTGGAGGCCTCAATGACGGGTAATGATCAGAAGATCGTCCTCCAGCGCATCGATATCGTAGTCACCGTCCCAACCGGGCAGTGTCAGGTGCAGTTGATCGCCATCACGCCGCCACTGGCCACGGGCATCGCAGGCAAGGCGGTCGGCGGCGTCTCCGGTGTGGAGCTCGACGGCGCCGTCCTGGTGCAGACACAGGCGCCTTCGCGGCATCCGCGAGGGGGTGACAGCCGGCGAATCCGGGTGCCGCAGCACCGTGCAGTCGCCGATGCCTTCCTCGCGCATCTCGATCCAGTCTCCGCACAGTTCCTTTGGCATCACATCCTCCTGATCGGTCTTGTCTTGCTTTACCTGATCTTGTCTTGCCTGTTCTCGTCTCGCCGGGGCGTCACTCGATCACTGGCTGGGTGAATGGCTGAGTGAGTGGCTGGGTGAGCGGCCTTGCCACTGGCTCGTTCAACGGCCTGTTGACCGAGACCGTCGCTCCCATTCCCTGCGCGAGCGCAGCAACTCCAACCGCTGCCAGGCCTGACGCCAGCCGGCGTCCAACTGTGCCGACCAGACACCTTGTCCCTGCCAGCGACGATACTGGGCCAGCAGTGCTTCATGGTGGGCCTCGAGCTGGCGCCAGGGGTCGCCCAGGTGGTGGCGCTCGTCGCCACGACAGTGGCATTCCGGCAGGGGCGGGGCGTCAACCGCGTGCAGGCCAGCGCTGGTGGCCACAAACCCCAGGTTCATTGCCACGATCTTCATGGCGTAGGACGGATCCACCGTGGCCAGTACATCGTTCGGTCCGTGGATGGCGTCATTGGCGCCGTCGGCCCCTTCGATGGTCAGCACGGCGGGGATGCCGTCGTCGATAAAGGGCACATGATCACTGGCAAAGGGGTTGAGCGAGACCTGCAGTTCGAGATCGGTGAAGCGGCCTCCCGCCGCACTCAGGCCATCAATCATGTCCTGGCTGAGGGGCGCGCCTTCCAGCAGTACCGCCGCCGGTGTGGCGTTGATCGAGCCGATCATGTCCATATTGAGCACCCCGGCGATGCGCCCCCGCTCGGCAGCGGAGAGTCCCGCCACGAACTGGCGGCTACCGTGCAGCCCCTGCTCCTCGCCGCCGAACAGCACAAAGCTCAGGTCATCATCGAAACGCTGCCCGGCCAGCACCTCGGCCATCAGCATCAGCGCCGCCGAGCCACTGGCGTTGTCGTCGGCGCCCGGCGCCGGTGCGGACGGACCGCCCTGATGGTTGACGCTGTCCAGGTGAGCGACCACCAGCCAGTGACGGGGGCTGGCGGCCTGCCCCGGCAGCCGCGCCAGCAGGTTGATGCTGCTGGCGCCGCCGGGCAGCGATACCTGCTGGCGATCCACGGCCAGCCCCGCCGTGGTCAGCTGAGACTCGGCCCAGTCCACCGCCTGGGCGTACTCGGCGCTCGATGATAGGCGCGTCGGATAGGACACCAGCTGACTCAGCAGGGTGACGTAGCGGGCCTGAGAGGCCGACGCGACGACAGCGTCGACGGCCCGGGATCCTGCGGCGTCGCGACGAGGCGCAACCTGGCGAAACAGACGGGTCGATTCGCTTAAAGGGAACAGGCGGAAGCAGGGCGCTTCACTTTGCTCAAGGGGCTTGTTGATCCTGTTGGCCTCGGACCTGGGCAGGTCCACCACCAGATAGCGCCCCGCATCCAGCAGCACCGGGACCTCGGGATGGGCCTGCTGGAACAGCCGGCCCTTCTGGCAGACACCGTGCAGCCTTCCCTGGCCCAGGTCCTGGACCATCGTGTCATCGGCGTCATGCAGGCTGGTGGCCTCGCGGACGGCCCGCCAGCGGGCGTTGGCGGCGACCAGCAGCCGTTTGCGTCCAGCCTCCACCAGCCAGCCACCGGCTTTCTCGACGCGCTCGGTCAGCGTCGCGTCGCCGCTCCTTGCCTGATGCAGTTCGACTTTCATGTCGACTCCCTGCCGTCAACGCGTGCGCCGAACCATCGGTTTCGGCGTCGCCACGACGACCGCCGCTGAACCGAGGAATGGGGCTCAACGGACTTAGTCGGGTGGTACTGAACTACTAAGGTAGTTCGTTCCTCACTCGCCGCCATCACTCGTCACGACAATAGCACCTCGACATCGGTACGATCACCTGCCGGCACATTCACGTCAGGCTATTGATTTTCAGGTAAATATTAAGCGCAGTGGAAAATATTGAAGAGATCAGCCTGCTGGTCGTGTCAAAAAAAGAGCACAGAAAAACAGTACACTGCGTATAGGTGAAACTTCTTCAACAGAAATGCGCTAAAGCTGAGCGCTTTTTCACAGTGGTAAAATTAACAACACGATAGCTCGCCGTGGCGCTGGAGAGCGCCCCGGCTCGACGACACATAACCGTCACTTACCCGCATTTTAGCCCTATCTAATCGACAAGATTGACGTTTTCGGCGCTAGAACCCACCTTTCGGATGCCTTATACTTTTGTCGTAAATTTACGATCTCAACACCCATCGGGATCGTTTTCGTTTTCCAGGAGGCCCGATGGCAATCTCCATCACCCATCTCAGAGCTCGTCATCCTCGCCTGGCGGAGCTCGCCCTGGCCCTCGGTGGCTTTGGCATCGGTACCAGCGAGTTCGTGATCATGGGCTTGATGGAGCGTGTCGCCCAGGACCTGTCGGTCAGCGCCGCCGACGTCGGCTACGCCATCTCCGCCTATGCCCTGGGGGTAGTGGTCGGTGCGCCACTGATCTCGGCACTAGCCGCGCGGGTGCCCCGGCGCACCCTACTGATCTGCCTGATGCTGGTGTTCGCCGTGGGCAACATCGCCAGCGCCCTGGCGACCAGCTTCTGGCCCTTTGTCGGTCTGCGTTTTCTTGCCGGCCTGCCCCACGGCGCCTACTTCGGCGTGGCCGCCCTGGTGGCCGCAGCAGCGGTACCGGTGGAAGAACGCGCCCGAGCCATCAGCCGGGTCATGCTGGGGCTGACCAGCGCCATCGTGATTGGCGCGCCGCTGGCCACCTGGGCCGGCCAGTGGTTCGGCTGGCAGTTCGCCTTCTTCGCGGTGGGCGTCGTGGCCTTTGTCACCATGGGCCTGATCAAGCTGTTCGTGCCGCGCCAGCCGCATGACGTCAAGGCCAGCCCCAAGCGCGAACTGACCGCCCTGGTCAAACAGCGGGTGCTCTACACCCTGGGCGTGGCCAGCATCGGCTTTGGCGGCATGTTCTCGGTGTTCAGCTATGTGGTACCGACCCTGCGCGCCCAGGCCGACATGCCCGAGATGGTCGGCCCCTGGGTGCTGGCGATCTTCGGCATCGGCGGCATCATCGGCAATCTGGTGGGCGCCCGGGCAGCAGACAAGAACCTGATGAAGGCGGTGCCACGCATCCTGCTGTGGTGCCTGGTGGTCCAGGGCGCCTTCTACTTTGCCGCCGACAACCTCTACACCGGCATCCTGTTCGTCGGTCTGGTCGGCACCAGCATGGCGCTGGGTCCGGCGCTGCAGACACGCCTGATGGACGTGGCCGGCGACGCCCAGACCATGGCCGCCTCGATGAATCACGCCGCCTTCAACTGCGCCAATGCGCTGGGCGCCTATCTGGCCGGGGTCACCATCAAGGCCGGTGCGCCCTGGTCCTCCAGTGGCCTGGTCGGCGCCGGGCTCGCCCTTGGCGGCCTGGTGGTGTTCTATATCGGCCTGCGCGCCGAGAAGCGCAGCGACAGACGCCGCGCCGCGGCCACCGACTGCGCCAGCGAGAGCTGATCGTCCGCCCCGGACTCAGGCACCGCCTTCGTTGAGCGGAAAGCGCAATGACAGGCTCCGCGCCCTTGCCCAGGCGGTCCAACCGCCCATGGCGATGAAGCCCACCAGTCCATGCATTGCGCTGTGACGCCACCAGGGCCTCATGCCACCGACCAGAAGTAGCGCACCACGTGGAAGAAGATCGGTGCCGAGAAGATCACCGAATCCAGACGATCGATAAAGCCGCCATGTCCCTCGATCAGGTGACCCCAGTCCTTGATCCCGCGATCGCGCTTGATCGCCGACATCACCAGCCCTCCGACGAAGCCGAGCAGCGCGATCATCAGCGCCAGCAGCGCCGCCTGGCCCATGGAAAAGGGGGTCATCCAGGCCAATCCGGCCCCGACCAGGGTGGCACTGGCCACCCCGCCGAGGAAGCCTTCCAAGGTCTTGGAGGGCGATAGCCTGGGGGCGATACGCCGGCGTCCGAGCAGCTTGCCCCAGACGTACTGCAGGACATCGCTGAGCTGCACCACCACGATCAGAAAGGCGATCAGCAGCACGTTGCGCCCCTCGTAGCCGGGGATGTCCAGGCTCAACAGCGCAGGCACGTGGGATACGCAGAAGACGCACACCATCAGCGCCCACTGGACCTCGCTGACCCGCTCGAGAAAGCCCTGACTATCCCCTCTCAGGGCCGCCACCACCGGCAACAGCAGGAACGCATAGACCGGAATGAAGATCGAGTACATGCCGTAGTACTGGTGCCAGATGAACAGGTACTGCACCGGCAGCACCACGAAGAACACCAGCGCCAGCGCCCAGTGGTCGGCCCGTCGTGACGGCACCAGGCCGATGAACTCGCGCAACGCGGAAAACGAGGCGAAGGCAAACAGCAGCACCACCCCGGTCCTGCCGCCTAGCAGGGCGATACCCATCAACAGCGTCATGATCCACCAGGAGCGGATGCGCTGGTTGAGGTTCTCGATCACCTCGTTTTCGCCCTCGGGCGAATAGCGGCGGGCCAGTACGAAGCCAACGCTACTGGCCACCAGCAAGATCCCGACGATGGCGGCGAGCAGGGTGCCGAGACCGGCGGGAATCACGATATCAGTCATTCGGCGCCCCCTCCCTGGGGCCAGATGCCTCGGTAGCGGAGCCTGGGGTGCTGGTAGCTGGGGTGGTAGCGCCAGGGGTGGTAGAACCTGGATGCGCGGTGTCGGGTGGCGCGGTGACGGGTGACAAGGGGTCGCTGGGAACGCTGGCCCCGGCCGGCGCCAGCGCCTGCAGCGCCCGCTTCGCCCGGGCGAGAAAATCGGCCTTGTCCTCGCCCTCTATCCGAGCCAGCGGCTCGCCGTAGTTGAGCGTGCATAGCAGCGGCAGCGGTACCACCTCGCCCTTGGGCAGCACCCGATTGAGGTTGTCGATCCATACCGGCACCAGTTCTACCTCGGGATAGTCGCAGGCCAGGTGGTAGAGCCCCGGTTTGAACGGCAAAAGGCCCTTGTCATCGGTATTGCGGGTGCCCTCGGGAAACAGGATCAGCGAGTCGCCGCCGTCGAGCGCCTCACGCAGCACCGCCAGGGGGTCAGGTTGGCCGGGCTTGCGCTGGCGGTCGACCAGCACCCCCTTGAAGACGTCGTGGATCAGAAAGCGCCGCAGCCGTGACGCCAGCCAGTAATCGGCGCCCGCCACGGGGCGGGTGCGCGCCCGCAGGCGCGGTGGCAGGGTGGTCCAGATCAGCACGAAGTCGCCATGACTCGAGTGATTGGCAAAGTACAGCCGCTGACGTGCCACCGGCGCGACCCCCGACCAGATCGGCCTGGGCGCCGTCACCAGCCGTGCCACCAGCCGGATCAGCACCCCCGTCAACGCCGCCCGCCAGGCTATTCCTTTCATGTCTTATGCTCCCTTGCCCATGCTCGGACGTTGTTCCGCCCCGGCTGAATGACGCTCCCCGGATCCACCGCCGCCATCGGCTTGCCTTTGTCCGATCTCGCCGCACGCCCAGGCGGTCCCGTTTCCCTCTCCACGGCGCTTTTTCACGGGAGTTCAGGGGGAATTCACGGAGAGTCCAGGGGGAGCGATGGCCCCACCGAGCGACGTCGCGGGTCAGCCTGGGCGGATGCAGGCCCAGGCCCAACTGTGCCATACTTCGCCACCTTGTCGCCCGCGAAGTCGCCCGCGAACGGCGCACGATCCCCAAGGCCTCCAAGTGAAGACCCCGCCCATGTCCCAAGGTACGCTGTTTATCGTTTCTGCCCCTTCCGGCGCCGGCAAGACCAGCCTGGTGCGTGAATTGATCGAGGGTCTCGACGGCATTCAGGTCTCGGTCTCCCACACTACCCGCCCCATGCGCCCGGGCGAGGTCGACGGCGTGAACTACCACTTCGTCGACATGGCCACCTTCGAGGCGATGATCGAGCAGGGTGACTTCTTCGAGCACGCTCGGGTCTTCGACAACTGCTACGGCACCTCGCGCAGCGCCGTGGAGACACTGCTGGCCGCCGGTCAGGACGTGATCCTGGAGATCGACTGGCAAGGCGCCCGCCAGGTTCGCGAGCAGATGCCAGAGGCTGTCTCGGTGTTCATCCTGCCGCCTTCGCGGGAAGAGCTTGAACGCCGCCTGTCGAGCCGCGGCACCGACGACCATCAGGTGGTCAGCGCGCGCATGCGTGAGGCGGTCAGCGAAATGTCCCACTACAGCGAATACGACTTCCTGGTCATCAACGACGACTTCACCACCGCACTGGACGAGCTGCGCGCCCTGGTAGTGAGCCAGCGCCTGGCCACACCGCGCCTTGGACAGCGCCATGCCCCGCTGCTCGAGGCGCTTCTGTCCGACTAGAACACGCTTTCAAAGGCAAGTCGCCGAGGAGCGCGGGCAACCCACGCCTCCCACGGCTCGCTTTTCGGCGCTGCAACCAGACCCCGGCGTCTTGTCACAGGCGGCGTGACTCGAGTAATCTAGCCTGTCACTTCGCAGGTGCAACCCCCGGGCGCAATCGTCGACGGGGGCACAGTCCGTCTCGCCGACCGCGAAAGGCCAGCACCTGCCCGACACACCGTCTGTCAGATCAGGAAGGGCCCAATGGCGCGAGTTACTGTCGAAGATTGTCTGGAACACGTCGAGAACCGTTTCAAGCTGGTGATGATTTCCACCCAGCGCTCCCGGCAGCTGGCCCGTGGCTCACGCGACGCGCTGCTTCCCTGGGAAAACGACAAGCCCACGGTCATGGCTCTGCGCGAGATCGCCGAGGGCCTGATCGACCACAGCGTGCTGGACGAGCCGGTCGAGGCGCCCAGCCGCTTCCGTCCCGAGTACCAGGCCTCGCCCTCCGAGGAATGATCGTGCCGAAGGCGGCCGCGAGTCGCCCTTCGGACCTCTCATCACGCAGTCAGGGCACGCCACATGTTCACGATCGACGATCTGTCTGACCGACTCGGAGGCTATCTGCCCGCCGAGGAAATCCAGCAGGTCAGGCGTGCCTTCTATTATGCCGAACAGGCCCACGACGGCCAGCGTCGTCGCTCCGGCGAACCCTATGTGACCCACCCGCTGGCGGTGGCCAACATCCTCGCCAACATGCACATGGACCATCAGAGCCTGATGGCGGCCATGCTGCACGACGTCATCGAGGATACCGGGGGCTCCAAGGATGCCCTCGCCGGGCAGTTCGGCGAAGCCGTGGCCGAACTGGTCGACGGCGTCTCGAAGCTCACCCAGATCACCTTCGAGGACAAGGCCGTCGCCCAGGCGGAAAACTTCCAGAAGATGGTCATGGCGATGTCCCGGGATATCCGGGTAATCATCGTCAAGCTGGCCGACCGGCTGCACAACATGCGTACCCTGGGCGCGCTGCGCCCGGACAAGAAGCGCCGCATCGCCCGGGAGACGCTCGAGATCTATGCCCGGGTGGCCAGCCGCCTAGGCATCAATACCATCAGGGTCGAGCTGGAGGACCTGTCGTTCCAGGCCATCCACCCGATGCGCGCCGAACGCATCAAGCGCGCCGTGGCCAGCGCCAGAGGCAACCGTCGCTCGGCCATCCGTCAGGTGCAGAACGCGCTGCAGACCCGGCTCGACGAGCACGAGCTCAAGGGCACGGTGATCGGCCGCCAGAAGCACCTGCTGTCGATCTATCGCAAGATGCGCGACCAGCGAAAGTCCTTCGCCGAAATCATGGACGTGTTCGGCTTTCGCATCATCGCCGACGACGTCGACAGCTGCTATCGCATCCTCGGTATGGTGCACAATCTCTACAAGCCGGTCCCGGGGCGCTTCAAGGACTACATCGCCATCCCCAAGGCCAACGGCTACCAGAGCCTGCATACCACCCTGTTCGGCAACAGCGGCATGCCCATCGAGGTCCAGATCCGTACCCGGGAAATGGAGGCGATGGCCAACAACGGTATCGCCGCCCACTGGCTGTACAAGGCCGGGCAGACCTCCCACCCGATCGCCGAAGGCAGCCGCGCCAGGGCCCGGGAATGGGTCAAGGGGCTGCTCGAGATGCAGCGCCATGCCGGCGATTCGCTGGAGTTCATCGAACACGTCAAGAACGACCTGTTCCCCGATGATATCTACGTGTTCACGCCGAAAGGCGACATCATGGAGCTGCCGCAGGGCGCCACCGTGATCGACTTCGCCTACGCCGTGCACACCGAGATCGGCAACACCTGCATCGCCTGTCGCATCGACCGCCATCTGGCCCCGCTGTCATCGCGCCTGGAGAGCGGCCAGACGCTGGAGATCATCACCTCTCCGGGCGGCAAGCCGAACCTCGCCTGGCTCAATTTCGTCGTTACCGCCAAGGCGCGTTCGGCCATCCGCCATGCGCTCAAGCATCAGCAGCATACCGAAGCGGTACAGCTGGGACGCCGCCTGCTGACCAAGGCGCTGGGCGAGTTCGGCGTGCATCTGGAGGACGTCGGCGAAGACGTCATGGCACGGCTGCTCAAGGAGATGGAGCTGCAGAGCGAATCCGCCCTGCTCGAAGCCATTGGCCTTGGCAATCGCATGACCCAGGTGATCGCCCGTCGTCTGGTGGAACTGCACCGTGGCGAGCGAATCGCCCATAGCGAGGCCGCCGAGGACAGCTCCAGGGTCACCATCAGCGGTGTCGAAGGCATGGTGATCAAGTTTGCCCGCTGCTGCCACCCGTTGCCGGGAGACCCGATCATCGGCCATCTGTCGGTGGGCAAGGGCATCGTGGTACACCGCTCCGAGTGCCGCAACCTCCAGGAATTGAAGAGCGACCCGGAGAAACTGCTGACGCTCAACTGGTCGGACACCATCGACGAGGACTTCCCCGTGGCGCTGCGCCTCGAGGTCGAAAGTCGTCGCGGCCTGGTGGCCGAGCTGGCCGGCCTGATCACCGACGCCGACGCCAATATCGAGCGCATCGGCATCGAGGAGCGTGACGCCCGTCTCTCGATCGTCAATCTGACACTTTCTGTGCGTAATCGGACCCATCTGGCACGCATCATCAAACGACTGCGTAACCTTTCGCATATCGGCAAGATCTCTCGACTTGGCAATTGAGCCCCGACGCCAGGGCCGTCATCCCGATGACGGCCCTGGTGGTGGTGTTGCTATTTGCCGCTGACACGACATCAGGAGTCAACAATGAGCAACAAGGCTGTCATCAACACCGACCAGGCGCCCGCCGCCATCGGCCCCTACGCCCAGGCCATCAAGGCCGGCAACACCGTCTACATGTCTGGCCAGATTCCGCTGGACCCGGCCACCATGGAGCTGGTTTCCGACGACTTCGAGGCCCAGGCGCGCCAGGTCTTCACCAACCTCAAGGCGGTGTGTGAAGAGGCCGCAGGCTCGCTGCAGGACATCGTCAAGCTCAACCTCTACCTGGTCGACCTGGACAACTTCGCCACCGTCAACAAGGTGATGGAAGAGGTCTTCACCAAGCCGTACCCGGCGCGTGCCGCGGTCGGCGTCAAGGCCCTGCCCAAGGGCGCCCAGTTCGAAGCCGAGGCGGTGATGGTCATCGGCGACTGATGGACGGAGCCTGAGGTCAGGGTCCGAGGCGTCTGGATTTCCGGCCTCGCTCCCTGCCTGGGCAATCCGGGGATGCGACTGTTTCTTGCGCTCACGCCGCCGACTGCGCTGCGCCAACGCCTCGGCGGGCTGGCCGACCGGCTGCACGCCGAACTGGGCGGGCGCCGCATCCCCGACGACAACCTTCATCTGACGCTGGCCTTCCTCGGTGAGCAGAGCGACACCACCGCCTTGAAGCTGCGTCGCTGGGTCCAGCGCTACCCCTGTGCGCCCGGTCGGCTGACCCTCGACCACGTAGGCTACTTCCACCGGCCCGGCATCGCCTGGATCGGTCCTTCCTCTCCCCCCGACTCCCTTCTCAAGCTGCAGAGCGACCTGTCGCAACAGCTCACCCGATGGGGCCTGCCCCACCAACCGCAGCAATTTCGTCCCCATGTATCGTTACTGCGTAGTGCGATGACTCAATCAGCACAACCTTTATCAGAAGATTGTTTCTGCTGGCCTTATACTTCAATTCAACTAATACAGTCATCAATTAGTCATGAAGGCAGCCGATATACCACGCTCGCAACCAGTCGATAACTCGGTATGGGTAGCTCTGCCATCTGACCGATAGTGGCACCCTTGAGCGTAGGCTCCGGCCAGGCACAGGAACACCACCTTTCGTACACCCGGAGGGTCTGCCTGTTGACCGATCTACCTGGGGTTGGCCTATCGACAAGAGCTTTTCCGCTGTGCAGAAACCTCACGGCTATGCAGAAGAATGTGACCTGAATCACGAACGATGGTGGGACCCGGGACTAGCGTATTGCAGCACATCTGCATCATCGATATCCGGGCAAGACGCGACAGTGGCACGAGTGCGAATGCCGGTGTCGAAAGCCATTTGCAAAAGACAATAACGAACAGCGCTCGGGCCAGCGGGATTCACGACCCGAGGACACAACAAGGATAGGGGAATCGCCATGACTACCTCACTCGCCCGCCCGCTGGCCTGCTGCCTGCTCATGGGACTCGCCTCTACCGCCACGGCAGGCCCCACCCTCGGCCTCGGCTCCACCAGCGAGGGCACCGGGGCACTGGATCTGGGCTATGACTGGACCTTCGACCTGAGTCGCTATCATCCCTCACTGGACCTGCGCCTGGGCACCGGGGTGATCCTGTTCGAAGGCGACGACCGTAGCGCCAACCAGGCCTTCTACCTGCGTCCTGCGCTGCGCTACAGCTGGGACCACGTCTTCGTGGAAGGTGGCATCGGTGCCTCGGCCTTTATCGATACCCATATCGAGGACCGTGATCTGGGGAGCTCCTTCCAGTTCGAGGATCGTCTCGCCCTGGGTCTACGGATGGGCCCCTACGGCGATCTTTCGATCAGTGCCACCCACTACTCCAACGCCAGTATCAAGGAGCCCAACGATGGCTTCGAGCTGTATGCGCTCAACTGGCGCCTTGCCTACTGAAGCCTTGCGGGATGTGACCGACAAGGGTCAGACCCTGGCGATGCATTCGGCGCACTCGAGACACCAAAACGAATACGCTTTTATCGGACAAGACGTGCGCTGCACGATCTTGTCATGCCATTTTTAGCGATGACTCCCCGTTCGTCCTGAACGAGGCGGGGCAAGCGATCGCCCCCGCGCTGCCACTACCGCAAAAAAAGTCCGCAAGAAAAAGCCTGCAAGAAAAGTCCGCAAGAAAAAGTCGATAAGAAAAAGCCCGCAACCTTGTTGCGGGCTTTTTCTGCTAACTGGCCGGCAGTTTTCCATTGCCGGCCATGCGCTGTCGGACCTTGCGCTGTCGGTCCTTTTGAAACCCTCGTCGATCCGGTGCTCGACGCCGGCCTTACTCCACCACGCCGGCCTTGAGAAAACCGCCTTCCTTCAGCACCTGGGTATAGCCGTCACGGAAGGTCGGGTAACGGAAGCGATACCCGCTGTCGATCAGCAGGCTGGAGTCGCAGCGCTTGCTGGCCCTGCGACGCAGCGGTGACTGAATGGTTTCGGTACATTCCACCTTGAGCTGTTTCGCCAGCCAGGTCATTACCTCGTTGAGCGGGGCCGGCTCGGTGTCACTGGCCAGGTACAGGGGCTCGAGGGTGGCTCCCTCCAGCGCCTTGCCGATCAGATGGGCCAGCACCCCGGCGCAGTCATCGCGGTGGATGCGGTTGGAGTACATAGTCGGTGACGCCGGCGCGATGCGGCCCTCGCCCACCTGGCGGATCAGGCGATCACGCCCAGGGCCGTAAATGCCGGAGAAACGCACCACGCTGCCGGGCAGATCATGTTCGATCAACGCCTGCTCGGCCTCTCGCATCAGCACACCGGAGAAACCGGTGGGTTCTGCCGGGCTGGTCTCGTCCACCACCTCGCCGTCGCGCTGGGCGTAGACGCTGGTGGAGGACACGAAGAACACGTGGCGAGGCGCCTTGTCACGGGTGGCCATGGTCGCCAGTACCGCCTTCAGGCCCTCGGGGTAGGCGGCGCGATAGGCTTCCTCCTCGAAGCGGTCGGCGCTGACCACGTAGACCAGGATGTCGGCATCGGGCAGTTCAGCCAGCGTCTCGGGGTCGGCAAGATCGACCTTGACGCCTTCGATACCCGAATCCGCCAGGCACTCGGGCCGGCGACGCGCGCCGATCACCCGGTGTCCACTGGCGAGCAGCTCGCGTCCCAGCGTTATGCCAATGTCGCCACAACCAACAATCAGTGTCGTTGTCTTCACCTTTACCGCGTCCCCCTGATATAAAATCCCTATGAGGCTCCGGCCCGGAGACCCGCGCGTCCAGCGTCTGGCGCCTCGATCAATACCCCGGATAGAGGATGCCGATCGGCACCATCATGACTCTAACAGAACTCCGCTATATCGTAACCTTGGCTCAGGAGCGCCACTTTGGCCGCGCCGCCGAGCGCTGTTTCGTCTCCCAGCCGACCCTCTCGGTGGCGGTGAAGAAGCTGGAAGAGGAGCTGGAGGTTGCCCTGTTCGAGCGCTCCAAGTCCACGGTACAGGTCACACCCCTCGGCGAAAAGATCGTGGAACAGGCCCAGCGCGTACTGGAGCAAAGCAGCGCCATCAAGGAACTGGCCACCGCCGGCCGGGACCAGTTGGCAAGCCCCTTGCGTATCGGTGCGATCTATACCATCGGGCCCTATCTGTTCCCGCACCTGATCCCGGAGCTGACCCGCGGCGCGCCCCAGATGCCGCTGTACATCGAGGAAGGCTTTACCGGCGGGCTGCGCCGCAAGCTCAGAAATGGCGAGCTCGACGCCATCATCGTGGCGCTGCCGTTCACCGAGACCGACGTCGTCACCAAGCCGCTCTATAAGGAAGACTTCGAGGTGCTGCTGCCGGCGGAGCATCCCTGGGCCGAGCGCGAGACCATCGCCAAGGAAGACCTCCTCGATGAACGCCTGCTGTTGCTGGGCGAAGGCCACTGCTTCCGCGACCAGATCCTCGAGGCGTGCCCGGCGATCAGCCACAAGCTCAACAGCCCCAACAATACCCTCACCGCCGAAGGCGGATCACTCGAGACCATCCGCCATATGGTGGCCTCGGGACTCGGCATCACGGTGCTGCCACGCTCGGCCATCGGCACCAGCCACTACGAGAGCGGCATGCTGATCAGCCGCCCCTTCACGGATCCCCCCGGACGTACCGTGGCGATCGCCTGGCGCGCCAGCTTTCCCCGGCCCAAGGCCATCGATGCGGTGACCGAAGCCATCGCGCGCTGCCGCGCCGCCGAATCGGAGACTCCGTGAGCGGGCTGGCGGACCCGGTCACGACGCTCAAGGGGGTCGGCGAGGCGCTGGCCCTGAAGCTGGCCCGGCTCAAGGTGGAGCGAATCGAGGACCTGCTGTTTCACCTGCCGTTGCGCTACCAGGACCGCACCCGGATCACCCCTATCGCCACCCTGCGAGGGGGACACGAGGCGGTGGTCGAGGGCGAGGTATCCGCCGCCGACGTGGTCCGCGGTCGCCGCCGCAGCCTGCTGGTACGACTACGTGACGGCAGCGGCATCCTCAGCCTGCGCTTCTTCCACTTCTCGCCGGCGCAGCAGCAGCAGTTTCGCCCCGGCGTGCGGGTGCGTGCCTTTGGCGAGGCCCGCGCCGGCGCGACCGGTCTGGAGATCTACCACCCGGAATATCGTCTGATCGGTGGCAGTGAACCGCCGGTGGAAGACCACCTGACACCGATCTACCCCACCACCGAGGGGCTTGCCCAGGCACGTCTGCGGGCGCTGATCGATCAGGCCATGACGCTGCTCGAAGAAACCCCCGAGGCGCTGCCGGACTACCTGCCGGAAAACCTGCGTCAGCGCTTCGGCCTGGCCTCGCTGCACGATAGCCTCGCCACCCTGCACCATCCGCCCCCCGACAGCGACGTCGAGGCGCTAAGCGACGGGCATCACCCGGCCACCCGGCGATTGGCCATGGAAGAGCTGCTGGCCCACCAGTTGAGCCTGCGCGAGGTGCGCCTGCGCATTCAGTCGGACGGCGCGCCGGAGCTGCCCAGCGGTCGCAGCCTGAAGACTCGCTTTCTGGCCCAGCTGCCGTTTTCGTTGACCGGCGCCCAGCGTCGCGTGCTCGACGAGATCGGAGCCGACCTGGCCAGGCCCGCGCCAATGCTGCGTCTGGTCCAGGGCGACGTCGGTTCGGGCAAGACCGTGGTGGCGGCGATGGCGGCACTGACGGCCATCGCCGGCGGCTGCCAGGCCGCCATCATGGCCCCCACCGAACTGCTGGCCGAGCAGCACTACCGCGCCTTCCGCGACTGGTTTGCGCCGCTGGACATCGACGTGGCCTGGCTGTCGGGCAAGCTCAAGGGCAAGGCGCGCCTGGACACCAAGGCCGCCATCGCCGACGGTCGAGCGCGCATGATCGTCGGCACCCACGCCATCTTCCAGGATGATGTGGTGTTCTCTCGTCTGGGCCTGGCGATCATCGACGAACAGCACCGTTTTGGCGTGCATCAGCGTCTGGCGCTACGCGAGAAGGGCGAACAGGGCGGGCTGACGCCCCATCAGCTGGTGATGACCGCCACCCCGATTCCTCGCACCCTGGCGATGAGCGCCTACGCCGACCTGGACGTCTCGGTGATCGATGGGCTGCCGCCCGGGCGTACCCCGGTGACCACCGCTGTGGTGCCGGACGAACGCCGGCCCGAGGTGATTCAGCGCATCCGCTCGGCCTGCGACGAGGGCCGCCAGGCCTACTGGGTCTGCACCCTGATCGAGGAGTCCGAGGCGATGACCTGCCAGGCCGCCGAGGTGACCCACGAGGAGCTGACCGAGGCTCTGCCGGGCCTGGCCGTCGGCCTGGTCCACGGGCGCATGAAGGCGGCCGAGAAGGCCGAGACGATGGCCGCCTTCAAGAGCGGCGAGCTGGACCTGCTGGTTGCCACTACGGTCATCGAGGTCGGTGTCGACGTGCCCAACGCCAGCCTGATGATCATCGAGAACCCCGAACGTCTGGGGCTATCGCAGCTGCATCAGCTGCGTGGCCGGGTGGGGCGCGGCAGTACCGAGAGCTACTGCGTGCTGCTCTACCATCCGCCGCTATCGGAGTCCTCCAAACAGCGCCTGTCGGTCATGCGCGAGACCACCGACGGCTTCCGCATCGCCGAGCGGGACCTCGAGATTCGTGGCCCCGGAGAGGTGCTGGGCACCCGCCAGACGGGGCTGGCCCAGATGAAGATCGCCGACCTGGAGCGTGATGCCGACCTGTTGCCGCGCATCACTCCACTGGCCGATGCCCTGCTCGAGCAGGCAGCAGAGGCCAGCAGGCCACTGATCAGGCGCTGGCTGGGCGAGGAAGCCGGCCGCTATGGCCAGGTGTGAACCGGGTGTAGACCAGGTGTGGGCCGGGTATGGATCAGGTGTGCCTCACAGGTGCTTGAGCAGACGCTGCAGCCGATCAAGATCCTGGGCGTCGCCCACCAGTCGCAGCTGGCCGGCCATCATGGCATCGAGGAAGGTGCGCTGGGAGGGGCGCCGGAGTACCTTGATCGCGGTCTGACTGTCCTGGAAGCGTAGTTCCAGATCGAGATCCACCGGCAGTCCGCGCTGACTCTCGATCCCCGTGGGACGCATGCGATAGTGGCGCGCGATGGACAGATCTTCAGTGGCGATGCCCCAGTCGAGCCCACCCCGGTCTTGCAGACGTTCGCGGAATCGCGCCTTGCGCTTGAAGGCCCGCTTGAGCATGACGCCCAGCAGCCACAGCATCAGTCTCAGGGTCATGTTGCCTCACCGGTCGACGGGTAGGCGCGGCCCGCTACCGGGCCGCGATATCGATCCACCGCCTGGAGGACAGGCGGTGGTAGTCGTCACCTCAGCGGGCGACTGCGTCCTTGAGCCCCTTGCCGGGCTTGAAGGCGACTGTCTTGCTGGCGGGAATCTTCAGCGGCTGGCCCGTCTGAGGGTTCTTGCCGGTGCGGGCGGCACGCTCGCGCACGGTGAAGGTGCCGAAGCCGATCAACGACACGTCCTGGCCGGAAGACACGCTACCGGTGATTTCGTCGAGGATGACGTTCAACACCTGGCTGGCCTTGTCCTTGGATAGATCGGCACGCTCGGCAATCGCCGCGGCGAGTTCTGGCTTGCGCATACAGCCCTCCTGGTTTGGCTTGATACTCCGGTGCCGTGACACCGGCATCATTGTTATGGAAACACTGTCCGAGTGTCCACACGGGCAGTCCCCGGCCCTGCGCCGTGACAACAGGATCGTTGACCACGACGATGAACATCACGGTGCGCTCAGCGCTTCCTGACTGTCTTTCGACTAGCGAGAGCCACCGCCGACGGGACCTTGCCTCTTCCATCGGTACGAAATCGGCGATACGACACCGGCCAGCCACACGTCGTGGCGGTCGTCCCCGATAGAATTGCCCTGCCTCGGTGGCACCTTCAACGACGGCTGTATCGCGTACAACCCGCGCCGTTGACGAACCTAGCCTAGCAACGGCGGTGCCGCCCGCGCCAGTTCGACTTTCCGACGAACGCATTTTCCCGTCAACGCAAAGCCCTGCAGACGCCCTTCGTCATCCTCGGCCAGGGCGCTGATATCCTCGCCGTCGGCCTCGATTCGCCAATGCACCTTGTCGGTCATCGGCGGCAGCGCCACCACCGGCAGCAGCGGCGTCTTGACCAGCACCGGCCAGGGCCCGTAACGCACCTGGGTGGGACGACCACACAGGGTCGCAGCCAGCGCCTTGGCCGAAGCCTGCAGCGGCTGCACGTACATGGCATTGACACCGTCCACCGAGGCCACATCACCCAGCGCATGAACACGAGGATCGGAGCTTTTAAGGTAGCGATCGACAGCGATGGCATCATTATCTGTCGCGATACCGGCCTCTCGCGCCAGCCGAGAGCGCGGCTTCAGACCGGTGGCCACCAGCACCATATCCGCCTCCAGCTCATGGCCGTCGTCGAGGTGCACACCGATGTCACCACCGGCACCTTCGAGCCTGCTCACCAGACGGCCATGGATGACGTCGATGCCGGCCTCGATGAAGGCCTGGCTCAGGGTCTGACCCAGTCGCCGGGGCAGCAATCTGGGCAGCAACGAGGGTTCAGGGCCGACCAGGCAGACGCGATGACCACCGGCGTGCAGATCGTTGGCAAATTCACAGCCGACCAGTCCGAGGCCGACGATGGCCACCCGAGCCGGGCGCCCCAGCGCCTCGAGGCCTGCCGAAAAACGCCGATAGTCGTCGAGATCATTGATCGAGAACACCCGTCCGGCCAGGGCATCGGGAATCTCGAAGGGCGCCACGGGGCTGGCACCGGTGGCCATCACCAGATCCGACCAGGGCAGGCGTTCCTGGCCCAGGCTCAGGGTGCGCGACGCCAGATCGATGACATCGACCCTGGTGTGGGGACGTACCACCGCGCCCAGTTGATCGGCCAGTTCCAGCGCCGAGCGCGCGGCCAGCCGGTCCGCCGCCAGGCCCTTGGCGAAGCCGGTGGACAGCAGCGGTTTGGAATAGTCATCGCCTGAGTCGGCGCTGATCAGGGTGATCGGTCGGTGGGCGTCCAGCGCCCGCACCTGGCGTGCCAGGCCTATGCCCGCCATGCCGGTACCGATGATGGTCAAGGGTCCTTGCATCGCTTCCTTCGACTCTGCCGACGACCGCCGGGCGGTCGCTGTTGAAGCTGGGCCGGCCCGCACGGGGCCACACCAGCGGGTGAGTGCTGGGCCACATGGTACACTATGCGCCGACCGACCGGAGCACCGCCCTCCGGTGACGACAGCCCTGCCGAGGCCGCATGACACAGCTTCCTTCCACATTCCGCTCCCTGGGGGAGCGCTCGGGGTCCGAACCGGGTAATCCCGCGCCAGCCACAGCCGCTTCGCCGAATGCCGACGCGGCCGATATCGTCGACCCCGGCTGGGTGTCGCTGGCCTCCGGTGGCATCGCGGTGCCCGCTGACTGGCACGCCTGGCTGGCCTCGCGGGACTCCCTGACAGAACGCCTGATCGAGGCGGCAGGCGCCGGGCACTTTCGCGTACGCCTGCTGGCGGAGGCCAAGGGCCTGCCGTGGCCGGACGAGGCCCACGTGCTGGGTCTGGCCAGCGACGAGCAGGCCTGGCTGCGCGAGGTCGCCCTGTGCGTGGACGAGGAGCCCTGGGTGGTGGCGCGCAGCGTGGCACCGATCGTCGAGCGTCACGACGCTCCCTTCGAAGGCCTCGGCGAGACCTCTCTCGGCAGCTGGCTGTTTCGCCAGCCCGATCTCGAGCGCAGCGCCATTCAGATCGGCCGTAACTCGAGGCCGATCCACGGCTATACCGGGCTGTGGCAACGCCGCTCGGTATTTCGTCACAGCGGCTGGGTGCTGCTGGTGCAGGAGAGCTTTATGCCGGCCATGGGCCGGGCGTTGTCGCTAGCCGCCTCGGCCACCGGCTGACTCCCTGTTGTCGCCCTCTTCGGACACCGAGGCGCCAACCATGGCGTGGGCTGACGGTAGCCCGCCGAAGCCCTGTACGAATGATGATGGCCTACTGGTCTTGTCGTGCCGGTCGAGCCTGGCTGGGCTCGCCTTGCTGGTCATGGCCGTCGGCTCGCGCTAGGCTGCGCCAAGGCTTCTCGGCGATGTTTCTCCGAGAAGCGACTTTTGCCCGGCTTACGCCTCATTTTCGCCTGACCTGCGCCAGAGCATGAGAGAGACCGATGGATCGTTCGCTGCTGCGTCCCCCTGGATACCTGAACCGAATTCCCGACTTTCTGGCGCTGATGCGTCTGGACCGCCCCATCGGTACCTGGCTGTTGATGTGGCCGACCCTGTGGGCGCTGTGGGTGGCCTCCGAGGGCATTCCGGGCCGTGACACCCTGCTGATCTTCGTCGCCGGCGTCTACCTGATGCGAGCGGCGGGCTGCGTGGTCAACGACTACGCCGATCGCCACTTCGATGGCCACGTCAAACGCACCAAGAACCGACCGCTGGCTACCGGCCGCATCAGTGAGCGGGAGGCCAAGGTGCTGTTCGTGTGTCTGCTGGGATCGGCCTTCGCGCTGGTCTGGCTAACCAACGGCTTTACCGTGTGGCTGTCGTTGATCGGAGCGGTGCTGGCCGCCAGCTATCCCTTCATGAAGCGCTACACCCACTTCCCCCAGGTGGTGCTGGGCGCGGCCTTCTCCTGGGCCATTCCGATGGCCTTCGGCGCGGTGCTCGGCGAAGTCCCGATGGTCGCCTGGCTGCTGTTTACCGCCAACGTGCTGTGGACGGTGGCCTACGACACCGAATACGCCATGGTGGACCGCGACGACGACCTCAAGATCGGCATCAAGTCCACCGCGGTGCTGTTCGGCCGCTGGGACACCCGCATCATTGCGCTATTGCAGCTGGCTACCCTGGGGCTGCTGGCCTGGGCCGGCAGCCTGCTGGCGCTGGGCGGCTTCTTCTGGCTCGGCTGGCTGGCCATGGGCGCGACCTTTGTCCACCAGCAGCGGCTGATCAAGAGCCGTGACCGCGACCGTTGCTTCCAGGCCTTTCTCAACAACCACTGGTCGGGCCTATTGCTGTTCGCCGGACTCGGACTGAGCCTCTATCCCTCCCTCGGGTGAGGGAAATGCCCGTCTCGGTCGCTCGACAATGGATACAATGTCATCTAATTGTCACATTGACGTGGTGTCATTTGTCACCGTCGAGTGTAAGACCCTGACCAAGAGGCTCCCGGGATGACCGCCAAGACCGTACTGATCGTCGATGACGAAGCCCCGATCCGCGAAATGATCGCGGTGGCGCTGGAAATGGCCGACTACCGGGTGCTCGAGGCGGACAATGCTCAGGCCGCCCACGCCATCATCGTCGATGACCAGCCCGACCTGCTGTTGCTGGACTGGATGATGCCGGGCACCAGCGGCATCGAACTGGCCCGCCGGCTCAAGCGCGAGGAAACCACCGCAGAGCTGCCGATCATCCTGCTCACCGCCAAGGGTGAGGAGGACAACAAGATCCAGGGCCTCGAAGCCGGCGCCGACGACTACATCACCAAGCCATTCTCGCCGCGAGAACTGGTAGCCAGACTCAAGGCAGTGCTGCGACGCGCCACTCCGCGGGGCGTCGAGGACCCGGTGGAGGTGGAAGGCCTCAAGCTCGACCCGGTCAGCCATCGCGTCAGCGTCGACGGCAAGTCACTGGACATGGGCCCCACCGAATATCGCCTGCTGCAGTTCTTCATGACCCACCAGGAGCGCGCCTACACCCGTGGCCAGTTGCTCGATCAGGTCTGGGGTGGCAACGTCTACGTGGAAGAACGTACCGTCGACGTGCATATCCGCCGCCTGCGCAAGGCCCTGGGGGAACCCCATCAGCAACTGATCCAGACCGTACGCGGTACCGGTTATCGCTTTTCGGCCAAGGTCTGAGCGAGCCATCGACGCAACGCAGCACCAGGAGGGATGAGGTGAACGGAGCCGAGAACTGACGTGGGTCGTCTGTGGAGACGAGAAGTCTGGCGCCTGGCCGTGCTGGTGGGTCTCGGCGCCTTGCTGGGCTGGCCCTTCTCGCTGTCCAGCGTAGGCATCGGCCTGGGCCTGGCGCTTGGGCTCAGCTATCACCTGCGCAACCTGCACGCGATGCACGACTGGCTGACCCACCGCCCCCAGCAGGAACCTCCCACCGCCAGTGGCCTGTGGGGCGAGCTGTTCGATCGCCTCTATCGCTACCAGAAAGGCCAGCGGATCACCCAGCGCCGCCTGCGCTCGACCCTGCAGCGTATCCAGGAATCGTCCGAGGCGATGCGCGACAGCGTGGTGATGCTCGATCGCCACGGCGACCTGGAGTGGTGGAACAGCTCTGCCGAGCGCATGCTCGGCCTGAAGCCGGCGCTGGACCGCGGCCAGCACATCACCAACCTGCTGCGCGACCCGCGCTTCGTCGGCTACTTCAATGCCCGTGACTACCGCGAACCGCTGAGCCTGCCCTCCCCCATCGACGAGAACATGATCCTGCAGTTCCAGATCACCCTGTACGGTGACGATGAACGCCTGGTCATGGCCCGCGATATCACCCGTCTGCATCGCCTGGAACAGATGCGCCGCGACTTCGTCGCCAACGTCTCCCACGAGCTGCGCACGCCGTTGACCGTGCTGACCGGCTACCTGGAGACCTACAGCGACATGGCCGGCATGCTGCCGGAACGCCTGGGCAAGGGGGTCGCCCAGATGCAGAGCCAGACGCGCCGCATGCAGAATCTGGTCAACGACCTGCTGCTGCTGTCACGACTCGAGAACGACCAGGGCGGCAGCGACCACGTTCGCCTCGACCCCACCACCCTGCTGCAGGCGGTCAAGCGCGACGCCGAGGCATTGTCAGGCGGCCGCCAGCAGATCGAGGTCGTCGTCGAAGAATCGCGCAGTCTCACCGGCAGCGAGAAGGAGATGCACAGCGCGGTCTCCAACCTGGCCTTCAATGCGGTGCGCTACGCCGGTGACGGCGCCCATATCACGCTACGCTGGCGTGCCTACGGCGAAGGCGCCTGCCTCGAGGTGGAAGACGACGGCGAAGGCATCGATCCGAGGCACCTGCCACGCCTTACCGAACGCTTCTACCGGGTCGACAAGGGCCGCAGCACCGCCACCGGTGGTACCGGCCTGGGGCTTGCCATCGTCAAGCATGTGCTGCTGCGCCACGAGGCACGCCTGGATATCGACTCCCGACTCGGCGAGGGCGCAACCTTCCGCTGCATCTTTCCCTCGAGCCGGCTGGCAGCGGCCGACCCGGTGGCGCTCGGCCGCGCCGGCGCTGTGCACTAGGGCTTGTCTGAAAAGTGCCTGCGCTCGGTAATACGGCGTTAAAAATCGGATCAAAATGCTCATTTACACCCCGTAAACTGCGCTTTCTCACCGATTTTTGCCTTGTCTAACCTTCGCTCGTCGACTTTTCGGACAGCGCCTAGGCCCCGCCAGAACGAACAGGGCGTGCTCCCATCAGCTCCTGGGCCCCAGCAGGATGACCGCGGCACCCGCCAGACACAGCACTCCCCCGATCAGGTCCCAGCGATCCGGCAGGCGCTGCTCGACCCACCACAGCCAGCCCAGCGACGCCACGATGTAGACGCCCCCGTAAGCGGCAAAGGCACGCCCGGCGTAGTCGGCATCGGTCTGACTGAGCAGCCAGGCGAAGGCCATCAGACTCGCCATCGCGGGCAGCAGCCACCATGCCGAGGCGTCATCTCGCCACCAGCGCCACACCGCAAAGCAGCCGGCGATCTCGGCCAGCGCCGCCGCGATATAGAGCAAAAGACTTGGCAACAGCGCCGTCATGGCCACTCCCTGCTATCCCCTTTTGACGCCGTACGGCCATCGACAGCGCCGACAGCGGTGCTCAAACTGCTGCTCAACGCCTTACCACCGGCAACTGCCGATAGTGCTGATCCCACATCAGCACCGCGCCGGCCACGGCCCCGGGGATCAGAAACAGGTTGGCCAGCGGGATCCAGGTGATCAAGGTCACCAGGCCACCGAAGCTGAGACTCGGCCACCAGTGCGCCGACAGGCGCTTGCGCATATCGGCGAAGCTGACCTTGTTGTTATCCATCGGGTAGTCGAGGTAGGTGATCGCCATGACCCAGGCGCTGAAGGCCGCCCACAACAGCGGCGCGATCAGGTTGACCACCGGAATCCAGCTCAGGATAAACAGCCCGATCATGCGCGGCAGGATATAGGCCAGCTTCAACAGCTCCCTGCCCAGGGCGTCGAGACCGGTCTTGAGCCAGCCACGATCATCGATGGGCTCGCGGCCGGTCAGCTCGACCTCGGCCCGGGCCGCCAGGAAGCCGTAGAAGGGGGCGGCGATCAGGTGGGTGACCAGGGTAAAGCTGAAGAACACGATCAGCACGAGGCTGACCACGAACAACGGCCAGATCAGCCAGTCGAGCCATTCCAGCCAGCTCGGCACCATGGCCATCCAGCTATCGAGCCAGCCACCGAACTCACCGAGCACGTAGCTGAGCATGCCGGCGTAGACCAGCAGGTTGACCAGAATGGGAAGAAACACATAACGACGCAGGCCCTGGCTATAGACCAGGCGGGTTCCGCGGCGGACCGCCTCGAGGGCATTCAGCATGACATCGATCCTTGGCAGTGGCTGAAGATGAAGGTGCCCCAACGACATCGGGCCATCGTCTCGACGATGGCCCGATGCTCAGAGTGCAGGCAACGACCCTGACGGGGCCGGCCTATTGACGCCGCTCAGGGCGTCGAGGTCAAGACGTGCTGCTGTCGTCGAGCAGTTCCTGGTTGAGGTCGTCAGGGGCGATGTGACGGATATCCAGGCCCTTGACCAGATAGATGACGTACTCGGCCAGGTTGTTGGCGTGATCGCCGACACGCTCCAGCGCGCGCAGGATCCACATGATGCCCAGTACCGGAGAGATCGAACGCGCATCTTCCATCATGAAGGTCATCAGCGAGCGCATGGCGCTCTGGTACTCGCTGTCGACCCGCTCGTCTTCCTGCACCACCTGCATCGCCAGCTCGGTGTCGAAACGCGCGAAGGAGGTCAGGGCGTCACGCATCATGTGACGCACGTGCTCGCTGATATTGCGCACCTCGACGAAGCCGCGGGTGCCGTTGTTGCCGTCGACCAGTTCGATGGCGTTGCGCGCGATCTTGCTGGCCTCATCACCGATACGCTCGAGATCCGACGCTGCACGAATCACCGCCAGTACCAGTCGCAGGTCAGAGGCCGCCGGCTGACGGCGTGCCAGCACGCGGGTGCACTCGTCGTCGATCTTGACCTGCATGTCATTGACCGCGCGGTCGTTGTCGACCACACGAGAGGCCAGTGCAGAGTCGGCGTCGAGCAACGAACTGACGGCATCCTGCACCTGCTTTTCCACCAGGCCACCCATGGCCATCAGGTGGGTCTTGAGTTCCTCGAGCTCATGATTGAACTGCCTCGAGATGTGCTGGCTGTGGGTATCGCTGGTGATATCCATGAAGGTCTCCTGAAGAAGCATGGGACGGGACGCTAGCCCACCATGCGTCCAGTGATGTAGTTTTCGGTGCGCCTCAGGCGCGGATGCGTGAACAGGGTGTCGGTCGGGCCGTACTCCACCAGCTCACCGTTGTGCAAAAACGCCGTATAGTCCGACACCCGCGCCGCCTGCTGCATGTTGTGGGTCACCAGCACCAGGGTCAGATGCGGCTTGAGTGTGCGAATCAGCTCCTCGATCTTCAGCGTCGAGATCGGATCCAGGGCCGAGGCCGGCTCGTCGAGCAACAGCACCTCGGGTTCCACCGCCAGGGTCCGGGCGATGACCAGACGCTGCTGCTGGCCTCCCGAGAGCGACCAGGCCGACGCCCGTAGACGCCCCTTGACCTCGTCCCACAGCGCCGCCGACTTCAGTGCCCATTCGACCACATCGTCGATGCGGCGCTTGCTCAAGCCTCCCTGCAGACGCAGGCCAAAGGCGACGTTGTCGTAGATCGACATGGGGAAGGGGTTCGGTGCCTGAAACACCATGCCCACCCGACGCCTGAGCTCGGCCACCGCCACCCTGGGGTCATGGATATCGTGGCCGTCCAGATGAATCTGGCCGTGACGACTGACGTCCTCATTGAGGTCGTGCAGACGATTCAAGGCGCGCAACAGCGTCGACTTGCCGCAGCCCGACGGCCCGATAAAGGCCGTGACCCGATGGCGTGGAATGCGCAGGGTCAGATCCTTGAGCGCCGTCTTGCCGCCATAGGCCAGGGTCAAACCCTGGATATCCAGGCAGGTATCGGCCGCGGAAAACTCCATGACCGCCCCGCGTCGATTTCCCAGTCTTGCCTGGGCCAGCTGACGCTTGGGCAGCTCGCCATCGATGGACATTGCCTCTCCCTGCATCATCGGCGCACCGGGGCACCATGACGCTTACGCAAATAGTGACGCATGAATATTGCAGTCAGGTTAAGCACCAGAATCACCGTGACCAGCAGTAGCGCTGTGGCATACACCAGCGGCATCGCCGCCTGGACATCGCTGGAGTGAAAGGCCGCGTCATAGATGTGATACCCCAGGTGCATGAACTTCCTTTCAAGGTGGAGGAAGGGGAACTCCCCGTCCAGCGGCACCTGCGGCGCCAGCTTGGCGACCCCGACCAGCATCAGCGGCGCCACCTCACCGGCGGCCCGGGCCACCGCCAGGATCAGGCCTGTCAGCATCGCCGGCGTGGCCATCGGCAGCACCACCCGTGTCAAGGTCTCGAAGCGCGTGGCCCCAAGCGCCAGGGCGCCTTCACGCTGGTGCAGCGGGATCCGCGAAAGACCTTCTTCGGTGGCCACGATCACCACCGGCAAGGTCAACAGCGCCAGGGTCAGCGAGGCCCACAGCAGCCCGCCGGTGCCGAAGGTCGGCGAGGGCAGCGTCGATTCGAAGAACCAGCGATCGATGCTGCCGCCGATGCCATAGACGAAGACCCCCAGGCCGAACACGCCGTAGACGATGGACGGCACCCCGGCCAGATTGCGCACGCCGATCCGGACCAGTCGGGTCAATCGACCCTGGTGGGCGACCTCATTGAGATAGACCGCCGCCAGCACCCCGAAGGGCGTGACCAGAATCGACATCAACAGCACCATCAGGATGGTGCCGAAGATCGCCGGCCAGACGCCACCAGCGGTATTGGCGTCGCGTGGCCCCTGGGACAGAAACTGCCACAGCTCCCGCACCCAGTGGCCGAGTTTTTCATGCCAGGCCATGGCGTTGGGGCGCCAGGCCTCGAGTATCTCGGCAAGGGCTTGTTCCTGACGGCGCCCCTGACCATTCTCGAGCACCACCAGGTCACCCTGCATGCGCTGCTGAAGCTCACTGGCCCGGCGCTGCAGGTCGGCCAGACGCCGATCCTCCGAGCGGTGGCCATCCTGGTCTTCCATGCTGCGGATCAGCGGTAATATCTCGTCGTGGGTCAGACGCCAACGTTCGTCGCGCAGGGCATTGATCTGCTTCAGCCGGGACTCGAGCACCGTCCAGGCATCCGGACCGGTCAAGCGCTGATCACCCGACTGCAAGGCCACCAGACGCCCCAGGAAGGTGCCCCAGTGGCGCCGCTCCAGCACCACCAGATCCTCCGGCGTGGTGTCTTCGGTGATCTGGTCATTGGCGAGCCACCGCCAGATGCCACCGCCGTCATCACGATTGGCGGTAAGATAGCGCCGCTCCACCCCCTGCCCGGAGGGTAGTTCGCGGGTCTCCAGGGGAACCCCTATCACCATCTCACCGCTCTTCAGGGTCAACTGGTGGACCGTCGCTGGCCAGAAATTGGCCAGGCCCTTGACGCTCAACAGCACCAGCAAGGCCCCCAGCATGATCAGCGACAGCGCCACCGAGGCCGCTGCCAACCAGGCCCAGGGGCCCTCTCGGGTGCGCCGCTTGCCGGGCATGCCCACCGCGGTGTGGCCGGGAATCTTCATGCGTCCCCCTTACGCCGGGTAAAACGACGCTTCAGGCGGACGCGCACCACCTCGGCCAGGGTGTTGACCAGAAAGGTGAAGGCAAACAGGGCCAGCGCCGCCAGCAGCAGCAGCCGATAGTGGCTGCCCCCGGGTGCCGCTTCCGGCAGTTCGATAGCGATGCTCGAGGCCAGCGACCTCAAGCCATCCAGCGGACTCGCCGTCATCAGCGCGCTGTTGCCGCTGGCCATCAGCACGATCATGGTCTCGCCCACGGCGCGCCCGGCGCCGATCATGATCGCCGAAAAGACACCTGGCAGCGCCACCGGCAGCATCACCCGGGTGAGCGTCTGCCAGCGGGTCGCGCCCATGGCCTGGGCGCCTTCGGCCAACTCCCGAGGCACATCGCTCAGCGCATCCTCGGCAAGCGCGTAGATGCCGGGAATCACGGCAAAACCCATGGCCAGCCCGACGATCAAGGCGTTGCGTGCCTGCACGTCGAGTCCCCAGGACTCCTCGACCCACAGGCGCAGGTCGCCATCGAACCACCAACCTTCCCACATCGGCGCCACGCTCATCGCCAGCCACACCAGCAGCAACAGGCAGGGGATCAACCACAGGGCCGCCCAACGTAACGTCAGGGCAGCCTTCAGCCGATCGGGCAACCACCGGTAGCCCAACGCCAGCAGCACCACCGCCGCGGGCAGCACCACCACAATCGACAGCGACTGCGCCAGGTGACGTTCGACCCAGGGCCCCAGCGCCAGACCGGCAATAAACCCCAGCACCACGCTGGGCATCGCCTCCATCAGCTCCAGCGTCGGCTTGAGCCGTGCGCGCAGGCCGGGAGACATGTACAGGCTGGAGTGCGCCGCAGCACCCAGCGCCAGGGGAATCGCCACCACCAACGCCCAGGCGGCCGCTTCCAGGGTGCCCCACAACAGCGGGGCCAGGCTCGCCTGGGGCATCGCGGCGTCATCCAGCCGATGGGGCAGCCAGCGATATTCGGGCTCGCCGCTCACGTCTGGCGATGACCACAGCGCCTCCAGCGGAAAGCTAGCGCCATCCGGCCAGAACAGCGGCAGCACCTCGACCAGCAGAAATACCGCAATGGCGACCACCGCCAACAGCACGCCAACCCCTCCGGCCGTGATCAGCATGGTCGCCAGGCGGTCACGTCGCTGTCTCGTCTGGTGCAGTGAGGTTATCGGAGAAGGGTCAGACATTGATCTTGGGCCATCGGTATATAGCGAAAGATTACGACAACTTCATGACACCCAGATGACAACCCGACCGGGGCCTGGCATCTCTCAAGGCCCGTCCCGTGGCAGTTCAGCCAGCCCCAGGGCATGTCGCTGAGCGGCCAGCACAGACGGCGGCAGCGCCACGAAACCAAGCTCCTTGACCACCCGTTGGCCCGAGGGTGACAACACCATGTCGAGAAAGGCCCGTTCGACGTCGGGAAGCTCGCCCTCGGGGGGGCGATTGACGTAGATCAACAGGTCCCGTGACAACGGATAGCCGCCGCTTCGCAGCGATTGTCGGCGCGGAAGAATCCCGTCTTCGGCGTTGCCGATCGCTACCGCCTTGACGTCCGCATTCAAGTGATTCAGGCCGGCGTAACCGATGCCTGCGGGATCGTCCCCCACGGCGGCCACCACGGCGGCAGAGCCCGCCGACACCATGACCGATACCTTGAATTCGCCGTCACACAGGGCGCGGCGACGAAACAATCCATGGGTGCCGGAGACCGCGTTGCGGCCATACAGGTGGATGGTGCCCCCCGGGTGCTCGAGCCCCAGCTGCTGCCAGCGCTCGATGCTCTCGCTGGCACCGCACGCGAGGGTGTCGGAAAAGATCGCATCGAGCTCTGCTCGAGACAGTCGAGACAAGGGGTTGTGGCGATTGACCACCACCACCAGGGCATCCTTGCCGACCACCACCGGCGTTGGCGCGTAGCCATGGCGCTCGATAAAGGCCGCGGACTCGTCCTCCTGCATGGGTCTGGACATGGGGCCCAGCAGGGTGGTGCCGGCGATCAGGGCAGGCGGTGCACTGGCCGAACCGGCCACCTGAAGCTGCAGCCTGACCCCCGGTCGCTGTTCTTCGAACTGCTCGCCCCAACGCAGCATCAACTCCGCCATGGTATCCGAGCCAATCGCATCGAGAGAGCCGGCCACGTCATGGGCGGCAACCTTCGCCGACACCAGCATGGCGGAAAGCACCAGGCCCGAGACAAGCCTCGACGCCACTCTTGGCGCCACTCCCGGCGCCACACTCGACACCGCTGCCGGCGCCACACTCGACACCGCTGCCGGCGCCTCGCTCGACACCGCTATCGACAGCGTTCTCGGCTCCCGGCTGGGAGCCAACAGCGTGCGCTTGAGCGCACCTATGCAACGCGACAACCTAGACATGCGCTCCCCTGGGCGTTTCATGACACCAACGGTAGAGAAAGACTGACCCGGGTGGGTACCATGACGACACAACAACATCCACGACCAGGCGCCGCCCACCATGATGACAGAACTCGATGACGTTCCCGTGCCAAAGGGACAGCTGACGCTCCAGCTGGCCGCGACACGACAGCATACCAATGCCCACGGCGATATCCCGGCAGGTTGGCTGGTGGGCCTGATGGATCAGGCCGCGGAATGGACCGCCAGCCGCGAGGCGATGGGACGTACCGCCACCGTCGCCATCGAAGGCATGGACTTTCTGTGCCCGGTGCGTGTCGGCTCGCTGGTCTGCGTCTACACCGAGGTGCGCGATATCGGCCACAGTTCCATCAAGATCGACGTGGAGGTCTGGATCCGGTCCCTCCAGGACGCCGAAGACGCCGACCTGCACAAGGTCACCGAGGCCCGCCATGTGATGGTGGCACTGGATGACAACGGTCGCATACGCGGCGTCCGATCCGATACCTGAGCGATACCTCAGCAAGAGCTGGGAACGCGACCGGCAAGAGAGAGGTGCGAGCTAGACCTGCAAGCTAGTCCTGCGAACTAGACCTGCAAGATAGCCCTTCAAGAGAGGCGCGCCCGTGGCGCGCCTGGTTTTCCGTCGCTAGCATTCATCACCTCGCCAGGCCCGTCACCGCCGGGACTGCGCCACCACTTTTGAGCCTTGCCTGGCGTCAGGACTCGCCTTGGCCAAGCACGCTATCGCGGGCCTTCAGGTAGGCGAACTCACCGACGTCAGAGAACTTGCGTACCTGGCTCTGGAAATTGCGATAGGACTCGTAGATCCGCGCCGACGCCTCGTCGTTGTCGACCTGCTTCTGCAGCACCTGCTGCGAGGAGTCATGCAGGGCCGCCAGTACTTCCTCCGGAAACGAGCGCAGCTTGACGCCATGCTCGTTGACCAAGGCGTCCAAGGCCTCGGCGTTGCGGAAGGCAAATTCGCTGATCATGGCCAGGTTGGAGGCCTTGGCGGCTTCGTTGACCACCGCCTTGAGGTCATCGGGCAGCGCATTCCAGGCATCCAGGTTGACCGTGCCTTCCAGCACCGCGCTGGGTTCATTCCAGGCCGAGGTGTAGTAGTAGTCAGCCACCTGATGCAGACCAAAGGCCAGATCATTGTAGGGCCCCACCCAGTCGGCGGCATCGAGCACGCCGGTCTGCAGGGAGGTGAAGATCTCGCTACCCGGAATGGTCAGGGTGGTCACGCCGATCCCGGCCATCGCCTCGCCGGCGAGCCCTGGCAGACGCAGCTTGAGGCCCTGCATATCCTCAAGCGAGTTGATTTCCTTCTTGAACCAGCCAGCCATCTGGGTGCCGGTGTTACCCACTGCGAAAGGCTTGAGGTTGTGGTCGGCGTAGAGCTCGTCCCACAGCTCCTGGCCGCCGCCGTAGTACAGCCAGGCGTTGGTCTCGGTGGTGGTCATGCCGAAGGGCACGGCGGTAAAGAACTGAGAAGCCGCGACCTTGCCCCGCCAGTAGTAGGAAGCGGAGTGGCCCATCTCGGCGGTTCCCTGGGACACGGCGTCAAAGACCTCCATCGGCGGTACCATCTCGCCGGCACCATGGACCCTGACCTTCATGCGTCCGCCGGACATCCGCTCGATACGCGCTGCCAGATCGTTGGCTCCGGTGCCGAGGGCCGGAAAGTTCTTGGGCCAGGACGTCACCATGTTCCAGGTGATGGTTTCCTGTGCGCTGGCGGTATTGACGAAGGGGGCGGCGGCTACGCCGGCGGCGCCGAGGCCGGCTGTCCTGAGGAAGGAACGACGTTCCATGGGGCGAGCTCCTGAAGCTTGTAGTGTCGACGCCGGGAGCGCAGGGAGCCGCGCTGAAGCGCCATTCCCCGCGCTCGGCGTGGTGTCCGCCAAGCAGTATGCGGCAAAGCGAAATTCGCCTGCAAGCCACCACCATGCAGGTCAGCCCGGCGATGGCCGGGCCGGTTTCCTGCGTCTTGCTCAAGTCACCTCAGGTCGCCTGCTCTCCCACCGGTCGAGCGCACCCGATCAGGCGGTAGACAAGCGCACCCAGCACACCACCGATCAGCGGCGCCACCCAGAATAACCACAGCTGCGCCAGCGCCCAGCCACCCACGAACACCGCCACCGCCGTGCTGCGCGCCGGATTGACCGAGGTGTTGGTCACCGGGATGCTGATCAGATGGATCAGTGTCAGCAGGCCCATGGCGGTCACCGGCGCCTTGATGACTAGACTGAGCCCCCGCTACAGCGCCTCCAGCTTGGCGAAGCCCAGCACCAGCCACTTGTCGCCGTGGCCTTCGAAGCTGACCTGGACACGGGCCCGCTCGCCCTCTCCTTCGGCGTTGAGGATGACCCCCTCCCCGAATACCGGATGGCGCACCCGCTGGCCCAGCGACAAGGCAGGTAGATCACCGCTCGCCTCCACGGTCGTCTGGGAAAAGCGCGACGGCGTTGGCCGGGCGCTGACCGGACGTGACACCTGGCCACGCAGACGCACTTCCTCGAGCAGCGACTCCGGCAATTCACGCAGAAAGCGCGACGGGCGCTGAAAGGTCTCCTTGCCGTGCATGCGACGGATCTCGGCGTGGGTGAGGTAGAGCTTCTGCATGGCGCGCGTGACCCCTACGTAGCAGAGCCTGCGCTCCTCCTCCAGGCGCCCGGGTTCTTCCAGCGACATGCGGTGGGGAAACAGGCCTTCCTCGACCCCGGCCACGAACACGATGGGAAATTCGAGTCCCTTGGCCGAGTGCAGCGTCATCAAATGGACGCTGTCCTCGAATTCGTCGGCCTCGTGCTCGCCGGCGTTGAGGGCAGCTTCGGCCAGAAAGGCTTCCAGCGCGGCCATGCCCTCCCCGGCTTCGACGTTGTCCAGCGTCTCGCCCTGGGTGAAGGCACGGGCGGCGTTGATCAGCTCTTCCAGGTTCTCGACCCGGGCCTGCCCCTTTTCCCCCTTCTCGCTCAGATGATGGTCGATCAGACCACTGCGTTGATTCACGTGGGCGATGATCTCGTGAAGCGCCATCCCCGAGGTGTCGTTGTCGAGGCCTTCGATCAGATTGGCAAAGGCACCCACGGCGTTGGCCGCACGCCCCTTGAGCGAGCCTTCGGCCAGGGTGTCGTGGATCGCCTGCCACAGCGACACTTCGGTACGACGGGCGCGATCGCGCAGCCCCTCCACGGTGCGGGTACCGATACCGCGGGCAGGGACATTGATCACCCGCTCCAGCGAGGCATCGTCGTCGCGGTTGAGCAGCAGCCGCAGGTAGGCCAGGGCATTCTTGATCTCGAGGCGCTCGTAAAAGCGCTGGCCCCCGTAGATGCGGTAGGGCATGCCCTGGCGGATCAGGGTCTCCTCGATGACGCGGGACTGGGCGTTGGAGCGATAGAGGATGGCCACCTCCTGGCGCTTGAACCCCTCGTCGACCTTTTCCTTGATGGTGTCGACGATGAAGCGCGCCTCCTCCATGTCGTTGAAACCGGCGTAGACCGAAATCGGTTCGCCACGACTGCCGGCGGTCCACAGTTGCTTGCCCATGCGATCCGAGTTCTGCTTGATCAGGGCGTTGGCGGCATCGAGGATGGCGCTGGTGGAGCGATAGTTCTGCTCCAGGCGCACCGTTTTGGTGTCGCTGAACTCCTGCTCGAAGCGACGAATGTTCTCCACCCGCGCCCCGCGCCAGCCGTAGATCGACTGGTCGTCATCGCCGACTACCGTCATCGGCGTGCGCTGTCCGGTCAACAGCTTCAGCCAGGCATACTGCAGGGTGTTGGTATCCTGGAACTCGTCGACCAGTACGTGGGCGAAGCGCTCCTGATAGTGGGCCAGCAGAGCAGGATTGTCGCGCAACAGCTCGAGGCTCCTGAGCAGCAGCTCGCCAAAGTCGACCAGGCCGCCACGTTCGCAGGTCAGCTGGTAGACGTCATACAGCGCCACCATCTGCTCCACGTAGGCGTCACCGTTGATCCGGACCTGGTGAGGACGCAATCCCTCCTCTTTGCAGCCGCTGATAAACGACTGCACCTGACGGGGCGGAAAACGCTCGTCGTCGATCTTGTTGTCCTTCAACAGGCGCTTGATCAGACGTAGCTGATCATCGGAGTCGATGATCTGGAAGTGCTGGGGCAGACGAGCATCCTGCCAGTGGGTACGCAGCAGGCGGTGGGCGATGGAGTGAAAGGTACCCACCCAGACATGGCGCAGCGAGATCCCTAGCAACGCCTCCAGGCGAGTGCGCATCTCCCTGGCGGCCTTGTTGGTGAAGGTCACCGCCAGCACCGCGTAGGGCGAGAGACCTTCCGCCTGCATCAGCCAGGCGATGCGATGGACCAGCACGCGGGTCTTGCCGGAACCGGCGCCGGCGAGCACCAGCATATTGCCCTGGGGAGCGCAGACCGCCTCATGCTGCGCCGCATTGAGGCCGTCGATGATCGCCGTGACGTCGTCCATGGAGAAGGCACCGCTCGAGATCGAAAATGGGCGCCCAGTCTACCACAGCGATGCTGGATAAATGGACAGGCAGGGCGCCCTCGGTCAGGAAGGATCGGACTCCGGATAGCGCAGCGGGTTGAGGCTGCGCTTTACCGCCTTGAGCTGCTCGGCGAGCTTGGGGCCCCGGGTCTTCGCCACTCCCACCGCCAGCACGTCGACCAGTACCAGGTGAGCAATGCGGGAACTCATGGGCGTGTAGATCTCGGTGTCTTCGGGCACATCGATGTACAGCGGCAGGTCGACCTCGTCCGCCAGCGGGGAGCCGCTGGGACAGAGACCGACCACGGTGGCGCCCGCCTCCCGTGCCAGCTTGACGCTGGCCACCAGCGCCCGGGTACGACCGGTCTGCGAGATTGCCACCACCACGTCGCCTTCCTTGAGGGTTACCGCCGACATGTTCTGCATGTGCGGATCGGCGTAGGCGGCGGTGGAAATCTGCAGCCTGAAAAACTTGTGCTGAGCATCGAAGGCTACCGCACCGGAGGCTCCGTAGCCGTAGAACTCGACGCGATTGGCCATGGCCAGGGCGTTGATCGTCTTGTTCAACGCCTCGTTGTCGAGCCGGTCCCTGATCGACAGCAGGGTCCCCACCGTGGAATCGAAGATGCTGTGGGAAAACTCGGCCACGGAGTCGCTGTCATTCATCGAGAACTGCGCGAACTGGCTGCCTGACGCCAGCATCTGCGCCAACTTCAGCTTGAAGTCCTGAAAGCCGTTGCAGCCCAGGGCCCGGCAGAAGCGTACCACCGTGGGCTCGCTGACCTTGGCCTCGGTGGCCAGATCGACGATACGCATGTGGATAACTTCGTCGGGGTTGCGCAATACGAAGCGTGCGACCTTCTGCTCCGACCGACGGAAGTGCTCCATGCGACGTCGCATTTCATCAAACAGCGCGCGACTCACCCTCTACTCCTTTGACTGGCTGGGAGGACCCGGAGCTGGCAGGGCGCAATGCCCGTCGCTATCGATCCGGTCTGGTTCCAGTATGCCCCATGACGGCGTCAAATGCGCCCTGTGCTGCGTCATGCATCGAGCCCCCAGGCCGCACCTGCGCAACCGGATGGATTTTTATCTAGCGTTGGCAGAACGTTGCAGGATTGACGTCCACACCGTCATCTTTTTGTCAACTGGGGTATAGTAAAAGGGCAGTGTCGCGCAGCGTCCTGGATGCCGGCACATTCACTGCATAGGAGAATCGATCATGCGTAATGTCGAAAGGTTATCCTCCGTCAAGAGTGAACTCCTCGACATCTTCATGAGCATGGAAGTCGCCGAACACGAAAGGCGCTCCCGCACCGCGGCCCAACGTAACCTGCGAGCCCGCCGCGGCATCGAGCTTCATCGGGAATTCAAGCGTCTATCCGAAGACATCGCCGAACTGCCGGAAGACGGCAACGACGACGAAATGCACTGACCCGGTAGACTGAACCAGCACGCGTGGGCGCCGGCCCGACGTGCGCCAGACCGCCAACAACGCGGGTCTGTACCATAATTCGGGGCCTGGCCGCTGGCTCGAGCGACGGCCGGCCCATCCCTTGCGAGAATCGCACCGACGAGACTCGCCATCAGGTGTCTGTCGCCTGAAAGCCCCAGGCGCGTCAAAGGCACCGCCAAGCGTCCCTCCTGGCATGCTCTCCCAAATGCATGCCTTTGGCTGCAGGCATCAATGAACAAGCACTGACGTCTCGTTGGGCTCCCGCTGAGGCCCCACTGCCACCTCGTTGACGTCCCCCTTTGGTCACTCTGTACGGGCAGTCTTTCCCTGCCGCCCGGTTCCGATGGATCGTCTGGCATTGCCTGTCAACGCAGAGACCCGGCACAAGGCCGGGTCTCTGGTCTGGCATGCAGCAATGACGCCTGTTACAGGCTGGAGATGAACACCACCGCCACACCGATGGGCGCCACGAAGCGGGTCAAGGCGACCCACAGGGCTTCCTTGCCACCGGACAGACCGAGGTCTTCGGCCACGCCTTCGCGGTTGAGGAACCAGCCCGCGAACAGGATCGCACCCAGGCCGGTCAACGGCAGCATGAACTTGCTGGTCAGCTTGTCCAGCAGGTCGAACACCCCGAGGCCAAACAGTACCGGGTCACTCCACACGTTGAAGGACAGCAGAGCGGCGATACCCAGCGCCCAGGCGCCGATGCCGGAGACCACCGCCGACGCGGAACGCGACAACGGCGTGCGCTCTTCGACAAACTCGACCACCGGCTCGAGCAGCGAAATGGCCGAGGTCAGGGCGGCGAAGGTCAGCAACAGGAAGAACATCAGACCCAGGATCAGGCCACCGCCCATATTGCCGAAGGCCAGCGGCAGGGTGACGAAGATCAGGCTCGGGCCGGAGGCCAGGTCGAGCTGATTGGCAAACACGATCGGGAAGATCGCCAGGCCCGCGCCGAGTGCGATCACGGTATCCATGATCACCACGGTGCGCGCGGTCTTGATCAGGTCGACCTTCTCGCCGAGGTAGGAACCGTAGGCGATCATGATGCCCATGCCCAGTGACAGGGTGAAGAAGGCGTGTCCCAGCGCTGCCAGTACCACCTCACCATTGAGTGCTGTCCAGTCCGGGTTGAACAGATAGTTCAACGCCTCACCGAAGTGGCCGGTGGTCATGCCGTAGCCCACCAGCACCACCAGCAGCAGCGCCAGGGCCGGCATCAACACGTTGACCGCGCCTTCCAGGCCCTTGGTCACGCCGCGAGCAACGATACCGATGACCAGCAGCATGAAGATGGAGTGCCACAGCAGCAGCAGACCGGGGCTTGCCAGCATGCCGCTGAACAAGGCGCCGATACCGTCGGCGTCCTGGCCGCTGAAGTCACCGGTCACGCTGCCGAGGGTGTAGTACAGCGACCAGCCACCGATCACGCTGTAGAACGACAGGATCAGGAAGGCACCGATGACCCCGGCGACGCCGACCAGGGCCCAGACCTTGGGCTGACCGGCCTTGGCCGCGACGCTGGCCATGGCATTGACCGGATTGCTTTGCCCACGCCGACCGATCATCCACTCGGTGACCAGGATCGGCAGGCCGATCAGGCCGATGCACAGCAGGTAGACGAGCACGAAGGCGGCACCACCGCTCTCGCCCACCATGTAGGGAAACTTCCAGATATTACCAAGCCCGACAGCGGAACCGGTGGCGGCGAGGATAAAGGAAAAGCGCGATGACCACTGCGCGTGTGTCGTTTTGGACATAAATCACCCTTCGGATACGTGTCGTCATCGATCGATCGGATGCAATGACGGCGTTGTGTTTGTAGTCGCCACGTCCTCGATGGTCCGGGTCACGGATCCACCGATGTACAAGGGGTCTGACGGATGTCAGCAGGATCACTGCCGGCACACCACTCTTCCCCAGCGCAGGGTTCGCGCTGGTCGAGACCGGTGGGTCCAGGCGAGTCACCATCCAAGGATAAGGAGGCGACCGTCTCTGGCCCGTGGCAAGTGACGAACAGCCGACAAAACTAGCGTATGACAATAACAAACGCCAGCCAACAATGGTCAAAGCAGCTGATTCTGTCGATCTCCCGGAAACCCGGGCAATGCTTGCCACCCCATTCTATCGGCGACTCTGGCGTACAGGTTTCTGGCCAGTTCCGGAGCCTCGCGATTATCCGCCGTATGCACAAAAAGAAAAGGGGTTTTCCCCTGTTTTATCCACAAGGCGAGCTGGTCTATCCAGGGGGTGAAATAGTGCTCGTTGATGGCGCTGTCAAGATGGCCAATGAAACGTATCACAGGAAATTTTGCTGTAGAGATCACGTGTAGTGGGCGTCTTGGCTTTTCCGCACGAGCCTGGATCAATCCCGAATGGGCCTCGGGCGGTCCGGAAAACAACGGCCTGACATCCAGCATCACGCGATCGGCGCCATGACTTATCAACAGGGCGTTGATATCTCTCTCGGCGCTCCCCTTGTGGAAAAATTCACTGTGGCGCAGTTCTACTGCGCAGGGTACGTCTTGTGGCCAATCTCGTAGAACCTTCTCCAGAGCAGGCACCTCCTCAGGACCAAAGTCCCTGGGGAGCTGAATCATGACCGGCCCGAGGCGGTCCTTCAGTGGCCACAGGGCCTCGACGAAGTCACCCACATCGGTCTCGACCTGGCGCAATCGTTTTGCATGTGTCAGCGCCTGGGGCAGCTTGAAGCAGAAGCGAAAGCCCGGTGGCGCCTGGCGAGACCAGCCTTCCACCGTCCGTGGCCTGGGCGCCCCGCTGTAGAAGGTGGTATTTCCCTCGACGGCGTTGAATACGGCGGCGTAGTCGTCGAGCCAACCCTCGCGCCCGGCGTGGGGTGGGTAGAGACCACCACGCCAGTCGGGATTGGCCCACATCGGCAGACCAATGTACATGGGTGGTTGCGCTGATCGATCGTTCAAGAAGGCAGACTCGACGGTTTCAGGGGCGCCAGCATAGCATCGCCCCGCCCGGTGTTGCCGAACGGGGCGATGCTGACAAGCTGCAAGCGGCGCCGAGCGCCGGAGCTTGTTGCCCTCAGCCGGGACTCTGTCCGAAAAGCCGACGGACACAGGGGATTTTCAGCCTACTAGAAGTCGTACTTGGCGGAGAACTGAACCCTGTCCAGGTCGAAGGTATCGCCATCCACCTCATCCAGGTCGTAGCGCTGGTACTCCGCCGACAGCGTGGTGTTGGCAAAGGGCGACCACATCAGGTTGAGAAAGAAGCTGTCGTAGCTGTCGGTGTCATCGCCGGTACCGTTGCTGTCGAGTTCAGTCGCCGAGTAGGCGATGCTCGAGCGCAGCGTGTCGGTCCAGTAGTGACGATAGATGGCCGAGGCGCCCCAGGACTCCACCATCTTGATCTGGCCGTCCTCCACCTTGGCGTTGGGGTAGGCGCCCAGCGCCATGTAGCGTCCCAGGTTGCCATAGTTGGCCTGCAGCATGAGGTCGTCTTTTTCGAACACCGGGAATCGTCCGGTCAGGCTGTAACCGGCCCCCCAGCGACTGTCGTCGTCCTCGGCGTCATCCAGGCTGAAGCGCCTGACCACGGTGGCCGCTGAAACATGCCCCCACTCCTGGTCCACATTGACCCGGGCCACCATGTCCGGGGTGTCCTGGTCGTCGTCGCCGTCCTCGGGATTCTCCACCGCGAACTGCAGGCTGCCCCAATCCAGCGGATAGGTATAGCGAAGCTGTGGCTGGCGCACGAAGATCGAGCCGGTATGGGTACTGAAGGCGTCGATCTCGCCAAGCCCCTTGAGATCCATGAAGGTTGACCAGTACTGCCCGGCCAGCCAGTTGCCCCAGCTCAGGTAGGCGTGGCGCAGCCGCGGCGCGTAGGAGTGCGAAACAAATTCGTTGGCTTCGTCGTCGGCGCCATAGAAATCCGTCTCGATATAGGTCTTCATGGTATCGCCACCCAGCGGTGTACTGGTACCGAAGCTCAGACGCGTTTCCCGCGCACTGAAACTGACGCGGTTGTCGGCGTCATCGTCGGTGGCGCGCAACAGCCCCGCCGTCACCGTCTCGTTGGCCTTGCCGTCGCTGAGTCCATTGTCGGAGAACGCCGCCTGAGCCTTGATGTAGCCGCCAAAGGACACTGTGGTATCTCCCACCAGGAAGTCGCCACTGTCGGTGCGCTTGACCACGTTCTCGCTGACGTCGGCGACGTCCTGTTGCATGCTGGCCTGCTGGTTGATCAGGTTATCGATCTGGGCCTGCTGCTGTTCGACCAATTGCATGGCCGCCTGCTGTTGGGCCTTGAGCTGTTCGATCTGGGCCTTCAGGTCATTGAGTTCCTGCATCGACGTCTGCGCCTCGGCCGCGATCGGCATCAGCAGACAAAGGCCGGTTCCCGTCAGCAAGGCGCTTGTGGATCGCAATCCGCTCATCGCCGTCCCCCTTCATTATCGTTGTCGTGGCGGTCGTCATGGCGGCTGTCGCTGAACTGAATCACCGACGCCTACACGCTCGGAGACCCAGGCATGACCGGCAAACCACTCGCAGGAATGGCGACCACGTATAACCAAGCGCTTAACTAACGACTATAGAAACGAAGGTTCGAGAACGGCGTTTGATATTGTGCCAAATGAAGCACGAAAAAGAAGTATCCGAATTAGCAAAACAATAGAAATATATCTTACAAATTCATAATGCTAGAACCGGAAAATATGGAAAATTCCGAGCTTTCTTCTTTATCAAGTACCGGTACAGCATATATCGATAGGCAGTAGAAGCGGCGCCTGGCCGACCTCAAGAAAATACCACTGCATCAACGTGCTGTTTTTGTGATCTGGTTCTCGGACCGGCAGCGCGGAGCCTGTCAACACAGATGACACATGAAATGATTCTGACTCTTTAACACCCTGCCGCCAGGGGCGCCGCATTCCTCTCGGGATTCAGGTGCACTACCTCTGGCAGGCCGAGGTTTCCGATGTCCCAGGACCAACACTCCGGATAAAGCTGCTTTGTCGCCTCAAGACCTCCCGGCGCAGCGCCGGGACACCTTTGGCCTCGCAGCTATGACGCTGACTCGTCGCGCCGTCGGCGATACCTCGCGGCCGACGTCACTCTGGAAAGAGCTCTTCGTTACTTCATGTGGATTTGGGCTGCCGCCTCCGATCGCGTCACTCTTCAAGCGACTATCTAGAAAAGCTGTGTTAATTACCATCAATGACTTGAACATTGATCTATCGAGCTAAGGGGAGCCATACCCCGGTAGACGGAATATCGCGTTGTCCTCGACCGCACCTCCTGGATCTGCGGCGACACTTGAGCCTACGCTTCCCTCAGCACTACACAACAGGAAGGGAACAAGCCCGACCTCGTGAGGCCGGGCAAAGCTGGATGCAGCAAAACGGGGTCAGTCGACGTTGTTGTGCCAGCAGATAGATCATCTACAACCAAAGAAAGCCGACAGATTTCGCATGATGAGAGGACTCAGCCACCCCGACGGCGTAACTGACGAAGCTCGCCGTTCAGCGCCTTGATGATGGTGTAGCACATCACAATCATCACCACCGAGAAGGGGATCGCGGTGGCCGTGACTCCGGCCTGGAGCGCCGAGAGTCCGCCGCCGATCAGCAGTACGATGGCAATCAGGCCTTCCACCGTGGCCCAGAACATGCGCTGAGGGCGCGGTGCATCGATCTTGCCACCGGCGGTGATGGTATCGATCACCAGCGAGCCGGAATCCGACGAGGTGACGAAGAAGATCAGCGCCAGGATAATGCCCAGAGTCGACATCAGGCCCGACAGCGGCAGCTCGTTGAGCATGGCGAACAGCGACAGCTCGGGACTGTAGCTGTCGATCACGTACTCCTTGACCAGGCTGCCGGCCGGATTGGCATATAGCTGGTCGAGGGCGGTGGCGCCGAACACGCCCATCCAGATGAAGATGAACAGACTCGGGATCACCAGCACACAGATCACGAACTCACGCACCGTGCGCCCCCGGGAGACGCGGGCGATAAACATGCCGACGAAAGGCGCCCAGCTGATCCACCAGGCCCAGTAGAAGATGGTCCAGGATTGGCGATAGGCGTCGTCCTCGCGGCCGAAGGGGGCCGACAGCGGGATGAACTTCGTCACGTAGGTCTCAAGGCCGGCCCAGAAGCCGGCGAGCGCCGCCAGGGTCGGGCCGGCGAACAGCACGAAGAAGAAGAACAGCACGGCCATTCCCATGTTGATCTCGGAAAGCCGCTTCACGCCACCTTCCAGACCGCGCCACACCGAAACCAGCGCCACTGCGGTGACGGCTGCGATCACGACCACCTGAGTGGTGATGCTGACGTCCAGGCCGAAGACGAAGTTCATGCCGGCGTTGGCCTGCTGAGCGCCGAGGCCGAGCGAGGTGGCCAGGCCAAACAAGGTCGAGAATACCGCCAGGATGTCGATGACGTGGCCCCACCAGCCCCAGACGCGGTCACCCAGCAGCGGGAAGAACGCCGAACGGATGGAGAAGGGCAGGCCCTTGTTGTAGGTAAAGATGGACAGCGCCAGCGCCATCACCACGTAGACAGCCCAGCCGTGGATGCCCCAGTGCAGATAGGTGCCGGCCAGCCCCATGGCGGTGGCGTCGGCGATGGCCTCAGCGTTCAGTTCCCCGTCGCTGCCGAAGGGCGAGGGCGTGCCTAGCGGCGAGGAGACGTTGGCGTGATAGACCGGTTCCAGTACGCCGAAGAACAGCAGGCCGATGCCAATACCGGCCGCGAACAGCATCGCAAACCAGGACAGGTAGCCATACTCCGGCGTGGCGTCGGGGCCGCCCAGGCGGACCTTGCCGTATGGCAGCACGACCAGTGCCAGGCAGAACAGGATGAAGCCGTCCACCACGATCATGAAGTAGCTGTCGAGGGTGCCGGTGGAGAAGCTGACAATGGACTGAAAGAGATTACCGGCTCGCTCGGGGAACAGCAGCGTCAGCACGATGAAGACAATCGAGGCCAGCGCCGAGATGGCGAAGACCCGGTTATGTATATCGAAGCCGATAGGCCCCAGGCTGCCCTCGAAGTTGTCCTGCCCGACGGTATAGTCCGTCTGCATGTCGTCCGAAACCGGGGTTGGAGCCTGCTCGCTTTGAGTACTCATGAATGATGCTCCTGTGGATGGAAACACACTGGCCGAGTGAGTCTCGCACACGTCAGCTGTTGCGTGTGACAGGACAAGCGATGAGAGCTGAGGCTCCCTTACCAGTAGCGGAAAGATTGAGCTCTCGGCGTCAATATGTGCACCGGAAACAGCAGCCCTCCCCTGAAACCCTCTACCCCGTGCAGGTCAGCACAACAGGGGGGACCGCAAATAACGCGTGGAAATATCAACGAAAGCGACGCCGCTTTCCGTTCAACGCCTTGATGACTGTATAGCACATCAGAATCATCACCACCGAGAACGCAACGAGATATCGTCAAATCCGGTGCCGGGCTATTTGGCCGCAGTCCTGTCTGATTGATCGGTGACTTGCTCTCCATCCTTGAACTGAAGTGGACCCCATTCCCAGGCAAAAAGAGCGCGGGACACCGGGGTGTCACCGCACTCTCTTTAGCCTCCAAGAACAAGAACGGACTGCATCAACACCTTCTCTGGAGTTGATGGGAAGATTTCCCTTCCGTCACGCCGAGTCTGCGACCGCTGCCATACTATCGCCCGACGGTATGTCTACTCCACCGTCACCGACTTGGCCAGGTTGCGCGGCTGATCGACATCGGTCCCCTTGAGCACCGCCACGTGGTACGACAATAGTTGCAGCGGCAGGGTGTAGAGGATCGGCGCCAGCGCCTCGTGGACGTGGGGCAGATGCAGCACCTGGATGCCCTCGCTGGCGTTCAGGCCGACATTCTCGTCGGCGAACACGTACAGCTCGCCGCCTCGAGCCCTGACCTCCTGCAGGTTGGACTTGAGCTTGTCGAGCAATTCGTCGTTGGGTGCCACCGAGATCACCGGCATCTCGCTGTCCACCAGCGCCAGGGGGCCGTGCTTGAGCTCGCCCGCCGGGTAGGCCTCGGCGTGAATGTAGGAAATCTCCTTGAGCTTCAAGGCGCCTTCCTGGGCGATGGGGAAGTGGGCGCCACGTCCCAGGAACAGCGCGTGGTGCTTCTCGGCGAAGGCCATGGACAGCCGCTCGATGGCCTCGTCCAGGCCCAGCACCTGGCTGCACAGCGCCGGCAGGGTCCGCAGAGCGGCGACGATCTCGGCCTGCTCGTCCTCGTCCATACCCCGCACCCGGCCAAGCGCCAGGGCGAACAGCATCAGCGCGGTCAACTGGGTGGTGAAGGCCTTGGTGGAGGCCACGCCGATCTCGGGGCCGGCCTGGGTCATCAGGCTCAGGTCGGCCTCGCGCACCAGCGAGCTGCCCGGTACGTTGCAGATACCCAGGCTGCCCAGGTAGTTGTCCTGCTCCATGGCAAACCGCAGCGCGGCCAGGGTGTCGGCGGTCTCGCCGGACTGGGACAGGGTCACGAACAGGGTACCCTGGGGCACCACCACCTGGCGGTAGCGATACTCGGAGGCGACCTCCACCTGCACCGGGATGCCGGTGTAGCGCTCGAGCCAGTAGCGCGCCACCATGCCGGCGTGATAGCTGGTGCCGCAGGCCACGATATGGATCTGGCGGACCTGCTGGAACAGTCGCTCGGCATCGGGGCCGAAGCTTTCCACCAGCACCGAGCGGTCGCCCAGGCGGCCTTCCAGCGCCGCGGCGATCACCGCCGGCTGTTCGTGGATCTCCTTGAGCATGAAGTGGCGGTACTCGCCCTTGCTGGCGGCGCCGTCACCATGCTCGAAGGTCTGGACCTCACGCTCGACGGCGGTCCCCTCGGCATCGAAGATCTCGATGCGACCATTGGCGGACAGCCGCACCACGTCGCCTTCACGCAGATAGATGAAGCGATCGGTCACCGGCAACAGCGCCAGCGGGTCAGACGCCAGGAAGGCCTCACCGATGCCGACGCCGACCACCAGCGGGCTGCCCTTGCGCGCGCCGACCACCACATCGGGCTCGTCCACCGCCATGACCCCCAGGGCGTAGGCGCCGTCGAGGCCGGCGACGACCCGCTGGAAGGCGCTGAGCAGATCACCGTCGCGGCGGGACTCACGCTCCAGCAGGTGGGCGATCACCTCGGTATCGGTCTCGGACTCGAACACATAGCCCTGATCGGTGAGTTCCCGACGCAGCTGCTCGTGATTCTCGATGATGCCGTTATGTACCACCGCCAGGCGATCACGCGACTGGTGGGGATGGGCGTTGGGCTCGCTGGGGCGACCGTGGGTCGCCCAGCGGGTGTGAGCAATACCGCTGAGCCCCGGCAGCGCCGAATCCTCCAGTCGCGCCTCGAGCGCGGCCACCTTGCCCACCGCGCGCTGGCGCACCAGTTCTCCCTCGGGGCTGCGCACCGCCATGCCGGCACTGTCATAGCCGCGGTACTCGAGGCGCTTGAGGCCTTCGAGCAGAATGTTCTGTACGTTGCGCTGGGCCACCGCGGCGACGATGCCACACATAGGGGTCACTCCTTGAGAGATTCGTTATTGGCTACCGCTGACCAGCAATCGAGAGGGGGCCGCAACGGCAGAATCGGGCGGAAGCATCCGTCAATCCTCGTCCTTGGTCGGCCTCGGCCAGTTGGCCTTGGCGATCTGACGAGACCTTGTCACCGCCAGGCTATGATCGGCGACGTCGCGGCTGATGGTGGAGCCGGCACCGACGGTGGCGCCCTCGCCGACACTGACCGGAGCCACCAGCGCCGAATTGGAGCCGATGAAGGCGGCGTCACCGATCTCGGTACGGTGCTTGTTGGCGCCGTCATAGTTGCAGGTGATGGTACCTGCGCCGATATTGACCTCGCATCCCAGGCGGGCGTCACCCACGTAGCTCAGGTGGTTGATCTTGCTGCCCTCGCCCACTTCGGCGTTCTTGGTTTCGACGAAGTTACCGACCTTGGCCTTGACCGCCAGGCGCGAGCCAGGACGCAGCCGGGCGAAGGGACCGATCTGGTTCAGCCCGGCCAATACTGCACCGTCGACGATGCTGTGGGCCTCGATGACGCTTTCGGCACCAACATGGCTGTTGCGTACCACCGAGTAGGGGCCGATGCGCACGCCTTCGCCGAGCTCCACCTCGCCTTCGAACACGCAACCCACGTCGATGAAGACGTCGTGCCCGCAAGTCAGCTTGCCACGCACGTCGAGACGGTCTGGGTCGGCCAGGGCCACGCCCTTCTCCATCAGCGCCTCGGCGATGTCGCGCTGGTATGCTCGCTCGAGACGCGCCATCTGGGCGCGATTGTTGACGCCTTCGACCTCCATCGGCCGCGCCGGCTGGGCGGTGGCCACCTCAATGCCCTCGGCGGCGGCCATGGCGATCACATCGGTCAGGTAGTACTCGCCCTGGGCGTTGTCCGACGACAGCTCAGGCAACCAGCGCTTCAGCTGGGCGCTGGTCATGGCCATGATGCCGGTGTTGCACTCGGTGATCGCAAGCTCGCTTTCAGAGGCATCCTTCTGCTCGACGATGGCCACCACCTTGCCTTGATCGTCACGCACGATGCGGCCGTATCCCGCCGGGTCGTCCAGGGTAACGGTCAGAAGTCCCATGTGGCGCTCGTCCACCTGCTCCAGCAAGGCCGCCAGCGTTTGCCGACGGATCAGCGGCACGTCACCGTAGAGCACCAGCACCTTGCCATCGCCAAGCTGGCCCAGCGCCTGGGCGACGGCGTGACCGGTACCCTTCTGCTCGGCTTGATGGGCAAAGCGAACCTCGGTGTCGACCAGGGCATCGCGAACCCGCTCGCCACCGTGCCCGATGACCACGTAGGTGCGATCCGCATCGAGACCCCGGGCGGTATCGACCACATGACGGACCATCGGTTTTCCCGCCAGGGTATGCAGCACCTTGGGCAGGCTCGAGCGCATGCGGGTGCCCTGTCCGGCGGCGAGAATCACCACATCGAGGCTCATCGTGACTCCTTGTCTAAAACAAAAGATCGAAGCAAATATCGCAACAGTAGCGAACCGACCAACGGTTTCAGTGATCCGTCGTGAGAGGCCAGCGCTACTATTCTAGCGGGGTGTCGACATCCGTCACCACCGTCAGCCCCAGGGTATCGACCATCTCCTGCCCAAAGCGCGTCACAAAGGCGGGGCTGACCCGACTTTCCCAGCCCTCACCCTGACGCACCAGCATCACCACCGGCAACTCCTGGTCGATGGCGGCCTGCATGCCTTCCTCTTCGCCCATCACGCTCAGCGCGGTGGCCCAGGCGTCGGCCCAGGCATTGGACGGATGCACCACCGTCACCGAGGCCAGTCGATGGGTGATGGGGCGCCCTGTGCGGGGGTCGATGGTATGGGAGTAGCGCTTGCCATCGGCCTCGAAGTAGTGACGGTAGTCACCGGAAGTCGCCACCGAGACGTCATCGAGGCCGACCACGTGCTGAGCCTTGGGCGCACCGTTCTCGGGCACCTCGATACCGATGCGCCACAGCCCCTTGCCGCCGTCACGCCGTCCCTTGACCTTGACCTCTCCGCCAAGGTTGACCAGGTAGTTGGCGATACCCTGGCGATCCAGATAGGCCGCCACCTCGTCGGTGGCGAAACCCTTGGCCACCCCGGACAGGTCAACGTAGACGTCACGCAGGCGACGGGCCTGGGCCTCGGCGGTGTCGATCTCGAGCGCGTCCATGCCGACCTGAGACAAGCGCTGCTCGAGTACGTTTTCCTCGGGGATTTCCCGGGGCCGGGCCTCGGGGCCAAAGCTCCACAGATTGACCAGGCTACCGACGGTGACGTCGAAGGCGCCGTGACTTTGCTGGTTGACCGACTGGCTGATGGCCAGCACCTCCATGAATTCGTCGGAGATCGGCTGCCATTGCCCCAGCGGTGACTGATTGAAGGCGGACAGCTCCGAATCCTCGCGCCAGGTCGACATGGAGGCGTCGACCGCGTGCATCTCGTCGAGTACGCCCTGCTCGATCTCCTCGACCTGCTCGCGTGTCAGCGGGTCGGCCAGGGTGATCTGGTAGAAGGTGCCGAAGATGTCGCCTTCCAAGGTGATCGGCGAACGGGTAGTGGTCTCTTCGCTGCAACCGGACACCAGCAGTGCCATCAGGAGGGGCGCCAGCCAGGTTGTCAGCCATCCACGCCGAGCGGTCTTGAATCCAGTCATGAGGGGGCTCTTCAGATATATCAGCCAAACAGCCAGATCAGGGCGATACCAAGCAGCAGGCGATAGACGACGAAGGGCTGCATGCCGATGCGCTTGATGAACGACAGGAAGAAATGGATGCACAGGTAGGCGCTGACGCCGGACAGCAGCGTGCCGAGCGCCATGTCACCCCAGTGCACATCGACACCCGTCTGAATCAGCTCGCAGGCCTCGAGTCCCCCCGCCAGCACGATCACCGGAATCGACAGCAGAAACGAGAAGCGGGCCGCGGCTTCGCGCCCCATGCCCAGCATCAGTGCCACGGTGATGGTGATGCCGGAGCGCGAAGTGCCGGGGATCAGCGCCAGCGCCTGGCCGATGCCGATCCACAGGGCATCGCTCCAGCGCAGCTGATACTCGCTGCGCGAGCCCCTGAAGCGCCAGTCGGCAAGCCCCAGCAGCAGGCCGAAGAAGATCAGACCGAACGCCAGCACCATGGGCGAGCGGGCATACTGCTCGATGACGTCCTTGAACAGCAGTCCGGCCAGCCCCACCGGAACGGTGGCGAGGATCACCCACCAGGCCAGCCGAGCGTCCTGATCGGTGCCGCGACCGGCGACGCTGGCACACCAGCTCGTCAGCATGCGCAGGATCTCGTCGCGGAAATAGATGACCACCGCGCCAAGGCTACCCAGGTGCAGCGCCACGTCGAAGGCCAGTCCCTGGTCCGGCCAGTCGCTGAACACGGGGACCAGTATCAGGTGGGCGGAGCTCGATACCGGAAGAAATTCGGTGATTCCCTGAATCAGGGAGAGAACGACAATCTGTAGCCAATCCATGGAGTGACCCGTAAGCGAGGGGTAACAGGCAAAACGCCCGCAAGAGCATACACTCCACGGGCGTTCTTGTCCGCTGTCAGGGGGCCCCTGGCCGCACCCGCTGCGGTCGATCAAGTTCCCATCAGTACCAGTGTGGCGATGGAGAAGTAGATGACCACCCCGGAGGCGTCGATCAGGGTGGTGACCAGCGGTGCCGAGGCGGTGGCCGGATCCCAGCCCAGGCGATCGAGCACGAACGGCAGGCACATGCCGAGCAGGCTGCCGAACAAGACGATGCAGATCATGCTGATGGCCACCACCAAGGCCACCGCCTCACCACCTCTAATGACCCCGATGGGGGCCACCGCCAGGGCCATGGTCAGTCCCAGCGAGCCTGCCACCAGCAGTTCTCGGCCGAGCAGCTTGCTCCAGTCCTTGATGCCGACATCACCGGTGGCCATGCCTCGCACCATCAGGGTGGCGGCCTGGGCGCCGGCGTTGCCACCGCTGCCGATCAACAGCGGCAGAAAGAACACCAGGGTCACCTGGGCCGCGATGGTGTCCTCGAAGTGGGCGATGCCGGCTCCCGAGAAGAGGTTGCCGAACACCAGCAATACCAGCCAGATCACTCGCTTGCGATACAGGCTCCACAGCGGCACCCGGGACACGCCACCTTCCAGCTGACCGATCGACATGCCCTTGTGGATGTCCTCGGTGGCCTCGGACTCGACCACGTCCATGGCGTCGTCGTGGGTGACGATGCCGACCAGTCGCTCGTCGGTGTCCGTCACCGGCAACGCCAGCAGGTCGTAGCGTGCCACCACCCGGGCGACCTCTTCCTGCTCGGCGTCCACACCAATACTGATGACGTCGTGGATCATCAGCTCGTCGATGATCGCCTGGGGCCGTGCCACCATCAGCTGTCTCAGTGACATGGTGCCGGCCAGGCGGCCGTGCTCGTCCACCACGTACAGCTGGTAGACGGTCTCGGCGTCGGGAGCGGTCTGGCGCACCCGCATCATCGCCCGGGACACGGTGAGCCCCATCGGGATCGCCACATAGTCGGCGGTCATCAGGGCGCCGGCGGTGCCCTCCTCGTAGCTCGCCAGGCGCTTGAGCGCCTCGCGCTCGCGCCTTGCCATGCGCCGTAACAGCGCCTCCTTGCGATCATCTCCCAGCACCTTGAACAGGTCGGCACGTTCGTCCGAGCCCATCTTGTCGAGGATTCGTGACAGCCAGGCGTCCTCGATGCGCGACGCCATGGCATCCTGGGCCTCGAATGGCAGGTGACCAAACACGCTGGCCTGGCGCCCCACCGGCAGGCAGGCCAACAGCGCCACGGCGCTGTCCAGGCGGTCCTCATCCTCGATCAGTCGCTCGAGGATCTCGGCCAGATCCGCCGAGCGAATCTCGGGCAGGCGGGCTTCCAGCGTCTTGCTGTCGCGGGGATCGAGGGCACGCAGCAGCACCTGCTTGTGCGCATCCAGGCTGGGGGTCAGATTCATGGGCGTCTCCTCATGGCCGGCGTCCTTGCCGCAAATCGCTGAGGCGCAGTGTCCCCAAGAGACGACCTATCGGGGCTGCTCGAAAAGGCGACATGATGCCATGTCTGGATGAACATTAGACACAAGGCAAGCAACGCAGAAGCGTCAGTCGCGGTTCGCTGCCGTCATCACCAACGAAAACGCCCCCCGAATGTCAGCCATTCGGGGGGCGTGGGGCATCGGCGCCAGGGAACTTAGCCCTTGCCGGCCTTCCTGCGCAGCTGCTGGATGGTACGCAGCTGGGCCAGGGCCTCGGAGAGTTCCGCCGCGGCGCGGGTGTAATCCAGCTCCGCCGACTTGTCCTCCATGGCCTTGATGGCCTGCTTGCGGGCCTCTTCGGCGGCCGCTTCATCCAGATCGGATGCGCGAACCGCCGTGTCGGCCAGCACGATCACCTTCTCGGGCTGCACTTCGATAAAGCCGCCGGAGACGTAGAAGTGCTCCTCGCTGCCTTCGTTGAGCACCCGCACAGGGCCCGGAGCCAGCTCGGTCAGCAGCGGCGTGTGGCCGGCCAGGATGCCAAGATCCCCCAGGATGCCAGCCGCCACCACCTGCTCGGCACTACCGGAGTAGACCGAGGCTTCGGCACTGACGATCTCGCATTGGATGGTTTTCGTCATGATGACGTCTCCCGGTTAGAGGGATTACTTCATCTGGTTGGCTTTCTCGACGGCCTCGTCGATGGTGCCGACCATGTAGAAGGCCTGCTCGGGCAGCTCGTCGTACTCGCCGTCCAGGATGCCCTGGAAACCACGGATGGTCTCCTTCAGCGACACGTACTTGCCGGGAGAGCCGGTGAACACCTCGGCAACGAAGAACGGCTGTGACAGGAAGCGCTGGATCTTACGCGCACGTGCCACGATCTGCTTGTCTTCGTCGGACAGCTCGTCCATACCCAGGATGGCGATGATGTCCTTGAGCTCCTTGTAGCGCTGGAGCACGCCCTGAACACCGCGCGCGACGTTGTAGTGCTCGTCGCCCACCACCAGCGGATCAAGCTGGCGAGAGGTGGAGTCCAGCGGGTCGATGGCCGGATAGATACCCAGCTCGGCGATGGAACGCGCCAGTACCACGGTGGCGTCCAGGTGCGAGAAGGTGGTCGCCGGAGACGGGTCGGTCAAGTCATCCGCGGGCACGTAGACGGCCTGTACGGAGGTGATCGAGCCGGTCTTGGTGGAGGTGATACGCTCCTGCAGAACGCCCATCTCCTCGGCCAGGGTCGGCTGGTAACCCACCGCGGACGGCATACGGCCCAGCAGTGCGGACACCTCGGTACCGGCCAGGGTGTAACGGTAGATGTTGTCGACGAACAACAGTACGTCACGACCTTCGTCACGGAACTTCTCGGCGATGGTCAGACCGGTCAGGGCCACACGCAGGCGGTTCCCGGGCGGCTCGTTCATCTGGCCGTAGACCAGTGCCACCTTGTCGAGAACGTTGGACTCCTGCATCTCGTGGTAGAAGTCGTTACCTTCACGAGTACGCTCACCGACACCGGCGAACACGGAGTAACCGCTGTGCTCGGTGGCGATGTTACGGATCAGCTCCATCATGTTGACGGTCTTGCCGACACCGGCACCGCCGAACAGACCGACCTTGCCGCCCTTGGCGAACGGGCACACCAGGTCGATGACCTTGATGCCGGTCTCGAGCAGCTCGTTGGTGGCGGCCTGGTCGGCGTAGCCCGGAGCCTCGCGGTGGATCGGCATGCGCTCCTGCTCGCCGATCTCACCGGCCTCATCGATCGGCTCGCCGAGCACGTTCATGATGCGGCCCAGGGTTTCCTGGCCGACCGGGACGGAGATGGCCGCGCCGGTGTTATCGGTGTTCATGCCGCGCTTGAGCCCTTCGGTCGAGCCCATGGCGATGCAGCGCACCACGCCGTCGCCCAGCTGCTGCTGGACTTCGAGGATGGTCTCCTTTTCGGTGACCTTCAGCGCGTCGTAGACCTTGGGAACATCGTCCCGCGGAAACTCTACGTCAATCACCGCGCCGATGATTTGTACGATACGTCCGCTCATCTTGGTTCCTCTCTAATACCTGCAAATGAAACCTGCATGCCTTAAACAGCGGCGGCACCGCCAACGATCTCGGAGATTTCCTGGGTAATGGCCGCCTGACGGGCCTTGTTGTACACCAGCTCCAGATCGTCAATCAGATTGCCCGCGTTGTCGGTCGCGCTCTTCATGGCAACCATGCGTGCCGCCTGCTCGCACGCTGTGTTCTCGACCACCGCCTGATACACCTGCGCTTCAACGTAGCGCACGAGCAGGCTGTCGAGCAGCGCCTTGGCATCCGGCTCATACAGGTAGTCCCAGCTGCTGGGACGCTTGTTCTCGTCGTCTTCCTCGACCTTTGCGGTGTCCTCGGTCAGCGGTAGCAGCTGACGGACGACCGGCTTCTGGGTCATGGTATTGACGAATTCGTTGTGCACCACGTAAAGACGATCCAGCTTGCCTTCATCGTAGGCATCCAGCATCACCTTCACGCTGCCGATCAGATCATCAAGACTCGGCGTTTCCCCCAGGCCACTCTTGGCGGCGACCAGGCTTCCCCCATACTTGCGGAAGAAGCTGCTGGCCTTGCTGCCGAGGGCACAGAAGTCGAGCTCGGCGCCCTTCTCGTGCCACGCCTGAGCGTCCTTGACCGTCGCCTTGAACAGGTTGACGTTCAAGCCGCCACAGAGACCACGATCGCTGGAGACGACGATGTAACCGACGCGCTTGGCCTCACGCTCTTCCATCCACGGATGCTTGTATTCCGGGTTGGCCTGGGCGAGATGACCCACCACGTGACGGATCTGTTCGGCGTAAGGCTTGCTCGCCGACATCCGTTCCTGGGTCTTGCGCATCTTCGACGCCGCCACCATCTGCATCGCATTGGTGATCTTCTGCGTGTTCTTGATGCTCGCAATCTGCGTGCGAATCTCTTTTCCGACTGCCATGGCGATCTACCCTTGTTCGGTGACCCTCAGAATCCTGTTCGACCACCTGGCCCGCCTTGCGGCGGGCCAGTGGACGTTTACCAGCTCTGAGAGGACTTGAACTTCTCGAGACCCTGCTTCAGGCCGTCCTTGATCTCGTCGTTGTAGTCGCCAGACTCGTTGATCTTGTCGAGCAACTCGCCGTGCTCGGACTTCATGTACTCGTGGAGTGCATGTTCGAAGTCCAGCACCTTGTTGACGTCGACGTCGTCCAGGAAGCCTTCGTTGGCGGCAAACAGGGAGATCGCCATCTCGGCAACCGACATCGGCGAGTACTGCTTCTGCTTCATCAGCTCGGTGACGCGCTGACCGTGTTCGAGCTGCTTGCGGGTGGCTTCGTCCAGGTCGGAGGCGAACTGGGAGAAGGCCGCGAGCTCGCGGTACTGGGCCAGAGCCAGACGCACACTGCCGCCGAGCTTCTTGATGATCTTGGTCTGTGCCGAGCCACCCACACGAGACACCGACAGACCGGCGTTGATGGCCGGGCGGATGCCTGAGTTGAACAGGTCGGTCTCGAGGAAGATCTGACCGTCGGTGATCGAGATCACGTTGGTCGGAACGAAGGCAGACACGTCGCCGGCCTGGGTCTCGATGATCGGCAGTGCGGTCAGCGAGCCGGTCTTGCCCTTCACTTCACCGTTGGTGAACTTCTCGACGTAGTCGGCGTTGACACGCGCGGCACGCTCGAGCAGACGGGAGTGGAGGTAGAAGACGTCGCCAGGGAAGGCTTCACGGCCCGGCGGACGACGCAGCAGCAGGGACACCTGGCGGTAGGCCACGGCCTGCTTGGACAGATCGTCATAGACGATCAGCGCGTCTTCACCGCGGTCGCGGAAGTACTCGCCCATGGTGCAGCCGGAGTAGGCGGCGAGGAACTGCATCGGGGCCGGATCGGCGGCGCCGGCGGCGACCACGATGGTGTGCTCCATGGCGCCGTGCTCTTCGAGCTTGCGCACCACGTTGGCGATGGTCGACTGCTTCTGACCGATGGCCACGTAGACACAGGTGACGCCGGTGCCTTTCTGGTTGATGATCGCGTCGATGGCGATCGCCGACTTACCGATCTGACGGTCGCCGATGATCAGCTCACGCTGACCGCGGCCGATCGGCACCATGGCATCGATGGACTTGAAACCGGTCTGGATCGGCTCGTCGACGGACTGACGAGTGATGACGCCAGGTGCGACCTTCTCGACCGCGTCGGTTTCCTTGGTGCCCAGGTCGCCCTTGCCGTCGATGGGGTTACCGAGGGCGTCGACCACACGGCCGCGCAGTTCGGGACCCACCGGCACCTCGAGGATGCGACCGGTACACTGGGCAGTCATGCCCTCTTCCAGCTGCAGGTAATCACCCAGTACCACGGCACCGACGTTGTCGCGCTCGAGGTTCAGGGTCATCCCGAAGATGCCGCCGGGGAATTCGATCATCTCACCGAACATTGCGTCGGCGAGGCCGTGAATCTGCACGATACCGTCAGATACGCTGACGATCGTGCCCTGATTACGGGCTTCGGATGCGACGTCAAGCTTCTCGATACGCTGCTTGATGATGTCGCTGATCTCGGAAGGATTCAGTTGCTGCATGCCATGTCCCTCAGACTCAGGCGGAAAGGGCTTCCTGGAGGCGGTTCAATCGACCACGTACCGAACCGTCGATGACGGTGTCGCCGGCACGCAGGATCACGCCGCCCAGGAGCGTCTTGTCCACCTGAGTGGTAATGGAGATTTCGCGGTTCAGACGCTTGGCCAGTGCACTCGCGAGCGATTGTTCCTGGGCTTCGGCCAGCGGGAAGGCAGAAACGATTTCCACCTCTACCCGCTTTTCCTGCTGGGCCTTGAGCACCTCGAACTGCTCGGCGATGGCGCCGAGCGCCGCCAGGCGACCCTTCTGGCCGACCAGGCGAACGAAGTTCTTGAGGTCGTCATTGACGGCGTCACCACAGACGTCGACGACAACATCAGCCTTCTGTGCGCTGGACAGCTTGGGATTGCCGAGCACCCGGGCGCGCATGTCGTCGTCGCCGACGACCTGCGCGACCCTGGCCAGCATGCCGGACCATTCGTCGAGCGCGTCCTTGGCCACGGCGTGCTCAAATGCAGCCTTGGCGTACGGGCGAGCGATAGTTGACGTTTCCGCCATGGGGCACCTCCTCAGAGCTCTTTGGCGAGTTTGTCGACGATGGCAGCGTGCTGCTTCTCGTCGATGGAGGACTCCAGGATTCGCTCAGCGCCCAGGACCGCCAGACGGGACACCTGTGCGCGCAAGTCTTCCTTCGCGCGTGCCACTTCCTGCTCGATCTCGGACTTGGCCTTGGCAATCATGCGCTCGCCTTCAAGGCGGGCGTCTTCGCGTGCCTGCTCGAGCTTCTGGTTGGCCTGTTTCTGGGCCTGTTCCAGGATCTCGGCCGCCTCTTGCTTGCTCTTGCGCAGGGTCTCGTCGGCCTCTTTCTCGGCCACCTCGAGATCACGCGCCGCACGGCTGGCAGCATCCAGACCATCGGCGATCTTCTTCTGGCGTTCCTGCAGAGCTTGCATGACCGGCGGCCATATAAACTTCATGCAGAACCAGACGAAGAACGCAAAGGCGATAGCCTGGCCGACTAGGGTAAGGTTCAGGTTCACGCCAGCACCTCTCGCGTTACGGGTTTGGGGTTAACGGATCGACGGCTCGGGACGAGCGGTCGGACATTAACCGACAAACGGGTTAGCGAAGGTGAAGAACAGCGCGATACCAACACCGATCATGGTCACGGCGTCCAGCAGGCCGGCGACGATGAACATCTTGACCTGCAGCATCGGAACCATTTCCGGCTGACGTGCAGCGCCTTCCAGGAACTTGCCGCCGAGGATACCGAAGCCGATGGCGGTGCCGAGTGCACCCAGGCCGATCAGCAGGGACACGGCGATGGCGGTCATACCCAGAACTTGTGCTTCCATGGTGGTCTCTCCAGTTTTTAGTTGAAACTAAGGTTTATCAGTGGGTTAGGGTTAAGGGTTTAGGGTTGAAGCGAAACCGTCAGTGCTTCTCCACCGCCATGCTCATGTAGACGATGGTCAGCATCATGAAGATGAAGGCCTGCAGGGTGATGACCAGGATATGGAACACCGCCCAGGTGAAGTGCAGCGGCAGCTGCCACAGGCCGATCATCGCGATCAGGATGAAGATCAGCTCACCGGCGTAGAGGTTGCCGAACAGTCGCAGGGCCAGGGAGATCGGCTTGGCGATCAGGGTCACGGTCTCGAGCAGGAAGTTGACCGGGATGAACAGCGCCTGGACCAGCTTGTTGGGTGAGTTGAACGGGTGCAGGGTAAGCTCACCGATGAAGCCGGAGAAGCCCTTGGCACGAATGGTGTAGAAGATGATCAGGCCGAACACGGACAGCGCCATGCCGAGGGTGGCATTGACGTCGGTGGTCGGCACCACCTTGAAGTAGACGTGGGCCGGGTCCGCGCCGAACAGGGCGCCGATCTTGGCCGCCAGCAGCGGCAGGAAGTCCACCGGCACCAGGTCCATCAGGTTCATCAGGAAGACCCAGCAGAAGATGGTCAGCGCCAGCGGCGCGATCAGCTTGCTCTTGCCGTGGAAGGTGTCCTTGACCGAGTTGTCGACGAACTCGACCATCAGCTCGACAAAGTTCTGCAGCGCACCAGGCACGCCGGTGGTAGCGGTGTTGGCCGCCTTCTTGAACAGCCACAGGAAGATCAGACCGAGACCGACGGACCAGCCGAGGGTATCGAGGTGAACGGCCCAGAAGCCCATATCGGAAGCTTCCTGGGCGGAATGGGCGATCGACCAGCCATTGTCCGGGTGCAGCCCGAAGGTCAGGTTCTGCAGGTGGTGCTGGATATATTCCGTCGGAGTCGGATTCGTGCCTGCCATGTCTGCCTCGTTGTCAGGTGTGCGACGGTCGTTTCACCAGCCAGGGCCCCAGCCAATGAACGAACAGCGTCACCACATAAGCGCCAAAGAAAAAAGTCGGGTTTGAGGGAGGCACTGCGATGAACACCAAGGTGAACAGCGCCGCCGTCAAACCGAACTTGCCGGCTTCCGCACGATAGAAATTGTTGACGATGGCCTTGGAGTAGCGCGCGCCCTGCGCCCGGAACACACACCAGGCAAAGAACACATTGGGCAAAAAGGCCACCAGCCCGCCCAGGGCCGCCGAGGAAGCGCCGGAGATACCGTCGATGCCAGCCGCCGCAACGCTGGTCAGCGCCAGCACAGCGAGCTGTGCCATCAGCAGGCGCTGCACCTGGGGTCGTTGGATCCTGGCCGCCAAGTGTCTCTCCCGACGCGCCTCTTGGCGCGAACTCGTCATCCATCGTGATCGCCGGCGACAGACCACCGGCAGACTCCGGCGCGATTATAGGGAAGCCCCCTAACGGCTTCAACCAAAGACGTGACGATTTGTCGTCACTTCGCGCTGGCTTACGACCAAATGCGGAGAAAAGGCCGCTAAAGTGATTAGCGACCTAAGTGGTTTACTGCGCTGATACGCGCAATCCGGTCGCTGTCTCTGGTCGTCGCCACTCAGCGGATGTGGCCCAGGATGCCGTCGAGCTCATCGAGGCTCGAGTACTGGATGGTGACCTTGCCCTTGCCGGCCTTGCCGTGGCTGATCTTGACCGGGGCGCCGAGCAGATCTGCCAGACGGGTCTCCAGCCGGGCCACGTCCTGATTCGGCGCAGTCTTGGCGGCCTTTGGCTTGCCATTGGCCAGTTGCTTGACCAGCGCCTCGGTGGCGCGCACGGTCAGGTCCTTGTTGACCACCTCATGGGCCGCCTTGCGCTGCTTGGCCGCCGGCAGGGTCAACAGGGCGCGGGCATGGCCCATGTCCAGGTCACCGCGTTCGAGCAGCGTCTGCACCTCGGGGTCCAGCGCCAGCAGGCGCAGCAGGTTGGTCACTTGGGTACGCGAACGGCCCACGGCATCGGCGACCTGCTGCTGGGTCAGTTCGAATTCATCGAGCAGACGCTTGAGCGCCAGCGCCTCCTCCACCGGGTTGAGGTTCTCGCGCTGGATGTTCTCGATCAGCGCCAGCGCCAGGGCCACCTCGTCGGTCACCTCGCGGATCACCGCCGGGATGACGTCCAGCTCGGCCAGCTGGGAGGCCCGCCAGCGGCGTTCACCGGCGATGATCTCATAGCGGTCGGGACCGATCGGACGCACCACGATGGGCTGCATCACGCCCTGGGCGCGGATCGAGTCGGCCAGCTCCTCCAGCGCCTCGGGCTGGATATCGCGCCTTGGCTGGTAGCGTCCACGGCTGAGCTGGCCCAGCGGCAGGCGCTCCAGACGTTCCTCCGGCGCGGGAGGCGGCACCACCGGGGCGTCTTCGTCGCCGTCGGTCGTCAGCTCGGCATCCACCTCGGGCAGATCGAGGCTCTCGCGGCGGCGGGCACCGGCCCCGATCAGCGCATCCAGTCCTCGTCCCAGGGCGCGTTTGCGCGTCATCGATTCATCCTCATCACAGCACGCTCAAAAATTCGACACTGCTGGCCCTTGCCACCGTGGCCGGGGCTACAGCGACAGCCGACGAATCAGTTCCTTGGCCAGCACCCGGTGGGCCTGGCTGCCCCGCGAGAAGCGTGCGTACTTGGTGACCGGCAGGCCGTGACTCGGCGCCTCGGCAACCCGCACGTTGCGTGGAATGGTGGTCTTGAGCAGGGCATCGCCGAAGTAGTCCCGCAGCTGCTTGCTGACGTCCCGGGTCAGGCTGTTGCGGGCGTCGAACATGGTACGCAGGATCCCGAAGATCTCGAGGCCCGGATTCACGCTGTCCTTGATCTGCTCGACGGTGTCGAGCAGCGCCGACAGGCCTTCCAGGGCATAGAACTCGCACTGCAGCGGTATCAGTACCCCATCGGCGGCGGTCAGCGCATTGACGGTGAGCATGTTCAGCGACGGTGGGCAGTCGATCATCACCACGTCGTACTCGCCGGCGACTTCGTCCAGCGCCTTGGCCAGCGCCCGCTCGCGGCCTTCACCACGATCGAGCAGCTCGACCTCGGCGGCGGTCAGGTCGCCATTGCCGGGCAACAAGGCGTAGCCCGCCTCGGGGCAGTCGAGGATGACCTCCACCGGGCGCTTGTCGCCCAGGATGACGTCGAGCACGCTGACCTCGAGGCTGTGCTTGTCGACACCACTGCCCATGGTGGCGTGGCCCTGGGGATCGAGATCGACCAGCAGTACGCGGCGATCCAGCGACGCCAGACTGGCGGCCAGGTTGACGGCAGAGGTGGTCTTGCCGACCCCACCCTTCTGGTTGGTCAAGGCGATGATTTTGGTCACGACGTCATCCTTGCGTGGAAATTCTCGGGTGGCTGGTGGCGGCAAAATCGTGAAAACCGAACCCCAAGCCCGAGCCTAGCGGCCCCCGGCCTCGGGTTCCAGCATAACCAGTTCTCGACCCGCTGACTCGTACGGCACCCTCAACGCATGGCGCGAGACACAGCGCACGTCGTCCTCCAGGCGTTCGAGCTCGCCGTCCACCGCCGGCCCCTTCATCGCCAGCCACTGGCCGTGGGGCGCCAGCAGCGGCCGGGTCAGCTCGACGAAGTCCTCGAGGCTGGCAAAGGCCCGCGAGATCAGTTGATCGAACCCGCCGTCGGCCGGGGTATAGGCTTCCACTCGCGCCTGGATCGGGGTCACCCGGGCGAGCCCAAGTTCCATCACCGCCTGACGCTGAAAGCGTACCTTCTTGCCGTTGCTGTCGAGCAGACTGACGTCGAGCTCGGGGTTGAGGATCGCCAGCACCAGGCCGGGCAGGCCAGGCCCCGCACCCACGTCGAGCACCCGTGGGCCCTTGACCCAGGGCAGCACCGCGGCGCTGTCGAGCACGTGGCGAGAGACCATGTCCAGCGGATCGCGTACCGCCGTGAGGTTATAGGCCCGGTTCCACTTGTGCAACAGACCCACCAGGGCCAGAAGCTGGTCAAGCTGGGCGGCGGTGGCCGTGATCTCGAGGGCGGCAAGGCCCTCGCTCAAGCGCTCGTGCAGTCGCTGCTGCAGGGCCGGGGACATCGCCTGACTCATCCGCTGGCCACCTCGCGATCATCGAGCAACCGGCGTTTCTTGAGGTGAATCAGCAGGATCGATACTGCCGCCGGGGTCACCCCGCTGATCCGTCCGGCCTGGGCCAGGGTCTCGGGGCGCGTCTCGGCGAGCTTCTGGCGAATCTCGTGGGACAGCCCCTCGACTCGGCTGTAGTCGAGATCGGTCGGCAGGGCCATGGACTCGTGACGCTTGAGCTTGTCGATCTCGTCCTGCTGACGATCGATGTAGCCCTGGTACTTGGCCTGGATCTGGACCTGTTCGGCGACCGTCTCGTCGCTCACCGGCTCACCCTTGGCCGCAGCCACGTCGGCATAGCCGAGTTCCGGGCGCTTGAGCAGGTCCATCAGGCTGTACTCGCGGGCCAGCGGCTTGCCGGTGATTCGCTCGATGTCGGCGGCGGCATCGGTCCCGGGCTGCACCCAGGTGGCCTTGAGGCGGGCGCTCTCGCGCTCCACCGCTTCACGCTTGTCGCTGAACCGCGCCCAGCGCTCATCGTCCACCAGCCCCAGTGCGCGACCGTGTTCGGTCAGGCGCATGTCGGCGTTGTCCTCACGCAGCAACAGCCGGTACTCGGCGCGGGAGGTGAACATCCGGTAGGGCTCCTTGGTGCCCAGGGTGATCAGGTCATCCACCAGCACCCCGAGGTAGGCCTCGTCGCGGCGCGGACACCAGGCGTCGAGCGCCTTGGCGCGACGCGCGGCGTTGAGCCCGGCGAGCAGGCCCTGGGCCCCCGCTTCCTCGTAGCCGGTGGTGCCGTTGATCTGGCCGGCGAAGAACAGGTTGTGGATAAATTTGGTTTCCAGCGAGTGCTTCAGGTCCCGCGGGTCGAAGAAGTCGTACTCGATGGCGTAGCCCGGACGGGTGATATGGGCCCGCTCGAGACCTTCGATGGAGCGAACCACCTTGAGCTGCACGTCGAAGGGCAAGGAGGTCGAAATACCATTTGGGTATAGCTCATGGGTATCCAGACCCTCCGGCTCGACGAACACCTGGTGGCTGGTCTTGTCGGCGAAGCGGTGGACCTTGTCTTCGATGGACGGGCAGTAGCGCGGCCCGACCCCTTCGATCACCCCGGAGAACATCGGCGAGCGATCGAGATTATCGAAGATGATCTCGTGGGTGCGCTCGTTGGTATGGGCGATATGGCAGCTGACCTGACGCGGATGCATGTCCCGCGATCCCAGGTAGGACATCACCGGTGTCGGACTGTCGCCCGGCTGCTCCTCGAGGCGCGAGAAGTCGACGCTCTTGGCATCGATGCGCGGCGGGGTGCCGGTCTTCAGGCGATCGACCCGAAACGGCAAGGCGCGCAGACGCTCGGCCAGGGCATTGGAGGGCGGATCCCCGGCACGACCACCACGGCTGTTGTCCAGCCCGATGTGGATCACCCCGCCGAGGAAGGTGCCGGTGCACAGCACCACGGTTTCGGCCAGGAATCGCAGTCCAGTCTCGGTGACCACGCCGCGCACGGTGTCCTGGTCGACAATCAGGTCGCCGGCGGCCTGCTGGAACAGCGTCAGGTTCGGCTGGTTTTCCAGCATGCCACGAATCGCGGCCTTGTAGCGCACACGATCGGCCTGGGCACGGGTCGCCCGTACCGCGGGGCCCTTGCGGGCGTTGAGCACGCGAAACTGGATCCCGCCCAGGTCCGTCGCCAATCCCATGGCGCCGCCGAGGGCGTCGATTTCCTTGACCAGATGACTCTTGCCGATCCCGCCGATGGCGGGATTGCAGGACATCTGGCCCAGGGTCTCGATGTTGTGGGTCAACAGCAGGGTCTGGCAACCCATGCGGGCAGAGGCCAGGGCAGCTTCCGTTCCAGCATGGCCACCGCCGATGACGATGACGTCAAAGCGGTCGGGATACTCCAAGGTTCACCTCGTTCGGCGCAGCGCGCCAGCGGTCTGGATATTGGGTTCGTACGAAAAATAGCCGGCCAGTATAAACCCTCCTGTGGGTAAACGTCAGGGTTTTCCACACCCCGTCTGTCAGGCAGGAGCTTCACTTACCTACCTATAAAAAAATAAAAGAATAAGAAAGGAAGTTCTGTAGTGGTTGTAACTACTGGTGTGGACACTTTCTGTGGAAAAACCATTTAAACCTGCAAAAAACAAATAGATACAATGTTGATCCTTTGTTGGACAAGGGACGTACCAGCGTTTGATGGCGTGTTATCTGCCTGTGGACACAATCATGACTTGCCCACAGGGCTCGGCTTCCACCAGTTATCCACCGAGCTCGGGGGCGGTTGTCACCGCGACGGTGAACAACTCGCCGACTTGCCCACAGCCCCCGTGGCAGTGGGCTTCGCAGCCAAATGTGAAAAATCTTGTCCACAGCCCCAAAAAGCCAAAAAAACGCCCTGTCGATCACTCGACAGGGCGTTTCAGAGGCTCGAACGGGCGGTTTTTTTAGTGCTTGAGCACTCGCGCCAGGAAGCTCTGGGTACGTTCATTCTGCGGATTGTCGAAGACTTCTTCGGGCTTGCCCTGCTCGACGATCTCGCCCTTGTGGATGTAGATCACGCGGTCGGCGACCTCCCGGGCGAAGCCCATCTCGTGGGTCACGATCATCATCGTCATGCCTTCTCTGGCGAGCTCACGCATGGCGTCGAGCACCTCACCGATCATCTCCGGGTCCAGCGCCGAGGTGGGCTCGTCGAACAGCATCAGACGGGGCTCCATGGCCAGTGCGCGGGCCAGCGCCACGCGTTGCTGCTGACCGCCGGAGAGCTGGGTCGGGTACTTGTCGGCCTGGTCCTTGATGCCGACCCGATCGAGCAGCCGTTCCGCGGTGGCCTCGGCCTTGTCACGGCTTTCGCCGCGCACCTTCATCGGGGCCAGGGTGACGTTGTCACGCACGCTGAGGTGAGGGAACAGGTTGAACTGCTGGAACACCATGCCGACCTCGGTGCGGATGGTCTGCAGTGCCTGGCTGGCCTTGCCGTCGGGCTTGAGGTCGTTGCCGTCGACCCTGAGGGCGCCCTGCTGGAATTCTTCCAGGCCATTGACGCAACGGATCAGGGTCGACTTGCCGGAGCCACTGGCGCCGATGACGACCACCACTTCGCCCTGGGCCACCTCAAGGTCGATGTTCTTGAGCACGTGGAGCGAGCCGAAGTGCTTGTTGAGTTTGTCGATACGGACGATGGGCTCGCCCTGGGCGTGAGAGGCTGGGTTCATGTCGGAATTTTCCATGGGATGTTGCACCTCACTGGCCCACCAGGCCCTTGCGCTCGAGCATGCGCAGGGCGAAGGACAAGGAAAGGGTGATGGCAAGATAGAGCAGCGCCACCATCAGATAGACCTCCAGGGCGGTGAAGGTGGTGGCGATGTAGATCTGGCCCTGGCGCACCAGCTCGCCCACGCCGATGACGGCGAACAGCGAGGTGTCCTTGATGCTGATGATGGCCTGGTTGCCCAGCGCCGGGATCATGCGGCGGAAGGACTGGGGCCAGATGATGTAGCGGAAGGTCTGGCGGCGGGACAGGCCCAACGACAGGCCGGCCTCGCGCTGGCCGCGCTCGATGGACTGCACACCACCGCGAACGATCTCCGAGATGTAGGCGCCGGAGTTGACGGCGATGGCAGCGATACCTGCGGTGACCGCATCGATGGGGCCACCAAGGATGCTCGGCAGGCCATAGAAGATGAACAGCACCTGCACCAGTACCGGGGTGCCGCGGAAGATTTCGATGTAGGCCACGGCGGGAACACGCAGCCAGGCGCTCGGGGAAATGCGCAACAGGCCGAAGATGATGCCGATGACAAAGCCAATGGCTAGACCGCCGAAGGAAATCAGCAGGGTATAGGGGATGCCGGTCAGCAGCTGGGGGATGGAGGACAGCGCCGCCGACCAGTCGAATTGGAAGTTGACGTCCACGAGTGGGTCTCCGTCATGCACGTGAAATCAGGACAAGGCGAGAGGCCTTGATGCCGGGGTCGAGACAGTGCCTCGGGGTGACGTCCGGGTAACACCAAGGGGGCCGGTCTTGTACCGGCCCCCATGAATCCCAGGTCGGTTGCCCAGGTCGCTATGGACTGCGATCACTCGCTGGTGGAACCAAACCACTTGGCGTGGATCTCGTCGTAGGTGCCGTCTTCCTTCATCGCCGCCAGGGCCTCGTTGACCGGCTCTACCCACTCGCTGCCCTTGACGAAGACGATGCCGTACTGCTGGCCTTCGTACAGCGGACCAACGACCTTGACCTTGCCTTCGCCACGGGTCTGAGAGAAGTAGCCGACGTTGGGGGCGTCGTAGAAGGCGGCATCGACGCTGCCACCGAGCAGGGCCATGTACATGTCGCTGGTGCCCGGATAGGGGGTGATCTCGGCGTCCTCGCCCAGGTTTTCCTGGAGGAAGTCATAGCTGGTGGAGCCGATCTTGGTGCCGATACGCATACCGGACAGGTCATCGATCTCGCTGACGCCTTCTTCGTCGGCGTTGACCAGGATCTTCAGACCGCTGTCGTAGTAGGGGTCGGAGAAGTCGACGATTTCGGCACGTTCGTCGGTGATGGTGATACCGGCGATGGCGATGTCGACGTTACCGGTCTGGACGGCGGGAATGATGCCGTTGAAGTCCATGGTGCGCAGTTCGTATTCGAAACCGGCACGCTCGGCCAGCTCGGCAATGATGTCCATGTCGAAGCCGACCATTTCGCCGGATTCCTGGTCCATCATCTCGAACGGCACGAAGCTCGGGTCGGTGGCCACGTTCAGGGTCTCGGCCTGGGCGCTGCCGATGACACCGAAGGCGAGCAGGGCGGAGGTAAGAGCGGCAGAAGTAAGGGCGGTTTTCATGTTTTTCCCCAGTTGACGTTATTGTGAAATCCTCAACTACCATGGCGAGTTGCGGGGAAGGGGTCAAGTTGGGGGAGAATCCGCTGGGCCAACGCTGGCGGCGCCACAACACAACGCAAGACGCAGCCGGGAGGCTGCGTCGAGGGTGACATCAAGGGCTGCATCAAGCGCTGTCTGGAGAGGCGTGTTGCTGTCGCGTCGGCTGACGCGCAGCAAGGTCGCTACACCATAAAGGAGGCGCCGCAACCACAGGTGGTAGTGGCGTTGGGGTTCTGCACCAGAAAGCGCGCGCCGGCCAGGCCTTCCTCATAGTCGATGGTGGAGCCGACCAGGTACTGGTAGGACAGCGGGTCGACCACCAGCGAGACATCGCCGAAGGGAATCTCGGTGTCGTCGTCGTTGACGCCGTCGGCCACGTCGAAGCCGTACTGAAATCCCGAGCAGCCGCCTCCCGTGACATAGACGCGCAGGGCGATGTTGCTGGCGCCGTCTTCGGCCATCAGTGCCTTGAGTCGGCGCTGGGCGTTGTCGGACAGCAGTAGCGGGGTGGGGACAAAGGATTCGGCACCGCTCATGAGAGCTCCCGGGGTCGAGAAACAGGGTCAAAGCGGTCGATGTCGCCGATCAGCCGACGTCGACCGCATCGGTCATTATCCCCAAGCCAGAGTAAAAGGGTCAACTTTTCCTCGGAGGTAAGGTGCCTGTTACGTCGACATCCCCCCGCAGCAAGCGGGGGGATGGGCCTCAGGGCATTATCGCCGGGGCGTCGAGACCGGCGGTCTCGTCGAAGTCGAACATCAGATTGAGGGCGTGGATGGCCTGGCCGGAGGCGCCCTTGACCAGGTTGTCGATGACGGCCAGCACCACCACGGTGTCGCTGTTGCCGGGGCGATGTACGGCGATGCGGCAAAGGTTGGCGCCCTTGACGCTACGGGTCTCGGGGTGGCTGCCGGCGGGCATCACGTCGACGAAGGGCTCGTTGGCGAAGCGGTCTTCGAACAGGCGCTGGAGATCACCGGGGTCGCCGGTCAGGCGCCCGTACAGGGTGGCATGGATGCCGCGGATCATCGGCGTCAGGTGGGGCACGAAGGTCAGCCCGACCTCACCCCCGGCGGCGTCGCCGAGCCCCTGGCGAATTTCCGGCAGGTGGCGATGGCCGGAGGCGCCGTAGGCCTTCATCGATTCACTGGCCTCGGCCAGCAGCGAGGGCACCTTGGCGCCACGGCCGGCACCGGTGACGCCAGACTTGCAGTCGGCGATCAGGTGGTCGGCGTCGATCAGCCCGGCTTCCAGCAGCGGCAGAAAGCCAAGCTGCACCGCGGTGGGATAGCAGCCGGGGACGGCGATCAGGCGGGCCTGGCGAATCTGATCGCGGCTGACCTCGGGCAGGCCGTAGACGGCTTCCTCGAGCAGACCCGGGGCGCCGTGAGGCTGGCCGTACCAGTCGGCCCAGACGCCGGCGTCGCGCAGCCGGAAGTCGGCTGACAGATCGATCACCCGGGTGCCTCGCTCCAGCAGGTCGCCGGCCAGCGCGTGGGCGACGCCGTGGGGAGTGGCGAAGAACACCGCATCGCAGCGCGCCAGGCGCTCCGGGTCAGGCTCGGAAAAGCGCAGCTCGTCGTAGTGACCTCGCAGGTTGGGATAGAGTTCGGCCACGCCGAGGCCGGCTTCGCTTCGTGAGGTGATCGCGTCCACCTCCACCTCGGGGTGGCGCGCCAGCAGCCTGAGCAGTTCGACGCCGGTGTAACCGGTGCCGCCGACGATTCCAACCTTGATCACGTAACGCTCCTTTGCACTTTGCTGTTTCAGCGCATTGCCATGGAAATGTGGCCGCCCGCAAGGCGAGCCGAATGGCCTGGCCACAGGCCTGCCTGGAGATTCTCGGGCCAGGCGATGGGGGTTCCGAGAGACGACGATGACGGCGGCCTGGGTGCCAAGTCACGTTCTATGATACACAAGAGATAGTCACCTAAGGTAAGCCTGCCTTTCATCTTGCGTCAGGGACTCGACCCTTCGCTCTCAAGGAAGCGACCCACACCTCCATGCGCCTGCCCGATCTCAGTCTTGATGCCTTCCGTCGCCAGCTGGCGAGCGTCGACGCCCTGCCGCAACTGTGCGTGCTGGGGGTGGTGACGGGGCTGATCACCGGCAGTCTGATGGTGGTCTTCCGGCTGGCGTTGATGGTCGGCGCCATGCTGGTGATGCCCTACGACGATCCCGAAGCCTTCGAGCAGTTGTCTACCGGCCTGCGCATGGTGCTGCCGATCATCGCGGTGACGGTGATTGGTGTGCTGCTGTGGCGTCAGCCACTGGCCGCCCGCAAGATCGGCGTCAGCCATGTGATCGAACGCCTGACCTATCACCAGGGCCGCTTTCCGCTGCGCAACTGGTTGAACCAGTGGTGGGTGGGGGTGGTGTCGGTGGTCGGGGGGCTGTCCGCCGGGCGCGAAGGCCCGGCGATCCACCTGGGCGCCGCCGCCTCCAGTGGCCTCGGCCAACTGCTGCGCCTGCCCCACAACAGCCTGCGGGTGCTGGTGGCCTGCGGCACCGCGGCAGGCATCGCCGCCTCCTTCAATACGCCCATCGCCGGGGTGATCTTCGCCATGGAGGTGGTGATGATGGAATACACCATCGTTGGCTTCATGCCGGTCATCCTGGCGGCCTGCATGGGAGCCCTGGTCTCCCAGTTGGTCTATGGCGCCGACCCTGCCTTCGCGGTTCCCGATCTGTCCATGGGCTCGCTGTTCAATATCTACTGGATCGCCGCCATGGCCTTCGGTATCGGCCTGCTGGCGGGTCTGTTCATCCATGTATCGCGCTCGGAGCGCATCGCCAGCCTGCCGCTGTGGTGGCGCCTGGCACTGGTCGGTGCCCTGGCGGCGCTGCTGGCCTGGTGCTACCCCCAGGTCCAGGGCATCGGCTACGACAGCCTGTCCGATGCGCTGTTCAATCGTTTGACGCTGGATATTCTGATGGCGCTGGTGCTGGGCAAACTGCTGCTGACTGCCTTCGCGGTAGGCTGCGGGGTGCCGGTGAGCATCATCGGCCCGGTGCTGGTGGTCGGCGCGGCCGCCGGGGCGCTGTTCGGCATTGCCGGGGGCTGGATGTGGCCGGACAAGGCCGCAGACCCTGGGCTATTCGCGATGATCGGCATGGCGGCGATGATGGGGGCGGTATTGCAGGCGCCGCTGGCGGCGCTGATGGCGCTGCTCGAACTGACCCATATGCCGCATATTCTGTTGCCGGGCATGCTGGCGGTGGTGGTGTCCTGCCTGACCGCGCGCCAGCTGTGTCGCTGTGACGGCTTCTTTATCAGCGTCAAGCGCCATGGTCTGCACCCCCTTCAGCAACCGTTGATGCAGGCGTTGTCGCGGGTGTCGGTGCCGGCGGTGATGGAGCGCAGCCTGGTGCGCACCAGGCGACGGATCTCGGAGACCCAGGCTCGGGCATTGCTCGAGGCCAAACCGGTGTGGATCATCATCGAACGTTCCACCGACGACAAGCCGACCCTGGCGCTGAAGGCGGCCGACCTGGCGCGTTATCTGCTCGAGCAGCAGGAGCAGCAGCAGCAGCAGGGACAGCGGGAGAAACAGGAACACAAGGCGGCGCCGGAAGATCAACGCGAAGCCAGCGACGACAATGCTGCCATGGATGTGTTGATGGACACGGGGGGCGCCCCCGGCGGCCAGGCGGATGTCATCGCGGGCAAGAACGTCGATCGCTCGCCACCGCCGGTGTCACCAGCGGCGGCCAGCCCCGATGAAGACAAGGAGGCGTTGCTGGACCTGCTGGAAATCCCCGGCCAGCGACTGGACCTGGTGGCCATTCACTTGCAGGCGACCCTGACCGAGGCGCTGAACGTGCTGAACGAAAGCAAGGTGGATGGACTCTACGTGGAACACGGCTATCGACCGAAGCAGAAGCGAATTTCCGGTATCATCACCCGGGATGCCATTGAGCGGTACTACCGCCTGTCTGATCCATCCACAGCCTGAGGAGTCGCCATGTATCTGTGGATAAAAGCCTTTCACCTGATGTCGATCGTGACCTGGTTCGCCGCCATGTTCTATCTGCCACGGCTCTACGTGTACCACGCCATGGCCCGGGACAAGGGCGAGTACGCCAGCATGGATACCTTCATGGTGATGGAACGCAAGCTCTATCGCGGCATCATGACACCTTCGATGGTGGCGGTATTGCTGCTGGGGGCCCTGCTGGTGTGGTTGAACCCGGCCCTGATGAGCCAGGGCTGGCTGCACGCCAAGCTGGCGCTGGTGGTGGCGCTGGTGGCCTATCACCATGTCTGCCTGATCTACCTGAAGCAGCTGGCCGAGGATCGTTGCCGTCGCAGTGCCACCTTCTTTCGTGTGTTCAATGAACTGCCGGTGCTGGCACTGGTGGCTATCGTGATCCTGGCCGTGGTGAAACCCTTTTGAATAGCCTGAGTCCTTCGACTTCGCCCCACCTGCCGATGGTGCTGGTGCTGGCCGGGCATGACCCGACCGGCGGTGCCGGCCTGGTGGCCGATGCCGAGAGCGTGGCCGCCTGCGGAGGCTGGGCGCTGACCGTGCCTACCGCACTGACGGTACAGGACCTCGTCGACGTCCAGGCGGTTCACCCGGTGCCGGCCTCGACCATTCGCCAGGCGGCCGCAGCGCTGGAGAGCCTGCCGATCGCGGCGATCAAGATCGGTTTGATCGCCGACCTCGAGGCGCTGGACGCGGTGGTCGATGTGGTGCGCCGCCGGCCCGGTGTGCCGGTGGTTGCCGATCCGGTGCTCAAGGCGGGGGGCGGATCACCGCTTGCGACCCAGGAGCTGATCGACGCCTACTTCGAGCGTCTGCTGCCGAGGGTCGATATCCTGACCCCCAATCGCGACGAACTGGCACGCCTGGCCGGGCTCGACTACCAGGATGATACCGAGCGCTGTGTCAGTCTGATGCACCAGGGCTGCCAGGCGGTGCTGGTGACCGGCACCGATGATCCCCAGGGCCAGACGGCCAAGGGGCGTGTCGCCCATACCCTGCATACTCCGGACAGCGATCGTCAGTGGACCTGGCCCCGCTTGCCGGCGACCTTTCATGGTTCCGGTTGTACCCTGGCCGCTGCCGTGGCTACGCGACTGGCGGCGGGAGAAAGTCTGGTGCAGGCTTGTGAGCAGGCTCAGGTGTTTGCCTGGCAGGCGCTGGCCCATGGCTGGACGCCCGGCCAGGGGCAGTCGTTGCCTCGCCGGCTGTGGAAAATGCCGACGCCGCGCTTTTCGCCGGACGAGGTCAAGGTATGATGGCGACACGGCAGTCGGCATGAGAGACCCCGATCAGCCCCTGTTGGAAGGTATTGGCGCCCAATTCACCGGGTTATCCCATGCCCTCCACAGGGTTATCCACAGGCGGTGTCGCGCTGAATCGATGTCTGTGGCATCGATGATTGAATTTCACTTTTGGGCAAAGAGGTTGCCATGACCACATCCGCTGAGCTCTTCGAACAGGCCTGTCGGCACATTCCCGGTGGCGTCAACTCACCGGTGCGCGCGTTCAAGGGGCTGCATCGTCCGCCGGTGTTCATGGAGAGCGCAAAGGGCGCCTACCTTTTCGATGTCGAAGGCAAGCGCTACGTCGACTACGTGGGCTCCTGGGGACCGATGATCACCGGCCATGCCGATCCCGACGTGCTGGGCGCGGTGCGCGAGCGCCTCGACAAGGGCCTGTCCTTCGGTACCCCGACCGCGGTCGAGACCACCATGGCGGAGCTGATCTGCGAGATCATCCCGAGCATCGAGATGGTGCGCATGACCAACTCGGGCACCGAGGCGACCATGTCGGCGATTCGCCTGGCCCGTGGTTTTACCGGGCGGGACAAGATCGTCAAGTTCGAGGGCAACTACCATGGCCACAGCGATTCGCTGCTGGTCAAGGCGGGGTCCGGCGCGCTGACTCACGGTGAGCCCAGTTCTCCCGGGGTGCCTGCCGCTCTGGCCGAACATACCATCACGCTGTCCTACAATGACATCGACGAGGTGGAGCGCTGTTTCGAGGAGATCGGCAGTCAGATCGCCTGCATCATCGTCGAGCCGGTGGCCGGCAACATGAACTGTATCCCGCCGAGTGCCGACTTCCTCAAGACCCTGCGCCAGGTCTGTGACCGCCACCAGAGTGTGCTGATCTTCGACGAGGTGATGACCGGTTTCCGTGTCGCCCTGGGCGGCGCCCAGGCACACTTTGGCGTGACCCCGGATCTGACCTGTCTCGGCAAGATCGTCGGTGGCGGCATGCCCGTGGGTGCCTTCGGTGGCAGCCGCGAGATCATGAACGAACTATCGCCGCTGGGGCCGGTGTACCAGGCCGGCACCCTGGCCGGCAATCCGCTGGCCATGGCGGCGGGGGTGGCACTGCTGACCAAGCTGAAAGAGCCGGGCTTTCACAAGGCCTTGGCGCAGCGTGTCGAGACCCTGTGCAACGGGCTTGAAAGCCGGGCACGCGAGGCTGGTATCGACATGATCACTCAGCGCGTGGGAGGGATGTTCGGGGTATTCTTCACCGCCCAGAGCAGCGTCGAGAACTTTGCCCAGGCCACCGCCTGCGACGCCGATGCCTTCCGCCGTTTCTTCACCGCCATGCTCGAGCAGGGAGTCTACCTGGCGCCGTCGGCCTACGAGGCTGGCTTCATGTCCAGTGCACACACGCCGGAGGATATCCAGGTGACCCTGGACGCTGCCGAGAAAGCCTTCGCCCAGATGACGACCCAGGCCTGACAGGAGCCGACCATGACTGGCAATGACGCCGCTTCGCCGGACACCGCGCTGGAGCCATTTACCCTGGAAGAACTGCTGGACGCGCTGGCCGAGTTTCACGCCGAGCCGTTGCCGCCGGAGAGCGATTTGCCGGAACCGCTGACGGTGCTCAAGCACCGCAGCGAGGCCGAGTTCTCGGCCTGTCGATCACTGCTGACCGGGGACGAGGACGTCGAGCGCCTGGACGCCCTCAAGGTGTGGCTGGATCAGGAATTCGATCGTCTCGCTCCGATCATCGAGGTGCGCAAGGATCGCCTGCGTCCCAGCCGTTGGTACATGGAGTACTCCGATGTACGTCTGTGTGACAACGGGCGTCTGGTAGTCGCCCAGAGTGCCGCCCAGGATCCCAAGCCCTTCGACTATCCCGAGATGGCAGATCCCGGCCATGACCTGGCGAGTCTCAGGGTGGAACTCGAACTGCGTGGCGAGATGACGCTCTCCCATCAGGCTCTGGATGGCTATCTACGTCGCAGTGGCGACTACGAGCTGGCACGGATCCTGTCACTGTTGCAGGTCATCGAGTCCATGGCGGGCATGCGCCGTGCGCTGCAGCGTCGCCAGGTGAGCGGCCAGGAGCGTCCGTCGCTGATGGCCGAGACCATGAACAGTTTCCGCCGCTACCTGACCCTGGCAGAGCGCCACGCGGAGTTCCGCTTTCCGCCGCTGGTGATCGGCGTCGGGGTGTCGGGCAGCGGCAAGAGCCGCTTCACCCGTACCCTGGTGGGACGCCAGGGGGCGGTGCGACTGAGCTCCGATGTTCAGCGCCTGGTGCTGCATGGATTCAATCCACAACAGGGTAGTGACGATCTGCCTGTGGATATCTATACCCGCGAGGCCACCGACAAGACCTACCAGCGCCTGGCCGCCTGCGCCGGGATTCTGCTGGACGCCGGTTACATGGTCTGTGTCGACGGCACCTTCCTCGAGCGCAAGCAGCGCGAGCTGTTGCGCTGGCAGGCCGAGGCCCGGGGACTGCCGGTGCTGCTGGTAAGCTTCGAGGCCGACGACGAGACGCTAAGACGTCGCATCAGCAAACGTGCGGTGCGCAATGAGCGGGACGAATCGTTGAGCCTGGCGGTGCTGGCGGCACAGCAGGACGCCTTCGAAGACTTCACCGACGAGGAACGCCTGCACCTGGTGCGGCTGGACAGCACGGCCGACAACGCGGCGGAGACCTTGGCCAGCCTGATCGAAGAGCACATACGCGTGCTGTGAGAGACCAGCCAGGTATCCTTCTCCACCAACAAGGACGCCGGCGATGCCGGCGTCCTTGTTGGCTGCACCTGTGTTGTCGATGCAGTCGCTTCATTCCGTTGCTCGATCTCAGCCGATAGGCGTCTGTGCCCCCGTCGTTCCAGGGCTCGGTCGTCGAGCCTTAGCGTGTCGCAGTGGAGCGTCGAGGTGGCGGTGCGCCGAGATTCTGGCGTGCCCAGTTGACCGCCTGCAGGCGATTGCTGACGCGAATCTTCTTGAACACGTTGTACAGGTGAGACTTTACGGTGTGTTCGCTGACGCACAGGCGTTCGGCAATTTCCATGTTGGAGGCGCCGGAGCCCAGCAGTCCGATGATCTCCATCTCGCGCTGGGTCAGGCCACAGGCCGGTCGATAGGCATTGAGCTGCTGGCGGCGGGAGAACTCGATTAGGCGAGTCATCAGTGAGCGTGACATCCACAGATCGTCGGTCTCGAACAGCTTGGCGATGCCCTTGCAGATACTGTCGAGGCTGTCCTGACGATAGAAGACCCCTCGCAGATGCATGAAGGACAGCACCTCCAGCGCATGCTCTTCGTCACGCAGGTTGAAGGCGGTGAGCAACAGGCCGCTGTGGCGTGCACTGACGTCCTGCCAATGCTGCATGGCGGCGTCGTCGACGTGGTCGGCGTCCATCAGTACCAGCACCTGCTGACTGTCATCGATTTCGATGGTGTCGGCGGGGGCGGCGATGGAGACAGGGCAGTGGAATTGGTCCTTGATATAGTTGATGAAGAGCAGTGACTGAGGGTTGTGGTCAGTCACCAGCACTATCTGTCCTGTGTTGTTGCTCATCGTCGTGTCTCCGTGCACCCGCAGACGCCTGCTGACAGGGATGGGTATGACTAGTAAGTGGTGACCATTATGGGCCTATTTCATTCATTTTGTAAGGTTCTGTAACTGCTGCACAGTAAAGTTAGGCTTGATACACGATTATACCAAAATATTTCATACCTTGGTCCTAGAAAATAGCGAATTTTCGGACAGTTTCCCGGTATTTTTTGAATCTTTTTTCCAACTTTGTGCTTAAACGGCATTCAAACCGCGCATGATAGAGTATAGGCAAACATGCCGGCATAGTGCCGACGTGTCTTCTATCGAACTACCCATCAAGAGCGACGCCATGAGTCAACTTACCGAACTGGTGCTGGCCAGTGGAAACGCCGGCAAGCTCAAGGAACTGGGCGCGCTGCTGGCGCCACTGGGCATCAAGGTTCACGCCCAGTCGGAGTTTGCCGTTCCCGAGGTCGAGGAAACGGGACTGACCTTTGTCGAAAATGCCCTGCTCAAGGCGAGGGAAGCCAGCCGTATCAGCGGCCTGCCGGCGCTGGCCGACGACTCCGGGCTCGCCGTGGATGCACTCGATGGTCGCCCCGGTATCTATTCCGCCCGCTTTGCCGGTGAACCCAAGGACGACGATCGCAATAACGACAAGTTGCTCGAGGCCATGGCCGAGGTGCCCGAGGGGAGCCGTGGTGCCAGCTACTGGTGCGTGCTGGTGCTGCTCGAGCATCCCGAGGATCCAGTGCCACTTATCGTCCAGGCCGACTGGCGTGGCGAGATCCTGGCCCATCCGCGCGGTGAGGGCGGCTTTGGCTATGACCCACTGTTCTGGCTGCCGGACCAGGGCGCCAGCGCCGCCGAACTCGGCGCGGCGGAGAAGAATCGACTGAGTCATCGCGGTCGCGCCCTCTCGGCGCTGCTGCTCGAACTCGAGCGTCGGTCGAGTTCGTGATGGTGTCTCGTCTTCCGCCACTGGCGCTGTATGTCCATGTGCCCTGGTGCGTGCGCAAGTGTCCCTACTGTGACTTCAATTCCCACGGTGTCGGGCGCGGCGCCGAACTCCCCGAAGAGGCCTATCTGGCGGCTTTGATCGACGACCTGCGCAGCGATGCCAGGCTTGCCGACGGACGCGAGCTGGTCAGCATCTTCATCGGCGGCGGCACACCGAGTCTGATGTCTGGAGATTTCTATCGCCGATTGCTGGATACGGCGAGCCAGCTGGTGCCTTTCGCCTCGGATATCGAAATTACGCTGGAAGCCAACCCGGGGACGCTGGAGCGTGGCCGCTTTGCCGACTATCGCCGTGCCGGCATCAACCGGCTGTCGCTTGGCGTGCAGAGTTTTCACGACGAACAGCTTTCGGCGCTGGGTCGTATCCATGGCGGCGAGGACGCCGAGCGCGCCTTCGATGAGGCTCGCCGAGCCGGATTCGACAATCTCAATCTGGACTTGATGCATGGCTTGCCGGGGCAGACCCCGGAGCTCGCGCTTGCCGACCTGGAGCGGGCCATCACGCTGGCGCCGGAACACCTGTCCTGGTATCAGCTGACGCTGGAGCCCAATACCGAGTTTCATGCCAAGCCACCGCGGCTACCGGAAGAAGAGGTGCTGTGGGATATCCAGGACCTGGGCCACGAGCGTCTCGAGGCGGCAGGGTTTCAACGCTATGAGATCTCGGCCTACTCGAAGCCCGGGCGTCGGGCGCGTCACAACCTCAACTACTGGCGCTTCGGCGACTATCTGGGGATCGGCGCCGGTGCCCACGGCAAGATCAGCCAGCCGGGCGAGTCGGGCTTCCACATCGAGCGTCGCTGGAAGACTCGCCAGCCCGAGGCTTACCTGCAGCGACATCAGGACCCACGGGGTTTCGTGGCCGGTCATCGACGGGTGAAGCCTGACGAGGTGGCGCTGGAATTCGCGATGAACGCACTGAGACTGGTCGACGGGGTATCGCTGGATACCTGGTGTGCACACACAGGACGCTCTGTGGCAGAGTTGTCGCCAAAGATCGACAAGGCGCGTGAAAAGGGACTTATTGTGCAAGACGCCGCCAGGGTTCAAGCTTCTGCGCAAGGTCTATTATTCTTGAACGACCTTTTGACCCTGTTCAGCGAAGACTGAAAGGGATGATGTACCACATGGAAGGAGACGTTGACGCCATGAGCAGCAAGACTCGACTGATCGCCCCGCTGGCAGCCGCCGTGATTCTGGCTGGCTGCTCCACAACGGATCCTTACACTGGCCAGACCGATCGCAACAACACCGGCATTGGCGCCGCTGTGGGTGCCGCCGTCGGTGCCGCTGCCGGTGCCATCAGTGGCGACGGCAGCACCAGCAAGCGTGACCGTGCCTTGATTGGCGCCGCTGCGGGCGCCGCCGTGGGCGGTGGCATCGGTGTCTATATGGATCGCCAGGAAGAACAGCTGCGTCAGAGCATGCAGGGTACCGGGATCGACGTGGAGCGCCAGGGTGACAACATCGTGCTCAACATGCCGAGTAGCGTGACCTTCGGCTTCGACTCCGCCGACCTGACCGGCGGCGCCACTAGCGCCCTCAACGACGTGGCCAACGTGCTGACCCAGTATCCGGAAACCCGCGTCAATATCGCCGGCCACACCGACTCTACCGGCGACGCCAGCTACAATCAGCGTCTGTCCGAGCGTCGTGCTCAGTCGGTGGGCAGCTACCTCCAGGGGCAGGGTGTCGCCTCCGGTCGTCTGTACGTGAGCGGCTACGGTGAAAACCAGCCGATCGCCAGCAACAACACCGAAGAAGGTCGTGCCCAGAACCGTCGCGTCGAGATTACCCTGACGCCGACCGGCCAGCAGGGGTAAGGCGACTCGGCCGCCTGACCTGTATGAGGGAGGCCCGCCACCTCGGTGGGTTTCTCTCGCTTGCGTCGATAGCCCGTAGCTGAAGTCGCGACGTTGCAGCGACTGCAACGGCAAGGCCCGCACCTCTCGACAGAGGCGCGGGCCTTTTCGATACCTGCCTATCTCTTCATTCCTGCCCGGTCTCTCCAGGACCCTCTAGATCTCTCCTGGACTCGCTAGATTTCTCCAGGACTCGCTAGAGCTCTCGTGGTCTTGTCTGGCCTGGTCTCTCCCAGCCCTGCTGCTGCCCCAACCTTGGTCACAGCGATAACTGGCGACGGCTCAATGATATTCAACGGCTCGGGTTCGTGGGGGTACAGCGTACCTACTCGGTTAAAGCCCAATGTCTGTCATGAGTCCATACGTCTGCACGCAGACCCCTACTTGCTGTTATCGTAACGCCATCGACTCGGCGAACGATTTTCGCCCCACGACCAGGTCAGACCATCCATGCTTTCCTATCAGCACGCCTATCATGCCGGCAATTTCGCAGATGTTCATAAACACTTGTGGCTTTACGCCACGATCGAACATCTATTACGTAAAAATAGCGCTATTACGTTTATAGATACTCACGCCGGGCGAGGAAGCTATCCGTTGGCGGCTGAAGAAACCGCGCGGCTCAAGGAGTACCAGACGGGCGTCAAGCGCTTGTGGGACAGCCGCACCGAGACGGGCAAGGCGGGCGCGCAGAATCCACTGCTGACGACCTGGCTTGAGGCGATCGACTCCGTTCAGCCGCGGCCACAGCAATTGACCCACTACCCGGGCTCGCCCTGGTGGCTGGGTCATCGGCTGCGTGATCAGGACCGATTGACCCTGTTCGAGTTGCACCCGGGTGAGCACGGTCACCTGGCCCGGCAGTCACTGGCAGGCGAAGGGCAGCAGGCGAATATTCGACGCGTGCATGGCGATGGCCTGGCCGGGCTCAGGTCACTGCTCCCGGTAAAGACACCGCGGCTGTGCGTGCTGGTCGACCCGAGTTTCGAGCGCAAGTCGGAGTACCAGGAGGTCGCCGAGACCATGATTCATGCCCTCGGCAAGGTCCGCCACGCGGTGCTGCTGCTGTGGTATCCACTGCTGCCCGCCGGGCGCCACCAGGAGCTGTTGGACAGGCTGCGAGCCAGCGGTGTGCGCAAGCTATGGCGCAGCGAGGTGATCCTGCACCCCCCGGGTGGGGCGAGTCACGGCATGTACGGCAGCGGGATGCTGGTGGCCAACCCGCCCTGGGGTGTCAGCGACAGCATGCAGGCCGCCATCGCTGACTGGTTGCCGCTGCTCGGTGACGCAGCGCGCCACGAGCAGCGCTGGTGGGTGGAAGAGTAGCGCCTGGTTGTTGGTCATCTGGCCAGACGCCAATCGGGTCATGGGGACTCGAACATCAAGCGAAAGCCCACCGGTGAGGTTCGGTCGATGGATGAGAGGCCGGCGATTTCCTGCAAGGCGGCGATGCCGTCCTCGAAGCCCAGCGATTCTGCGCTTAGCCATACCGGCTGATCCGACACCACCAGCCAGCGTGTGTCGGCGAGTCTTGCCACCAGTACCTGGGCTTCCTGCTCGGTCGACGCCGAGCCGAGACTGATATCGACCGGGATACTTGTCGCCAGGGTCTCGCCTACACCAAGTGAATCGAAGCTGGAGGTATCTACCTGGGCCGAGATCGCGAAGCTGGCCGCGGCCAGCAGGTGCTCGAGCATCCGTTCATCACGGATATCGATGCCCGTGTCCAGCGATTCTGTGGCCACCTCGATGGTGACCTTGCCGTTATCGTCGATACCGCCGGACAGACCGTCCAGGTGGTGGGTCTCACCTATGCTCTGGTTCTTCACCGAGCCGAACCACAGGCGTGAATCGTCACCGGACAGCTGCCAGTCCGCCAGGGCGGAAAGCGAGACGCTGCCTAGCGCCAATGCGACAACCAGGGGAAGAGCTTTCATGGGGACTCCTGTGGGCAAGGGGGCACTGCCCACAGTGTAGCGGGTATGACAGATGCCCTGGACGAGCCCTCGGTGCGGCCGGCCGGGGGGCGGATGTCTGGCACCAGTGATGGGGGGCGCCTCAGGCGCCCCATGCCGGCGCCAGGCGTGGCTTCGCCATCACTGAAGGGATGGCGAGGCGATCGCTGGCGCATGAACGTGGGTAAGTGCTCGCTATCGGTGTAGCGTCTGCTTTAAAGACTTTTGTGCATTCTCAGGCATTCACTTGCCGATACAGAAGCTGCCGAAGATCTCACCCAGCAGATCGTCGGCGCTGAACTCGCCGGTGATCTCCCCCAGCGCCTGCTGGGCATCACGCAGGTCCTCGGCCAGCAGCTCGCCCGCGCCATAGCCTTCGAGTTGCGCATGGCCGTTGTCGAGGGCCTCGCGGGCGCGGTCAAGGGCGTCCAGGTGACGACGCCGAGCCGAGAAGCGGCCTTCGGTGGTGGACTGAAAGCCCATGATCTCCTTGAGGTGAGACTTGAGGTTATCCACACCCTGACGTGATCTGGCGGAGAGCCGCAGCGTAGGAGGTGTTGTGGATAAATCGAGTCCCGGTGCTTCACCGCTCTGGTCCACCTTGTTGCGCACCAGGGTCAAGCGTGAGGCGTCCGGCAGGCGCTCGACGAATTCCGGCCAGATGGCCATGGGGTCGGTGGCCTCGGTGGTGGTGGCGTCCACCAGCAGCAGGACCCGGTCGGCCTTCTCGATTTCGCTCCAGGCGCGGGCCACGCCGATCTTTTCCACCGCGTCGGGGGTATCGCGCAGGCCGGCGGTGTCGATGATGTGCAGCGGCATGCCGTCCAGATGGATATGTTCTCGCAACACGTCCCGGGTGGTGCCCTCGATATCGGTGACGATGGCGGTGTCCTGTTCGGTCAGCGCATTGAGCAGGCTCGACTTGCCGGCATTGGGCCGTCCGGCGATGACCACGCTCATGCCCTCGCGCATCAGTGCGCCCTGGCCGGCACTGCGACGCACCTCGGCGAGCTCCGTCATGAGCGCGCCAAGCTTGGCCGCGACATGGCCATCGGCGAGGAAGTCGATCTCCTCCTCGGGGAAGTCGATGGCCGCCTCGACGTACATGCGCAGCTCGATCAGGCCCTGGACCAGCGACTGCACGCGGGTGGAGAACTCGCCCTGCAAGGAACGCAAGGCATTTTCGGCGGCGCCACGGGAGCTGGCGTCGATCAGGTCGGCGATGGCCTCGGCCTGAGCCAGGTCGAGCTTGTCATTGAGAAAGGCGCGCTCGGAGAACTCACCCGGGCGGGCCAGCCGTGCCCCCAGTGCCACACAGCGCTCGAGCAGCATGTCCATGATCACCGGGCCGCCGTGACCCTGAAGTTCCAGCACGTCTTCGCCGGTGAAGGAGTGTGGCCCTTCGAAAAACAGCGCGATGCCTTCGTCGATTACCCCGTTATCGCCCCTGAACGGTCCGTAGAAGGCCTGGCGCGCGTCCGGTACCTGGCCCAGCATGGCGCTGGCAATCGCGCCACAGGCGGGCCCCGAGACGCGTATGATGCCGACGCCGCCCCGACCCGGCGGCGTGGCGAGGGCGCAGATGCTGTCCTGGGTGTAGAGAGGCGTGGTCATGGTCAGACTCCTTGATGATCGGGCGTATTGTCAGGCGCAGCGCCTGGCTTTGCCAGTCCGGCTGGTGTGGCCAACGGCTGTTGCCAGAGGTGCGGGCCCTGAAACGCCAGACCCCCGCCGAAGCGGGGGTCTGGAAGCGTCATGCATGAGGACTTACTTGGTGTTCATGCCCTTGCCGACGCTGGGGTCTTCCTCGATCTTGCGGGTGATCACGTACTGCTGAATGATCGAGATGCAGTTGTTGCACACCCAGTAGATGACCAGACCGGCCGGGAACCACAGGAAGAAGAAGGTGAAGACGATCGGCAGCATCTTCATGATCTTCGCCTGCATCGGGTCCGGAGGCGTCGGGTTGAGCATCTGCTGAACGAACATGGAGGCGCCCATCAGGATCGGCAGGACGAAGTAGGGGTCCTTCACCGACAGGTCCTGGATCCACAGCATGAAGGGCGCGTGACGCAGTTCCACGGACTCCAGCAGCATCCAGTACAGCGCGATGAATACCGGCATCTGTATCAGGATCGGCAGACAGCCGCCCAGCGGATTGATCTTTTCCTTCTGGTAGAACTTCATCATCTCCTGGGACATCTTCTGGCGGTCGTCGCCGAAGCGTTCCTTGAGACGCTGCATTTCCGGGCCCAGCTTGCGCATGCGTGCCATGGACTTGTAGGCCTTGGCAGACAGCGGCCACAGGGCAGCCTTGACCATGATGGTCAGGATGACGATGGACCAGCCCCAGTTGCCGATCAGATCGTGGATGTGATCGAGCAGCCAGAACAGCGGATTGGCGATGAACCACAGCCAGCCGAAGTCAACGGTCAGCTCAAGGTTCGGTGCCACGGCCTCAAGCCGCTCCTGCACCTTGGGGCCCATGTAGAGGGTGGCACCCAAGGTGGCGTCGGCGCCCGGCGCCAGGGTCTGGGCCTGGCCGGCGAAGGCGGCAACGTTGCGGTCCTGACTGTCGGTGGCGGCGTAGAACAGGTTGTCCTGCTGCTGCGGCGGTACCCAGGCGGAGGTGAAGTAGTGCTGGATGATCGCGACCCAGCCGCCCTCGACCTCGCGGTTCTGGAAGTTGCCTGCCTGGATGTCCTCGAAGTCGATCTTCTCGTAGCGGTTCTCCGGTGAGGAGTACGCCGCGCCGAGGAAGGAGCGCATGCCCATCTTGGGGCCGGTGGACGGATCCGGGTTGTTGTCGCGGGCCAGTTGGCCGATGAAGCGTGCGCTGACCGGCTCCTCGCCAGCGTTGGCAAGCAGGTAGCTGACGTCGACTGCGTAGTCGTCACGACTGAAGGTGAAACGCTTGACGATGTCGATGCCATTGACGGTGGCGGTCATGTCCACCTGCAGGCTGTCCTGGCCGTCGGCCAGGCGGTACTCGGTCTTCTCGGGCGAGAAGGCGATACGACCGCTGTTGCCGTCAAGCTGCAGTCCAGAGCGAGCGACGTAGCTCAGGGTGCTGTTGTTGGACAGCAGCACGTAGGGCCGATCCCCATCCTGGCTCATCAGATGCTGGGGGAGGGCGGCGTAGACGATGTCGCCACCCTGGGGGTCGATACGCACGTCGAGGACGTCGGTGATGACCGCAATGAGATCTCGACTGTTGGCAGCGGGTTCGCTGCTGCCGGGCAGCTCGCTGCCGACATCATTGGCCGAGCTGGGTGCCGCCAGGCCTTCCGACGTGGAGGCGTCGGCACCGTTTGAGGTCGCGTTGCTGGTGATCGCCGGAGCATCCGGGGTGCTGGGCGGCTGACCGTAGTCCTGGTTCCACTGCACCATGATCAGGTAGGCGAGCACCGCCAGGGGGATCAGCAGGAGTAGTCGTTTTACGTCCATGAAGGGTCTGCCCGAAGGGAAGTGAACATGCCGATGGCGCCACGCGAGACGCCTACATGAGATACACGAAAGCCTGCCGGAGGCAGGCCAGTATTCGTACGGAAACGTTCCGCGTCGCGAGAGGTGACGTCAAGGGGCCGGAAGAGGGACTCGTTCATGCTCGGACGAAGTGTGTTCGGCATTGAAGAGCCTCTTGCTGCTAGTTACGGCTTTGCTTCGGCTGTGACCGAGTGTCACCCCGGGTGTCACTCGCGTGGCGAGGTGTCGTCGATGTCCGCGAGGGACGAGTCGACTTCTCGGCCTCGCGCTCGAGACGACGCCACATGCCGAATAGCTGGCGCAGCACGGTGTCATTGTCGACCTCGTTGACGCCACGCCTGGCCAGCAAGACGATATCCACGGCGGGAAGTCGATGCTGTGCATGCCGAACGGACTCACGAGCCAGTCGTTTCAGTCGATTGCGATCGACGGCCCGGCGTACGTTCTTCTTGCTGAAGACCAGGCCCAGGCGAGGGTGTCCCAAGTCATTGGGAATCGCCAACGCCATCAGGCCCTTGCCGTGAACCTTGTAGACCGCCCCATCGAACACCTGGCGGTAGTCCCCGGCAGTCAGCAAGCGGCATTGCCGGGGAAAGGTCAGACAGGCCACGAAGGACCTGCGCTTAGGCGCTCAGGCGCTTGCGGCCCTTGGCACGGCGACGTGCCAGAACGGCGCGGCCGTTTTTGGTGGCCATGCGAGCACGGAAGCCGTGCGCGCGCTTGCGCTTGAGAACGCTCGGTTGAAATGTGCGCTTCATAACTCGTTAATCCCACAGTGGTTTTTTGGAACGGATAGACATCCAGAGGCTCCCGGAATCCGCTCGGGCCCCCGGGGGTATTCGGCTTAAGACCGGATATTTTAGTGATTTCAAGCCCTGGGTGCAATCTTTTCGCGGGCCAGAAAGCAGGTTTCAGGGTGTTCGCCCCTGCCAGTCCGGACCAGACGGCTGGGGATAACTCTTGCTCGAGCCGAACCGGCGGGTGAACAAGCCACCTGGGACTGGCCTCGCGACATGACCCACTGCCTACATAACAATAAAGAGAAGTTCTTGACTGATGTTGTTATTACTACTGGGGATAGTTTTTGTGGATAAGCGTGTTCTCGTATGAAATTTCAACATGTTGCGTTGCATATAAAAGTGTGGAGAAAACGTTGAGACCGCGGGGAGGAGCGGTGTGGTTCCGGTGGATCAATGATGAGATTGTCCACAGGGACTCGTTCGCCAGCAAGTTGTTCCAGCACAACTCCGAATGGCGTACAAGGGTTTTCCACAGCTAGGTTTCGGTGCCGTTCTCGTGTGGATAACTCGTGGTGACAAGGCTACAATGTGCGGTCGTTCTTCAACCAAGGTAGCTCGCGTGTCGCTCGCTCTCTGGCAACAGTGTCTACAAACCCTTCAGGATGAACTGAGCTCGCAGCAGTTCAACACCTGGATTCGCCCTCTGCAGGCGGAAGAAGGGGAGTCCAATCAGCTCAGGCTGCTGGCACCCAACCGCTTCGTGCGCGATTGGGTCAGTGACAAGTACGCCAAGCGTATCAGTGAACTGATGCGGGAGTTGGCGCCGGCCAAGCCGCCCAAGGTGATGCTGACGGTGGGCAGTCGTCGTGCTGCGCCGGCCCCACCCCAGACTCGCGAACTCGGCGATCCTGTCTCCGCCGCTCCGGCCCGCTCGGCGGCCGTGCACACCAGCTCCCGCGGCGATGTGGGGGATGAGCGCGAGGTCGACCGCCTGCGCGACGAAGGCGGTGAGGCGCCGGTCACGCGTCCACCCGGTGGTGAGCGTCAGGTTCAGGTCGAGGGCAGTCTCAAGCACTCCAGTGGCCTGAATCCCAACTTCACCTTCGAGACGTTTGTCGAGGGCAAGTCCAACCAGCTCGCCAGGGCGGCATCCCGCCAGGTGTCGGAGAACCCTGGGGGAGCCTACAACCCGCTGTTTCTGTATGGTGGCGTCGGCCTCGGTAAGACCCACCTGATGCATGCGGTGGGCAATGCCCTGGCGGGGCGTCGCGAGAACGCTCGGGTGGTGTATCTTCACTCGGAGCGCTTCGTGGCCGATATGGTCAAGGCCCTTCAGCTCAACGCCATCAATGACTTCAAGCGCTTCTATCGCAGCGTCGACGCGCTGTTGATCGATGACATCCAGTTCTTCGCCGGCAAGGAGCGCTCCCAGGAGGAGTTCTTCCACACCTTCAATGCCTTGCTTGAGGGTGGCCAGCAGATGATCCTGACCTCGGATCGCTATCCGAAGGAAATCAGCGGCGTCGAGGAGCGCCTCAAGTCCCGTTTTGGCTGGGGGCTGACGGTGGCGATAGAGCCGCCTGAGCTCGAGACTCGGGTGGCGATCCTGATGAAGAAGGCCGACCAGGCCAAGGTGGATCTACCCCATGATGCGGCTTTCTTCATTGCCCAGAAGATTCGCTCCAACGTGCGTGAACTGGAAGGGGCGCTGAAGAAGGTCATCGCCGATTCTCACTTCATGGGCAAGTCGATCACCCAGGACTTCATCCGCGAATCGCTCAAGGATCTGCTCGCTCTGCAGGACAAGCAGGTAGGCGTGGACAACATCCAGCGTACCGTGGCGGAGTACTACAAGATCAAGCTGGCGGACCTGCTGTCCAAGCGGCGTTCACGCTCCGTGGCGCGCCCGCGACAGGTCGCCATGGCCCTGGCCAAGGAACTGACCAATCACAGTCTTCCGGAAATCGGCGACGCCTTCGGCGGCCGAGACCACACCACCGTGCTACATGCCTGTCGCAAGGTGCAGGCGCTGCAGGAAGAAAGCGCCGACATTCGTGAAGACTACAAGAATCTGTTGCGGCTTTTGACCAGTTAACGTCTCTACGTCATCAACCGCGTGACCGTCTCACTCTCCCGGACAAGAAGTGGAGCCGACATGAAATTTTCCATCTCCCGCGAAGCGCTGCTGCGCCCGCTGACGCTGGTGGCCGGTGTGGTCGAGCGCCGTCAGACGTTACCGGTGCTCTCCAATGTGCTGATCCAGGTCGAACAGGACGAGGTCGCCTTGACCGGCACCGACCTGGAAGTCGAACTGGTCGGCCGCACCGTGGCCAGCCAGGTGGATGAGCCTGGCGCCATCACGGTGCCCGCGCGCAAGCTGATGGACATCTGCAAGTCCTTGCCAGACCAGTCCGAGCTGGAGCTGTCCATCGAGGATGGGCGGGCCGTGCTGCGCAGTGGCCGTTCACGCTTTACCCTGTCCACGCTTCCGGTCGCCGAGTTTCCGAATATCGAGGATGGTCAGAGCAGTGTCGAACTGGCGTTGCCGCGGGGGACCCTCAAGCAGCTGATCGACGCCACCTCCTTCGCCATGGCGCAGCAGGACGTTCGCTACTATCTGAATGGCCTGCTGCTGGAGTTCGCCCCGAACCTGGTCCGCACCGTGGCTACCGACGGCCACCGCCTGGCGGTCAGCTCTCGTCCCGTGGAGATCAACATTGAGTCGGCCCAGAAGCTGATCGTCCCGCGCAAGGGCGTACTCGAGCTGGTGCGACTGCTCGACGATTCCGAAGAGCCTGTCAGCCTGACCCTGGGCTCTACCCATATCCGTGCTCACACCGGGGACTTCACCTTCACCTCCAAGCTGGTGGACGGCAAGTTCCCGGACTACGAGCGGGTCGTGCCCAAGGGTGGCGACAAGGTCTTCATCGCCGAACGTTCGGAGTTGCGTCAGGTGCTGTCGCGTACCGCCATCCTCTCCAACGAGAAGTACCGTGGGGTGCGGCTGAATCTGGAAGAGGGCAACCTGAGGGTGATGGCCAACAACCCGGAGCAGGAAGAGGCCGAGGAAAACATCGCCATCGAATACAGCGGGCCGGCCATGGAGATCGGCTTCAACGTCGGCTATCTGATCGACGTGCTCAACGCCGTGGGTGAGGATCGCGTGCAGATGACGCTGGGCGATCCCAACAGCAGTGCGCTGATGGAAGAACCCGGTGGCGGCGATGCCCTCTATGTCGTGATGCCGATGCGCCTGTGACGGTATTCGTTGCCAGCAAGGCCTTTCCATGGCGCTAGACCGCTTGATGTTTCAAGGCCTGCGAAACTTGCAGGCCTTTGATATTTCACCATCTTCCGGGATCAACCTGATCACTGGAAGCAACGGCAGCGGCAAGACCAGCCTGCTCGAAGGTATCCACCTGCTGGGCATGGGGCGGTCCTTTCGGGCGCGTCGGCTGTCCCAGGTACTCCACCACGATGCTGACGCCCTTGTCCTGCATGGCCGCCTTGCCGGTGATCCCCCTGTATCGATCGGTTTGCGCCGCCTGCGTCAGGAGCGCGAATTGACGCTGCGCATTGGCGGTGAACGACTCGACAGGGTGTCTCGTCTGGTGGAGACCCTGCCCCTGCAGTTGATCAACCCCGACGCCTTCCGCCTGCTGGAGGGATCTCCCGCCGGCAGGAGGGAGTTCCTGGATTGGGGAGTGTTTCACGTGAAACATGACTTCCTGCAGGCCTGGCAGCGTTTCCGTCGCGCCCTGAAACATCGGAATGCCCTGCTCAGGCATGGTAGAATGGAGCCTCAATCCCTGTCAGTGTGGGAGCATGAGCTGGCGCTTTCGGGCGAGCGCATGGACATCCTGCGCAGGGAATGGATCGATACCTTTATCCCGGTATTCGAGGAAACGCTGGAAGGGCTGATTTCACTGCCATCGCTGACGCTGCGCTATAGCCGTGGCTGGGATCGACAGCGAGATCTGGCCGAGGTGCTCGAGCAGGGACGCGACACCGATCGTCAGATGGGATTTACCCAGCAGGGGCCCCAGCGAGCGGATCTGGCGATTCGACTCGGCAAACGACCAGCGGTCGAAGTGCTTTCACGAGGACAACAGAAACTCGTCGTGAGCGCACTGAAGCTTGCCCAGGGACGGTTACTCGAGAAGATGACAGGCAGGACCTGTCTCTACTTGATCGACGATCTGCCCGCCGAACTGGACCAGAACCACCGAAGGATCTTTTGCCAGTGGCTGGAGCGGATGCGCTGCCAGGCCTTCATCACCAGCGTGGATCACGAGGTACTGGCCGACCTGTGGCAACCCGATACGCCGATGGCAATGTTTCACGTGAAACAAGACGCTGACGGCTTCGGCCAGCTGCAGGCCATAGACAGACAGACTTCACGACGGAGTGGTCAATGAGCGAACATGCTTACGACTCATCGAGCATCAAGGTACTGAAAGGCCTGGATGCCGTACGCAAGCGGCCCGGGATGTACATCGGCGATACCGATGATGGTACCGGCCTGCATCACATGGTGTTCGAGCTGGTGGACAACTCCATCGACGAAGCGCTGGCCGGCCACTGTAGCGAGATCAGGGTGATCATCCATCCGGATGAGTCGATCACCGTCAGTGACAATGGCCGTGGCATTCCTACCGATATTCATGAAGAGGAAGGCGTATCGGCGGCCGAAGTGATCATGACGGTGTTGCACGCGGGCGGTAAGTTCGATGACAACTCCTACAAGGTATCTGGCGGCCTGCACGGCGTCGGTGTCTCGGTGGTCAATGCGCTGTCTGAAGAGCTCAAGCTGACCATCTGGCGTGCCGGCAAGGTCCACGAGCAGATCTACCGTCACGGTGTCCCCGAGTCGCCGCTGTCGGTGGTGGGGCAGACCGAGCAGACCGGTTCGCGGGTGCACTTCCGTCCGTCTCCCGAGACCTTCGCCAATATCGAGTTTCACTACGATATTCTGGCCAAGCGTCTGCGTGAGCTGTCGTTTCTGAATTCTGGTGTGGCTATCCGCCTGCTGGACGAGCGTAGCGGCAAGGAAGAGCTGTTTCACTATGAAGGTGGCCTGAAGGCCTTCGTCGACCACCTCAACACCAACAAGACCGTTCTCAACCCCGTCTTCCACTTCAACGTGGAGCGCGAAGATGGCGTGGCGGTCGAGGTGGCGATGCAGTGGAACGATACCTTCGCCGAGAACATCTTCTGCTACACCAACAACATCCCTCAGCGGGATGGCGGTACCCACCTGGCCGGTTTCCGCGCTTCACTGACTCGTACGCTCAATCATTATATTGAAGCGGAAGGGTTGCTGAAGAAGACCAAGGTGAACACCTCCGGTGACGACGCCCGTGAGGGCCTGACCGCGATCATCTCGGTCAAGGTGCCGGACCCGAAGTTTTCCTCCCAGACCAAGGACAAGCTGGTCTCTTCCGAAGTAAAAACTGCGGTAGAACAAGAGCTTGGTCGGTCTTTCTCGGAGTATCTGGTAGAGAAGCCCAACGAAGCCAAGGCCATCGTCAACAAGATGCTGGACGCTGCCAGGGCCCGCGAGGCGGCGCGTAAGGCGCGTGATATGACCCGCCGCAAGGGTGCCCTGGACATCGCAGGACTGCCGGGCAAACTGGCCGACTGTCAGGAAAAGGACCCCGGTCTGTCCGAACTCTACCTGGTCGAGGGTGACTCGGCCGGGGGTAGTGCCAAGCAGGGGCGTGATCGGCGTACCCAGGCTATCCTGCCGCTCAAGGGCAAGATCCTCAACGTCGAGAAGGCACGCTTCGACAAGATGCTGTCGTCTGCGGAAGTCGGGACGCTCATCACTGCCCTGGGCTGTGGCATCGGCCGTGAGGAGTTCAATCCGGACAAGCTGCGCTATCACTCAATCATCATCATGACCGATGCGGACGTGGACGGTTCGCATATTCGTACTCTGCTGTTGACGTTCTTCTTCCGTCAGATGGCGGAGTTGATCGAGCGCGGGCATGTGTTTATCGCCCAGCCGCCGCTGTACAAGATCAAGCGTGGCAAGCAGGAGCTCTACCTCAAGGACGAGCAGGCGATGATCGACTACCTGACCACCACCGCCCTGGACGGAGCGCGGTTGTGCGTCAGTGAAGATGCGCCTGGAATCAGCGGGGCTCAGCTTGAGACTCTGGTGAACCAGTACCGTGATGTAATGAAGCGCATCGATCGTCTGTCGCGGGTCTATCCCAGCGAGGTGCTGCGCAAGATCGTCCATGCAGCACATCTTGACGGCGAAAACAGCCTCCGTGATCGCGGCACCATGCAGAACTGGATCGAGTTCCTTCAGAAGGAAATGGACGATCTGGTAGCCTACGAGGGTGGACCGCGTTACACCTTCTCGTTGCAGGAAGACAATGAACGTGGGTTCTTCCTGCCGGCGGTAACCTTGATTGCCCATGGCGTGACCACCGACTACGTGTGGGGCCTGGACTTCTTCACCAGCGCCGACTATCGCGCCATCGCTGGCCTCGGTGAGACACTGGACGGGCTGCTGGAAGATAGCGCCTATATCGCCCGTGGTGAGCGCAAGAAGCCGGTCAAGACCTTCTATGAGGCGCTGGACTGGCTGATGAACGAGGCACAGCGTGGTCTGTCGATCCAGCGCTACAAGGGGCTGGGCGAGATGAACCCGGAGCAGTTGTGGGAAACCACCATGGATCCCAATACGCGTCGTATGCTGCGGGTTTCCATCGAAGATGCCGTCGCCGCCGACATGATGTTCAACACCCTGATGGGTGATGAAGTCGAACCGCGTCGTGACTTTATCGAGCGCAACGCTCTGGTGGCCAATCTGGACATCTAGTGCAGCAGGAAGTCCCAGGCCCATGGCCTCGATGTTTCACGTGAAACATCTCGCGACAAAACCCCGATCTCCAGGATCGGGGTTTTTTCTTTTTTAGTATTAGTAGTTTGCCAGCGGCCGGATGGTTGGGTGGCTGGTTTCTTGAAAGGCCCGCTATGAGAGGGCGGGGTGCACCAGGCTTCTATTGCCATCCGGCGAGGGTGTATCGCGAATGAGCAGATACACATCTGACCGCACGCCATGGGCTGTGGTCGCCCGATTCTGCTGGCGAACGCGGTGAGTGGGTGGTGAGTGGGCGCGGTGTGTCGGCAATGGAAGTCAGTGGACGTCGCTGGACGTCAGTAGAGAAAAGACGACGGCGCGGTGTTTCCATGGCGGTTGCACGGTGGGCAGGCGCTTGAGGACAGCGGCGCGGCTTGCACGTTTCACGTGAAACATCTGGCGATATAAGGTCCAGCTGCTCAATCCAGGACTCACTCCTCTTTGGTATCAAATGTCTGGTCGATATCAGCATTCGTGCCGAGTAGGGGGAGTACCCGAGCTTCAGGCAGATACTCGGAGGAAGGTATCTCGCTTGCGCGATCACATGTGAAGTGGTCGAAGAGGCGACGTATCGATACTGCTGGCGTCATTTCAAAGAAGGGGATGATGGAAGGAGGGAATCAGAAAGGGAGGAATGGATGTGTTGTTGTAAGGAGCTGTTGGGAGGGGGGAGAAGGGATGGTGGCAAGGGGTGGTAACAGACGAGAGCGCACGACAAGCCATAATCGGGCTGCGTCTGTGGCCTCGCTCCTCCGCAACGTTTCACGTGAAACATCAGGGCATCAGGCCTGAGATCTGAGATTCCAAGGCTGGGACCGTGTCTGGCTATCCGCATCTTGCGATCCGCGTCTTGCCATCTGTGTCTTGCTGCCTGGATCTTGTTACCTGCGTCTTGTTATCCACGTCATGTTATTTGGGGCCTGATGAGTCTCTCGCTTAAGACGGGTGCCTTGGTTGTCGCACTATATGGAACGTGCGGGAACCTGTCCGGAGGGGGGGCGATACATTGCACTCGCAGTCATCACGGAAAGACCGACAATTGAGCACCACGACCTCCCGGGCGGGTAAGTCGCAAGAGCTTTCCCGTGCGCTAAGCTATTGTTTGGACGTTGATATACGAAGAACGCGAGCCGCCATGTTTCACGTGAAACATGGGGCTCGGCAGTCGCAGATAGATGAAGGGAGAGCCACGTCGGCGGCCAGGCCTGGAGGCTCGCCGAGGGGTGGCGAGGGGTGACGAGGGGGCGACCCTGATGCAGGGTGCTCTCTCAGGTATCCAGGTTTCCTTGCAGCAGTTGATCGACAAAACCAGCGAGATCGTCATGGACCTCTGCCTCGCTGTCTGTCCGGCCAAGTTCTGGATGTTTGGCTAGTGTGCGCTCGCCCTTGCCGGTACGCACCAATGCAAGGCGGCAGCCCATGGCAGCGCCTGCCTGGAGATCTCGGTAGCTGTCGCCCACCATCCAGGCGCCTTCCAGGCTGTCGAGTGCAAGCGCATCCTGTATCTGGCGGAGCAGACCGGGCAAGGGTTTGCGGCAATCACAGCGGTCCTCGCTAATGTGAGGGCAGTAGGCGATATGCTCGATCCGACCGCCTTCGGCCTCCACCAGACTCAGCATCCTGGTGTGCATGGACTCCAGCGTCGCCTCATCGTAGTAGCCGCGCGCGATGCCTGACTGGTTGGTGGCAACAGCGACGGTCCAGCCCTGTTGGGACAAGCGGGCGATGGCGGTGATGGCGCTGGGGTAGGGGACCCACTCGGCGAGCGACTTGATGTAGTTGTCGGAGTCCTGATTGATCACTCCGTCACGGTCGAGAATGACGAGTCGTGGGGCCATGGGTCTTCCTAGTCTATGCGATGGGTAAGGGTGGTTGCTGTCACGCAATCGGCCCAGTGTAGGGGCATGTTTCACGTGAAACAATCAGGTGCTGACGAGGCCGTGTCTGTGGCTCTCGTTGCAGTTCTTGCCAACCCCGCCGCTGTTGCTGCCTGTCTCACCTTTTGCCAGTGGAAGCTCGTGCTATTCCCGCCATGTCGAGGGCGTAACAAGGGGCTCATGCAAGGGTCTCATGCAAGCCCTTTCCAGCGACAACTATCCCAGGCTCCTCCGTATTCGGTAAGACACAGAGCGCTGCGACCCCAGCCCCCTTAGCTGTCGCTGACAACACCCTAGTCCGAAAGGGGTGGCGACGTAGTGTTGGTGTCCAAGCCTGTCGCGCCGGCTGTCGCCAGTGATGTGGGTATCGAGTCCTTCAGGTGATCGAGCAATGCTCGTACCCGCATTGGAGGATCCCGTCCTGGAAGCAGCGCGTGGATGCTGATGTCCGGCAGCGACCAGTCCTCGAGCACGGGGAGCAACCTGCCGGCTTCCAGCGAGGCCCCGACGATGGAACGGGAGGTATGAAGGATGCCGATACCTGCCTCTGCCGCGATCACCAGTGCGTGCCCATAGTTCGCTCTGTAGCTTCCGCTGACCGGCACGTTGTGAACCTCGCCGCCACGGCGAAGTGGCCAGCGCTGAATACCCTGGAACCGTGTGTAGTGAAGGCAGTTGTGGTGCAGCAGGTCCAGTGGATGACGTGGTATGCCGTGGCGTTGAAGATAGACCCTCGACGCCACCAGCATGCGCTGATCTGCGGCCAAGGGATGGGCGACCAAGCGAGAGTCCTCGAGCACCCCGACTCGCACTGCCAGATCGTGCCCGGATGAGGCGATATCGACAAAGCGATCGTCGAAGTCGGCGTCCACTTCAATGTCTGGATGGCGTTCGAGAAATTCGGGGAGGAAGGGCGCAATATGGATTCGGCCGAAATTGACCGGTAGTGATAGGCGGATCAGTCCTCGCGGTCGGTCACTGATGTCCTGCAAGGTATCCGCCGCCTTGTCGAGTAACCGTAGAGCAGGGACAGCGCGTTCCAGGTAGGTGCGGCCCGCCAGGGTCAGGGAAACCTCACGGGTGGACCGGTGCAACAGCTTCGTCCCGAGCCGAGACTCCAGCGCATCGAGGCGACGGCTGACCGCGCCGCTGGTGAGGTTGAGTTGCTCGCCGGCCGCACGCAGTGAGCCATATCTTGCCACTTCAACCAGGGCAAGCAGTCCAGCGACCAGTGTGTCGTGATGGGATGGCATGGTGCACTCTCGTCCAGAGGCAGGGGTTGGTCATTGCACGAGTCGCCATGGGGCCAGGGTCGATGGGCGCCGGTGCGGCGACAGATACTTCTTTCCAGCGCTTGTCACCACAAGGCCCATGCAGCGACTCACTCGGCAATCGATCGGAAGCTGCCAATGACTATGCTTCAGCGGATCTTGCCGTGGGGTTGGCGCGGGCAATGCCAGAGCCGGAGCCAGTGCCAGCGCCAGAGCAGCGCGGCGAGAGACGGCTCTGACTCGGGGCCTGATTGTTGAGTCTAGCGCAAGACAGTACTCCGTGAGCTTCGCTACTGCGCTGGTCTCGGACGGGCCAGGATAGGGGAAGACCAACGAGGAGGTTGTTCCCATGTTACTGGAAGCTCGTCTACGCCCATTGGTATCGCTACGTCACTTTCGTCAATTCCGCTCTGACAGGGTGGGGCCTGAAGGAATCCATGAATACCAGGTAGCGCGTCGTGACCTGGCCAGCGAAGAAGTGCGTGTCAGGGTCGCTGCGGTGGGGCTGAACTACCGCGACAGGGCGCTGCAGGACGGCAGCTATCTGCCGCAGTTGCCACGCCCCTTCGTGCCGCTGTCTGAAGGCTCTGGGGTGGTGCTGGAAACGGGAAGGGATGTCGTTGATCTCGAGGTGGGACAACCGGTGCTGGGCCACTACACCATCGATTGGATTTCTGGAGCTTTCAAGGAGTCCTATCACGCCTCAAAGCTGGGCGGTCCTGGTGATGGCTGGTTGTCGGAGGAGGTCATCGTTCCCCGTCGTGCGCTGGTTGCCGTGCCATCTGGCTGGCGGCTCGAGGAAGCCGCTGCATTGGCGATCTCCGGCGTCACGGCCTGGAAGTCGCTTGGCGACCTGGATGAGCTGCAGGGCCGTTACCTGCTGTTGGCGGGAACCGGCAACGTGTCGCTGCAGGCCCTGCAGATGGCGGCTGCGGCCGGTGCTCGGCCTATCGTGGTGACGTCGCGACCCGCTCTGGCAGCACGGCTCAGGGATTTAGGCGCGGTAGCGGTGATCGGCCGGGAGGGCGGGGCGGCCGACGTGGTGTCCCAGGTGATGGCCATCACCGAGTCGGTGGGCGTAGGGTGTGCCATCGATGTGGTGGGCGGGCAGTTTCTGGTCGATGCCATTCTGCCGTCAATGGCTACCAATGGACATATCGCCCTGGTGGGCTTTCTCGAGAGTGGCCGTGTCGAGGGTGATCTGGTGGGACCGGCGATTCGCAAGCTGCTGCATCTGGAAGGGATCAGCGTCGGCAGCCGTGGCGACCTGGAGGCCATGCTCGGTTATATGGATCGCCACGGACTCAGGCCCGCTATCGGACGTCGTCTGAGAGCCGACGACTTGCCTGAGTGGCTCGCCAACGGTGCCGTTGGCAGTGGCTTGCGTTCGGGCACCATAGCCGACCGTCACCCGAGCGTGGGCCTGCCGGCAACTGACTCGCAGGACAATGATCTCGAACTGGGCAAGACGGTAGTGATCATGGATCAGCGGCTGGCGGAAAGTATCGCCGAGTAAAGCGGCAGAGTCGGGGCGCCAAGAAAAGCAGCGGGCGTGAGGCTCAGGGCGGGCGTCGGGGTACAAGCTCCAGGCGTCGTACTGGGGGTGCATCAAGCGGGGCGGGTTTCACGTGAAACATGAGAGCCTGCCCTTGCCTGTACTCCTGTATGTTCCACGTGAAACATTGTCGCCGCCGGCGCTTTCTATCTGGGTAATGTTCCACGTGAAACGTCGGTGGCGAGTGTCACTCTGCATCGCCAGGTTTGACTCTCCTGGCACATCCCATTGGCTCACTCCTGCGTTCGTAGCGGCTGTGGTATCCCCTATGAAGGGCTCAGGGGCTTTGGGGTCGTGGGGTAGTGGGCCAGGCGGGCTCAGCCTGTCGATATAAAAAAGGCCGGCCCCTTGCGGGGCCGGCCTCGTTACCACCTGGGGCAGGATTACTGCTGCAGTTCGGCGATATCCGCTACTTCGAGGAACAGCGCCTGGAGGCTTGCCAGCAGGGCCAGACGATTGGCACGAACGGCTTCGTCCTCGGCCATGACCATCACCTGGTCAAAGAAGGCATCCACCGGTGCCCGAAGGCTTGCCAGCACGTCCAGGGCGTCGCTGTAGCGGGCTTGCTGGAACAGCGGAGCGACCTGCTCCTGGCAAGCTGCCACGGCGTTCTTGAGGGCCTTCTCGGCGTCCTCGGAGAGCAGGCTCTCGTCGACCTCGGTGCGTCCATCGTGATCCTGCTTGGACAGGATGTTGCCGACTCGCTTGTTGGCGGCGGCCAGGGCGGCGGCTTCATCACGCGTGGCGAATTGCGCCACGGCGCGCAGGCGACGGGCGAAGTCCAGCGGGCGGGTCACCGGGCGTGCACGCACCGCCAGGTAAACCTCGGCACCGATCCCTTCGTCCTGGGCCCAGGCACGGAAGCGATCGAGCATGTAGCCAAGGACGTCATCGACCAGGCCGTCTGCCTTGGGCAGCGCCTCATGCTGGGCCACGGCCAGCTCGAGCAGCTCGCGCAGGTCCAGATCCAGCTCACCCTTGACCAGGATATTGAGCACGCCGATGGAAGCACGGCGCAGGGCGAAGGGGTCCTTGGTACCGCTGGGGCGCTGGCCGATGCCGAAGATCCCGGTAATGGTATCCAGGCGATCGGCGATGGCCAGGGCCTGTCCGGTCAGGGTCTGGGGGATGGCGTCGCTGGCAAACCGCGGCAGGTACTGCTCTTCCAGCGCCCGTGCGACCTCGGCGTCTTCGCCATCGTGCTCAGCGTAGTAGCGCCCCATGATGCCCTGAAGCTCCGGGAACTCGAGCACCATTTCGGTGACCAGATCACACTTGGCCAGGGCCGCAGCACGGCGAGCGCGGGACTCGTCACCGCCGGTCCGGCTGGCGATGTGCGCGGCCACGTTGGCACTGCGTCTGGCCTTGTCGGCGAGGGTCCCGAGCTGCTTCTGGAACACCACGCTCGAGAGGCCCTCGATGCGCTCGGCGAGCGGGCGCTTGCGGTCGGTCTCGTAGAAGAAGGCGGCATCGGCCAGACGAGGGCGAATCACCTTCTCGTTGCCGGCGATGACCTTGTCCGGCTCGCGGCTGTCGATATTGGACACGGTAATGAAGGCGGGCTTGAGCTTGCCGTCCGCATCCAGAAGGTGGAAGTACTTCTGGTTGGCCTTCATCGACGAGATCAGGCATTCCGCCGGCACCTCGAGGAAACGCTCGTCGAAGCTGCCGGTCAGCGCCACCGGCCACTCGACCAGACCGCTGACTTCTTCCAGCAGGTCCTCGTCGATGACGGCGGTGGCTTCGAGCAGTTCTGCCTCGGCCAGTACCTGTTCGCGAATGCGCTCGCGACGCTTGCTGCGATCGGCCAGCACCCAGGCATCCTCCAGGGCACCGAGGTAGTCGTCGGCATGTTTCAGGACGATGGCCTCGGGGGCGTGGAAGCGGTGTCCGCGGGTCTCGCGGCCGGCCTCAAGGCCCAGCACCGTGGCGGGTACGACCTCGTCGCCGTAGAGCGCCACCAGCCAGTGAACCGGGCGGGAGAACTCGATGCGGGAAGCGCCCCAGCGCATGTTCTTGGGCACCGGCAGGGCCGCCACAGCCTTGTCGATGATGGCGGGCAGCAGGGCGACGGTGGCCTCGCCCTGTTGCTGTTCGCGGTAGCCGAGCCAGGTGCCCTTGTCGGTCTCCAGATGGATCAGTTCTTCGACGCTGACGCCGCAGGAGCGAGCAAACCCCTGGGCTGCCTTGGTTGGCTCGCCATCCTTGAAGGCTGCCGCCAGGGCAGGGCCGCGTTTTTCGACGTCCCGGTCGGGCTGTTTGTCGGCCAGTGCCTCGACCCGTACCGCCAGCCGGCGGGGGGAGGCGTAGGCGGTGACGCCCTGGAAGTCGACGCCGGCATCGGCGAGGCCGCGACGCACGCCCTCGGCGAAGGCGTCGGAGAGAGTGTCGATGGCTCCCGGCGGAAGTTCTTCCACGCCGAGTTCAAGCAAGAGGGTGTGGGCGGCCATGCTTATGCGTCTCCCTGTGCGGCAAGGGGTTCGTCGTCGAGAAGTTCACGTCGCAGCGCTTCCGGGGCCAGCGGGAAACCGGCCGCCTTGCGTGAGGCGTAGTAGGCGTGGGCCACGTCGCGGGCCATGGTGCGCACGCGCAGGATATAGCGCTGGCGTTCGGTGACCGAGATGGCGTGGCGGGCGTCGAGCATATTGAAGGTGTGGGAGGCCTTGAGTACCTGCTCGTAGGCCGGCAGCGGCAGGTTGGCGGCGAGCAGCTTCTGGCACTCGCTTTCCTGGTGGTCGAAGTTGCCGAACAGGGCGTCCACGTCGGCATGCTCGAAGTTGTAGGTGGACTGCTCGCGCTCGTTCTGCAGGTAGACGTCACCGTAGGTAACGCGGGATCCGTCGGGTGCGATGGTCCATACCAGGTCGTAGACGCTGTCCACGTCCTGAAGGTACATGGCGATGCGCTCGAGGCCGTAGGTCAGCTCACCGGTGACCGGGAAACACTCGATACCGCCGGCCTGCTGGAAGTAGGTGAACTGGGTCACCTCCATGCCGTTGAGCCAGACCTCCCAGCCGAGTCCCCAGGCACCCAGGGTCGGTGACTCCCAGTTGTCCTCGACGAAGCGGATGTCGTGGACCAGCGGGTCGATGCCGAGACGCTCAAGCGACCCCAGATACAGTTCCTGGAGGTTGGCCGGGGAGGGCTTCATGACCACCTGGAACTGGTAGTAGTGCTGCAGGCGATTGGGGTTTTCGCCGTAGCGGCCATCGGTGGGACGGCGAGACGGCTGAACGTACGCCGAGTTCCAGGTTTCGGGTCCGATGGAGCGCAGGAAGGTGGCCGGGTGAAAGGTGCCCGCACCGACTTCCATGTCCAGCGGCTGCATGATCACGCAGCCCTGTTCGGCCCAGTACTGTTGCAGGGCGAGGATCAGGCCCTGGAAGGTTGCCACGTCTGGCGTCGACTGTGTCATTGGGAAGCACCGTTGGCCATGAATTCACGAGCCGTCAAGTATACAATCACAGGCAATTCGGTTATAGGCACAGCGCCAACAGAGGTTTTCCCATGATCGTAGTGACAGGCGGAGCCGGCTTCATCGGTTCAAATCTGGTCAAGGCCCTCAATGACCGGGGGCGCACCGACATCCTGGTGGTGGATGACCTGCGGGACGGCACCAAGTTCGTCAACCTGGCGGACCTGACCCTCGGGGACTACATGGACAAGGACGAGTTCCTGTCCCGGGTGAAGGCCCACATGCGCGGCGAGTTGAACCAGCTTCCGCCCATCGAGGCGATCTTCCACGAAGGTGCCTGCTCGGACACCACCGAGTGGGATGGACGCTTCATGCTGGAGAACAACTTCACCTACTCCAAGGAGCTTTTGCACTTCTGCGAGCAGGAGGGCATTCCCTTCCTCTACGCCTCGTCGGCGGCCACCTACGGCGGCAGCGAGGTGTTCGTGGAGTCTCCCGAGCACGAGAAGCCGCTCAACGTCTACGGCTACTCCAAGCTGCTGTTCGACCAGTACGTGCGCTCGCGCCAGGCCGAACTCAAGACCCAGGTGGTGGGCTTTCGCTACTTCAACGTCTACGGCCCCCGCGAGCAGCACAAGGGCAAGATGTCCAGCGTGGCCTTCCATCACCACACCCAGATCAGCGCCGGCGAGAACCTGCGCCTGTTCGGCGCCTGGGACGGCTACGACGCGGGCATGCAGAGCCGTGACTTTGTCTATGTCGGCGACGTGGTCGACGTCAATCTGTGGTTTCTGGACAACCCCGAGGTGTCGGGAATCTACAACCTCGGTACCGGCCGCGCCGAGCCGTTCAAGACCATCGGCGAGACGGTCATCGACTTCTACGGCAAGGGCCGCATCGACTACATCGACTTCCCGGAAGAGCTCAAGGGGCGCTACCAGAGCTACACCCGTGCCGATATCTCGCGGCTGCGCGAGGCCGGCTACGACAAGGAATTCCACACCGTGGCCGAGGGCGTGACCCGCTACCTGGAGTGGTTGAATGGCTGAAGCTGCGCCGGTCATGGCGCAGCCGCGGCTGGCGGGCCAGCGGCTGCTGGTGGTCGGTCCCAGCTGGGTCGGTGACATGGTCATGGCCCAGGGGTTGTTCAAGGCGCTGAAGCAGCAGGGCGCCGCCGCCCTGGCGGTGGTGGCACCTGCCTGGTCGAGGCCGATCCTCGAGCGCATGGATGAGGTCGACGAGGTCGTCGAGCTGGCCGTCGGACACGGCGTCTTCGGCTTTTCCGCCCGACGACGGCTGGCCAGGTCGCTCAAGGGACGCTTCGATCATGCCATCGTGCTGCCGCGTTCCTGGAAGTCGGCACTGGTGCCTTTTCTGGCGAGGATACCCAGGCGAACCGGGTTCACCGGGGAGCACCGTTTTGGCCTGTTGAGCGAGCGCCGTGAGCTGCAGCGCGACGTGCTCGACCAGACCGTCAAGCGCTTCGTCTCGCTGGGGCTGCCGGCGGACGCTGCCGCTGCCGGCGACTTCGAGATCCCCCAGCCACGGCTGCGTCAGGATGCGATCAACCTGGCGCGGTTGCATGATGAACATCGACTCGGCGTGCGCCCTGCCATTGGCCTGATGCCAGGGGCGGAATATGGCCCCGCCAAGCAGTGGCCGCTGGCCTACTTCCATCGCCTGGCCGGGGAGCTGATCGCTCAAGGGTTCGAGGTAAGGGTGCTGGGTGGGCCCAAGGATCACGCGGCGGGCGAGGAGATCGTGACCGGTCTCGAGCATGCCCACAACCTGTGTGGCGAGACCCGCCTGGAGGATGCCGTCGACCTGCTTGGCGACTGTCGTCAGGTGGTGACCAATGACTCCGGGTTGATGCATGTGGCCGCCGCGGTAGGGACGCGTATCCAGGCGATCTATGGCTCCTCGTCGCCGGCCTATACGCCGCCGCTGACCGACAACGCCCGGATTCACTATCTGGCTTTGTCCTGCTCGCCCTGCTTCGAGCGACATTGCCCGCTCGGGCATACCAACTGCCTCAAGCAGATCACTGTGGACAGCGTGCTGGAGGCGATCCTGACAGACGAGGCCCCGAACCGGATCGACGCCAGCAACGAGTGATCCGGGGCAAGGTGTCGTCTGTGAAGCCTTGTCCAGCCGTCCTGGTCGTCATACAGGCGCTCTGTCGCCGCTACTCTTCATATGGGCGCCCAGGCAGGTAGACGCCAACGTCAAGGCTGCTGGGGCGCCTCGGGCGGGCTGTCGGGCTGTCCGTCGTTGCGATACGCCGGGGCCAGGCCTTGCCACAAGCGCTGCTGCAGCGCGGTTTCTTCACGCATGTACCCGTTGAGTGCTTCCAGGCCGTAGCGTTCGGCCAGGGTCGGATCGTTCGAGAACAGCGAGACGCCCAGTCCGGCGCGGTGCCAGTCGATGGTGAAGCCCATCGCCTCCAGCAGCGTCGGCAGGGTGTCCATGGTGGTGGCGGTGGTCGAGATGCGTTGGGGCGTCAGCGCATTGCCCATCATCATCAGGGTGTTGGTGCGAGGCGTCTGAATCAGCTGATCCCAGGCCGAGACACGCATGGTCAGATGGTCACTGGCAATCACCACCAGGGTGTCCTCCAGCAGCCCCTGGTCGCCAAGGCGCTGGATCAGCCGGCGGGTCAGCCAGGCCGAGCATTTCACCGCGTACAGGATATCCACACCATCGTGCTCGCCCTGATTGGCCTGGCAGGCCCTGGCCGGATAGCCCGCCGGGGCGTGGGCGGTCAGATTGAGCACGGTCAGGTTCCAGGGACCGTCCTGACGATCCAGGCGCTTTGCTTCCTCTTCCGCCATGGCGTACAGACTGTCGTCGTAGAGGCCCCAGCTATTGAGGTAGTCCGGGTCGTCGAGGCGGCCTGCAAGCTGCTCGCGCCCCAGCACGCGGTCGTAGGCGTGGTCTTCGTAGAACAGCCCCTTGCCGGCGAATTCAGTGCTGGCGCCGCCCATGAAGGTCTGGCGGTAGCCAAGCCCCGCGAGCAGATCTCCCAGGCAGGCGACTCCGGGTACCACGTGGTGCAGTGGCTCGAACTGGCTGTCGTGGAGCAGGCCGGCGGGCATCAGCGGCGTGCCGCACTGGCTGGCGATCATGCCGGCCATGGTCCAGCCGGTGTTGTCGAGCTGGCGAACGTTGTCGAACACCACCGCATCCGCTTCCAAGGCGGCCAGGTCGGCGTAGGCGTCGCCGAAGCGGGCCTCGTCGGCGTAGGTACGCTCGAGGCTCTCCAGGTAGATCAACAGCAGGTTGGGGGGCTGCGGCGGCGCCTTGAGGATCACCGGCTCGACGTAGCGACGCTCCAGCCAGGTGCCGGGATCGGTGACCACCGCCGCGCCGCGCTGGCCCATGGAGTAGAACATCGGATTGGCGACCAGCAGCACGAAGGCCAGCCAGTGGTCCCAGCGTTGCCAGCGGTAGTCGGCTCGCACCAGCCAGGTGTAGGCCGCCAGAATCAGCAACATGGCTGCGGTGTACAGTATCGCCGCCACGCTGCGCTCGCTGCCGCCGTGCTTGGCAATGCCCGCCTGCAGGTGGAAATAGACCGCGCCCATGTCCACCTGGCCGAAGCTGTTGGCCAGGTAGACGTAGATGCCCCAGAAGGCCAGTGGCGCCAGCGCCCAGGGGATCACCTGCACCCGCAGTCGTGGTGGAGGTGGCGCGCCCCAGCGTTTCCATCCGGCCAGGGCACACCACACCAGTGCCGGCAGCGGCAGGCACCAGCCGGGCAGCCGGGTGACCATGACCAGGGCATGGCCCACGGACAGGCCGAGAATCAGATGGACGGCCCAGCGAAGCCAGGTCGAGGTGGCGGGGCGGTGCAGGGGCATGATCGAGGCGCCAGGTGTCGTTCCGTGAAACCGATACGAATCAGCGATCGGCTCGCTCGTTCTCGTACAGTTCGTTCAGCTTTGCATACTTCATGTACGCATGGAATGCCGTCGTGATGGCGACGGTCATGCCATCCTGGCCCTGCAGCAGCCCGCCCTTGAGCACCAGCTTGCGCAGCATGGCGGTCATCGCGTGTAGCGTGGGACGAGTCGACGAGGGGGTGACACCACGTTCCTTCATCGCCCAGGCGTCGCGGGTCGACAGTTGATCGATGCGCTGCATCCAGTGGGACAGGTCACGGTAGGTGAAGTGACGCAGATGGGCGTCCACGTCGACCACCTCCGGTGCCTGGACCGAGGAATGCGCCTTCTTGGGCAGATAGCCCGAGGTGGTGCGGTTGTACAGCCGGGTCACCGGGTCCGGGTAGAACCCCGCCGCGCGAATCCAGTGGCGGCCGGCGAAGTTGCGACGCTTGAAGCGGTAGGCCTTGCGCGGGTCATCCAGCGACAGCTCGCGAATCGCCGCCACGGCGTCGTCGTCCAGGCGCTCGTCGGCATCCAGCGCCAGGATCCAGTCATGGGACGCCTGGGGGACGGCGAAGGCCTTTTGCGGGCCATCGCCCAGATAGGGCTGATGGATCACTCTAGCGCCGGCGGCCTCGGCCAGAGCAACGGTGTCATCGCTGCTGCCGGAATCGACCACGATCACCTCGTCGCACACCGGAGCCAGCGAAGCGATGGCCTCCTCGACGTTGTCCTGCTCGTTGAGGGTAATGATGATGCCGGTAATCGGGGTCATGGGGCCTGCCTATACGAAGGGCTTGATGGGGTGCTGGTGCCAACAACCGATACGCTGTGGCGAGTGGGATGCGCCGATACGCTGTTGCTATGCCGTCGACCGATGGTGGTTGACCTTCCTCAGGCGCGCTGCAGTGGCGGCGGCGGCGGCCTCCAGGTCGATGGCCGACATGTCCTGGTGAGCGGCATCCGTCGGTGGATGAAACGCCAGTCGCCGATCGGCGTCGTTGCAGGTCTGCCAGCGCAGCGGGGTGGCCGAGCGATGGGACGGGTAGAAGCCGACGGTGATCAGGTTGAGACAGCCTGCCACGTGCAGCGGGCCGGTGGAACCCGCGATAAAGGCGTCGGCCGCCGCCAGACTGCGGGCGAAGTCGGCGAGTCCTGCGCAGGCCGGCTGACGGTAAGCACTGAGGCCTGCCTCGTCCAGCGTCTTGACCAGGGCATCGGCCACGGCTTCTTCGCCGGGGCCGGCGGTAAGAATCCAGTGGGGCGGACGCTCACCCGACTCGGCCAGGCGCCGATCGATACCCTGTGCAAGCCTGGCGTAGGCCTCGGGAGTCAGGTTGACCGCCGAGCCGCCGCTGCCCGGGTGCAGGAACACCCAAGGGCGCGTGTCGTCGAGCCCCAGCGACTGGCCCAGCGCGCTACGCTGAGCGTTACGTTGTTGCGGGGCCAGGGGCCAGTAGGGGGGCGCGGGGTGCTGTTGCGACGGCTGTCCTGACGAGAGTCCCAGCGCCTGAATCATGGCCTCGGCCAGTTCCAGGTTGTAGATGTATTCAGGCTTGGCCGAACGGGATCTGCGCTGGGTGACGCGACGGTTGTAGAATAGCTGGGCCCACTTGGTGGCTGGCGCCATGCGCAGGGGAATCCCCGAGCGAAGGCCGAGCCAGCCGATGCGGGTGGTGGAGTAGAGCGTCAGCATCGCCGTGAAACCGCTCTGGCGCAGCGTCGCGAGCAGGGCACGCTGGGCATCCTTCGGCGCCTGTTCACCCGGGTCGATGACGACGTCGTCGATCCACGGACAGAGCCTTGCCATCGGCGCCGTATAGGCGGGTACCAGCACGCTGACATGAGGGGCGGGCTTGGCCTTCTTGAGGGCGGCGAGTGCTGGCCAGGCGAGCATGAAATCGCCAAGCTTGTCGTTGCGTACCACCAGCAGTCGAGGGGCACGAGCGTCGGCCGAGGCCGTCGTTGCTGTCATTTGGGCTCCCGAGCCCCGCTATCGGAAAGGAGACCACCTTGAGTCACAAGGTCATGCACATCTGCCTGTCGGACGGCTGGGGCGGACTGGAAATGTATCCTTCGAGGATTATACCGGAGCTTGCCGCTCAGGGGTGGCAGGTGCATGCCCTGGCACTGGGCGACTCGCGGGTGGCCAGGAGCCTCGATGATGCCGGGGTGGCGACGCTGACTGCCCGCTCCAGAGGCTCGGCGCTTTTCGGTGTGCGCCGGTGGCTTGAGTACCTGGCCCGTCACGACATCCGCCTGTTGCACTGCCACAAGTCCAGCGACCTGCGCCTGGCAGCCCTGCTGGCGACCTTGCGGCCGCGGCTAAAGGTGGTGTTCACCGACCATATGGGGGTCACCCGGCCGAAGAAGGACCTGTATCACCGCTGGGCCTACGGACGGGTGTCGCGGCTGTTGTCCATCAGCGAGGCGTCCCGGCGACGTAACGTCAAGGCCTTCGCCCTACCGGCCGAGCGTATCCAGCGTCTGTACCTGGGGATCGATCCGGCGCCGCTGGCGCCGCGTCTGGACGCCGGCGAGCGGCGCGCCCTGCGCGCAAGCCTCGGGCTGCCGGCGTCGGCCACCACCATCGGGGTGGCGGGGCGACTGACGCCTGGCAAGGGCCAGCGGGTGTTCGTCGAGGCCCTGGCGAGACTGATCGCCGAGCATCCGACGCTCGATGTCCATGGGGTCATCATCGGTGGACTCAGCGCCGAGGAGGGCAGTCGTGAGGAGTACGTGGCCGAGCTCCAGGCGCTGGTCGCCGAGCAGGGACTGTCGCAGCGCATCACCTTTACCGGCTTTCGGCGTGACCTGGCGCGGTTGTTCGAGGTGCTCGACGTGGTCTGTGTGCCGTCGCGCAACGAGGCCTTCGGCCTGACCGTGATCGAGGCCATGGCCGCCGGCAAGGCGGTGATCGGTTCGCGTAGTGGCGCCATCCCCGAGTTGATCGACGCTCACAGTGGCCGCCTGGCAGACCCCGAATCCGCCACCGAGTGGGCCGCCGCCATGCTGGAGTTGGCGCAAGATGGCGAGCTCAGGCGACGTCTGGGCGAAGAGGCGCGACGTCGGGTCAAGCAGCACTTCCTGCTGTCGCAGCATGTGCAGGGGCTGACTCAGGTCTATGACGACGTGCTCGCTGGCCAGCCTGCCGTCTGACGAGTGACACCGCTTGTTCAGCGAAGTGAGTGAGCGGTCGCTATCGTTGTAGATGTTGCTGTAAAAGTGTTCTGGAGCCGAGAATCGATCACAGGCAGCTATCGATCAAGGCCGCTATCGGTCACAGGCTAGGCGTCGCTATAGCCGCGGCGGATCTCTTCGAGTGCCTGCTGGGCCGACGTCTCGTCGACGCAGAAGCGGGCCAGCGAACGTCCCAGTCGCGCCAGATTGCCCTCGCGCCATTTGCCAGGGGCGCGCAGGCGACAGCGGTCCAGGTCGATCAGCCAGACCCGGTCGCTGTCGTCGACCAGCAGGTTGCGGGCGTTGAGGTCGACATGGTCGAGGCCATGATCGTGGAAGCGTCGGATGACCTGGCCCACTTCATGGAGCAGGCCCGGGGCCAGATCACCGCTGCCGAGATGCTCTGCCAACGCTCGGGTGGCCGGCAGGCGCTCGGTGATCAGCGCGGCCTCGTAGCTTGGGCCATGGCGAACGACGCCTCCCAGCACCGGCCGCGGCACCGGCAGGCCGGCCTGGTAAAGCCGCGCCGTCAGACGCACTTCGCGAAAGGCGCGACTGCGTTCGAGCCCGGTCCACAGGTAACGGGAGGTCGAGAGCCGGGCGACGAGACCGCCGCGGCGGTAGGGCCTCAGCACCCACTGACGATCGCCCACCTCGAGAAACAGACTCTGGCCGCGACCCGGCGCCTGTCCGGTCACCAGGCCTGCCTCGCGCCAGTATTCTGGCGCCAGCAGAGCGGGTCCGATTTGTGGCCGCGGTACAGCGTCACATAAACTGGTGGCATCGTATAAAATGCCCACCTTTCCTGACTGATACGTTGCCAACCGCATGAAGCATCCTCTGCCCGCTCGTCCTGCCCACATCGGCGTGCTGCGTCTCTCTGCCCTGGGAGACGTGTGCAATCTGGTGCCCACGGTTCGAGCCCTGCAGCGCCAATGGCCCGAGGCGCGGATCACCTGGATCGTCGGCAAGGGCGAATACAGTCTACTGACCGGCCTGTCAGGGGTCGAGTTCGTCGTCTACGACAAGTCGACCGGCCTCAAGGGCATGCGGGCGCTGTGGCGCGAGCTGGCCGATACCCGCTTCGACGTGCTGCTGCACATGCAGCAGGCACTCAGAGCCAGCGTGCTGTCGCTGGGACTCAAGGCCAAGGTGCGGGTGGGCTTCGACCCGGCGCGGGCCAAGGACCGTCAGTACTGGTTCACGCACCGTCAGCTGGCCCCGCGTGAGCGGGCCCACGTGCTGGAGTCGTTCATGGACTTCGCGCGCCTGCTGGGAGTCGAGGATACGTCGCTGGAGTGGCGACTGCCGGTGCCGGACAGCGCCTACGCCGAGGCCAGGGAGCTCACCGGCGACAGCGCCTACCTGTTGATCAGTCCCTGTGCCAATCCGCGCCTGCGCAACTTTCGCAACTGGTCGGCGGAAGGCTACGCCGCCGTGGTGGAGCACGCCTGGACCCAGTTTGGTCTGAAGACGGTGATGACCGGGGGCGGCAGCACCCAGGAGCGCGAGATGGGCTCGCGCATTCAGTCGCTGTGTCACCCCGAGGCGGTGATCGACGCCATCGGCGCCACCTCGCTCAAGGGGCTGCTGGCGCTGATCGATCGCGCCCGGGTGGTGATTGCCCCGGATTCCGGCCCGGTACACATGGCCAACGCCCTGGCTACCCCGGTGGTGGGTCTGTTCGCCACCACCAACCCCGATCGCGCCGCGCCCTACCTGTGGCGCGACTACGTGGTCAATCGCTACCCTGACGCCGTCCGGGAGTTCCTCCAGGCGGATCCCGACACCATCACCTGGGGCCAGCGGGTCCGCCATCCCGATGCGATGTCGCTGATTCGCGCCGACGACGTGATCGAGCGACTCGATACCCTGCTCGCCGACACCGCCTCGCAACACCGCTCCGACCTCGATAGGGAGTCACCCGATGAAGCTTGATCTGACCGCGCTTGAGCGCTCCCGCGTGCTGGTGGTGGGCGACGTCATGCTGGACCGCTACTGGCACGGCGGCACCTCCCGGATATCACCGGAGGCCCCGGTGCCGGTGGTGCGCGTGGAAGAGTGCGAGGATCGTCCGGGCGGCGCCGCCAACGTGGCGTTGAACATCGCCTCCCTGGGCGCCCACGCGGCGTTGGCCGGACTGGTCGGTGACGACGACAATGCCGACCGTCTGACCGCGCGCCTGGAGGAGGTGGGGGTGAGTACTCACTTTCACCGTACTCCCGGCATGCCCACGATTACCAAGCTCAGGGTGATGAGCCGTAACCAGCAGTTGATCCGGCTGGACTTCGAGGATGGACTCGACAAGATCGACACCTCGGAGCTGGCGCCCAGGCTGATCGAGGCCACCGACAACTTCGACCTGATCATCCTGTCCGACTACGGCAAGGGCACCCTGGCCAACGTCGAGATGGTGATCCCGGAAATGCGCCGGGCCGGCAAGCGGGTGCTGGTGGACCCCAAGGGCAGCGATTTCCGGCGCTATCGTGGTGCCAGCGTGATCACCCCCAACCTGGCCGAATTCGAGGCGGTGGTCGGACCCTGCCCCAGCGACGACATCCTGGCCACCAAGGGCGAGGCGCTGCGCGAGGAGCTCGAGCTCGAGGCGCTGTTGATCACCCGCAGCGAGAAGGGCATGACGCTGATTCGCGAAGGCCATGACCCCTTGCACCTGCCGACTCGGGCCCGTGAGGTCTACGACGTCACCGGCGCCGGCGACACCGTGATCGCGGTGCTGGGTCTAGCCCTGGCCGCCGGCCACGGCTTCGCCGAGGCCATGACCCTGTCCAATCTGGCGGCGGGTCTGGTGGTGGCCAAGCCCGGCACCGCGACGCTGTCCATCGCCGAGCTCTACACCGCGCTGCACGGCGACAAGCTGGCCGAATTCGGCGTCATCGAGGAATCACCGCTGGTGCTGGCGGTGCGCGCCGCCCAGGCCCGTGGCGAGCGGGTGGTGATGACCAATGGCTGCTTCGACATTCTTCATGCCGGCCACGTGGCCTACCTGGAGCACGCCCGCCAGCTCGGTGACCGGCTGATCGTGGCGGTCAACGACGACGCCTCGATCCGTCGGCTCAAGGGCCCCAAGCGGCCGATCAATCCGCTCAATCGCCGCATGCAGGTGCTGGCCGGACTCGGCGCGGTGGACTGGGTGGTGCCCTTCGCCGAGGATACGCCGGCTCGCTTGATCGAATCGGTGCTGCCGGACGTGCTGGTCAAGGGCGGGGACTACCGGCCCGAGGATATCGCCGGCGGCGAAGCGGTGCGTGACGCAGGGGGCGAGGTCAAGGTGCTCGGCTTCGAGGATGGCGTCTCCACCACCGCCATGATCTCGACCATCCTCGATCGCGAGAGCTGAGGGTGAGCTGGCCACGGCTCGCCTATTCAGGTGCCATCGGACTGCTGTCGCCGCTGATCTGGCGACGGGTCTGGCGCGAACAGCTGCCGGATCGCGCTCGTGGCGAGCGGATGGGCTGTCTGCGGCCCTTCGCCGACGAGCGTCCGCGGCTATGGCTGCACTGCGCCTCGGTGGGCGAGGTGGTGGCGGCACGACCGTTGATCCGTGCCCTGCGCCTGCGCCATCCCGATCACCGACTGGTGGTCAGCACCATGACCGCCACCGGCGCCGAACGAGTGCTCTCGCTGGTGGACGACGTTCCCGAGGCGGAGGCGGCCGCTCCCCTGAGCCATGTCTTCGTGGCGCTCGACTTTCCCGGCGCCGCGCGCCGCTTTGTCCAGCGTCTGGCCCCTCGCCAGGCGATCTTCTTCGAGACCGAGCTGTGGCCGAACCTGCTGAGGGTCTGCGCCAGGCGGGGTATCCCGGTGGCGGTGGTCAATGGCCGCCTGTCGCCCCGTGCCTTTCGTGGCTATCGGCGCCTGCGCCCGCTGATGGCCGAGTCGCTGGCCTGTGTCGACTGGCTGGCGGCCAAGTCCGGTGAGGATGCCGAGCGTTTCGTCGAACTGGGCATGGCGTCCGACCACATCCAAGTCGTCGGATCGATGAAGTTCGACATGGCCCTTGATGATGCATCTCTGAAGGTGAGTGAGCGCTTGCACGCAGCCATCGGGCATCGCCCGATCTGGGTCGCCGGGTCCACCCATCCCGGTGAGGATGAGCTGCTGCTCGGGGTCCAGCGACGCCTACAGGCGCGCTTTCCCGATATCCTGCTGGTGCTGGTGCCGCGCCATCCGCAGCGCTTCGAGGAGGTCGCCAGGCTGTGCCAGGAGGCCGGCTTCGAGACCGTCAGGCGCTCCCGGGGGCGCGTCCCCAGCGCCAGGGCAGAGATCTATCTTGGCGACAGCATGGGGGAGCTGCAGGCGCTCTACGGCACTGCGGACCTGGCATTCGTCGGAGGCAGTCTGGTGCCCATCGGCGGCCACAATCTGCTCGAACCCGCGCTGATGGGCGTGCCGGTGGTGACCGGCCCGCATCTCGACAATTTCGAGGACGTGGCCCAGCTGCTGAGAGACGCCGGCGCGCTGGTCGAGATCGCCGACGCCGACGAGCTGGTCGAGCGTGTCGCCGCGCTGCTCGAGGATGCAGAACAGCGCAAGCGGCTGAGCGAGGCCGGGCAAGGTGTCATCGACACCCACCGGGGTGCGCTGGAAGCCACCCTCGCTGGCCTGGACCGGCTGCTTGGCCACGGCCAAGGCAGGTGATCGGGCTCAGGCGGGTAGATGCCGGCTGATGCCGTCGGCGTCGCCGATCAGCAGGATATCCGCCGGACGAGCGGCGAACAGGCCGTTGGTCACCACTCCGACGATCGCGTTGATGCGGGTCTCCAGGGCGACGGGGTCGTCGATGTCGAGGCCGTAGCAGTCGATGATCTGATTGCCGTTGTCGGTGACCACGCCCTCGCGGTAGACCGGATCGGCGCCAAGCTTGACCAGTTCCCGGGCGACGTAGGAGCGGGCCATGGGAATCACCTCGATAGGCAGCGGGAAGTCGCCCAGCCGCTCGACCCGCTTGGAGGCGTCGGCGATGCAGATGAAGGTCTTGCAGCAGGCCGCCACGATCTTCTCGCGGGTCAGCGCGGCACCCCCACCCTTGATCATCTGTAGGTGAGCGTTCACTTCGTCTGAGCCGTCGACATAGACCGGCATGGTGCCGACTTCATTGAGCTCGTAGACGTCGATGCCGTGCCCCTTCAATCGTTGGGCGCTGGCCTCGCTGCTGGCCACCGCTCCGCGGAAGTCCCCGCGCAGCTCTGCCAGGCGGTCGATGAAGCAGTTGGCGGTGGAGCCGGTACCGACACCGATCACGATGTCACGGCCGAGCATCGGGCGGACCTCGTCGATGGCGGCGGCAGCGACGGCGTCCTTGAGTTCGTCCTGGGTCATGGAATACCTGCGATGGGGAGCGTGAGAAGAGGAAAGCTGCGGCCATTATAGGGCATCGCGAAAGACGGAAGAAACGCTGTGTGGCGTGTCACCGTGGTGCCTGGGCTCCGCCCGCTTCCGCCCTCATCGCGGTCGCGGCAGCTCGGCACCGAGGCAAGCAATGTCTGCCTGGGGTGGCTGGCGCTGGACGTTGGGCGTGAGGCGATGCTAACAATAGGGGTTTTGCCCGCCTCCCTCACGCTGGATACCAGAATGCTCGAAGCTACCGTCAAGAAGATTCTCCAGGCCCGGGTCTACGAAGCCGCCCGAGAAACGCCGATCTCACCTGCGCCCATGCTGTCGCGACGGTTCAACAATCAGATTCTGATCAAGCGTGAAGACCTTCAGCCGGTGCACTCCTTCAAGGTGCGCGGTGCCTACAATCGCATGGCTCACCTGACCGATGAGCAGAAAGCCAAGGGCGTGATCGCCGCCTCCGCCGGGAACCATGCCCAGGGCCTGGCGCTGGCGGCCAAGCAGATGGGCGTCAAGGCGGTGATCGTGATGCCGCGCATCACCCCGGAGATCAAGGTGGCTGCGGTACGCGGCTGGGGCGCCAAGGTCATCCTCAAGGGCGACGCCTTCGCCGCCGCCGCAGAGCACGCTCAGGAGCTGGTCGAGGCCCACGGCTACACCTATATCCCGCCGTTTGACGATATCGATGTGGTCGCCGGACAGGGCACCGTGGCCATGGAGATCCTGCGTCAGCACAGCGGCCCCATCGATGCGGTGTTTATTCCGGTGGGCGGTGGTGGCCTGATCGCCGGCATGGCGGCCTACATCAAGTACCTGCGCCCGGAGATCAAGGTGATCGGGGTGGAAGCCGAGGACAGCGCCTGCCTGAAGGCCGCGCTGGAGGCCGGTGAAAGGGTCATCCTTGAACAGGTCGGGGTGTTCGCCGAGGGCGTGGCGGTGGCGCAGATCGGCGAGATTCCCTTTTCCCTGATGCGGGACCTGGTGGACCAGGTGATCACCGTCAACACCGACGAGATGTGTGCGGCGGTGAAGGATATCTTCGAGGATACCCGGGCGGTGTCCGAGACCTCCGGCGCGCTGTCGCTGGCCGGTCTCAAGAAGTACATCCAGGAGACCGGGGCCGAGGGCCAGACCCTGATATGCATCAATTCTGGCGCCAACACCAACTTCGATCGGCTCCAGCATATCGCCGAGCGTACCGAACTCGGCGAACAGCGCGAGGCGATCCTGGCGGTGACCATTCCCGAGCGACCTGGCAGTTTCAAGAAGTTCTGCCGCACCATCGGCAAGCGCATGGTCACCGAATTCAACTATCGCTACGCCGATGCCGACCAGGCCCACATTTTCGTCGGCATACAGGTCAAGCCGGGCGGCGAGGATCGCCAGGCGCTGATCGGCAAACTGATCGAGGCGGGCTACCCGGTCGAGGATCTGACCGACAACGAACTGGCCAAGCTGCATATCCGTCATCTGGGCGGCGGCAGGCCCCGTACCGAGTTCACCGAGGAAGTCTATCGCTTCGAATTTCCCGAGCGCCCAGGCGCGCTGATGAACTTCCTGACCCATCTGCCCCAGGACTGGAACATCTCGCTGTTCCACTACCGCAACCACGGTGCTGCCTATGGTCGGGTGCTGGTCGGCATGCAGATTCCCAACGGGGATCGCTCCCACGTCGAGGAACATTTTGACGCCATTGGCTATCGCTATTGGAAGGAAAGTGACAATCCCGCCTACCAACTGTTTATGGCATAGCCATGGCGGGATGACGTCTTGGAAGTCGAGGCAAAGCGGCGTATCCTGCGCGCGCAAGCGCTGACTTACTTGCTGGGCATGATGACGCCTGGCTGACGGGCTTCATCGTGGAAGCGTGATGATTGCCATACGTGGGTGATCACCCTATAGTCTGAGTCAGTCGCTTTGACCACAACATCAAGACAATACGGCAAGCGGCCGTATGAAGGGAGTCAGGAATGAAACGCAAGCCCGATCTGATCATGTCACTGGTGCTGGTGTTCGGCCTGGGAGTCGTGGCGACCGGCTACGCCCAGGCGCTGGTGGGAGGTTGAGGCACCAGGCACCATGGTCACGACATCGGCATAGATCCAACTCCGGCCGCCCTCAGGGGCGGCCGGAGGCGTTTCAGGCAGGGCGGATCACTCTTTGATCACTGACGATGGCGTTCAGCGGCACGTCCCAGGAGGCCACCGGCAGGCGTTCGACACGCTGGACGTCATGGGCCAGGCCGATCAGGCGTGGCCTGGGGCCGCCCTGTCCGCTGTCGGGATGGGCGAAGGCCAGGGTGCGATCGTAGAAGCCTCCACCCATGCCCAGGCGCTGGCCGGCGTCGTCGAAGCCCACCAGCGGTAGAAGGATGGCGTCCAGCGCCCAGGGCGGCAGACGGCGCGACGGATGGGCGCCGTGACGGCTGCAGGGTTCGCTGATGCCGAAGCGATTGGCGACCATGGGGGTGTGCTCGTCGTAGCGGACGAACCACAGGCGATTGTCGCTCAGGGGGCGCAGCACCGGAAGATAGGCCTGGGCGCGCCGCTGGCGTAGCCAGTCGAGCAGGGGGCGAGGATCGATCTCCCCGTCATTGGGCAGGTAGAGCGCCACGCGACGGGCACTCAGCAGTTCAGGAAGGCGACGCAGGCGAGCCAATAGTGACTGGCTGGCGGCCTGCTGCTGGCGCGGGCTCAGGGCCCGGCGGCGGCGGCGTAGTTCGCGCCGCAGCTCGGTACGTGACAAGTGTCCGAGCGTCATCTGTGCGTCAATGGAAGAGCGCAGATCGTTCATTCGAGGTTCCCCAGAGTGCCGCTGTCGTTCTGGCCCTTGAACCCATAGGTTCAAGGTGGGTGGCCGCAGCCGAGCCGTCAGGCTTTCCGTCGCACGGACTTGCACACGGGCCCGGCTAGCATTTGGCCCCCTGGGTACTGCGCATAGGCTCGAGGGACTGTAACGACTGGCGCACACCCCAGGGAACTCCTCCATGCTACCAGACCGGGGCCTGGCGCCAAAGTGAAGATGCCTTCGAGTGCTTTAGGAGGCAGTGTCGACCAGGCGCGCTGGTCGCGAGACACCAGCAAGGGGATGAGGTGCTGGCACGGCTCTCGCAGATGAGGCGGGGCGCGGACCACCGGGGCGGTACGGGACGTGGTGCGGGTTTAGGTACCGAAAGCCCTGATCAGCCTTGATCAGACGTCGGAATCGCGACTCGGCGCCTTGGCGAGCGCCTGCTCCAGGCGGGTGTTCAGCTCGCTCAGACTGGCTTCGCCTGCACGCTTTTCGTCACGCAGGCCAAGCAGTTCGTGGGCCAGATTGAGTGCAGCCATGATGGCGATCTTCTCCCGATCCACCACCTTGCCCTGGGCGTGGATCCCCTGCATGGCCTGGTCCAGATAGCGGGCAGCACGCTCCAGTCCCTCCTGCTCCTCGGGGGCACAGGCGATGGTGTAGGGGCGTTCTAGCAGCGTAATGTCGGTGGTATGCCGCTTGGTGTCATTCATGGGCCTGGCTCCGGGGCGGGCCTTGGCTAACGCAGCGCCGAACGGGCAGGATGCGTTACCATCGGGGATCGATTGCGAGTCACTATAAGAGAGCCTTCAGCGGGGGGTCAACGCGACACCTCAAGACGGGAGCACCGACGGCGCTTACCGATGCCATTGGCAAGCGGCTTCTGGTCACCCCGGGGGCGCCGCGGTATTGCCACCCTGAACCTCTTCTTCAGCGGATATCATCATGTCTTTGATCAACGAACGCCAGGACTTCTCCACCATCGCCGACACCTTTTTGTTGCATGGCAGCATGCAGTCGCCGGCCTTTCTCGACGGGCGCCTGTGCGCGGCACTCGGCCTGCACGACCTCACCGCCGAGGCCTGGCTCGAGGAGGTCTGCCTGACCCTCGGGGTCGACCAGCCCAGAGACGAGCCCAGCGCCGAACGCCTGCTCGGCTGGCGCCGCCAGACCCTGGACGCTCTGGCCAGCACTGAGCTGAACTTCGAACCGCTGCTGCCTGACGAGATGTTCTCGCTGGCCGAGCGTGCCCAGGGCCTCAAGGAGTGGACCCTCGGCTTTCTCGAAGTGGTGGAGGATGCAGGCGACGCGCCCAGAAAGAAGTGGTCCGAGCCGCTCAGGGAGGCCATCGAGGATCTCGCGGGTTTGGCCGCCATCGAGACCGATATCGACGACAGCGCCGAGAATGAAAACGACCTCTTTGCCCTGACCGAACACGCCCGCATGGCGGCGATGCTGCTCTATACCGAACAGCACCCTGGCACCCCGCAGGTCGAGCAGGTCGACGAGACGCCTCCCACCACCCACTGACGCTTGCCAAAGTCCCGAACGATGCCTGCAAAGTTCGGGATTTTTCCCTCCTTTTCCCGTCGCCAGAGCCTGCTATGCTGGATGGTGTGATCGATCCGGCAGCGCACTTCTGGACTCGGGTCGCTGGCGAATCGACCGCTGACCTGTCCGTGGCGATCATGCCTTTCTCGGCGATCACACCTTTCTCATCGGTGCGTGCCTCTGGTGTGTTGGACTCTTCTCGCCGCCGCTGGTCGACGACCGGGTAGTCGTGGATCGGGTCGTCGTGGACCGGATGATCGTCGGATTACCGCGCACATGGGTGCGCCAATTTTCCAGAAGAGTGTCGTGTCACAGGTCCTGTAAGGGAGGGATGCTGGTGGTTGAGGTATAAATCAGGGTGCTGTTTCGTCAGGGCAGTTGGTGGTTTTATAGCCAACTAGCACGCTAATAAATGCTTGATTACGTAAAGTTATTACAGGAATACAGTAATGCCGCAAGACACCCCCGAGAGCACTGTGGAACCAACGGCAAGCCGCCTTTCAGCGAACGCCCCTCAGGCGTCTTGCCAGGAAGGTGGCCAAGCGGTCGAGCGGGTCGACGTGGCGATCATCGGCGGGGGGCTGGTGGGGGCGAGCCTGGGGACGGCCCTGGCGGAATTGATCGAACATTCCGGCCTAAAGGTCGCGGTGGTCGAGGCCGCACCGATGGCACCGCTCGCACCGTCGCCGCAGGAAGCGGCGCCTTCGGCGGGAGAAGACGACGCCTGGCAGCCAAGCTTCGACGCCCGCGCCAGCGCCATTGCGGCGGGGTCCGCCGCGCACTTTTCGCGCCTCGGGGTGTGGTCGGCCATGGCCGCGAAGGCCAGCGCGATCTCGCTGATCCATGTCAGTGAGAAGGGGCGCCTTGGTGCGACGCGCCTGCGTGCCGACGAAATGGGCGTCGAGGCGCTCGGCTACGTGGTACCCAACGCCTGGATGGGGCGGGTGCTGCACCGCCGCCTGGCCGAACTGCCGCTCGACTGGCACTGTCCGGCTCGGGTGGAGCGTATCGAACCCGTGGCCGCAGGCCATCGTCTGTGGTTGTCCAGCGGCAGCGTGCTGGAGGCCGGCCTGACCGTGCTGGCCGACGGCGGTCGCTCTGGCCTCAAGGAGGCGCTGGGGATCGAGAGCGATGCGGCCCCCTACGATCAGGTGGCAATGATCGCCAATGTCGCGGTCGGGCGCCCCCACCAGGGCGTTGCCTACGAGCGCTTCACACGGCAAGGCCCGATGGCGCTGCTGCCGCTGCCGGGACAGGCCATGGAGCTGGTGTGGACCCATGAAAAGGGCAGCGAACAGCGCCGTCTGGCATTGTCGGACCGCGCCTTTCTCGAAGAGCTGCAGGCCGCCTTTGGCGATCGAGCCGGCGCCTTCGTCAAGGTCGGCCAGCGCCACGTTTACCCGCTGTCGCTGGTCACCGCGCGGGAGACGACACGGCCGGGGCTGGCGGTGCTGGGCAACGCCGCACATGCTCTGCACCCGGTGGCGGGCCAGGGCTTCAACCTCGCGCTGCGAGGGGTGATCGACCTGGTCGAGGCCATCGAGCAAGGGCTCGAGGCCGGCCAGGCGCCTGGCAGCGCGGCGACCCTGGCCGCCTTCGAGCGACGCCGCGAAGCGGACCAGCGCAACGTGGTGCGCTTCAGCGACGGCCTGATTCGGCTGTTCGGCATCGACCAGCCACTGCTGTCCCACGCCCGTGCCGCGGGACTGATTGGCCTGAACCTCGCAGGACCGCTGAGGCGGGGCCTCGCCAGGCGGGCCATGGGCAGCGAACGATAACTGGGTAGGGGCAACCCTGGCCCGTTGGTGTCATCTAGCCCACAGAGCCTTCCCGTGGCGTCAGGCAGACTTCAGGCACTGACCCTGAAAGCCTGGCGGTCGAGCATAGGATTGCCCTTGGCGGTACACTGGGTGCGCTGCGTTGCCGCGACCCTGAGGGCGAATCCGCAAAGGACCCCTGAGGGCGAATCCGCAAACGCACGTGGTTCAAGCGAGTCAGTGATCGTCAGGAAGACTGGGAGAGCGAGACGCCGATGAAGGAGCAGGCAGAGGGTTCAGCCGCCAAGGCAGCGCCGAAGGGAGTCGATGTGGTGATCGCCGGCATCGGCATGGTAGGTGCCGTACTGGCCGTGCTGCTGGCACGGGAAGGCTGGACGGTCGCCATGGTGGACCCGCGTCCGGGTCCGCTGGACTCGGATGACCTGCCGGGCAGTGTGCCGGCCCCCCGCGTCAGCGCCCTGACCCCGGTGTCTCGACGGTTGCTGGAAGGCCTCGGTGCCTGGCCGCGCATCGACGCCTGGCGCGCCACGCCCTACACCGCCATGCAGGTGTGGGACGCCGACGGCTCCGGCGAGGTCGGTTTCCGCGCCGATCAGGCCGGGGTGCCGGTGCTTGGCCATATCGTCGAGAACGATGTGATTCTGGCGGCGCTGGAAGCCGAACTGTCGAGGCTGCCTCAGGTGCAACGCCTGCATGGTCGCAAGGTGGTGGCGTTGGACGACGGCGCAGTGCGTCGGCGGGTGACCCTGGATGATGGCAGCGTGCTGGCAGCCCCGCTGGTGGTCGGCGCCGACGGTGCACGGTCACCGCTGCGCGAGCTGGCCGGGATAGCGGTACGTGAACAGGACACCGGACAGTGCGCGCTGGTGACCACGGTGAAGACCGAGCGGCGTCACGGCGGTGTAGCCCGTCAGGCCTTTCTGGCCACCGGCCCCCTGGCCTTCCTGCCGCTGACGGTGGCGGGAGACAGCCACTACTGCTCGATCGTCTGGTCCACTACCCCGCAGGAAGCCGAGCGTCTGGCGGCACTCTCGCCGGCGGCGCTGGGCCAGGCCATGGCCGAGGCGCTGGATCATCGCCTGGGTGCGGTGGAGGTGCTGGATGAGGCCAGGAGTTTTCCGCTCAGCCAGCGACACGCCGAGCGCTACCACCTGCCGGGGCTTGCGCTGATCGGCGACGCCGCTCACAGCATTCATCCCCTGGCCGGCCAGGGGGTGAATCTGGGCTTTCTCGATGCGGCGGTGCTGGCCGAAGAGTTGCTGAACGGACGCCGTCGTGGTGTAGCACCTGGCGGCCCGAGCCTGCTGGCACGCTATGAGCGACGTCGGCGTGGCGATAACGCCATGATGCTGGTGCTGATGGAAGGCTTTCGGCGTCTGTTCGGCAGCCGCCACCCGGGCCTGACGCTGGCGCGCAACCTGGGGCTTTCCGGCGTCGACCGGTTATCTCCGATCAAGCGCCTGATCATGCAGCAGGCCACCGGCTCACGTGGGCGCCTGCCGCTTAGCTGTCGCTAGGGGGCAGGCAGAGTGCAGGCCGGGGCCTAGTCGCCCGGCCTAGCGCGTGTCGCGCTGACTGATCACGTTCAGCGCCTTCAGCAGATTCAGTGCCTCGCCCAACTGGTAGTCGCCGTCCAGCCGATCGCTGCGGCGGCTGCCGGCGCGATCTCCACCATCGCCAAGGTGTCCTTCCAGGTCAGACTCGCGAATGCGCAGGTTGCTGGTATCGGCGACCTCGAGCCGGCCGCGCACGACCTCGACGTCGGGCTCGATGCCCTGGGCCTGGATCGAGCGACCGTTAGGGGTGTAGTAGAGCGCGGTGGTCAGCTTGAGCCCTTCACCATTGCCCAGCGGCATGATCTGCTGCACCGAGCCCTTGCCGAAGCTTTCGGTGCCCATCACCACGCCTCGGCGCTGGTCCTGCAGGGCGCCGGCGACGATCTCTGCAGCGGAGGCGCTGCCGCCGTTGATCAACACCACCAGCGGCACGTCCGGCGCCGCGGTGCGTTGGGTTGCCGAAAAGCGCATGTCGCTATCGGACAGGCGCCCCTCGGTGTAGACGATCAGGCCACGGTCGAGGAAGGCGTCGGCCACGTCCACCGCCGACTGCAGTACGCCGCCGGGGTTGTTGCGCAGGTCCAGCACGATGCCTGACAGGGCCCCCTGGTCGCGCAATTCGGTCAGGGCATCCTCTACCTGCTCGCCGGTGCGGGCCTGAAACTGACTGACGCGCAGATAGCCGTAGCCGGGCTCGAGGATGTCGCTCTTCACGCTGTCGGTACGGATGATTTCCCGGGCCAGGGTGACCTCACGTGGAGCACCATCGCCGGCGCCGACCACGGTCAGGCGAATCTCGGTGCCTGGCTCGCCACGCATCATGTCCACCGCTTCCTGCAGGGATAGCCGATCGGTGGGGGTCTCGTCGATGCGCAGGATGGCGTCCTGAGCCTGTAGTCCCGCGCGCTCGGCCGGGGTGTCGTCGATCGGCGAGATCACCGTCAGCTGGCCGTCGTCGAGCCCGACCTCGATGCCGATCCCGCCAAACTCGCCTTCGGTGGTCTCCCGCAGGTTGCGATAGGCTTCGGCGTCGAGGTAACTGGAGTGGGGGTCCAGCTCCGAGAGCATGCCGCGCATGGCGTTCTTGAGCAGGGTCGCATCATCGACCTCTTCCACGTAGCCGCGCTTGATCCGCTCGAACACCTCGGAGAAGGCCTGGATCTCGCTGATCGGCAGATCATCGTCGGTCGCCTGGGCGCTGGCCAGCGAAGGCCAGGCCAGGGTCGCGGCGAGGCACCACGCAAGGCAAGTCCCGGTCAGTGTCTTGAGGCGCGAGGGACGGTGGGCGGCTCGGGGTTCGGTCATGCGGTCTCCGCTCGACGTAGGGGCAAGGTTCAAGCATAGCCTTAGGCCGGATGGTTGAAAATGGCGTGTGCTCAGCGCCGCGCGATCCAGCCACCAGGATCGATGGGGTCTCCGCCTCGGCGTACCTCGAAATACAGCCCCGGAGCGTCGCGGCCTCCGCTGACGCCGACGCGGCCCAGTGTCTGGCCACGCTCCACACGGCTGCCGACCTCCGTCTCGAAGCGTTGCAGGTGGGCGTAGAGGGTCATCACCTGGTCGCCGTGGTCGACGATCAGCAGATTGCCGAAGCCGCGCATCCAGTCGGCGAACACCACCCGGCCGGGGTGAACCGCTTCGACCGAAGTCCCGGATGGCGCCTGAATCAGGATGCCGTTGCGGTGGACGCCGCGGGATTCGCGAAAGCGCGACAGCATCATGCCCTGCACCGGCCACGGCAGGTCGCCTCGGGTGCGCTCGATGGCGGTGGACGGCGGCGGGCGCTCGAGCCGTGCCATGGTTTCCTGCACTTCGCGCAGCACCCGCTCGGCGTGGGCCCGGTCCTGGTCCAGCGAGGCCAGCTTCGAGGCCTCGGTGTCGTAGCGTTGGTCGAGCTGCGCCACCAGCGCCTGGCGCTCGCGGCTCTGCCTGGCCAGGGCCTGGCTACGGGCCGCCACATCGGCCTCCAGGGAAGCCAGCTCCTCGCTGCGGTGTTCGAGCTCGCGGCGGTTGTCATCCAGACGCTGGTCCAGTTCAGCGAGCAGATCGAGGCGCTCGTTGCGGGCGTCGGCAAGATGGTTGAGATAGGCCTGCAGGCGGTCCAGTCGTGCAGGGTCGTCCTGATTCAGCAGCAGCTTCAACTGTGGTGTCAGGCCCATGCGATAGAGCGCATCGAGTTGACGACCCAGGGCTGCCCGCTGCTCCCGGCGTTCGGCTTCCATCAGTTCTCGGCGATGCGCAAGCTCGGCCATCTCCTGATCGAGCCGGCGGCGTTCGGCCTGCAGCGTATCCAGGCGCTGGTGGGTCTCGGCCAGTGCCGTTTCCACCTCGCGCAGGGCCTCGCTGGCCTGGTCGCGGGCGCTATCGGTGCTGGCCAGGCGCTGACTGGCCTCTTGAATACGCTCGCCGATGGCGTCGAGCCTTTGCCTGGCCTGCTGCTCGCTGGGACTGGCCTGAGCGAGCGGCAGGCCGGCCTGTGTCACAGGAGTGAGCGGCAGGCCACCCAGCCACAGGACCGCTGCGCCCAGGGCGACAGCCGCGCGGACAAACCCACAACGCCGCCCCGGGCGGGGCGGCGTCGTACGTGGTGGTGGGCAGCTGCCGGGCTGGCGCCTCGATGGCGCGACTGGGGCTGCGGTGCGCAGAGGTCTCACGACAGCTCGATCAGTACCTCGCCGGTCATCTCCTCCGGCACCGACTCGCCCATCATGGTCAGCAGGGTCGGCGCCAGGTCGCACAGGCGACCGCCGTCCTTTAGCCGGGCCTCGCGGCTGCCCACGTACACCAGCGGCACCGGGAAGGTGGTATGCGCAGTCTGGGGGTTGCCGGTCTCGGGGTGCACCATCTGCTCGGCGTTGCCGTGATCTGCGGTGATCAGGCAGGCACCGCCGGCGCGCTCGATCGCTTCGACCACCCGACCCACGCACTTGTCCACCGCCTCGATGGCGGCCTTGGCGGCGTTGAAGTCACCGGTATGGCCGACCATGTCGCCGTTGGCGTAGTTGCAGATGATCAGGTCGAAGCTGCCGCCGTCGATGGCGTCGACCAGGGTGTCGGTGAGCTCGAAGGCGCTCATCTCGGGCTTCTCGTCGTAGGTCTTGACGTCCTGGGGTGAAGGAATCAGCTCGCGCTTCTCGCCCTCGAATTCCTTCTCGCGGCCGCCGGAGAAGAAGAAGGTGACGTGGGCGTACTTCTCGGTCTCGGCGATGCGCAGCTGGGTCTTGCCGCGCGTCTCCATGACCTCGCCCAGGGTGTTGTTCAGGTCCGCAGGCGGGAAGGCCGAGGGCGCGGGAATATCCGCGGCGTACTGGGTCAGCATGACCAGGCCGTCGGCGGCCAGCGTCGGCTGTACTTGACGGTTGAAGCCGTCGAAGTCCTCGAGCACGAAGGCACGGGTCAGCTCGCGGGCGCGGTCGGCGCGGAAATTCAGGAACAGCACGGCATCGCCGTCTTCGGCAGCGACTGGCTTGCCGTTCGGGCGCACGCTGGTGGCGGCGACGAATTCGTCGGTCTCGCCACGCTCATAAGCGGCGTCGAGGCCGGCTTCGGCGCTCTCGGCCTGGTGCTCGCCATGGCCCTCGGTGATCAGGCGATAGGCCTTCTCGATGCGGTCCCAGCGGTTGTCGCGGTCCATGGCGAAGTAGCGGCCGATGATCGAGGCGACGAAGCCGTTGTCCTGACCCACCAGCTCGGCAAGCTTGGCGTTGGCGCGCTCGATGGAGGCTCTGGCGCTCTTGGGCGCGGTGTCGCGGCCGTCGAGGAAACCGTGCAGGTAGATGCGCTTGGCGCCACGCCGCGCGGCCATCTCGGCCACCGCCAGCAGGTGATCCTCGTGGCTGTGAACGCCACCGGGGGACAGCAGGCCGAGCAGGTGGACCGCCTTGTCCGCCTTCACCGCCGCGTCGATGGGCGCGGTCAGCACGGCATTGTCGTCGATCTCGCCGTCTTCGATGGCCTTGGTGATACGGGTGAAGTCCTGGTAGACGATGCGCCCGGCGCCGAGGTTCATGTGACCGACCTCGGAGTTGCCCATCTGACCGTCCGGCAGGCCCACGTGGCGGCCATCGGTGTGGATCAGGGTGTGCGGGCGTTGCTGCCACAGGCGGTCCATGTTGGGGGTGTCGGCGGCGGCGACGGCGTTGGACGCGGCGTCTTCATTGTGTCCATAGCCGTCGAGGATGATCAGCGCCACCGGGCGCGGTGCGGTCGCAGTATCCGTCATGAGGAATTGCCTCTAGCTCAAGATGACCTCGCCCGGCATCCTTTTGTTGGCGCTCGACGCCTGGCGTCGTCGCCGGATGTCCTGGGGTGTCGTGGGTAAACGCTGGTGCCTGGCGATTCGGGAAGCGCGCCCGACAATAAGATCGGCGCGTCTTCGTGAGTCTCGTGGCTTGCGGTTTCAGGCTCGCGACACGATCCTCCTTGCGGCATCATATCGCACGCTGGCAGCGGTCGTCATTGACCCGACGAGGCAGTGTCCGGAGGCAGGCGGCATCGCCCCCGAGTCGTGTATACTGGCCGCCCTGCGGCGGGTAGCGGTGATCGAGCGCGGGCAACGTACCTGCGTCTCGCGTCGTCCGGTCTGTAGACTGGACTCGCAACACCGGCCTTGAGGCACCGGTCTTGTGACATAGATCTTGTAACAAAGGCCATGGACGCCGATTTCGCCACCCAGGCCACCACCATTTTTGCATCCGACGAGAGTTAGCCGACCCCATGATCGATCAGCTGTTCGAATTTGTGCAGAATCACCCGTTGCTGGTGGCTGCCTTCCTGGCCGTGCTGACGGCCTGGCTGCTGTATGAGCTGCGCAACGCCAACGCCGGTGGCGTCACCACCAGCGAAGCGACCCAGATGGTCAACCGCGAAGACGCGGTAATTCTGGACGTTCGCGACAAGAACGACTTCAAGGCGGGACACATCGCCGGCGCTCGCAACATTCCCCAGAGCAGCCTCGATTCCCGTATCAACGAGCTCGACAAGGTCAAGGCCTCGCCCATCGTGGTGGTGTGCAAGCACGGCCAGAGCTCAGGTGCCGTGGCGGCCAAGCTCAAGAAGGCTGGCTTCGAGCGCGTGTTCAAGCTCAAGGGTGGCATGACCCAGTGGCAGACCGATAACCTGCCCATCGTCAAGAAGTGACCGTCCGCACGATTTCTGATTACCCGATTCAAGGATCTTTCTCATGGCAGACGACAACAACCAGAACGCTGGCGCCCAGGCCGCCGGTCAGCAGGATCAGGAAAAGCCGCAGGTGCAGTTCTCGCTGCAGCGCATCTACGTCAAGGACATCTCCTTCGAGGCGCCGAACTCACCTGGCGTCTTCGGTCAGCCGTTCAAGCCCAAGGTCGGCCTCGACCTGGACACCCGCAGCACCAAGGTCGCCGACGGCCTTTTCGAGGTGGTGATCAAGGTCACCGCCCAGGTCACCCACAGCGAGAGCGGCACCACCTGCTTCCTGGCCGAGATCGAACAGGCCGGCCTGTTCCGCATCACCGGCATCGAAGGTGACCAGCTCGACCACACCCTGGGTGCCTTCTGCCCCAACGTGCTGTTCCCGTACGCCCGCGAGTGTGTCGACAGCCTGGTCAATCGTGGCGGCTTCCCGCCGCTGATGCTGGCACCGGTCAACTTCGAGGCGCTCTACGCCCAGAAGAAGCGCCGCGAGGCCGAGCAGGGCGATGCTCAGGGCACTGCCCAGGGCGAGCAGGCGCCGACCGCCCACTGATGAGCGACGCCGCCTTCCAGGGCCCCCGCATCCACGTCGCCGCCGCGCTTGTCGCCGGCGGCGACGTCGTTCTGCCCGAAGGAGCCGCGCGACATGTGGGGCGCGTGCTGCGGCTCAAGCCCGGTGATTCCCTGGTGCTGTTCGACGGTCAGGGTCGCGAAGCCCGTGCCGACATCTCCGAGTCCGATCGCAAGAAAGTAAGCGTTCACATACTCGAAGTGCGCGATGGAAACGGCGAATCGCCCTTGTCCGTCCATCTCGGGCAGGCGATCTCCAAGGGTGATCGCATGGACTACGCCATCCAGAAGGCGGTGGAGCTCGGCGTCGCCGCGATCACTCCGCTGTACACCGAGCACGGCGATGTGCGCCTCAAGGGCGAGCGTGAGGCAAAGAAGCTGGCCCACTGGCAGGCGGTGGCGGTGAGCGCCTGCGAGCAGTGCGGCCGCGCCACGGTGCCCGAGGTCAGGGCCCCGCAGGCGCTGAGCGAGTGGCTGGGCCAGCGTGACGAGGCGCTCAGGCTGGTGCTCCACCCGGGTACGCCAGGCGTGCTCGAGCGCGCCGAGCATGTCGCCAGCGCCTGCGTGCTGATCGGCCCCGAGGGTGGCCTGTCCCCCCGCGAGGTCGAGGCGGCGACGGCACAAGGATTTGCGGCGCTGACCCTGGGGCCACGGGTCCTGCGTACCGAAACTGCCCCGGTGGTCGCGCTGACGCTTCTGCAATCACGCTTTGGGGATATGTGAGTGCTTACTTTAGGCGGTCGGCGTTGTCCCGGCTGACCCGATCCGGCGTCCTGATCCGCGTGTCGAAAAAGGCCCGGCTCCTGTTTCGAGGAGTCGGGCCTTTTTTGCGCTAGTGGCAGAGATCCGTTCAGCCATCTCGTTTCAGTCTTGTTCGTCCATGCTGGGTTCTCGCCTCTTTCGCTCCATTCGCCCCTTGTCGCCCAGGCCCCCGCGCTGACTGCCTGGCAAGCGCGATGCGCATCAGGCGCTGAAAGGTGGGGCATTCCAGGTGGCGGGGTGCGGTGCAGGTCATGGCATGGCGCAGGCCATCGCGGATCGCGCTCAATTGCTTGATGCGCCGGTCCAGGGCGTCCGCCTTGGCACCCAGTCTTTCGCGGTCGATGTCGGGTTTGCCTTCCCGGCCAAGCATGTCGCCTATCTCGGCCAGCGAGAACCCGGCTGCCTGTCCCAGGGCGATCAGCGACAGGCGTGACAGCACGTCCGCTGCAAAGACCCGCCGCAGCCCACTACGTCCGATCGAACGGATCAGCCCGATCTCTTCGTAATAGCGCAGTTTCGACGCGGCGACGCCGCTTTGCCGGGAGACCTCGGAGATGTCGAGCACGGCGCTTGACCTCAAGTTTACTTGAGGTCGTAAGCTACTTCGGCTTTGCCTGAATCTGCAAGAGAGCGCGCGACGTTGCCGTCTCTTCAGCCTCAGGATGCGTTTCTCTTCGATCGGCTCGGCAGCGAGCTCTCTTTGCTGAAGGAGTAGTGCAGTGGCAGAACTTCTGGTTGATGTCCTTTGGCTTGGCGTGGGGGCGACCGCCTTCATGGATGTCGTCGCGCTGGTGCAGCGCCGGGTACTCGGCATTCCCTCCCTGGACTACGCCCTGGTGGGGCGCTGGCTGGGTCACCTGGCGGGAGGCACTGTCGTCCATCGGCCCATCTCGGGAAGCGCACCGATACGCGCAGAGGCGGCGCTGGGGTGGACGTTTCACTATCTGACGGGCGTGGTGTTCGCCCTGGTGTTTCTGGTACTTGTCGGATCGGATTGGCTGCAACGACCGGTGTTCGTGCCCGCGCTGGTGTTCGGTGTGGTGACGGTGCTCGCCCCGTTTCTGGTGCTGCAACCGGGGTTGGGCGCAGGCATCGCCGCACGCAGGACGCCTCGGCCAAACATCGCCAGGCTTCGCAGCCTGACGGCGCACGCAAGCTTTGGTATTGGCCTTTGGGTATCCGGGCTTGGGGGCGTGCTCGCCTTCTAGGGCGCGTACGACGAGCGCCTGAGCTCTGCAATACCGGCGTGCAAATTCGTGCTAGTGAGCGCTTACATTCTGACTGGGCGTGGTTGTCCAGCCTTTCCCCCGCAGGACGCCAATAGCCTCTCGTGAATAGCCCGGCTCATGTGAGCCGGGCTTATGTGAGCCGGGCTATCCAGGAAGCCGGGACGAGGGACAACGCCCTGGTTCATTCGTCCCTGGCGCAGCATTGCGGTCAGCCTTGATGGCTCAAACGTCCAGGGTTCCTTTCAATGACGAATCCTCGATGGCGCTGCGAAGCTCTGCGACCACTTCGCCGGGAAGCGGGATGCCCTGATCGAGAAACTCGGTGCGACGCCTGAGCCCCGATTGGCCTGGCAGTCGCACAGGACGTTCGGGGTCAACGGGCTTGGCTTGCAGACAGGCTTCGACCAGGTGGTCGGTTTCGTCGAGGAAGTCGCTGCTCCCTGCAAATAGTGCCGGATCGATCACCATGACGGTCACCGAGGCCCCCCACCCACTTGGATCGTCCTTGCGTCCGAAGCCACCAAGAGCCGAGGTCAGTGCCTCAACCATCAATCCCATGGCAAAGCCCTTGTGGCCAAACTCGCGCCCACCAAGCGGGAGAATGCTGCCCTGAGGATCCGTGAAGTAATCTTCAGGGTTGTCGCTGACGACCCCCTGGTTGCTGAGGATGACCGGATGATCGAGCCTTGAGCCCTCGGCCCTGGCCTTGGCCACGCTGCCGTTGGTGACGGTGGACATGCTGACGTCCAGCATGATCGGCTGGATTCGGCTCGGGATTCCCATGGCGATCGGGTTGGGTGTGTAGACTGGCTCGAGCCCCCCGTATGGCGCCACCGACTTTACCGCCGGGTCAGACGTCATGATGATCGGCATCAGACCCTGGTCGACGAAGGGCTTCAGATAGGAGGCCAGGCAGGCAATGTGGTGGGATCGCTTGATGCTGACGATACCGATCCCCGACGTCCTGGCCGCATCAGCACTTTGCTCAAGCGCCTTCTGGACCAGGTAAGGGCCGAGGATATAGTGTCCGTCGTAGGCAGCCGCCACAGGGCTGATCTGGCGGGATTCGAGCAGCGACGCATCACCACGTGCATGGCCGGACTTCAAGTCCTTGAGGTAGCCGTTGGCCAGTTTTACCCCATGGGTATGGTGTCCCAGCAGGTCCCCCTCGATGAGGATGCTGCTGGTCGTCCGACTGACTTCTTCGGATGCGCCGGCCTCTCTGAAAAGTGTCACCAGGACATCTTCCAACCACGGTGTCGTATAGCGTCTCATGATAATTCCTGTGCCTTGTTGGAGTTGGCGTGCTTGAACTTCTTGTAGGCCATGGTCAGCAACGGCGAGAGCCACAGCAGAATGACGAGGGCGCCTAGCCCTGCGCTGATCGGGCGTGAAAAGAAGGCCAGCAGGTCGCCATTGCTCTTGAGCATGGAGCTCATGAAGTTATTTTCCAGGGTAGTGCCCAACACCAGCCCCAGGATGGCAGGCGCCATCGGGAAATCGCACCTCGCCAGGATCGATGCCACCGCGCCGATAATAAGCATGATCCAGACATCGGTAATCGAATTGTTGATCGAAAATGCGCCAACGATGCAGAAGCATAGGATAATCGGCATAAGTACCTTCCTTGGCGTCAGGATAAATACTTTTGCCGACCGTATTGCGGCATATCCAATGGGCAGCATCACCAGGTTAGCCAGGAAAAAGACGACAAAAAGCGCATAGATCAACCCACTGCCATCCATGAAGATGGTGGGGCCGGGGTTCATGCCCTTCATGTACAGCACCCCGATGACGATGGCCGTGATGGAGTCTCCCGGGATGCCGAACACCAAAGCCGGCACCCAGGCGCCGCTGATGCCAGAGTTGTTGGCGGAGCTGGCATCGACAATGCCTTCAATATGGCCCGTCCCGTATGCCTCCTTTTGCTTTGAGCGACCTTTGCCCACGGCGTAGGAAATCCAGGCGGCTATGTCGGCACCGGCGCCAGGGAGCGCCCCGATCAGGGTACCGATCGATCCTCCGCGAAACATGTTGGGCCAGTAGGCCTTCAGGTGTCCTGGAACTTGGCTGAAGACGCTATCCTTGGAGAGCGACGGCATTGCTCTACCATCGCCACGTGAACCATAGAAGAGCATCAACTCGTTGAGCGCGAACATGCCGATCATGACCGGTATGAAGTTGATCCCGGCCATGAGGTCCGGGATGCCGAAGGTAAAACGAGGAGCACCACTCATCATGTCCAGCCCGACAGTGGACAAGAGAAGGCCGATCATCAATGACAGGAAGGCCTTTACCCTGGAGCCGATAGCGATAAAGATCGAGCAGCTCAAACCCAGCAAGGCCAGCCAGAAATACTCAAATGAACTGAACTGAAGAGCGACCTCCGCCAGTGACGGAGAAACGAAGACAAGAATAATGGTGCCGAAGATTCCACCAAATACCGAGCAAACCAGGTTGACGCCAAGGGTTTCCCGGGCCCGTCCGGACCGCGCCAGAAGGTGGGAGTCACCTACATAGGCAGCGGAGGATGGTGTTCCAGGAATATTCAGATAGGTCGCAGGAATGTCGCCGGAGAATATCGCCATGGCAGATGTGGTCACGATCGCCGCGATAGCCGGAACCGGATCCATGTAAAAGGTGATCGGTACCAGCAAGGCAACCGCCATGGTAGCCGTAAGACCTGGTACCGCACCGACGAAAACACCAAAGACGGAGGCGGCTAGAATGACGAGCAAGGTCTCGACATTGAAGACTAGCTGTAACCCTAGAAGAATGGTATCCATGACTTATCCCCAGAATCTCATCAACCCTTCGGGAAGGGGAATCATTAGGTAGGTGGAGAAAATAAAATATATGGTTAGTGATGCGAGTATGGATACGGCCAGGGATAGAAGAAGCGAAGCCTTCCTGGAAAGCATAAGAACGAAAATACCAACGGCGAGGCTAACCGCTGCGCCCAGGAATTCACTGGTGAGGATATAGAAAATAATCATCACGCAGGGAAGAAGTGACGCCAGGAGCGACCGGATAGGAAGCGGCCGGTTATTGCCCGGAGTGTTGCTGGCATACTGCGTCTTTAAAATGGGGACCTGCTTTACCGAAAGGAACAAACCACCTATAAGAAACCCTCCCCCAATGAGGGAGGGAAACAGAGATGGCCCAAATTGCAGGCTAGCCATCGTCGGGTACTGTTGGGCTACATAGATGACGATGCAGCCCGACAGCATGAAGGCTAGCCCCAAGATGAAATCTCTCATCTAGCAATCCTTACTTGCCCAGACCGACGTTCTCGATGATCTCACCGTAGACCGCGTCCATCTCGACCATCAGCTGGCCGAACTCTTCCGCGTTACGCCACTCGGTGCCGAACCCCTGCTGGGACATGAAGTCCTGATAGGTATCGCTGTTGTAAGCTGCTTCCAGTGCGGTCTCCAGCGTAGCGACGACCTCGGGATCCATTCCCTTTGGCCCAGCAATGCCGCGCCATTCGCCGACAAGATAGTCGCTGCCGATCGCCTCCTGGATAGTCGGAACGTCAGGGAAGCTCTCGATGCGCTCCGGTCCCATCACACCCAGGCTCTTGGCACGTCCCGCTTCGATCATCGAACGTGCTTCAGGAACAGAGCTCGGAACGATCTCCAGGCCGCCAGCGGCAAGTTCGGTCATGGCCGGTGCGGCGCCCTGACTGGGAATCCAGGTGACGCGGTCAGCTTCCATACCCTGATCCATCAGGAAACCGGCGAAGGCCAGGTGCCAGACGCCCCCCAGACCGGTACCGGACGCCTGGAAGGTTCCCTTGGGTTCTTCCCGGATGGCTGCTACCAGGTCTTCCAGAGACTCATAGGGAGCATCTGCGCGGACCTGAATCCCCGGGTAGTCGAAGTTGATCTGCCCGATTGGGGTGTAGTCTTCGTAGGTCAGGTTGGTCAGCCCCTGCCAGTGCATCATGTTGAGCTCGCCAGTCACCAGGCCCAGCGTGTAGCCATCGGGGCGAGCCGTGGCCATGGCGCTATGACCGACGACGCCGCTGCCGCCTGTGCGGTTGACGACGTTGACCGTCTGGCCAAGCTCTTCTTCGAGTGCGGTGGCAATGGTCCGCGCGGTGGCGTCTGTGCCTCCACCGGCCGCCCAGGGGACGATGATGGTGATGGGCTTTTCCGGATAGGCAGCAAAGGCAGAACTGGAGGCTGCGAGCAACAGCGTTGCGGTGACGGTCTTGACGGTTTTTGTGTTGATTATGGCTTTCATTGGCATGCCTGGATCGTCTAATTATGGATTGTAGGGAGTAACGAATCTAGCATGCTGTGTTCATTGCGTACAATGAACGTTTTTTAGACTTTAGTTTAGTTCCCGGCCGAAAAAGGGCTCTTTTGTGAGCCACGGATTCACGCGGAAGAAAAGGCGATAAGTGCTCGGGTCGGCCAAGAAAAAGATACCCGTGGCGAGGCCGTAGAGAGGCAGAAAAGACTATAAAAACATTCAATAACAGATGGTTGTGAGAGGTGCCGGTTGGCGGTGGGGACTATTGCTCTACCCTGACCGACAGACACAATGGTGGACTCTTGTTGGCCACCAGCGGCTCAGATCGCCAGAAAGATGACGGCGATAAGGGAGGGTAGACAAGAGTCATCGCCGTCTAGGAATTGCCTTTGTTAGTGCAAATCCGGAATAGAAAACGACCCGATGCATGGCGAACCTGGTTGGAGGAGCATGGCGGTAGCAAGCCTACAAGGAGGTCCCCTACAGGTGCGCGAGAGCCAGGTGCCGAGTGGGGGCAGGGCACCTGGCATTGGTAGACGCTGCTTGTCAAAGATAATTCGTCGTCGGCCAAGCCCCTACAGCAATGACTTCTCTATCCGCCGGGGCTGCGAAGATATTCCGGGATATCGACTTCCGGGTTATCGCGAAACTGCTCCAAACGATGCTGTACCTTGGACTCTGACGCCGTGAGATGCTTGAACAGGGAATGGCGAGCCTGAGTCGGCTTCCGCGAAAGCATCAAACTGAAAACTTCGCGATGCTCGTCAAAGAAGGGATCGCTCTGAGGAAAGTCGATCTTGCTCCCGAGAAGGTGTTTGCTTATCAAGAGGATGGGGCGGGTACGTTGAAGCATGGTAACGATTTCATCGTTACCCCCCGCTATCATGGCATGTTGATGCAGGTCGTTTTCCAGTTCGTCGAGAAGCTCTCCCCGGATGTTCGGGTATTGGTTTTCTGCGCTATCGAGCCGGTCAATGTAGCGTTTGATATCGGCACTGGGCAGTTTTTCGGTGGCTTGGGCGATCATGAAGGGCTCAAGCTGTTGTCGAGCCTCGTATAGCTGATGCAGTCTGTCATCATCCAGTGGTACCACTGTCCAGCTACTGTACTTGTTGTTTTCAACAACACCCAGGGACTGAAGGTGAAGTAGAATCTTTTGAGTCGTGGTTCGGCTAACATCGAGAAACTTTGCCAGTTTTAGTTCGTTTAGCTCCATACGACCTAGCATGGAGCAGAGAACGATATCGCGTTCGATTTCTTCGGCAAACTTTCGCCAGGAGTCGGTCCGGCGGACCGCCATCTTTCCGCTGGATTGTGCGAAGTCCTTCTCGGTGAGTTGGCGTCTGATAACGTCAGAAGGCTGACTCCCCACCAGGTAGCCCCTGCCATCAAAGCGGCTGATCTTTCCTTCATTGTGAAGCCGTTCCAGCGTCTGACGCACAGGGGACCGACTAATCTTGAAAAGCTCGGAAATATTACTTTCCAGCAGAACAAGCCCCGTTTCGAGGCTACCGCTTTCCATGCTCTCGGTTAATATGTGGTAGAGCTGATCCTTTAGCGTACCCATCTCGACTCTCCAATACCGTGTCGCAACAATTCTTTTTAGCTTTTGTTGTGGTGGTTTTCCGGCCTTGCGCTTGAAGCTTGCCATGATGAGATGGCGATAGTGTCAATGGAGGGGTCTACCCTTCAAGAAACCGTATTCGCTTGGCTCAGATCATTGTTCGTCGGCTTGCCTACCGCTAGCGCCAAAGGGCCTGAAGCCGAGCGCTGTAAGACTGATCGCCTGGCATCGGGCCTCGCAGGGGCGGTCTTTTCGTCGTCGGACAGACTGTCCTCGACCCATTTGGCCTTGGCCCCCCGGGGCCCGCAATACCCTGGCCGGCTAGCGTAAAGGACTGCATCGGCGAGACGTGCATCCCCTGCCTGCTGCGTACCGCCGTCACGCGCAGGGGGCACTCGCGGCAAGCTTTCGTTGCGCTGGTGTCCGTGACCCATGGCCGCTGCAGTCAAGGCGTCGGCCTAGGTCACGGCGCCGACCATCCACGGGACGAACTCATTGTTGCCATACCCCAGGGTTTCGCTAGCGCTGGATTCGCCCGATGCGACCGCGATGATCCGCTCGAAGATCATCTCGCCGACCTCTTCGACACTCGCCATGCCGTCAGCGATAACGCCACAGTTGATATCCATGTCTTCGGACATGCGTTCATACATGGCGGTATTTGTCGCGAGTTTGATGGACGGAGCCGGCTTGTAGCCTGATACCGAACCTCGTCCCGTCGTGAAGCACACCATATTGGAACCGGATGCGATCTGCCCTGTCACCGATACCGGGTCGTAGCCCGGGCTGTCCATGAAATTGAACCCCGGCTGCGTGCGTGGCTGGGCATACTCAAGTACGTCGTTGAGACTGGTCGATCCGCCCTTGGCGACGGCACCCAGCGATTTTTCCAGGATCGTCGACAGACCTCCGGCCTTGTTTCCCGGAGACGGGTTGTTATTCAGCTCGGCGCCATTGATCTCTGTGTAGTGCTTCCACCAGGCGATGCGATCCAGGAGCTTGCTTGCCACGTCCTTGCTGATGGCTCGATCCAGGAGAAGATGCTCGGCGCCATAGATTTCGGGAGTTTCGCTGAGGATCACGCTCCCACCATGCTTGACGATGAGGTCCGCAGCGTGCCCGAGGGCCGGGTTCGCGGTGATGCCCGAGTAGCCGTCTGAACCGCCGCACTGAAGCGCTACGGTAAGGTTGCTGAGAGGGCTGGGTTGGCGCTCGGCTCTTGGATGGCTACGGGCCATATCGAGGATCTTGTCGCGCGCCAGTTCGATACTTGCCCTGGTGCCACCAACATCCTGGATGTTGAAGTAGTAGAGACGAGATGTATCGGTCAATCCCGATTTTTCCACCAATTGCTTGACCTGATTGGTCTCGCAGCCGAGTCCAATGATCAACACGAAGGCGAAGTTCGGGTGTCTTGCATAGCCTGCGATGACGCGCTCCAGAAAGGCGAAGCCTTCTGTTTCGGTATTCATGGCACAGCCGGAGCCATGGGTTACCGGAACGACGCCGTCATAGCCCAGGGCTTCGACCTCTCCGGATGCATTGAGCTGTTCTGCGGCCATCTTTGCGACCGTTGCCGAGCAGTTCACCGTGGAGAGGATGCCAATATAGTTTCTTGTTCCCGTCTGGCCGTCCGAGCGTAGATAACCATTGAAATTCCGCTCGCTCTCGTCGGCGTTGGTCATCGCTGCCGGCGAAAATCCTTCCAGAGAAGTGGTCCGCTCGAGCATCGAAACGTTGTGCGTATGCACATGCTCGCCCTGAGCGATATCACTGCTGGCGTTGCCGATGACCTGGCCATATTTGGTGATGCTGTCGCCAGCAGCGATTGCCTTCAAGGCAACCTTGTGGCCCGCGTCAATATTCTGCAAGGACAGGTTCGAATCGTCGTCAATCGGCATACCTTTCGGCAGGGCACGAGTGGCGACCCCGACATTGTCCTGGGGATGCAAACGAATGACAGCAGGCGTGTTGTTAATTAGCTGCATGGACGGCCTCTGGAAGAGAAATCACAAACTGGCGGAAAGCCTATCAGCTTTGGCAATCGTGGCGATTAGACTATAGTCTCACAAAATGATCATTGCGCGCAATGATCATTTGCTTTAGCTTTGGCCCCGCATGCTGCCCGGTCGCCCTCACCAGGGCCGATAAAAAACAGCGACAACAGGTGACTCGATGAAACAAGCAAAAGCATTATTGACCGCTGCAACCTTTACGCTTTCAACAGGCGCCATGGTGTTTGCCGCTGGTACCGCTCACGCAGCGACCACGCTGCGACTTGGCCACACTTTCAATCCTGGTGAAGCTAGCTATGAACTGCTGGGTGAGCTGGGCGAACGGGTAGAAGAAAGGACCGATGGCGAGCTCAAGGTTCAGGTCTTCCCGAGTGAGCAGCTAGGTTCCGAGGTACAGCTGCTCCAGCAGTCCAAGAACGGCTCCATCGACATTGTCGTGCCGGGGTACTCCGGTGCCAGTACGCTTCTCCCCGCGATGGAGATTTCAAACGCGCCTTTCATCTTCCAGAGCTGGGATGAAGCAAGGCATATCCTCGAGGGGGAGGCCTATCAGCCGATCTTTGACGAGCTGAAGGAGCAGCATAACCTGGTACCTCTGGCAAAGACCTGGTACTGGGGCTGGCGCAACCTCACCTTCAACGGTGATGAGGTGCATAGCGTCGAAGATATGAAGGGCCTCAAGGTGCGCGTGCCCGAGTCGCCGGCGTGGGTAGAAATGGTAAAAGCCTTCGACGCCTCACCCACCCCGATTCCGTTCAGCGAGGTCTACCTGGCGCTCCAGCAGGGGACTGTCGATGGACAGGAGAATCCGATTCCCACCATCTATTCCCGCAAGTTCTATGAAGTTCAGGATCAACTGGTCATGAGCAGGCACATGCTGCAGAGCCAGGTTGTCCTGATGAACTCGCAGAAGTTCGAGTCACTGTCGGAAAGCCATCAGGAAATTCTCCGAGAGGTCGTTCAAGAGCTTGCCCAGGAGAACTACGAGCTGCAGACCGAGCGTGAAGGTTCCATGCTCGAAGAGCTTCGTGCGGGTGGCAACATCAACGTCATCGAAGATATCGACCGTGCCTCCTTCGAGGAAGCCGCAGTGCAAGCCAGGGAAAACCTGGTCGATCGCTGGGGTGAAGAAGACTATCGTCGCGTCATGACCGCGATTGAAAACTATCGCAACTAACTACTGCTACCTCCCGCCTTGCCTCGCCGAGTTGACGCGCTGGGCAAGGCGGCGATTGGTCAATGGTGATACATGACTAGTTTTCTCGTAAAAGTGAACAGCGGTCTGCTTGCGACCGAGAAGGTGTCCATCGGCGTGATCCTCGGTGTGATGGCACTGCTTCTCACACTGGGGGTGGCATTTCGATACATTCTTGGTGCTCCCTTTGTCTGGAGCGAAAGTGTGTCGAAACTATTGATTGTCTGGCTGACATTTGTCGGAACCAGTGTGGCTTTTGCTGAAAAGCAGCATATCACCGTAGATTCAGTGGTAGCTGCGATGCCGAGAAGCATAAGAAGTGTGGTACATACCCTAGTGCTCGTCCTTTCTATCGTGATTCTTGGCGCCATGGCGTTCCTCGGATACGAGTACTGTCAGACGGTTGCCAGCAGTACCTCTCCTATTCTGGGGATCTCGCTTGCCTGGTTCGCCTATGCGATGCCGATATTCTTTGTGTTCAGTGTTTTTCATTTAATGGTGAACGCTGTGGTCGAATGCTCTTTCAATGCATTCGAAACCGACCTGGAAAATGTATAGGTGTGAAATGCTGATTATTATACTCGCTATACTTTTTTCCCTGATCCTCCTTGGTATGCCGATCGCCCTGGCGATGCTCGGCGCCTCTGTCGTATCCATTATTTCTCTGGATATTCCGCTGAATGTTCTGGCTCAGCGGGTTTCTTCCGGGGTCGAATCCTTTCCACTGTTGGCAATACCGCTGTTCATGCTCGCCGGCGGCATCATGAACAAGAGTGGCATCAGCGAACGGCTTTTTGACTTTACACGGTCGCTGGTAGGCCACTTGAGAGGCGGGCTCGCCCACGTCAACGTTCTCTCCAGCGTCTTGATGGCGGGCATTTCCGGGTCTTCTCTTGCCGACTGTGCAGCCACCACGCGGGTCATGGTCCCGCAGATGGAGCGAAACGGCTACGATCGGGGATTCTCGGTTGCGCTGACCGCCTCTTCTGCCACGCTGTCGCCGATCATTCCGCCTTCGATCCTGATGGTGGTGTACGGCTGGCAGGCCAATATCTCCATCGGCGATCTTTTCATTGCGGGCATCTTGCCAGGCCTTCTGATCGCCCTGCTGCTGACCCTTCTTATCACCGGTATCAGCGTCGTCAAGCAATACCCGAAGGATGAAGGCTTCCAACGTTCTCGCGTGGCCAGCTACTTCAAGAAGTCGGTATGGGCGCTACTGATGCCCGTGCTGATCATCGTCGGCTTTCGGATGGGGATCTTTACGGTTACCGAAGTTGCCGCTGTCGCTGTCGCGTATTCCTTCTTCGTCGGAAAGTTTGTCTACAAGACATTAAGCTGGAAGGATATGGGCGGGCTGCTTGTCTCAACATCTCGTGAAGCTGCTTCCATCCTGATTATTATCGCTGCCTCGGCCCCCTTGGCCTGGTCGCTGAGCATTCTGCAAGCGCCGCAGGAGGTGGTTACATGGATTACAGGGCTGACGGACGATCCGTTGATGGTGCTGTTGCTGCTTAACCTTGCGTTGCTGGTTATCGGCATGTTCATGGAAACCATCGCCGTGATCATCGTCCTCGTTCCGATCTTGATTCCGCTGCTGAACGCTCTGGATATCAGTCTCGTCCATTTCGGCGTCATCATGCTCTTCAATCTCTTGATCGGGCAGATCACTCCGCCTCTCGGGGTGCTGATGTTCGTGAGCTGTAATATCGCCAGGCTGAATACCTTGCAATTCCTGAGGTCCTCGCTTCCCTTCTTCCTGGTGCTGCTGCTTGCGCTGCTGGTTATTACTTATATTCCTGGCTTTTCCCTTGCGTTTATTAATTAACAAGGTAGATATTCATGCATATTGTACAAGTGGTAAACGATAGTAACGAGGTCGTTGCGGCTATCGTCAACGGCGATGAGCTTGAACTGCTGGCACAACCTCTCTACACCATTGCGCTTCATGCGGCGAACCAGGAGCGTAAGCTGGACGCTGTGCTGTCCGAATTTCGCACGGATGCCACCCTGTCCTACGACGAGGCCATCAGCGAGGGCCGTCTTCGCGCACCGATCACCCACCCCGAGCCTGCCAACCTGCTGTTGACCGGGACCGGTCTGACCCATCTTGGCAGCGCGGCTCCGCGTAGCCAGATGCATGAAGGCGAGAACGTCGAGGCGAAGACGGCACAGCCCACCGATACTCAGCGCATGTTTGACCTGGGTGTCGCCGGAGGGAAGCCCGCAGCAGGCGAGGTCGGTGCGCAGCCTGAATGGTTCTACAAGGGCACGGGTCATACGCTACGCGCCCCTTTTGCCGAGATCACGATGCCGGACTTCGCCCTGGATGGTGGGGAGGAAGCCGAGCTTGCCGGGATTTACATCGTCAATGACCAAGGCCGAATCTTCAGAGTCGGCTTCTCCCTGGCAAACGAGTTTTCCGATCATGTGACGGAAAAACAGAACTACCTGTATCTGGCGCATTCAAAACTGCGCGATTGCAGCATCGGTCCCGAAATCTTCGTTGGCGAACTCCCCGAGGAGATCAAGGGAAATGTGTCATTGCATCGGGGTGGCGAACAGCTTTGGCATCGCCCCTTCATGAGCGGTGAAAAGCACATGTGTCATTCGGTGAGTAACCTTGAATACCACCACTTCAAGTATGCAACCTTTTGTCAGCCGAACCAGTTGCATGTTCACTTTTTTGGCGCCGCGGTACTGAGCTTCGGTGATGATATTGCCCTTGAAGATGGTGATGAAATGCGTATCGAGTGTGATATCACCACGCGCCCGTTGAGCAATGTGCTGAAGCGCGTGTCAGCGTCAAAGCCGGTAATCGAGTCGCTTTAAGGCAAATTTTCAAGGAGTTTTTATGTATTCATTGGAAGGAAAGCAGCTGATCGGCAGCCAGGCCATCGAGGCCAAGGGCGAGCCCATCCACGCCGTCAATCCGGCCACCGGTGAGACCCTCGAGCCTGGCTACAAGGCGGGTTCCAAGGCCGAGGTCGAGCGCGCCTGCGAACTGGCCTGGGCGGCCTTCGATAGCTACCGCGAGACCGGCCTCGAGGCCCGAGCGACCTTTCTCGAGACCATCGCCGACGAGATCGAGGCGCTCGGTGATGCCCTGATCGAGCGGGCCATGCAGGAGTCCGGCCTGCCCCAGGCACGTCTTGAGGGCGAGCGCGGCCGTACCTGCGGCCAGCTACGTCTGTTCGCCTCGGTGGTGCGCGCCGGCGAATGGCTCGACGTGCGGCACGATCCAGCCCTGCCGGACCGTGAACCGATGCCGCGGGTCGACCTGCGCCAGCGCCACATCGCGCTGGGTCCGGTGGCGGTATTCGGCGCCTCCAACTTCCCACTGGCGTTCTCGGTGGCCGGTGGCGACACCGCCTCGGCCCTGGCTGCCGGCTGCCCGGTGGTGGTCAAGGCCCACTCGGCCCACCCCGGCACCTCGGAGCTGGTCGGCCGCGCGCTGCAGAAGGCGGTGGCCCGCTGTGAACTGCCGGAAGGCGTGTTCTCGCTGCTGTTCGGTTCCGGTCGCGAGGTCGGCCAGGGGCTGGTCAGCGACGCGCGGATCAAGGCGGTGGGCTTCACCGGCTCGCGCAGCGGTGGCACCGCCCTGATGAAGACCGCCCAGGCGCGTCCCGAGCCGATCCCGGTGTACGCCGAGATGAGCTCGATCAATCCGGTGTTCCTGCTGCCCGAGGCGCTCAAGGCCCGTGGCAAGGCGCTGGGCGAGGCCTTTGTCGGCTCGCTGACCATGGGTGCCGGTCAGTTCTGCACCAACCCGGGGCTGGTGATCGCGGTCAAGGGCGAGGCGCTCGACGGCTTCGTCGAAGCCGCCGCCGAAGCGGTCAAGGGCGCCGGCGCCCAGACCATGCTGACGCCGGGCATCCACGACGCCTACACCCAGGGCGTCAGCACCCTGGGCGGCAGCGACAAGGCCCGTGAAGTGGCGCGCGGCCCCCAGGGCGACGGCCCCAACCAGTGCCAGGCCGGCCTGTTCGTGGCCAAGGCCAGCGACTTCCTCAATGATGAGGCGCTGCAGGCCGAGGTGTTCGGTTCGACCTCGCTGGTGGTCGAGTGTGCCGACCTGGACGAGGTCAAGGCACTGGCCGAGGGGCTCGAGGGCCAGCTGACCGCGACCCTGCAGATGGACGACGGCGATATCGACGCGGCCCGTGGCCTGCTGCCGATCCTCGAGCGGCGAGCCGGACGGGTGATGGCCAACGGCTGGCCCACCGGGGTCGAGGTGTGCCACGCCATGGTCCATGGTGGCCCCTATCCGGCCACCTCTGACTCGCGCACCACCTCGGTCGGCAGTGCCGCCATCTACCGCTTCCTGCGCCCGGTGTGCTATCAGAACCTGCCGGACGCCCTGCTGCCGCAGGCGCTCAAGGACGGCAACCCGCTGAACGTCAGCCGCCTGGTGGATGGCAAGCGCGAGAGCTGAGCCTTTCCCATCAGTCGCTGTCGATGAAGAAAATCACCGTCATTGAGGTGAGCGCTGGGCGCCCGGATCGAGTAGCTTGTAAGGGATAGCGTCTACCCAACTACTCTGAAATGGGTATTCCTGCCCGCTGCTGAAGGAGAAGGATGATGGCGAGACGTCGTGCAGCCTCCCCGATGGCTCAATGGGGTACGCCCCTTGGCTACTGGATGATGGGGATGAAGATGACCCAGATGCTGGTCGAGGCCCAGATGGTGATCGGCATGCGACTGATGGGGATGAAAGGGCTCTGGTCGGTGGCTCCCGGCGAGGACCTGCGCATGGTCACCGAGAAGATGACGGCCTTTACCCAGGCCGCCATGGCCGCCCAGCGGGCGGCGATCAGCGGCCGCAGCCCCGACCAGGTGCTGACGGCGGCGATCAAACCCTTGGGGCGCAAGACATCCTCCAACACCCGGCGGTTGAGCAAGCGAGGGCCCAGCTGGCCGACCTGAGCGTCGTTTCACAGGCGTTCGTCTCAAAGGCAGGGTACAGGCCGTCTGTGGACCTGACCTTGTAGGTGCGAGCTTGCGGGTATGAGCTTGCAGGCGTCAGCTTGCAGGCGTCAGCAAGGCAAGTGCCGCGGGCGGTATCATATGCCCGCGGCAGTCGCCATAATGGGGCTGCACATTCTTGCGGAACCCCTCCCCATGTCAGATTCCCGCCGTCGTGGTACACCGCCGCGCTCCAGCAATGACAAGCCGTCTACGCATCGCTCTTCGAACAGCGCCTCGAACGACGCTGCGAACAGCCGCTCTCGAAGTGCTGCCAGCAAGTCCTCGCGGTCGACCTCGTCGGGACGATCTCGTCAGGGCCACGGCTCACCCAAGGTCGCCATGGGTGAGGTGGCGGATCTGCGGGTGGTGCAGGTCACCGACTTCGGCGCCTTTCTCGACTGGGGCCACGAGCGTGACCTGCTGCTGCCACTCAGCGAACAGCGCCTGACGCCGGCCGTGGGCCGGCGTGTACTGGTCAAGGTCAGCGAGGACCGCAGCGGACGGCCGGTGGCCTCCCAGCGTCTCGAGCGCTACATCACCGATCACAGCGATGACCATCGTGCCGGCGATGAGGTCGCCCTGGTCATCGCCGACACCACCGACCTGGGGGTCAAGGCGGTGGTCGATCACCGCTGCTGGGGGCTGATCTATCACGATGAGATCAGCCGCCCGCTGCGCCGCGGCCAGCGCCTGACAGGCTACGTCAAGCGGGTGCGCGAGGATGGCCGGCTGGACCTGTCGCTGCTGCCGCCGGGCTCGGCCCGTCTGGACGTGGTCGGCGAACAGGTGCTCAAGGCACTGCGCGACGCTGGCGGCTACCTGCCGCTGTCGGACAAGAGTCAGGCCGCCGAGATCAAGGCGCGCCTGGGCGTCAGCAAGAATGCCTACAAGCAGGCCATCGGTAGGCTCTACAAGCGACGCCTGATCATCATCGAGGACAGCGGGGTGCGCCTGGCGCCCAGGGACTCAGGCGCCACCGCGACCAGCGACGGCGACGGCGACTGAAGTGAGTCTGAATCGGCGTGTCGCCGGGTGAAGGCAAGCGGCCGACAGCGACTGACCTTGGTGGTGCCTGGGGTGTCGGGCATACTTGACGGCATCTACCGCTAGCGGACGACCCCCGAATGACCAATCGCCCCCTTCGTGTCGGCGTGGTGATGGACCCCATCGACCAGCTGACCTACAAGAAAGACACCAGTCTCGCCATGCTGTGGTCCGCTCAGGATCGCGGCTGGTCGCTTTCCTACATGGAACAGGAAGACCTGTTCCTCAAGGAAGGCCGTGCCTATGCCCACCAGCGCCCGCTGCAGGTCCACCGCGACCCGCAGCACTGGTTCGACCTGGGCGAGGTCGAGTCGCGGCCGCTGGCGGAGCTCGACGTCATCCTGATGCGCAAGGACCCGCCGGTGGATGGCCACTTCCTCAACGCCGTGCATCTGCTGGCCTTCGCCGAGCGTGAGGGCGTGCTGATGGTCAACCCGACCCGGCCGCTGTTCGAGTGCAACGAAAAGCTGTTCGCCCAGCAGTTCCCGCAGTGCTGCACACCGACCCTGGTGTCCTGTCGCGACAGCGAGATCCGCGCCTTCCAGGCCGAGCACGGCGACGTCATCTTGAAGCCGCTGGACGGCATGGGTGGCAGCGGTATCTTCCACATCGGCCCCGAGGGTCGCAACCTGGGAGCGGTGATCGAGACCCTGACCGAACGCGGCCGGCGCCAGATCATGGCACAGCGCTTTCTGCCGGAGATCAAGGACGGCGACACCCGTATCCTGCTGGTGGACGGCGAGCCGGTGCCCTTTGGTCTGGCGCGGATCCCGTCCGCCGGCGAGACCCGCGGCAACCTGGCCGCCGGCGGCCGCGGCGTCAGCCGCGAGCTGACCGATCGCGACTACTGGCTGGTCGAGCAGGTCAAACCGGTGATCAAGGAGAAGGGCCTGATGTTCGTCGGTCTCGACGTGATCGGTGACTACATTACCGAGATCAATGTCACCAGCCCGACCTGCGTGCGCGAGATCGATGACCAGCGCGGCACAGACATCGCCGGCCTGCTGATGGACGCCATCGAGCGTCGCCTGGCGGCGCGCGGCTAGACCGTCGATCACGTCGAGTTTTCCCCACAGTCACTGAGCGCCATGCCCCCGGATGGTACACTGGGGGCATCCTGCCGGGCCGTCGGGGCGACGACTCGCCCTGAGGCCTGGCCACGCATCTGGACGGCGCGCAAGACCGCCTGGGAGTCACATGCAAAGCTTGAAGAACCATTTCCTGATGGCCATGCCCCATCTGGAAGACCCGAACTTCGCCGGGACGCTCAGCTACCTGTGCGACCACGACGAGAACGGCACCATGGGCGTGATCGTCAACAAGCCCACCGATCTGACCCTCGACGCCCTGTTCGAACAGCTCGAGATCAGCGTGGAAGAAGCGGCCAACGCCCAGGCCCCGGTGTACTACGGTGGCCCGGTGCACAAGGATCGTGGCTTTATCCTGCACTCGGGCTCCGCCGAACCCTGGGATTCGAGCATCCAGGTGACCGACGATATCGCCCTGACCACCTCCATGGACATGCTCCAGGCGCTGGCCAAGGGCGAGGGCCCCGAGCGCTTTCTGGTGTGCCTGGGCTGCGCCGGCTGGGAGTCCGGTCAGCTCGAGAACGAGCTGATGGACAACGCCTGGCTGACCGTGGAAGGCCGCGCCAACGTGCTGTTCGAGACGCCGCCGGAGCAGCGCCTGTCGGCCAGCGCCGGGATCCTCGGCATCGACTTGAACCTGATGACACGCGAGGCCGGGCACGGCTGATGGCCAGTCGCAAGCGTGAACCGGGAGAGCGCCTGATCCTGGCCTTCGACTTCGGCACCCGGCGCATCGGCGTATCGGTGGGCAACGAGCTGTTGCGCAGCGCCAGGGAGCTCGAGCCGCTGCCGGCCCGGGATGGCATTCCCGATTGGCAACGGGTGAGCGCGCTGGTCGAGGAGTGGCAGCCCGACCGTTTTGTGGTCGGCCTGCCGCTCAACATGGACGGCAGCGAGAGCGAGATGAGCACCCGCGCGCGCAAGTTCGGCAAGCGGCTGTTTGGCCGCTACGGGGTCGAGTGCGAGATGTTCGACGAGCGCGGCACCACCCGGGAGGCCAAGGCCATCGCCCGGGAGCAGGGACACGGGGGAAATTACCGCAAGGAAAGTGTCGACGGCATCGCCGCGGTGCTGATCCTGGAGGGCTTCTTTGCCCGGGAGGAAGGGTTGCCGAGCCGCTGAGGTCGCCACTGTTGCACCGAACTTGTGAAGCATCCAAAAAGCCCGAGGCCTTGGCCTCGGGCTTTTTTCGGGGCAATCGACCCAGGCAGGTTCAACCCTCCAGGCTTAGCTCCGGTGTCGCCTGGCGGAAGCCGCGGGTCAGCCAGGCCAGCCACGCCAGGCCGCAGGCCAGCCAGATCCCGCCCAGCATCAGCGCGGAGCGGTCCAGGCTGGCCATCAGCCACAGGATCGCCAGCAGACCGATGGTCGGCGCGACGAGGAAGTACAGGCTGTCGGCCAGGCCGCGTCGGCCCTGCTTGATGTAGTAGTGGGCGATTACCGACAGGTTGACCAGGGCGAAGGCCAGGAAGGCCCCGAAGTTGATGAAGGAAGCCGCCGAGAGCACGTCCATGGTCAACGCCAGCAGCGCCACCACGCCGCTGAGTATCAGGCCACCGGTAGGCGTGCCGAAGCGTCCCAGGCGCCCAAGCAGGCGGGTCGACAGGACGCCGTCGCGGCCCATGGCGTAAAGCAGTCGCGAGCCGCTGGCCTGGGCCGCGATGCCGGAGGCAAACTGGCCGACGACCAGGCCGATCAGAAAGATCGAGACGAAGACGTCTCCGCCGATATTGCGGGCGATCTCGTAGGCGGCGGCGTCGGCATTGGCGAACTCGTAGCCCGGCGCGGCGAGCTGCACGAAATAGGACACCAGGATGAAGATCAGGCCGCCCAGCAGGGTGATCAGCAGGATGGCACGGGGCAGGGTCCGCTCGGCGTCGCGGGTCTCCTCGGTCAGGGTGGTCACCGCGTCAAAGCCGAGAAAGGAGTAGCAGGCGACGGCGGCGCCCGCCATCAGCAGTGGCATCTGGGGGCTGTCGGCGCTGCCGAGGAAGGGCGTCAGGCTCCACAGCGGCTGGCTGGGGTCGCCGAGTACGTAGTGCACCGCCAGGGCGACGAAGGCGGCGATCACCAGCACCTGAACCAGCATCAGCACGCTGTTGACCAGGCTTGCTAGTTTGAGGCCGATGATGTTGATGAAGGTGGTGACCGCGATAAAGGCGATCAGCCACACCGGCACCGGCACGGACGGAAAGGCCGAGTGCAGATAGGCGGCACCGATCAGCCAGATCACCATGGGCAAAAACAGGTAGTCCAGCAGGATGGCCCAGCCGGCCATGAAACCCAGTCGATCGTTGATGGCGTGGCGCACATAGGCGTAGGCGGAGCCGGCCACCGGGTAGGCGCTGGCCATGCGGCCATAGCTGTGGGCGGTGAACAGCATGGCGATCAGTGCCGCCGCGTAGGCGCCGGATACCGCGCCTTCGGAGACCACCGCCAGCACGCCGAAGGTGCCGAGGACGATGATCGGTGTCATGTAGGCAAGGCCGAATAGAACGACCTGCCACAGGCCGAGTTGGGGCTTGGAGTGAGACATCTTGGGGCTCGCGTTATGGTTGTTGGTGATGGACGGTCGGGTCAGGCAATCATGGTCAGGAAAGCCGGGTCAGATGAGGCGGAAGCCGGGGCCTCGTGAGTCGTCGTCGCGCTGAAGGTCCAGCGAGACGCGTCGATCGGCCAGGTAGTCATAGTCCCGCCGGGCACGATTCAATAGCTCGAGGTCGAGCGATACCCGGTGAACCCCCGCGTCGCGATCGGCCTCGAACAGGGTCTCGCCAAGCGGCGAATACGCCGCGCTGTGGCCGGCGAAGGTCAGGCCGGCGCCCTCACCGCAGCGGTTGGCCATGGCGACAAAGCACTGGTTGTCCTGGGCGCGGGCCTGGGCGGCGCGGGCGTGTACCGGCCCGTAGGGGTCCATGTTGCCGTTGGTCACCAGCATCAGGTCGGTGCCCAGCGCGCCCAGGGCCCGTGCGGTCTCGGGGAATTCGATGTCGTAGCAGATCATCAGCCCCAGGGTCAGCCCGCGCCAGCGGGTGACACCGATGCGCTGGCCCAGGCCGACCAGCTCCCGCTCATCGGGCCACAGGTGGGTCTTGCGATAGGTGAGGGCGATGCCATCTTCCGGGGTGATCAGTAGCGTGGTGTTGTAGACACCATCGGCGGCCCGCTCGAGCAGGCCGATGGCCAGGGCGCAGTCGTGGTCACGGCTGGCCTGGATCAGACGAGCCACCTCCGGGCCATCGAGCGCCAGGGCACGATCGTCGACGTGGTCTTGTTCGGCGAAGCCGCTGAGATGCGTTTCGGGAAAGACCACCAGCGACACCTGGTCGCCGTGGCGTTCCAGGGTGCTCAGGGCGGCGTCCAGGTTGGCCTTGATGTTTCCCTCGATGCCGGGAAGTTGTGCCAGGGCTATCTGCATGGAAGACTCCACAGCCGTTGTTGTCGGTTGGCGTTTTATAGAATGTCAGTATCCTCTATTCACCGAGGCTGCCTATTCCATGGCAGGGTTACCCCCATAGGGTGAGGCGCCGTCAGATGTCGCAGAACAGTGAGGAAGGAATCACGGGAATGCTCGAGGCGATGGGCTGGCATCGCGACTTCGCGCGCCTGCTGGCACGCCTGGAAAGTGAAGACTTCTGGGAGGCCGTCAGCCGCACCCTGGCGCGCCACATCGTCTACAACACCTGGGTGGCGCTGGTCTTCCACGCCGACCAGCCGCCGACGATCCTGGCCGAAAGCGACGAGGACGACGGCGCCGATGAAAGCCTGTTCGAGGACTACCAGCGCGGCCTGTATCTGCTGGATCCCTTCTACGTCGCCGCCCGCGACAATGGTCTCGATGGCCTGGTAACGCTGGATGACGTGGCCCCGGCACGGTTCACCGCGACCGAGTACTACCAGCGTTACTTCCGGCGCAATATCGTCAGTGACGAGGTGCAGATCAATCGGTCACTGGGCGCTGGTCGTACCCTGTGCCTGTCGCTGGGTTCCACCCGAACCTTCCTGCACAGCGAAATCGGCCTGCTGCATCTGGTCGAGCCCTGGCTCGGTGAGCTGATGCGACTGCGCATGCACTTTGAGCGCTGCGGCGAGACGCCCGGCCCCCATCCCTGGCATCCGCACCGAGGTGGCGTCGAAGAGACGGCGACCCGCTTCGGGCTGACCGATCGCGAGCGCGAGGTGAGCCAGTTGATGCTGGGCGGCGGGTCGACCAAGGAGATCGCCCGACGCCTGTCCATCTCGGTGGAGACCGTCAGGGTCCACAAGAAGCACCTGTACGCCAAGCTCGGGATCAACACCCAGGCCGAGCTGTTCTCGCGCTTCTGGCAGGAGCGCCCCTGAACCTGTGGCGCCGGCGCCAGGCTCCCGCCCGGCACCGCCGCAGCTAGAACTTGGCGTCGTCGACACCGACGCTACCCGGCACAAACCAGGGCACGTCGCGCAGGTCGCGTTCGATCAGGTGCTCGACCTTGAGCAGGGTGGCGAAGATCGCCATGCGCACCGGAATGCCGTTGTCGGTCTGGCGGAAGATCGCCAGGCGCGGGTCGCCGTTGAGGTCGACGTCCAGATCATTGGCCTCCGGACGGCTGTCCCGGGGCAGCGGGTGCATGATGATGGTGGACGGATTGCAGCGGCTGTCCATGAAGGCGCGGTGGACGGTGAAGTCCCGCGACAGGTTGAAGCCTTCGCTCATCTCGGCGGTGAAGCGCTCCTTCTGGATGCGGGTGGTGTAGACCACGTCGACATCGGAGAAGTCCCCGGCCAGGCTCTCGCGTACCTCCACGTCCAGGCCCTGGCGGCTGACCCGCTCGATCAGGTGGTTGGGCATCTCGAGCCCCGGCGGCGCCACCAGGGTCACGCGCATGGGCGCGTAGAGCGCCAGCAGCTTGATCAACGAGTGCACCGTACGGCCGTACTTCAGATCCCCGGTCATCAGCACGTGGGCACCCTTGAGGGTCTTGCCCTGGCGGCTGAATTCCTTGTCGATGGTGTAGAAGTCCAGCAGCGCCTGGCTCGGGTGCTCGCCGGGGCCGTCACCGGCGTTGATCACCGGTACGTGGGTGGCGCTGGCGAACTCGGCCACCGAGCCCTGGTCCGGGTGGCGCATGACGATGGCGTCGCAGTAGCCGGCCATCACGCGGCTGGTGTCGTAGAGCGATTCGCCCTTGGCCATCGACGAGAAGGTGAAGCCGGTGGTGTCGCAGACGCTGCCGCCGAGCCGCGAGAAGGCGGTGTGGAAGCTGACACGGGTGCGGGTGCTGGCCTCGAAGAACAGGTTGCCGAGCACCGCGCCTTCCAGCACCCGGGTGACCTTGCGTCGCTGGGCGACGGGTTCCATGGTGGCCGCCACCCGCATCAGGTGATCGATATCGTCGCGGGACAGGGAGTCGATGGAGAGCAGGTGGGACATCACGGCGGCCTCGGCAGTGGGAACGGGCGCTAGTGTACCGCTGGTGCACACTGAGTTCAGCCTCGAAGAGCGCTTGCCGTGCCCCTCATCAGATTAGCGAGGCCGTCAAGGCGGAGACGGATGCTTGCCAACGCTCTAGCGTTGACTTTGCCGTAGAGGGGTTTGCTCGTTCGCGCGCTGGCAAGGTGGACGCCGGGGCCTCTATGCTGGAAGGCGCCACCGGTGTCGGGCGCATGTAGCCTGGCCCTGGTCTACCAAGTCCAAGTGGAGCCGCCTATGCTGCCGTCCCTGACCCGCTACTACCTGCTCGATGTGTTCACCGACCAACCGTTCGCCGGGAATCCACTGGCGGTGTTTCTCGACGCCGACGGTATCGCGGGGGAGCGCATGCAGGCCATCGCCAACGAGCTGAACCTGGCCGAGACAGCCTTCGTCGGGCGGGCCCAGGCGAGCCGGCATTTTCCGGTACGTATCTTCACTCCTCACCGCGAGCTGCCGTTTGCCGGCCATCCGAGCATTGGCGTGGCCCATCTGATCGCCGCCCAGGAGCTGGTGAATGCTGGCGAGGTCAGCGCCGATAGCCCGGTCATCCTGGATCTGGCTGGCGGGCCGCTCAAGGTGACCTACGAGGGCGACCTGGCACGCTTCAAGATGGCGCGCGCGCCGGAGGTCGGCACCAGCACGCTGGGCCAGTCCAGCGCAGCGGAGCTGGCCGGGCTCGAGCTCGATGACGTCGCCGCGGACCCGGTCCAGGCCTCCTGCGGATTGCCGTTTCACCTGGTCGAACTGGTCAACGTCCAGGCGCTGGCGCGGCTGGCGCTCGATGGTGAAGCCTGGCAGCGGCATGTGTCACCCAGCGCCGTGGAGCAGGTCTACTTCTATGTGCGCGAGGCCAAGGAATCCGGCGAGATTCACGCACGCATGTTCTCGCGCCACGCCGGAAGCTTTGTCGAGGACCCCGCCACCGGCAGCGCGGCGGCGGCGCTGGCGGGCTTTCTGGGACAGCAGTCGAAGAGCCAGGGCAACAACTGGCGCATCCACCAGGGCGAGGCAATGCACCGCCCAAGCCAGATCCATGCCCGCGCCACCCGCGACGACAAGGACAAGGTCACCGTCGAGATCGCGGGGCAGGCGGTACTGATGGGCGAGGGCGGTCTCTATCCTCGTGACTGAGGCATCGCCCTTGGTGATCGAGGCGTCACCGAAGCTCGCGCCTTTTCCACCCAGTCACTGCACTTTCTGGAGTCTTGCATGACCCGTCATCTGGTCCTGGCCTTCGTTGCCGGCTTTCTCGCCGTGCTGTGCTTCCACCAGCCAGTAGTGGGGCTGTTGCACGCCTATGGGGTGATCCCCTTTGCCCCCTATTCCACCTCACCCGCCGCCCCCCTGGGCGTGCCGGCCTGGTTTTCGGCAAGCTTCTGGGGTGGCGTCTGGGGGCTTGTGATGATGCTGGTGTTCGCGCTCAGGCGGATCGATCAGGGGGGCTGGTGGAAGGCAGGGTTGTTTGGCGGCATCGCCCTGACCCTTGTGGCCATGCTGGTGGTGTTCCCGCTCAAGGGGCGCGGCATCGCCCCGGCGATCTTGCCCATCGGCTTTCTGGTCAACGGCGCCTGGGGCCTCGGCACCTGGATGTTCGTGCGCGCCTGGCGTCAGTAGATACGCCCTGCTGAAGCGACAGCGGCCCCGTCTGAAAACAGGCGGGGCCGCTGTCGTTAAGGTTCGAGGGTCCCGTAGCGCTTGGTCGTCAGGCCGACGCCGTCTGCGCTTCCAGGTCGCCCTTGTCGGTGACGATGAAGTGGTAGCAGACCAGCGCCAGCACACCGGACAGGCCGATGGCGATGGCCATGCTGTGGGAGGTGCCATCATGAAACTGGCCGACCAGGGCGCCGACGCCGGCGGCGATGCTCATCTGGATAAAGCCGAACAGCGCCGAGGCCGAGCCTGCGCAGTGGGGGTTGGGTGCCAGGGCGCCGCCCATGGTCTGCGGCATGATGATGCCGAAGCCGATCATGTAGGCCATGTGGGGGCCGATGACCGCCCAGGGGGTATGCACCCCGGCCAGCGCGAGCAGCGCCATGGCAGAGCCGCCGAGGGCGGCGATCAGGCTGGCGGCGACCAGCAGCTGGTGACGGCTGCGGCGACGACTGAGCTTGGCGCTGGTCAGCGAGCCGATGAAGAAACCGAGCACGATGGCGGCGAACAGGTAGCCGTAGACGTCGGGGCTGACCCCCATGTAGTCGATCAGCACGAACGACGAACCCGACAGAAAGGCGAACAGGCCGGAGAAGGCACCGGCGTTGGCCAGGGTATAACCGACGAAGTCGCGCTGGCCGAGCAGCGAGCGGAAGGTGATGGCCAGCGCCGAGGGCTTGATCGACTGGCGCCGGTCCCGCGGCAGCGGCTCGGGCATCATTGCGATCAGCCCCAGCATGGCGGCGGCGTAGAGCGCCAGCAGCAGGAAGATGGCGTCCCAGCCGAACCACACCAGTAGCCCCGCCCCGACCACCGGGGCCAGCGCCGGGGCCAGCGCCATGACACTGGCCATATAGGAGAGGATGCGGCTGGCCTCGAAGGGACCGTGGATGTCGCGCACCGCGGCGCGGCCGAGCACCGGCCCCGCCGAGCCTCCCAGGGCCTGGAAGAAGCGTGCCACCAGCAGCGTCTCGATATTCGGCGCGAAGGCGCAGACCAGGCTCGCCAGCAGAAAGACCCCCATCCCGAGTGCCAGCACCGGCTTGCGTCCGAAGCGATCGGACAGCGGACCGCACAGCAGCTGCGCCATGGCGAAGCCGATCAGATACAGCGACAGGGTCAGCTGGATCTGATCGGCTCCGGTGCCCAGCGCCTCGCGCATGGCGGGCATGGCCGGCAGGTACATGTCGGTGGCCAGGGGGCCCAGGGCGGTCAGCGCCGCCAGCAGGGCCACGGTGGCGCGGGAGGTCGGGTTCAGCATACGCAACTCCTTGTGTCAGTGACGGTTGGGTCAGGGAAAGCGAAGGGAGCGCGAACAGCGCTCCCTTCGCGGTGTCGATGCTGCTCCTTGGAGGCAGACATCGTTCCGTCAGTGTTTCCTTAGTCGGCTTATTGTAGCCGATCTCAGACAGCGTCTGGCTGAACACCCGGTGCCGCCTTGTCGAAGGCCGGCAGCGCTCGCGCTCGCTCCGATACCGCGCGCACTCGCGCAAAGGGCGCGAGGTCGCACTCGAAGCGCTCGGCGTTGAACACCTGGGGCACCAGGCAGACGTCGGCCAGGGTCGGCTCGTTGCCGACGCAGAAGTCGCCCATGGTGTGCTCAAGCATCGCCTCGACGGCGGTCAGTCCCGTTGCTACCCAGTGGCGGTACCAGGCGAGCCTGGCGTCATCCGATAGCCCGAGTTCGCCGGTCAGGTGCTTGAGCACCCGCAGATTGTTCAGCGGGTGGATCTCGCAGGCGACGGCCTGGGCCAGTGCCCGGATCTGCGCCCGATGCTCGGCGGAGCCGGGCAGCAGCGGCGGTTCGGGGTAGCGCTCGTCGAGGTATTCGCAAAGCGCCAGGGATTGGGTCAGCGCCTGTCCCTGGTCGGTGACCAGGGTCGGCACCAGGCCCTGGGGATTGCGCGCCAGATTGTCGGCATCACGCTGCTCGCCCTTGACCAGATTGACCGGGTGATGGTCGAGGGTGATGCCCTTGAGGTTGGCGACGATGCGCACGCGATAGGCCGCCGAAGAGCGAAAGTAACCGTAGAGTTGCATGGCAGGTTCCAGAAATTGGCGGGGGCGGGCCAGATGCTCGTGTGGCGGCCCGAGCGGTGGCGGGACGCCCGCCGGGGACGGCGGGCGTCGAGGCGTCGACGGTGGTGGACGTCCGCCCCAGGACTCAAGGGGGCTGGCTCAGTCCTTGGGTTGGTACTTCACCACCCGCTGGTCGATGGCGCCGAAGATGCTCTGGCCGGCCTTGTCGAACATCTCGATGCGCACCCGGTCACCAAAGCGCAGGAAGGGCGTCTTGCTGTCGCCGTGCAGGATCTTCTCGACCATTCGTACCTCGGCCAGGCAGCTGTAGCCGACGCCGCCGTCGGCCACCGGCTTTCCGGGGCCGCCATCCGGGTCCGGATTGGACACGGTGCCGGAGCCGACCACCGCGCCGGCGCCCAGGTAGCGGGTGCGGGCGGCGTGGGCCACCAGTTGCGGGAAGTTGAAGATCATGTCCGGGCCGGACTCGGGCTCGCCGAACTTGTCGCCGTTCAGATGGACCGTCAGCGGCAGGTGCACGCGGCCATCCTTCCACGCCTCGCCCAGCTCGTCCAGGGTGACGCAGATCGGCGAGAAGCTAGAGGCCGGCTTGGCCTGGAAGAAGCCGAAGCCCTTGGCCAGCTCCCCGGGGATCAGGCCGCGCAGACTGACGTCGTTGACCAGCATCAGCAGCTTGATGTGGCCGGCTGCCTGTTCGGGGCTCACCGCCATCGGCACGTCGTCGGTGATCACCGCGATCTCGCCCTCGAAGTCGATGCCGTGGTCTTCGCTGACCGCCTCGATATCGTCATAGGGACCGATGAAGCTGTCGCCGCCGCCCTGGTACATCAGCGGGTCGGTCCAGAAGGTCTCCGGCATCTCGGCGTTGCGCGCCTGGCGCACCAGTTGCACATGGTTGAGATAGGCCGAGCCGTCGGCCCAGTGATAGGTACGCGGCAGCGGCGAGTGCAGCGCTTGAAGATCGAGCTCGAAGGCCTCCTCGGCGGCGCCGTCGTTGAGGCGCTGGTAGATCTCTTCAAGGCGCGGGGCCAGCTCGTCCCAGTCTTCGACGAGCTGTTGCAGGGTGGTGGCAATCTGCGGCACGCGTACGGCGTGGGTCAGGTCGCGGGAGACGACGATCAGCTCGCCGTCGCGTCCGCTCTTGAGGGTGGCCAGTTTCATCAGAGGGTTCCTTGTGGTCAAAGCAGAGGTCGGTCAGGGCCGCGTCGGATCGAAGTGGGACTTGAGTCCCTTCCACACATCCACGTAGTCGCGCTGGCGGAAATCGGCGGCCAGCGCCTTTTCAGTAGGCTGGAAGACGTAGCGGCTCTCGAACATGAAGGCCAGGGTCGCCCCTTGATACTGAGGCTGGAGGCTGGCGTCGGAGGCCTTCTCGAAGGTCTCGGCGTCGGGGCCGTGGGGCGACATGCAGTTGTGCAGGCTGGCGCCGCCGGGCAGGAAACCTTCGGCCTTGGCGTCGTACTCGCCGTGGATCAGGCCCATGAATTCGCTCATCAGGTTGCGATGGAAGTAGGGCGGGCGGAAGGTGTTGTCGGCCACCATCCAGCGCGGCGGAAAGATCACGAAGTCGATGTTGGCCATGCCCTCGGTGTCCGACGCCGACGTCAGCACGGTGAAGATCGAAGGATCCGGATGGTCGAAGCTGACGGTATTGATGGTGTTGAAGTTGGCCAGGTCGTACTTGTAGGGCGCCACGTTGCCGTGCCAGGCGACCACGTCCAGCGGCGAGTGGTCCAGCCGGGTCGCCCACAGTGCCCCGGAGAACTTGGCCACCAGTTCGAAGTCGCCCTCGAGGTCCTCGTAGGCGGCCACCGGCGACTGGAAGTCGCGCGGGTTGGCCAGGCCGTTGGCGCCGATGGGGCCGAGCCCCGGCAGCTCCAGGGGACTGCCGTAGTTTTCGCAGACATAGCCCCGGGCCTGGTCGCCCTCACTGATGCGGACCTGGAACTTGACCCCGCGCGGGATCACCGCGATCTCGCCGTTGCCCACCTCGAGCGCGCCGAACTCTGTGCCCAGGCGCAGGGTGCCCAGCTGAGGCACGATCAACAGTTCGCCGTCGGCGTTGTAGAAGAAGCGTTCGGTCATGTCCTGGTTGCAGGCATAGACATGGACACCGCAGCCGGCCTGGGTGCCGGCGTCGCCATTGACCGCGATGGTGGCAAGACCATCGATGAAGTCGGTGGCCGCCTCGGGCAGGGGAGCCGGGTCCCAGCGCATCTGGTTGGGGTCCGCGGCGGGACGTGACAGCGGCGCGGTGGCGAGACCGCCGTGCTCCAGCGGGCGGTAGGCGCTCTGGGCCACCGAGGGGCGGATGCGGTAGAGCCAGCTTCTCAGGTTATGGCTGCGCGGCGCGGTGAAGGCCGAGCCGGTGAGCTGCTCGGCGTAGAGTCCGTAGGCGCAGCGCTGAGGCGAGTTCTGCCCCTGGGGCAGGGCGCCGGGCAGCGCTTCGCTGGCGAAGTGATTACGAAAACCGCTTTGATACGCAAGCGGCGTCTGGTCGAGACGTTGGGACATCGGGAAATCCTCCGCTCAGGATGATGAGGTGGCGTGTCGGGATGCTCGTCGCCCCACTGCATACTGAGTCCTGTGATAAAGCTCGGGTCGAGGCGGTCACATCATCGCTATGGCATGCCTGGAATATAGTTTCATTTGAAACTATATTCCAGGCCTTATCGCTAGAGAGACGGTGCCAACCCCACCGGCATCTGATTTATCCTTAAAAAACATGAGATTGATGGGCTAAGACATACGTCTATAGCAATGCCGTGGTGCGAAGCTTCACTGGGCGGTTGGGTGCGGTGTAGACACTATCCCCAAGGGGCCAGGCGACGGTATGAGCGCAGGGGAAAGGTCGCCTAGACCGCGCCCACCCACTTTGGGCAAGTGTGGATCGGCGTCGTGATAGCCAGCGGGGTGTGAAGCTCGCAATACGAGATGGGGGCTACTTCCCGGCAAGTGAAGTGGACTTCGAGAGAGCACGTCAGACGCTGTGCCATTGCCGCGAAAAGCATAGAATTGGGCAGTGCTGCCACGAAAAGTAACGTTATCATCGTGTTATTGAGTTATTTTAAAGTCATATAAGCGTTTGTTTAAAAAATAATAAGACGCCGTCAACGTGAAGTGGACAAAAGTCCCTTCGATCTCGACATGACGAAGGTAGTGGGCATCGGTCATCAGACGTCGAGCCTATGCACAGGGAGAACAGCAAGTGTCGATGGCAAAAATGCCCCATCTGGTGCATTGGTTAACCGGACAGTTTCGTGAAACTGAGCGAGAAGCCTGGTATCGCCGCGCGATCAAGCCGAGGGTGCGCTGCGAGTCACGACTGGCCTGGATGCTTGCCGCATTGATATTCGGCATGTTCTCGATTTCCGATTACTTTTATGTCGGCCAGAGCCGCGAGCTCTACCTGTTGCTGGCCATGCGCGTGGTCGTCGTCGGTAGCTGTCTTTTTCTGGCTTGGGCGATTGGTCGATGGGGAAGCTATTCGCAGCGCCTCTGGCTGCATGCTTTGCCGTTGTGGGTTATGGCGACGGGCATCATCCTGATTGTTCCGCTACGTCCGGACTCCCTTTCGACGCAGATGATGGCTGTCATCGTTGCTACCATGGCCTTTTATCTGCTGATTCCCAACCTGCTCACCGTGGTGGCGATGGCGAGCCTGTATCTGGGTATCGGTTTTCTGTGCGCCTCTGCCATCTTTGCCGACAGTTCGCCCGTCGATGTGTTGCGCATGGCGCTGTTGTTGATCATGGCCAATGCGGTCGGGTTCTGCACCTTGCTGCGGGTAGAGCGCCTGCAGCGCAAGCAGTTCGCGATATTGAGCGAAGAGCGCGACCAAAACCGACAATTGCTTCGTGAGATGGCGCATCGTCAGTCCCTTGAAGGTCAGTTGAGACAGCTGGCCGAGCGCGATGCCTTGACCGGTCTCGCCAATCGTCGGCACTTCATGAAGCGGGCCCAGAGCATGTTTGAGTCTGCCCGGGAAGCACAGGCGCCCTTCAGCCTGTTTATGCTGGATGTCGATCACTTCAAGACTATCAATGACACCTGGGGCCACAGTCATGGAGACCGAGTGCTGATGGAGATCGCCCGAGTGTGTGCCGAGTCACTGCGTTCCCATGATCTGATCGCGCGTTTCGGCGGCGAAGAGTTCGTGGTCGCATTGCCTGATACCTCCTTGAGTGACGCTTTGCCGGTCGCACAACGTCTGCATCGAGCGGTCGCCGACCTGGCGCTGCCGTTTGAGGGGGGTGAGAGGGGGGCGGCGGTCACCGTTACCATCGGCATTGTCGAAGCCCGGCCCGATGAGGACAATCTGGAAGTGCTGATTCATCGCGCCGACAAGGCGCTTTACGTCGGCAAGCGTGACGGCAGAGACCAGGTAGTAGCCTGTCGCGAGAGCCAGGCGTGAGTGCGAAAGCGATGCTGATGGTAAGGTCGCGAGCTACGTTGCCGGTTCTGGCGTTCCCGGTTATCGTCAGTGACGGATGGTGGCGTGCCACGCTGGCGTGGCGCTGTCGCGATGGACGCTGACCACGGGGACGAGGCCATGGGCTCGCGTAAGCGAGAAACACCGACCAGCAGCGGGGTACCGCATCTGGATCTTTTGCAGTTCCTGCCGTACCGGCTGAACAGTCTGGCGGACCGTTTGAGTCAGGCGCTTTCGCAGATGTACGCAGAACGTTACCAGTTGACCATTGCCCAGTGGCGAGTGCTGGCGTGGTTGTCGCACCTGGATGAGCTATCGGCCAAGCAGATCGCCCAAGCTACTCGCATGGATAAGGTGCGTATTTCTCGGGCCGTACAGGCCCTGGAGGAGCGTGGTCTGATCCGAAGAACGCCTTCGCCCAGTGACCAGCGTGTACAGCACCTGCGACTGACCGAGGCGGGGCAGGCCTTACTGGCCGACTTGATCCCCGATGCCTTGCAATGGGAGGCCGATGTGGTGGCCGCTCTCTCTCAGGGCGAGTGTCATCAACTGATAAGCGTGATCGGCAAGCTCGAGCGCCAGCTCGATCGGCTGGAGCAGGGCAGTGGCCCCTGGTCCCAGGACCGCTCCGGCGATCCCATGGAGACGCCGGGTTCTCCCGAGCTCGATCAGGATCGCTAGGGCCTGTTCGCGCACTGCTCCAGGCGCTAGGCCAGCCACACCTCGATGATCGATTGGCGAGTCACTCCCGGGCGGCTGGCTTCCTCGTCGAGAGACTCGATCATCCAGACAGGAAAGTCGACGTTGCCCCGTCTTTGTGACTGATTGGGGCGCCGAGCCCTGGACGGGGAGAGGGCTTCCGAGACGTCTTCGCCATCATCGAATTTTTTGATCAAGCGTCCTGGCTTTCATGGAGCTCCACCTCTTCCTTCCGCGAGCGCCTTACAGAGATGATGCGTAGCCCGGTCGCGCGGCGTTACAACGGCAGAACAGTGCTTGCCTTCGATCGAGCCAATAACCAGCAATCCAGGTTCGTCGGGCGTCTTGGCGGGGATCTCGATAAGGAGAGGGTCAAACCAGCGTCGTTGTGCATCAAGGGCGTCAATCCCATGCTTGGCCTTGGGGCCGGGATCGAGGGCAGGTCCTCACTGCGGATAAGGGTCAAGTCGCCACTGCGACAGGCAGATTCGCTCCCTCACTCCCCGATCACCCACCAGCCATCGACTTCCTGCACCGGGACCGGGTCCAGTGCCTCGCCCTGGGCGGGGCCGGAGATGCCCTCGCCGCTGTCGAGACGGAAGCAGGCCTGGTGGTGGGTACAGATCAACAGCTCGCCGTCGCGGCTGAGGATGTTGCTGCCGCGGCCGTCCAGCGGCAGGTACTGATGGGGGCAGGCGTTGACGTAGGCGTGTACCCGGCCATCGGCGTGGCGGGCGAGGATCAGCGGGAAGCGGCCGTTGTCGCTCTCGATATTGAGGCAGCGGCTCTCACCCGGGGCCAGGCTGGTCGATTCCAGCACGGCCCCGGGCGGTGGTGCGCTCTTGTACTTGCGCCAGGCGTCGGTCATCGGGGGATCTCTTGAGGGAGCCGGTGAGCCCGGGTGTCAGGGCTTGAAGTCCTCGGCGGCGGGAATGCGTCCGCCTAGCTGGGCGGTAATTTCTGCGGCGGTGGCGCGCACCAGCTCGCCGAGCTGGGACAGGCGTTCGTCGGGGATACGCGCCACCGGCCCGGAGACCGAGATGGCCGCCAGCGGCGTGCCCAGTTCATCGTGGATGCAGGCGGCCACGCAGTGCAGGCCGATGGCATGCTCTTCGCGGTCGCAGGCGTAGCCGCGTTCACGGATCTCGGCCATGGCGCGACGGAGCTCGGAGGGACTCGACAGGGTGTTGACGGTGACACGGTCCAGGCCGCGTTCGGCCAGCACCCGCTCCAGGTCGTCGTCGGGCAGCCAGGCCATCAGCGCCTTGCCCACGCCCGAGGCGTGCAGCGGGGCACGTGAGCCCAGACGGGTGATCATGCGCATCATCTGGGGCGATTCGCTCTGCGCCAGGAACACCGCCGTGGTGCCTTCACGCACGCCCAGATTGGCGGTCTCGCCGGTCTCACGGGTCAGTCGGCGCAGGTAAGGACGGCTGGTGGCAACGAAGTCGCGTGCCTCGAGAAAGCTGTTGCCGATGCGAAAGGTCTTGACGTCGATGCGCCAGACGCCGAGTTCCTCGTCCTGGGTGATAAAGCCCTGGCTCAGCAGGGCCTGCAGCAGGCGATGGGTCGTGGACGGTGCCAGATCGGCCTGCTCGGCGATGTCGGACAGCGCCAGGCCGCCCGGGTGCATCGCCAGCAATTCCAGCAGGTTGAGTCCCCGCACCAGCGACTGGCTGTGGCCTCCGCTGGCCTTGCCGCTGGCCGGTCGGCCGGCCGTTCTGCGCTTGCTTTCCGTCACCTTGCATCTCCTGGGTCAACCGTTTGGCACAGTCCTTAGCATACCTGTTGGCGCGGCCGCTTGTCGCGTTTGCGGAAAAGGCTTCCACAAGCGGCCCTGCCTTGGCTGAGCCTGGTCCGGCGCTCAGCGATGGCGCCAGTGGGGGGCGCGCTTGGCGACGAAGGCGTCGATGCCTTCGGCCACGTCTTCGGCCATCATGTTGGCGGCCATCACCTCGCCTGCGTAGGCGTAGGCCTGGCCCAGCGGCAGGGCACGCTGGCGGGCCAGCATGGCCTTGCCGGTGAACAGCGCCACCTGGCTCTTGGCGCGCAGGCTGTCGAGCAGCACCTCGAGACTGTCGTCGAGGGCGTCGTCCTCGGCGACCCGGTTGACCAGGCCCCACTCCAGCGCCTGGTCGGCGTCGATGAACTCACCGGTAAACAGCATCTCGGCGGCCTGCTTGGGACCGATATTGCGGGTCAGCGCCACCGCTGGGGTGGAACAGAACAGCCCGACCTTGATGCCGGAGACGGCGAAGCGCGCCGAGCGGGCGGCCACCGCCATGTCACAGCTGGCTGCCAGCTGGCAGCCGGCGGCGGTGGCAAGCCCCTGAATTCGAGCGATCACCGGCACCGGACAGTCCTGCAGGCGCTGCATCACCCGGGAGCACTGGGCGAAGAGCTGTCGATAGGCGTCCTCGTCGCCGAGCTCGCGCATCTCCTTGAGGTCATGGCCGGCGCAGAAGGCGCGGCCCTCGGCAGCGATCACCACCGCCCGCAACGAAGGATCAGGGTCGATTGCGGCAAAGGCATCATCCAGTGCGGTGAGCATGTCCCGGGACAGGGCATTGAAGCTTGCCGGGCGGTTGAGGGTCAGATGGACGACCCCACGATCATCGTGACGCACCACGGCGAGGTCACCGGTGTCAGGCTGGGCGGAAGGTGAGGCGGGCATCGTCATGGCTCCAACGAGGGAAAACTTCGCAAGCCTAGCGCGTGATGACGCCTTTTCGGGGCCTGCTTCGACCAAAGGGGAAGAGTGGCCTGGCCTCCCTGGTTGACGCCAGGGCGGCGCCAGAGCGGCGTCAGGGTAGCGCCAGGACGACGACAGGGGCGGCTTGCTGGCGGCCAGCGTCCGTGGTCATGGCCGTGGAGGATGGCGTACATTCGCACAAGCGATCCACGACGCGAGAGGCGCATGATGCAGGACGACAGGCTGAGGCCCAGGCCGATGCAGGGCGACGTGCTGGCCACGCCGCGTAGCCGGCTGCGCCCGCTAGAGCGCTATGATCTGCCTGGCTTGAGCCGACTGCTGGCCGATCCCCGGGTGATGCGTCACTCGCTCCACGGTGTGCAGGACATGGCGGGGAGCCGTCGCTTTCTCGATGCCTGTCGCGCGAGCTACGCCGACAAGGGCTTTGGCTACTGGGCGGTGGTGCACCCGGTATCGCGAGCGTTGATGGGCTTCTGCGGCTTCGATCACGAGATCCTCGACGGCGAGCGGGAGTTGGCCATCGGCTATCGTTACGCCGTGCATCATTGGGGTAGAGGGCTTGCCACCGAGGTGGCCCTGGCGGTGGTGGCCCACGCCTTTGCCATCACCGACTGCGAGTCGCTGGTGGCGGTGGTCGATCCCACCAATGTGCCGTCGAGCCGAGTGGCACAGAACGCGGGCTTTGTGTGGGAAGGGATGACGACGCTCGAGGGCCAGCGAGTGAAGGTCTACAGGCGTCATCGCTACCGTGAAGTCAGAAGCTGCTGAGCCTGGGCTGCGTCCCTGTCCTGGGGAAACGAAGCGGGCCCGCGTGGCGGGCCCGAAAGTGGCGTCATGGTGTCCTCGAGGGGACGGTGTGGCGTGTCAGACGCTGTCGCGGAAGACCCGATCGGCCTTGGGCAGTACCAGATTGAGCACGATGGCAAACAGCGCGCCGGGGATCAGCCCTGACTCGATGATGGCCTGGAGGTTGTCGCTCAGATTGGCGTAGAGCCCTTCCTGGGCCGGCAGGCCCACCGCGGCGGACAGCGAGACCCCGATGATCACCATGTTGCGCTTGTTGAAGTCGATATGGGAAAGCATCTTGATCCCGGCGCTGGCAATCATGCCGAACATGATCAGTACCGCCCCGCCCAGCACCGAATTGGGGATGCTGGAAACGATGGCGCCCAGCTTGGGGATCAGGCCCGCCAGCAGCAGGAAGGCGCCGCCGATGGCCACCACATAGCGGCTGACCACACCGGTCAGCGCCACCATGCCCACGTTCTGGCTAAAGCTGATCTGGGGGAAGGCGTTGAAGATCGCGGCGAACACACTGGACAGGCCGTCGGCCATGACCCCACCGGAGAGCTCCTTGTGGGTCGGCTCGCGGTCCATCCCGCCGGCGGTGGTGCCGACGATGTCGCCGATGGACTCGGCGCAGGTGACCACGGCCAGCAGCACCACCGGCAGGATCGCCGCCAGATGGAATTCAAGCCCGATGGTCAGCGGCACCGGCAGTGACAGCCAGTCGGCGTCACCGATGGTGGAGAAGTCGATATAGCCGAACATGGTGGCCACCACGTAACCGGTGATCAGGCCGATCAGCGGCGCCGCTTCGGACCAGATACCGCGGCCGTACTGGTGCAGACCCAGGGTCACCACCAGTACCAGCGCCCCCAGCAGCAGGTGGTGGGTGGCGCCGAAGTCGGCGGCGCCGAAGCCTCCGCCCCAGTAGGCGAAGCCTACCGGCATCAGCAGGGTGCCGAGCATGACCACGAAGGTGCCGGTGACCACCGGCGGGAACAGAAACCGGAACACCGGCAGAAACATGCCCACCAGGGCCATGGCGACCCCGCCACACAGGGCCGCGCCAAGGGCCGCCGGTAGCCCCATGCCCACGGCAATGGGAATCAGCACCGGGACGAAGCCGAAGCTGGTGCCCATGACGATGGGCAGGCGGGCGCCGATGGGGCCTATCCCCAGCGACTGCACCAGGGTGGCGACACCGGCCACGAACATCGCCGCCTGGATCATGAAGGCGGTCTGGTCCGCCGGCAGGTCGGCGGCGCCGGCGATGATGATCGGCACCGTGACGTTGCCGACGAACATCGCCAGCACGTGCTGCAGGCCCAGCGGAATGGCGCGCCCCAGGGGCGGCATGGCGTTGACGTCATGGGTCGAGCGCACAGATGCGCTTTCCAGGGTGTCCCCGGAGGAGTCGTGGGTGGGCATGGCAGGGTTTTCTCCTGTTGTCGTTGTAGCACCGGCGTCCTTGTCGGAGCGTCGGCGGCGAAACCCCGGAGACCGTGACAGGCGTCAGACCGTCTGTGCTGACTGCCGTGGCACGGCGACCGTTGTCAGGGGGCGGCAGCGTCGGCCCTGGCCCGTGGTGCCGCGCTGCGCTCGAGATCCGTTCGTCGTTCGCTGTTGTTGCCTTTTGTCTTCCCGTTGTCCTGTTCGAAGGAGTGCGTCCAGGCGCGCCCCGAGCCTCCTAGACCGCACGCCTTAGCCGCACCGCCGCCGCGTTGTGGCGGGCCATCAGCTCGCCCAGATCGACGTCGAGCGGCTGGCCGTCGGCCACCCGCCACTGGCCGGCCACCATCACTCGGTCGGCACGGTGGGCACCGCACAGCAGCAGGGCGGCCAGCGGGTTCTCGGCGCCAGAGAAGCGCGGCTCGTCCAGCCGGAACAGCGCCAGATCGGCCTGCTGGCCAACCTTCAGTCCGCCGATGTCGCTGCGCCCCAGACAACGCGCGGAGCCTTCGGTGGCCCAGCGGATGACGTCCTGGTGACGTACCTGGCTGGGCGAGTAGCGCAGGCGGCCGATCAGCATCGCCTGGCGCATCTCCTCGGCCAGGTTGGAGTGATCCGCCGAGGCCGAGCCGTCCACCGCCAGGCCTACCGGGCAACCGGCGGCCTCGAGTTCCAGGGTGCGGCACATGCCAGAGCCCAGCACCATGTTGGATGAGGGGCAGTGGGCGATGCCGGTGCCGGCTTGGCCGAGGCGGGCGACCTCGTCGTCGTTGAAGTGGATGCCGTGGGCCAGCCAGGTGCGGTCGCTGAGCCAGCCGGTGGCCTCGAGGTAGTCCAGCGGTCGCATCCCGAACAGCTTCTGACAGTACTGCGTCTCGTCCTCGGTTTCTGCCAGGTGGGTGTGCAGGCGCACGTCCTTCTGCTCGGCCAGGCGAGCGCTGTCGACCATCAGCTCACGGCTGACCGAGAAGGGCGAGCAGGGCGCCAGCGCCAGGGTCACCATGGCGCCCTCGCCGCGCTGATGGTAGGCGTCAATCAGACGGGTGCTCTCGTCGAGGATGGTCGCCTCATCCTGCACCACCGACTGGGGCGGCAGCCCGCCCTGCTCGCGCCCCACGCTCATCGAGCCGCGGGTCAGGGCGGCGCGCACGCCGAGCCGACGCGCGGTCTCCACCTGGACGTCGATGGCGTGCTCGAGCGCGCCGGAGAACACGTAGTGATGGTCGGCGACGGTGGTACAGCCGCTCATCAGCAGCTCCACCATGGCCAGCTCACTGGCCAGCGCCAGCTGGGCCTCGTCGAGGTTGGCCCAGACGTCGTAAAGGGTGGTGAGCCAGGGAAACAGCTCCTTGTTGAGCGCCGGCGAGTAGGCCCGGGTCAGGGTCTGGTAGAAGTGGTGGTGGGTGTTGACCAGGCCCGGCAGCAGCACGTGGCGGGAGGCATCGAAGGTCTGCTCGACGCGGGTTCGGGGCGTCTGGCCGGCGGCCACGGCTTCGATGATTCGGCCGTCCTGAACGACGACACCACCGGCCGCGTCAGGGTCGCTGGCGGCCAGTGGATGCTTGATCCAAGTGACGGGGGGATGTGAGCTCATGCAGTTCTCCTGGGTTGGCTTCGCCGAGCGAAGGGTTACCCAAGCATCGTGCCCTGCTCCCGACGCCGTCCCTTGGTCAAGGAGGGCGAGGGCTCGTCGCGTAGCGGATACCTGGTTCAGGTGCCTTCAGAAACAGCCGCCGAGGGCGGTGAGCGTCATCAGTTTCACGGTTCACGCTGCACCGATATCGAGCGGCCTGTGTACCATTGTGGTGCGCAATATATGACCGTTATTGTGTACAAAATGGCCATGACGTCAGGGCTTGTCAAGTGCCCCTCTGCTTCACGGCCTGGCGGCCTCGCGGGCGGCTCGGCGCCGGCTCAGTCGGTCCCCGAACAGGTAGGCACCCAGCGCCACCAGAATCAGTAGTGCGCCCAGCAGCATCGAAGGCGAAGGGGTTTCCTGATTGAGCAGCATGCCGAGGGTCAGCGCCAGCACCGGGGTGATCAGGGTCACCAGGGCGACGCTGGCGGCGTGCAGCCGAGACAGGATCAGGTAGTAGCAGAGGAAGCCGATCAGCGAGCCGAACAGCGCAAGGTAAAGCACCGCCCACAGCCCACGGGGGCTGAGGGGAATCATCAGCGGTTCACCGCTGGCGAGCCATAACACCAGAAAGCAGGGCATGGAGCCGGCCAGCGCCCCCACGGTCTGTTGCAAGGGGTCGAGCCCGGCGGCCACCCGCTGCACGGCGATGCCGCTGGCGCTGAACAGGGTCACCGCCGACAGCATCATGGCCAGTGCCAGCACCTGGGCGCCGCCGCCGAGCGTCAGGCTGTCGGCGAACACCACCGCCAGCCCCGCCACCCCCAGGCCGCAGCCGATCCAGTGCCAACGCCTGAGCCGGGTGCTGCCGGGCAGGGCCTGCAGGATGAAGCCGGAGATCAACGGCGCCATGCCGAACATCACCGACAGCAGGCCCGAGGGCAGAAACTGGGAGGCGTGGTAGCTCAGCGCCATGGCGCCGAACACCCCCGGCACCGCGGCGGCGTAGCTGGCAAGGGCGCGGCGATCGAGGCGGACGCCGCGTCTCAGCACCAGCAGGATCAGAGCGCCGGCGACCAGCGCCAGGCCCATGCGCAGCATCACGCTGCCGATGGGGGCGCCGGCCTCGGCGCTCCACTTGATGGCCAGCGGGGTGGAGGCCCACACCAGCACCACGATCAGATAGGCCAGTCCGGTTGGCATCGTGCATCCTTTGAAGAGGTCATCGGGAAGACGCTCAGGATAGGCGTTTTCTCGCTGAGCCACAGGCTTTTGGGTGTCGGCTTTTGAGGGGCGCGAACGGGGCGCGACCGTTAAGCGAGTAAAAAGGCCTGCGAGTAAAAAGGCGCCGCCCTCCCGAAGGAGAGCGGCGCCTCATCGTCATCCCGAGTGCGATAGCTGCCGCGCGGGATAGCTCGCCGCGAGCAGGCGCTACGTCCGCCGCTCAGTCGGCGTAGTTGGTCTCGGAGTACAGCACCCGGGTGCGCAGGGTGTGGTTCACCTCGCGCAGGGCTTCGAGCGCCTGGGGACCGTAGGCCTTGTCGACGTCGATGACCACGTAGCCGACCTTTTCGTTGGTCTGCAGGTACTGGCCGGAGATGTTGATGTCGTTTTCCGACAGCACCCGGTTGATCTCGGACATCACGCCGGGCACGTTCTCGTGGATGTGCAGCAGGCGGTGCTTGTCCGGGTGGGCCGGCAGTGCCACCTCGGGGAAGTTGACCGAGGTGATGCTGGTGCCGTTGTCGGAGAAGGTCACCAGCTTCTCGGACACCTCGACGCCGATGTTCTCCTGGGCTTCCAGGGTGGAACCGCCGATGTGCGGGGTGAGGATGACATTCTCGAGGCCACGCAGCGGGCTTTCGAACTCGTCGGCGTTGCCCTTGGGCTCCACCGGGAAGACGTCGATGGCGGCACCGTTGAGTCGGCCTTCCTTGATCGCCTCGGCCAGGGCCTCGATCACTACCACGCTGCCACGGGCGGCGTTGATCAGGATGGCGCCGGGCTTCATCAGGCTGATCTGCTCCTCGCCGATCATCCAGCGGGTGGACGGCAAGTCGGGCACGTGCAGGCTGACCACGTCGGAGCGGGCGAGCAGCTCCTCGAGGCTGGCGACCTGGCGCGAGTTGCCCATGGCCAGCTTGGTGATGACGTCGTAGTAGATGACGTCGAAGCCAAGCGCCTCGGCCAGCACCGACAATTGCGAGCCGATGCTGCCGTAGCCGACGATGCCGAGGGTCTTGCCGCGGGCCTCGTGGCTGTTCTTGGCGCTCTTCAGCCAGCCGCCCTGGTGGGCACGGGCGTTCTTCTCGGGAATCCCGCGCAGCAGCATGATGGCCTCGGCCAGCACCAGCTCCGCCACCGAGCGGGTGTTGGAGTAGGGGGCGTTGAACACCGGAATGCCGCGCACCAGCGCCGCCGTGAGATCGACCTGATTGGTACCGATGCAGAAGCAACCGACCGCCACCAGCTTCTCGGCCGCCGCGAACACCCGCTCGGTGAGCTGGGTGCGGGAGCGAATGCCGATGAAGTGAACATCACGGATCTTCTCGATCAGCGACTCTTCGTCGAGCGAGGTCGGCATATGCTCGATATTGGTGTATCCGGCGTTGAGAAAATTGTCCACTGCACTCTGGTGGACGCCCTCGAGCAGCAGGATCTTGATCTTGCTCTTGTCCAGGGACGTTTTGGCCATGGTCGAATCAACCTCTTGGAGTTGGCGGCAGCCAGCGGCTGTGTGGTGGGGCAGGCGAAAAATCAGGGTCCATAGAGTACCACAGGGCGGCATTTTCACGTTGAAAATCCTTGCACCGCAGCATGAGCCATCTGCATGTACCGCCGTCCTTTCGAGGGGCGCTTCGCGGGCCGCGGATAAGGGCCAGGGCAGACGACCCCGGGGGGAGAGCGTGTATACTGTCGCCCTTTGGGGAAAGGCCGGACGTCGTCAGCGAGCCTGCGTTTCCCGGGTGGCCCATCGTCGGCCGTGAACTCGCAATCTCGGGTCAGCCTTTGACCCGCCGCCTGGAGGGGCGCATGGCAACGCAGGACCGCCAGCCAACACAGAAAGATGACGAGTCGCTCGACTTCGCCTCGGCCATGACCCAGCTGGAGACACTGGTCGAGCGCCTGGAGTCCGGCGAGCTGACGCTGGAGGAGTCGCTCAAGGCCTTCGAGCAGGGCGTGGCCTTGACGCGAGATGCCCAGAAGCGGCTCGACGAGGCCGAACTCAAGGTGCGCAGCCTGACGGAGAACGCCGACGGTGGCATGCAGCTGTCGCCTTTTGATATCGGGGAGGAACCGGGTGAACGCTGACACCATGCTGGCCCGCTTGGCCGCAGACCGGGCGCGGGTAGACCGCTGCCTCGAGGGACTGTTCGAACAGCGCCACGTCGTCGAACCCCGGCTCGAGGCGGCGATGCGCCACGGCCTGCTGGTCGGAGGAAAGCGCCTGCGCCCCATCCTGGTCTACGCCGCAGGGCGTGCGCTGGGGGCCGACGACGACGAGCTCGATATCCCCGCCGCCGCGATCGAGCTGATCCACGCCTACTCGCTGGTCCACGATGATCTGCCGGCGATGGATGACGACGACCTGCGACGTGGCCAGCCCACGGTGCACAAGGCCTTCGATGAGGCCTCGGCGATTCTTGCCGGTGACGCCCTGCAGACGCTGGCATTCGAGCTGCTGGCGAGCTCTCGCTCGCCCCGCCTGGGTGCCCTGGTGGCGACCCTGGCCAAGGCGTCTGGTCGCGACGGCATGGCCGCCGGCCAGGCGCTGGATCTGGCGGTGGTGGGCGAACGTCCCGACCTGGCGATGCTGGAAACCATGCACCGCCACAAGACCGGTGCGCTGATTCGCGCCGCGGTTCGCCTCGGTGGGCTGGTGGCGGTGGCCGAGGACGATTCGCGTCTGGGGGCGTTGGACACCTATGCTGCGGCCATGGGCCTGGCGTTTCAGGTGCATGACGACGTGCTGGACGTCACCGGCGACACCGATACCCTCGGCAAGACCTCGGGGGCCGACGCGGCCCGCGACAAGCCGACCTATCCCGCCCTGCTCGGGCTTGACGGCGCCCGAGCCAAGGCCGGTGCGCTGATCGACGAGGCACTCGACGCCATCGCCCCGCTGGGCGAGGCGGCGGCGCCTCTGGCCGGGCTTGCCCGCTACATGATCGAGCGCGATCACTGACGACCACAGGGCTAACATGAAGCTGTTCGACACGATTCCCACCGAGCGGCCGGCGACACCGCTGCTCGATACTCTGGATACCCCGGCTGCGCTGCGTGCCATGAGCGCAGAGCAGCTCAAGCGCGTGGCCGATGAGCTGCGCGCCTACCTGCTGTATAGCGTCGGCGTTTCCGGCGGCCACTTCGGCGCCGGTCTTGGTGTGGTCGAGCTGACCGTGGCGCTGCACCACGCCTTCCGCACGCCCCACGATCGCCTGGTGTGGGACGTGGGCCACCAGGCCTATCCCCACAAGATTCTGACCGGCCGCCGCGAGGCCATGACCAGCATTCGTCGCTACGGTGGTCTGGCCGCCTTTCCCCGGCGTGCCGAGTCGGAGTACGACACCTTTGGCGTCGGCCATTCCAGCACCTCCATCTCGGCGGCTCTGGGCATGGCCCTGGCGGCGCGCACGCAGAAGCAGGAGCGCCGCGTGTGTGCCGTCATCGGCGACGGCGCCCTGACCGCGGGCATGGCCTTCGAGGCCCTGGCCCACGCCGGCCACGTCAACGCCAACCTGCTGGTCGTGCTCAACGACAACGAGATGTCGATCTCCGAGAACGTCGGGGGCGTGGCCAGCTACCTGGCACGGATTCTGGTCAGCAAGCCCTATCTGAGCATGCGTGAGAACGGCAAGCGGGTGCTGTCCCACCTGCCGGGTGCGCTGGAGCTGGCGCGGCGCACCGAGGAGCACGTCAAGGGCATGGTCAGTCCGGCCACCCTGTTCGAGGAGATGGGCTTCAATTATGTCGGGCCCATCGACGGCCACGATATCGACGCCCTGACCGATGCCCTCACCAGCATGCGTGAGCTGGACGGACCTCAGTTTCTGCACGTGAAGACGTGCAAGGGCCGGGGCTTCCTGCCGGCGGAGTCCGATCCCATCGGCTACCACGCCATCACCAAGCTGGAGACGCCGGAGGCCGCCAAGGCCAAGCCCCCGGCGACCGCGTCGAATGCGCCGCCGAAGAAGAAGTACTGCAGCGTGTTCGGCGACTGGATCTGTGACATGGCCGCCGCCGACGAACGTCTGATCGGTATTACCCCGGCCATGCGCGAGGGGTCGGATTTAATCCGTTTCTCCAAGGAGTACCCCGAGCGCTACTACGACGTGGCCATCGCCGAACAGCACTCGGTGACCCTGGCCGCCGGTATGGCCTGCGAGGCAATGAAGCCGGTGGTGGCGATCTACTCGACCTTCCTGCAACGCGGCTATGACCAGTTGATCCATGACGTGGCGGTGCAGGAGCTGGATGTGACCTTCGCCATCGATCGTGCCGGCCTGGTCGGTGAGGATGGCCCGACCCACCATGGCGCCCTGGATTTGACCTACCTGCGCTGCGTACCGGGCATGGTGGTGCTGGCGCCGGCGGACGAGGCCGAGTGTCGCGCCATGCTCAGCGCCGCCTACCATCATCCGGGGCCAGCGGCGGTGCGCTATCCCCGCGGTACCGGTCCCGGTGTGCCCATTCCCGCCGACCTCGAGCCGCTGCCCATCGGCGTGGCCGAGCCGCGGCGTCAGGGCAAGGGCGTGGCGCTGCTGGCCTTCGGTAGCCTCAATGACCCCGCCGGGGTGGTGGCCGAGCGGCTAGACGCCACTCACATCAATATGCGCAGCGTCAAACCGCTGGATCGTGACGCCGTGCTAGAGGCCGCCCGCAACCACGACCTGCTGGTCACCCTGGAAGAAAACGTGGTGGCCGGAGGCGCCGGCAGTGGCGTCAACGAACTGCTGCTGGCCGAGGGTGTCGCCGTGCCGGTGCTCAACCTGGGCCTGCCCGATGTCTTTGCCGAACACGGCAAGCCAGCGGAGCTGCTGCGTGACTGTGGCCTCGATGCCGAGGGTATCGAGGCGGCGATTCGTCGCCGTCTGGACAAGCACCGAAAGCGCTGAGCGAGGGTGCCTGCGTCGCGCACGGCGCAAGTATGTCCGTCATGCCATCGGCCCCCGCTCCAGGGGGCCGATGGCGTCTGGGAGCAGGCTCAGCGATGGCTGGCGCTTTCGACCAGGCGCTCGATGACGGACCTGGCGGTGTCAGATGGCGGCGTGTCCACCCCCAGCAAACCCTGCCAGGGGAATACCGAAGCATTGGAGGCCAGGCTGACGCTGATGCTGGCGGAAGCGATGGCGCCGACGATGGCAAGGCGCGTGATCGAGAGTCGCATGGGAGTGTGAACCGAGCGGCTTGAAATGGCGTGCAGTGTCGCGCTTGCAGATGACCATTCGATGAAACAGCGAAGGCTGGACCTTCGCCGCCGGCTCGACGGCGATGGTATGCTGCCTGCTCATACCCCTTTGGCGGGACCTGGCATAGCCGCAACGGTTGGCCAGGGCCGAAACAGAAAAAGACGTGGCGCCGCCGCTTGGCGACGTAGCGCACAAGAGAGGATTTTATGCTGACCATCATCGTGATTGGCGCGGTAGTGGGCTTCCTGGCCGGTGGGCCGCTGGGCATGCTGATCGGCGGCGGTATCGGCTGGTGGCTGGGCGGGCGCCTGCGCGGCGGTCTGATGCTCAGCAAGGGCCTGGCAGAGATGCAGCGTCAGTTCATGGACTCCACCTTTGCGGTGATGGGGGCGGTGTGCCAGGCCGATGGTCAGGTCAGCGGCGAGGAACGCCAGGTCCTGGAGCAATTGCTGGTGCGTCTGCGTCTGCCGGAAAACACCCGTGCCAGCGCCCGCGCCGCCTTCGAGCGCGGGCGCGCCAGTGACTTCGACCTCGACGGCGAGATCGCACGGGTGGCCCGGCTGACGCGCGGGCGCAGTGCGCTGCGCCAGATCTTCCTGCAGGTGCAGCTTTCCGCCATCGCCGCCGATGGGGTGCTGCACCCGGCCGAGCACAGCATGCTGATGCGGGTGGCTCGCGGGCTTGGCTGCAGCGAGGCCGAGATCGCCCAGATTGAGGCCATGCTGCGGGGCGGCGCCTCCCACGGTGCCGGCGCGACCCAGGAGAGCCAGAGCCCGCTGGAAGATGCCTACAAGGTGCTCGGTGTCAGCGACGAGGCCAGTGACGCCGAGGTCAAGCGCGCCTACCGCAAGCTGATGAGCGAGAACCACCCGGACAAGCTGGCCAGTCGTGGCCTGCCCGACAGCATGCGCGAGGTCGCCGAGGCCCGCACCGTCGAGATCGGCAACGCCTACCAGCGTATTCGCCAGGCCCGCGGTCAGGCCTGACGGCCCCAGGGCCAAGTGGCACTGGCCTGGCGCCTGACGTCGTTGCCGGCGAGCGCTACACGGCACAGGGCATGAAGGGGGTGGAGGTGGAGACGCGGCGTCCTGACTGAGGCGAGGGCCGTCGGGGCGATGCCTGGTGTATCTCCAGAGAGGGTATCGGCTGTCGGTGTTGGGGAGGCGGGTCGCGGGGTGATGGAGGTATCTGTCGGCTCCGTCACCCGATGTCCGAGGGGAATTTTCAGGGTGGTCAGCTAGCTGCAGGCCGGCGCTGGCTTGTACTTCTGGAACGGCGGTTGCGGGGATGTGACAGCGCGGTTGCCGTTTGTGCCGCAAGCGCCTAGGATGCCCCGCTGCCCGCACGACGCCGTCCGGCGTCATCCCCTCGGGCCAAGACCGACAAGAACCCAGGAGACTCCCGATGTCCTTCGGACTCTTATCCCTGTTGCCGCCGCTGCTGGCCATCCTGCTGGCATTGGCGACGCGCAACGTCATTCCCGCGCTGTTCTGCGGCGTCTGGCTCGGGGCGACCATGCTCGCCGGCTACAACCCTGCCGCCGGCCTCTACAACAGTTTTTCTGACTTTATCGTGCCGAGCATCGGCGACGAGTGGAACGCCACCGTGCTGATCTACTGTGGCCTGTTCGGGGTCTTGATCAGCGTGCTGCAGCGTACCGGTGGCGCCCACGCCATCGCCCGCGCCATCTCGCGCAAGGTCGCCAGCGCCCGTGGCGCCCAGGGCAGCACGCTTGGCCTTGGCATGCTGATCTTCTTCGAGGACTATTTCAACGCCCTCACCGTGGGCAGCGTGATGCGTCCGATCACCGATCGCATGAAGGTCTCCCGCGAGAAGCTCGCCTACATCGTCGATTCCACCTCGGCCCCCATGTGCCTGCTGGGCCCGGTGTCCACCTGGGTGGTCTTCGTCATGGGGCTGATCGGCACTCAGCTGGGCGAGATGGAGGTGAGCGGCTCGGAGTACCTGATCTACCTGTCCTCGATTCCGCTGAACTTCTACGCCTGGCTGGCGCTGGGGATGATCTTCTATATCGTCGTCACCCAGTGGGACTTCGGTCCCATGGCGCGGGCAGAACGTCGCGCCCGGGAGACCGGCAAGCTGATGGAAGACACCGCCAAGCCGCCTTCCGAGACCGACGCCATGGAGCTCAAGGCGCCGGAAGACACCGCTCGCAAGCGCAACATGCTGGTGCCGATCGGGGTGTTGCTGGCGATGATTCCGCCGCTGTTTCTGTGGACCGGCAACTTCCCGGAAAATGACCTGGTGACTGCGGTGGGCAACGCCGACGGCGGTCAGTCGATCCTGATCGCCACCCTGGTGGCGGTGATGACGGGGCTGGCCATGGGCATGAGTCAGCGGCTGTTCGACTTCCGCGAGGCCATGGATATCGTGGTCGAGGGCATCAAGAGCATGACCCTGGTCTACATCATCCTGGCGCTGGCCTGGTCCATCGGCAGCGTCACCTCCGAGCTTGGCACCGCCGACTACCTGGTCAGCCTGACCGAGGCCAGCATTCCGCCCAGCCTGGTACCGGTGCTGCTGTTCCTGATCGGCGCCGTGGTGGCCTTCACCACCGGCACCTCCTACGGCACCTTCGCCATCATGATTCCGATCGCCATGCCGGTGGCGGCGGCCATGGACCTGCCCATGGCGCTGGCCATCGCCTCGGTGCTGAGCGGCGGCATCTTCGGCGATCATTGCTCGCCGATTTCCGATACCACCATTCTGTCGTCGGCGGGGTCGAGCTGTGACCATATCGACCATGTGCGCACCCAGCTGCCCTACGCGGTGACAGCCGGTGTCGCAGGACTGGTGGCCTTCTTTGTGGCCGGCGTCACCGGTACCACCTGGATCGGGGCGATCAGTGGCGTCGCAGTGATGTTGACCATCGCGCTGGTGATGAAGGCGCTGTGGCAGCCACGGCAGGTCGATTCCGCGCCTCAGTCACGCTGACGCAGGCTCGACGGCCGGGTCGCCGGGTCGCTGAGTGCCTGGTCCCGCACCTGGCCCCGTGTCCGGTAGACCCTCCCCCAGGCCCAGCACAAAAAGGCCGAGCACAAAAAGACCCGGCACATAAAAAGGCCCCGCCGACATCACGTCGGCGGGGCCTCTGCGTTGGTACCCGGGGTCCTTACCCGCGGACACCCATCGGATCGGTGCGCTTAGCCGGTGGTGGCCTGACGGGCCAGGTCCAGGTCGTGCTCGCTCATGGCGAAGTCGGTGCGCTTGGCCTGAACCCGCAGCAGCTCCAGCCGGGCATTGGCCATGGCGTTGCTGCCGTTGTCGGCGATATGGGCGTTGCCGACCTGATGGGCGGCCTCCAGCGCGCTGGCGCTGACCTGAGCCAACGGCTCGGCGTTGAGCGCTTGGGCGCGGTCAGTGGCACGGTCGGCCTGGGCGGTCAGCGGCAGGGCAGCGGCGAGCAGGGCAGTAGCGGCGATCTTGGTAGTGGCTTTCATGGTGTCTCTCCTGTAGGCCTGATGGGCTTCTGGGTGAGCCCTTGGCCATCGCGTATGTCGGTTTCAGCGGTCGTCTTGCAGTCTTTGTCGAAGGGCCTTTGTTGCTGGCCTTCGCGATCGTCTGTTGGAGATGACGCCGGGCGTCATTTGGACGTTGCCGGTCATCACCAAGTCAAACGGTCGTTTTAATCTGGTCGGCAAAAATTAGCCGGTGGTGGCCTGACGGGCCAGGTCCAGGTCATGCTCGCTCATGGCGAAGTCGGTACGCTTGGCCTGTTCGCGCAGCAGCTCCAGGCGGGCGTTGGCCATCGCATTGCTGCCGTTGTCGGCGATATGGGCGTTGCCGACCTGATGGGCGGCGTCGAGGGCGGCGACGCTGAGGCTGGACAGCGGCTCGGCGTTGAGCGCCTGGGCACGGTCACTGGCGCGGTCGGCCTGGGCGGTCAGCGGCAGGGCAGCGGCGAGCAGGGCAGTAGCGGCGATCTTGGTAGTGGCTTTCATGGTGTCTCTCCTATTGGGCCTCGTGGCCCTTGTCTCTCTTGAATTCGACCGATTCAAAATAAAACGGTCGTTTTAATTTTGGTGGCATTTTTTGGCCCCTCAGGGCCTGCCTTTTCTGCAGCTTGTCATCCTTGTCTGCCTGGACCTTGCTGACTCTGTCCTGCGTTCGAAGGATGTATCCAACGGGTACTGCATGAAAACTTGCGGCAATAATATTAACAGGCTAACGGAATGTCAAATACCGATTCGACCTTGGTCTAAGTCGCCTTTACACAGCGCAGCCTAGATGGTCACCGCGACACGCCGTCCGTCCAGCTGCAGAAAGCGAGTGGCCTGGGCCTGGTCGCGATGCAGTTGCAGCCTGGCGTTTGCCAGCGTCTTGCCATCATGGGTCGAGACGGCGGTGTTGCCGATACGCTGACCACCGATAGCCAGAGGCTCGACATCGGCGACTTGCTGCCCCAGCACGTCATCGGCCAACGGGGCCTGGTCGGTCAAGGGCGATTCGTTCAGGGCCAGGGCGTACTTGGGTGGTGCAGCCTGGGCCAGAGCGGGCAGAGAGGCGACGATCAGGGCAGCGAGGATCAAGGTGGGTTTCATGTCGAAGCTCCTTCCGGTATCAGCGGGTGGCGTCACCCGCTGTCGATGTGTGTATTTTGTTAGCGTTCTATCGAAAGCGCCAGGTAATCGCTTTTATGGCTTCGATAATGCGGCTCTATTAAAACGGTCGTATGCCTGTAGCGGTGCAAAAACAAAGGCATTTTTTTCTTGCTGTTACTTGGTGGCGGCGCGACCGAGGTCGAGATTGAGCATGAAGTCGGTCATTTCCACATGGCGAGACTGCAGCCGCAGGCGAGCCTTGCGCAGGGCTTCGGTGCTGTCGCTGGCGATGTGGGCATTGATCACTTCATGGCCCTGCTGGGGCATGGCGTCGCGCATGGACAGGGGTTGGCTGTTCAGCGCGCGGGCCAGGTCGGTGGCACGGGCGTCGGCCTGGGCCGTCAGCGGAAGTGTGGTCACGGCGGCAATGGCGGCAATCGAAAGCAGCTTGAGTTTCATGTCGGCACCTCGAAGGTCAAGATCAATGGAGCGTAATGTTGCGTTTGATCTTGAGTCGGGGGTGGACCGGATTCCTTACGCGGCCTATGACTTTTTTTCGATATCCACGTCGTCAGCCTGGGTAAAGTCACCCAGCGCCATCATGTGACCGAGCTTGCCTGCCTTGGTGGACAGGTAGTGCTCGTTGTGGGGATTGAGCCCGGTGGTCAGGGCGACGCGTTCCACCACCTGAACGCCGGCCTGGGTCAGGGCGTCGACCTTGCGCGGGTTGTTGGTCATCAGCTTGAGCCCCTCGACACCCAGGTGTTCGAGCATCGGCACGCACAGGTCATAGCGGCGCAGGTCGGCGGCGAAGCCCAGGCGCTCGTTGGCCTCGACGGTGTCGGCCCCCTGGTCCTGCAGGTGGTAGGCGCGAATCTTGTTGAGCAGGCCGATGCCGCGGCCTTCCTGACGCAGGTAGAGGATGACACCGCGGCCTTCGCTGGCGATACGCTTGAGCGCTTCCTGAAGCTGATAGCCGCAGTCGCAGCGCATCGAGAACAGGGCGTCGCCGGTCAGGCATTCAGAGTGCACCCGTCCCAGCACAGGAGCGCCATCGTCGATCTCCCCCAGGGTCAGGGCGATATGATCCTTGCCCGTGGCCTCGTCTTCGAAGCCGTGCATGGTGAAGGTCGCCCAGGGGGTGGGCAGGCGAGAGGCGGCGATAAAGCGAATCGTCACGGGGTACCTCGGAGTCGAAACAACGGCAGCGCCGTCAAGGGGGCGCCCAGTTTATCAGGAAGTCGTGCAAGGCTCACGACACCTTGCCGACGACACAGGGTCGCAGGAGGCCACGCGTTCGGGAGTCATTGCGGTACAATGAGTCGCACATTTTCCCTGGATGACGCCTGCATGGAACTGAAGAACGATCGATTTCTGCGCGCTCTCGCGCGTCAACCGGTGGATCGCACTCCGGTCTGGATGATGCGCCAGGCCGGTCGCTACCTGCCGGAGTACAAGGAAGTGCGCGCCCAGGCGGGAAGCTTCATGGACCTGTGTCGTGATACCGCCCGCGCCTGTGAGGTCACCCTGCAGCCGCTGGAACGCTATCCGCTGGACGCCGCCATCCTGTTCTCCGATATTCTGACCATCCCCGATGCCATGGGGCTGGGCTTGTACTTCGAGACCGGCGAGGGTCCCAAGTTCCGCAAGCCGGTGCGCAGCGCAGAAGACGTGGCCGCGCTGACGGCGCCCGACGCCGAACGCGACCTCGACTACGTGATGCGCGCGGTCTCGACCATCCGTCGCGAGCTCAACGGTCGGGTGCCGCTGATCGGTTTCTCCGGCAGCCCCTGGACCCTGGCGACCTATATGGTCGAAGGCGCCTCCAGCAAGGACTTTCGCCACGTCAAGGGCATGCTCTACTCAAGCCCCGACGTGATGCATCAGCTGCTCGATACCCTGGCCACCGCGGTGACCGACTACCTCAATGCGCAGATCCGAGCTGGCGCACAGGCGGTACAGATCTTCGATACCTGGGGAGGGACGCTGTCCACGCCGGCCTATCGCGAGTTCTCGCTGCGCTACATGGAACAGATCGTGGCGGGGCTGATTCGCGAACAGGATGGGCGCCGGGTACCGGTGATCCTGTTCACCAAGAACGGCGGCCAGTGGCTCGAGGATCTGGCCGACACCGGCGCCGACGCCCTGGGGCTGGACTGGACCACTGAACTGTCCAGCGCGCGCAGCCGGGTGGGCCGCAAGGTGGCACTGCAGGGCAACATGGACCCCAATGTGCTGTTCGCCAACCCTTCGGCGATTCGTGCCGAGGTCGGCCGTATCCTCGACAGCTACGGTCACGGCCCGGGCCACATCTTCAATCTCGGCCACGGCATCAGCCAGTTCACCGACCCCGACAACGTCACCGCCTTCATGGAGGCGCTGCACGAGTTGAGCCCGGCCTATCATGCCCAGATCGCCTCAGGCTGAAGTCTCGGGCAGGCGGTCTGCATTCGGGCGGTGGTGGTGGGGGCTGGCCGCCGCCGCCGCCCTGGTCATCGCCTGGGGCAGTCTGATGCCTGCCAGCGAATTGCCGGAAGACCTGCCCTGGGACAAGGCCAACCATCTGATCGCCTACGCCGGTCTGGCAACACTGCTGGCGTTGGCGAGCGGGCGCGGCGGGCTGTCCATGGCACTGGCGGTGGCCTATGGCGTCGCCATCGAGTTCGCCCAGATCCCGGTACCCGGGCGTCTTGGCGGCGATGTCTGGGACATCGTCGCCAATACCCTGGGGGCCGTACTCGGTGTCGGGTCGGTCTGGCTGTGGTGCCGATGGCGGCAGCGCGCTCGCCGCTGATTGCCTTCCCGGTCAAGGCGTCGACCGCGTCAGAGACTTGGCTCCTGGCGACTCGGCTTCTGGACCCTTTGTGATTCGGGCTCGCCGGTAGACGAACGGTTCAGGTCGAGGCCGGGCTCGCGATGTCCGCGTTTGCTCAGCGGTTCGGCCTTGCGCGTCACCCGAGCATCGCCGACCACCGCGTCGTCGTCCTCCAGCGGCCGGGCCTGGGAGGTCCAGGCCTTGTCGTCATCATGCACCGCCGGACGACGATCGTAGGAGCGGGTGACCACCGCGCCTGGGGCGAAGCCGGGCCGTTGACTGCCCAGGTGATGGGGCAGCAACCACAGCTCGGCCAGCAGGCGTAGTGCGACCATGGTCAGCAGGGTGAGGCCGGCGCCCAGCGCCAGGGGAGGCCAGCTCTCACTCCAGGTGGTCATGGCGACCCAGGGGGTGCGGGGGATCAGCCACCACAGACCGGCGGCGAGAACGCCGAGCTGTGCAATGAAATGACAGCTCAGTAGGGTGCGCCGGGCCAGTGGGGCGCGGGGAAAGAAGAACTGGCGCATGGTTGAGGTCCTCCAGCAGGGGAACTCGCAGGGCGCCAGGATGGGCGGCCCGCGAGTATCAGCGGTGCGGCGCAGGCAAAGGCGATAACCGGACAGGGCCGCAGGCCGCCGGGGCGTGTAACAGATGCCTGCATGCTACCCCAAAGGAGGCAGGGCTCGTCAGTGTCTGTGGAGGGCGACGCCGGTGTCGCCAATAACCACCAGTTGACGCTGCCGGGGTCCGTTGCCATGGTGACTTTGTACCGGTCATTGTGCCGGGAAGTCTGAACACAGGGAGGCGAGGACCGACCATGACGACGACTTATATCGTGGTAGCCGATGCGTCGCGTGCGCGAATCTTCACTCGGACAGGACGCAAGCTGAATGAAGTCGAGAGCCTGGTGCACGCCGAAGGGCGGCTCCACGAAGGCGATCTGGTGACCGACAAGGGCGGTGACGTACATGAATCCAGTGCTACCGCCTCGCGTCAGGCTGGCGGCGAGGAGGTGGCGACCCAGCACCATGAAGTCATCTTTGCCCGAGAGGTAGCCGATCGACTGTATCGTGCCCGTGTCGACAACAGCATGGAAAAGCTGATCATGGTGGCGCCGCCGCGCTTTCTTGGCCACCTGCGCGACAAGCTCGATGCTCCCACCGCCAAACTGGTCATCCACTCCCTCTCCAAGGATCTGACCAAGGCCGACTGCGACAAGATCACCGACGCCGTCGACGATCTGCGCTGATCTGTGCCGCCCGCCGTCCGCGGCGGGCTCTCTCCTGCATAGCGCTAGTCGTTTCCGTTCAGGGCACCTGCGGCAGATCGATCTCGTCGCTGCGCTGGATCCCCTCCGTCATCTGCCGGCACTGGCGTAGAAATTCGCGCATGCCTGCGGTGAGGTACTTGTGACGGTGCCAGATAAAGGTGAACTGTCGACTCAGGTCCAGTTCCGGCGTGGGCAGTGGGGTCAGGCTGCCACGCCGAAAGGCGTCGCGCAGCGCCAGGCGTGAGACACAGCCGATTCCCAGCCCCGACTCCACCGCACGCTTGATGCCCTCGGTATGCTCCAGTTCGAGCAGGATATTGAAGCGACCACGCCGATGGCGGGCTGCCTGTTCGAGGGTCAGGCGCGTGCCTGAGCCCTCCTCTCGCATGATCCAGTCTTCACGCAGCAGGCGGTCGAGCTCCACCGGCCCGCGGTTGGCCAGCGGGTGACGGGGCGAACAGAACACCACCAGGTCGTCTTCGACCCAGGGCTGGGTGATGACCTCGTCCTCCTCGCACTGCCCCTCGATCAGCCCCAGGTCGAGCTGGTGATGGCGAACCGCATCGATGATCGAGCGAGTGTTGCGGACCTGCAGCCTTACCCGGCTGCCGGGGTGGCGCTGCATGAAGTCGCTGATCAACAGCGTCGCCAGATAGTTGCCGATGGTCAGGGTGGCGCCGACATCCAGATTGCCGATGCCTTGCTGGCCTCTGAGCAGTTCTTCCACTTCTTCGGCCCGATCGAGCAGGGCGACCGCCTTGGGCAGCAGCTGGAAGCCCAGTGCATTGAGCTTGAGGCGCTTGCCGATGCGATCGAGCAGCTGGCAGTCGAATTGGCGCTCGAGTTCGGACAGCGCGGTACTGGCCGCCGACTGCGACAGGGCCAGGGCGCGCGCCGCCTTGGACACGCTCTCGTGCTGGGCGACCGCAACAAAGACTTCCAGCTGTCGAAGGGTGTAGCGCATGGCACGGGCTCTCCGGCGCGATAGGGGTAAAGACGTCGGCGATGGGCATCTATATCAATGAATTGGATAAGCGTTATCCATACAATCCATTTAACAGATAATATGGCCGGTCTTAGAATTATCCGCAAGACTTGATATCGGGCTTTATTCACTTCAGGAATAAGCCCACGCATTTTAAGGAGTTGGCATGAGCAAGTTTGCCCTGGAAGAAGTGCTGAGCGTTCATCACTGGAACGACTCCCTGTTCACCTTCCGCACGACCCGTGAGCGTAGCCTGCGTTTCAAGAACGGCCAGTTCGTGATGATCGGTCTCGAGGTCAACGGCAAGCCGCTGATGCGTGCCTACTCCGTGGCCAGCCCCAACTACGAGGACCACCTCGAGTTCTTCAGCATCAAGGTACCCGATGGTCCCCTGACCTCTCGCCTGCAGCACCTGCAAGTAGGCGATCAGATCATGGTCAGCCGCAAGCCTACCGGTACCCTGGTATGTGACGACCTGCTGCCTGGGCGCAATCTCTACATGCTGTCCACCGGCACCGGTCTGGCGCCCTTCCTCAGCCTGATCCAGGACCCCGAGGTTTACGAGCGCTTCGAAAAGGTAGTGCTGGTGCACGGCGTGCGCCACGTCAACGAGCTGGCCTACGCCGACTTCATCACCAAGGAGTTGCCGGCGCACGAGTACCTGGGCGAGGAGATCAGCGAGAAGCTGGTCTACTACCCCACCGTGACCCGTGAAGACTTCCACACCATGGGCCGCCTGACCGATCACATCCGCACCGGCAAGCTGACCGACGACAAGGGGCTTCCGCCCATCGATCCCAAGCAGGACCGGGCCATGATCTGCGGCAGCCCGGCCATGCTCGACGACACCAGCGCACTGCTCGACGAGCTCGGCTTCAATATTTCTCCGCGCATGGGCGAGCCCGGCGACTACGTCATCGAGCGTGCCTTCGTGGAGAAGTAAGACCCCACGACAGGACGCCGCAAACGACGACGCCGATGGCCACTTGCCATCGGCGTCGTCGTTGGTGCTGGCGGATTGAATCGCCTGGCCGGTGTGGCGGTGGTCAGTCGCCGAGAGCCTCGGCGATCTCGCGTTCGCCGTCCAGGAGCACCGTCTCGTGATTACGGATCTTTCGTTGCCCCAATAGATAGACCAGGGCTTGGGCCACGTTGGCTCGGGATATCTGGTTGTTGCCCCCGGTCTCGTCCAGTGACGTGGCCACGCGGCCGGTGGCGTCGTCGTCGGTTAGCCGGCCTGGCTTGACGATGACATGGTCCACCTTGCTGCTGCGCAGGTAGGCATCGGCAGCGAACTTGGCGGCCATGTAGGGCCTGAGCTTCTCCGGCGCCTGCAGCGGCTGCTCGGCGCGCATGGCGCTGACCATCAGCATGCGATCCAGCCCCTGGCGGCTGGCCTCGTCCGCCACCCGCGTAGCGGCGTAGAGGTCGATCAACAGCGTCTTGTCGGGCCCGGTGTTCGGGCCGGAGCCGGCGGTGAACAGCACCTGTTCGCAACCTTCGAAGGCGGAGGCGAAGTCCTCCTCCAGGTCGGCGACGACCGTCTCGATACCTTGTTGCTCGAACCAGTCGCGTTGCTCGGCGCTACGGATCATGGCGCGAATCGGATGTCCCTGGCGGTGGGCGATGGCGCAGACCTGGCGGCCGATCTGGCCGTTGGCACCTATCACGAGTGTGGTCATGTCGGCCTCCTTGTCGATACCTGGAAATAACCATGGCGTCGATGGGGAAGACTTTCAACGGGGGAGACTTTCAATGGGGAGGCGAATCGATGGCGACGCCGCCCGCAGGCCAGTACCCTGTGCGTCTTTCCCTCACCCACCCGCTCAGGAGCAGCGATGAATCCTCAGGACCTGGAACGCCTGGTTACCTTGCCAATGCCTTTCGGCAAGCATCAAGGCACCTTGATCGCCGATCTGCCCGGGCCTTACCTGGCGTGGTTTGCCCGGGTCGGGTTTCCCCCCGGAGAGATCGGACGCCTGCTGGCGCTGATGCACGAGATCGACCACAACGGCCTGAGCGACCTGCTGGAGCCGTTGCGACGCCGCGGCTGAGCGGCGCCACCTGGCGGGGAGAACCGGTCGCCGTCGTCAGACCGCGCCCTTGTCAATCGAGCTCAGGCAGCGTCCTTGTCGGTCTCGCCGGTACGGATACGAATAACTTGCTCCAGCGGGGTGGCTAAAGACAGCTGCCATCACCGGTCAGACAGCATCCTTGTCGGTCTCGCCGGTACGGATACGAATAACTTGCTCCAGCGGGGTGGCTAAAGACAGCTGCCATCGTCGGTCAGACAGCGTCCTTGTCGGTCTCGCCGGGTCGGATGCGAATGACCTGCTCAAGGGGGGTGGCTGAAGACAGCTGCCATCGTCGGTCAGACAGCGTCCTTGTCGGTCTCGCCGGTACGGATACGAATGACTTGTTCAAGGGGGGTGACGAAGATCTTGCCATCACCGATCTTGCCGGTGTTGGCGACCTGGACGATGGCTTCGATGACCTGCTCGGTCATACCGTCGTCGACCGCCACCTCAAGCTTCACCTTGGGCAGAAAGTCGACCACGTACTCGGCTCCCCGGTACAGCTCGGTGTGGCCCTTCTGACGGCCAAAGCCCTTCACTTCAGTGACGGTGATGCCCTGAACACCGATCTCGGAGAGCGACTCGCGGACGTCGTCGAGCTTGAATGGCTTGATAATCGCGGTCACCAGTTTCATGGCGGGTTCCTCATCCTGTCCGTGTGGGGGCGGCGTCGGTCGTGCCTGGCGCCAACCCGTTGGCGGCGCGCCGTTGCGCCTGTCCTGACTAGTGTGACAAAGCATACCCCTGGCGAACAGCAATAAAAAAGGCCCCCGAAGGGGCCAGGAGGAGCACGCCAGCTCACTGGTGTCGCGGGTAAGCTCAGGCTTACTTCTTGGCGACGTTAAACTCGGGGTAGGCTTCGAGACCGCATTCGGCCAGGTCGACGCCTTCGTATTCTTCTTCTTCGCTGACACGCACACCCATGATTGCCTTGATGATCAGCCACACGACCAGGCTGGCGGTGAAGACCCAGGCGAAGATGCCGATGATGCCGAGCATCTGGGCGCCGAAGGTGGCGTCGGCGTTGTTCAGCGGGACCGCCAGGACACCCCAGATACCGGCCACACCGTGGGCGGAGATGGCACCGACCGGATCGTCCAGGCGCAGCTTGTCGAGGACCACGATGGCGACTACCACCAGGACACCGCCGACTGCACCGATCAGGGTGGCGCCGAGGGCCGTGGAGGACAGCGGGTCGGCGGTGATGGAGACCAGGCCAGCGATAGCGCCGTTCAGGGCCATGGTCAGGTCGGCCTTGCGGAACCAGATCTTGGCCAGGATCAGCGCGGCGAGGACACCCCCGGCGGCGGCAGCGTTGGTGTTCACCAGCACCTGGGCCATGTTGTTGGCGGAAGACACGTCGGAGAGCTTGAGCTCGGAGCCGCCGTTGAAGCCGAACCAGCCCAGCCACAGGACGAAGGTACCCAGGGTCGCCAGCGGCATGTTGGCACCGGGGATGGCGTAGATGGCGCCGTTCTTGCCGTACTTGCCCTTGCGCGGACCGAGCACCAGCACACCGGCCAGGGCTGCAGCGGCACCCGCCATGTGGACAATGCCGGAACCTGCGTAGTCGGAGAAGCCTGCTTCGGACAACCAGCCGCCGCCCCAGGTCCAGTAGCCGGAGACCGGGTAGATCACGGCGGTCATGACCACGGCGAAGGCCAGGAAGGCCCACAGCTTCATGCGCTCGGCGACAGCGCCGGAGACGATCGACATGGCGGTGGCCACGAACACGACCTGGAAGAAGAAGTCGGCGCGGGCCGAGTAGTAGGGTGCGTCTTCACCACCTGCGAGCACCGCATCGACGCTGTTTTCGGCGCCGATCAAGAAGCCGAAGTTGGGGATGAAGCCGCCGGCGTCGGAGGAGTACATCAGGGCGTAGCCCACCAGCAGATACATGGTGCAGGCGACCGCGAACAGCACGATGTTCTTGGTCAGAATCTCGGCGGTGTTCTTGGCCCGGACCAGGCCGGCCTCGAGCATGGCAAAACCGGCGGCCATCCACATGACCAGGGCGCCGCAGATAAGGAAGTAGAAGGTGTCCAGCGCGTAGCTGAGTTCACTGATATCGACCATGGAAGTGTCTCGCTATATTTTTATCGGAAGTCGGGTCAGGGGACGGGGATCAGACCGCGTCGGAGCCGCGCTCGCCGGTGCGAATGCGGATGACGTCTTCCAGCGGCGTGACGAACACCTTGCCGTCACCGATCTTGCCGCTGTTGGCCGCGTTGCAGATGGCTTCCAGCACGCTGTCCAGTCGGGCCTCGTCGATCGCAACCTCGACCTTCACCTTGGGCAGAAAGTCGACGACATACTCGGCGCCGCGGTATAGCTCGGTGTGGCCCTTCTGGCGGCCGAAGCCCTTGACCTCGGTCACGGTGATGCCCTGGACGCCGTTGTCGGCCAGCGCCTCGCGGACGTCGTCCAGCTTGAAGGGCTTGATGATGGCGGTGATCAGTTTCATGGCATGGCTCCCTACGTGCATAAGGTGGCGGCTTGTTTCCGCTCGGTGCATGGATATCTATGCATAGCGATATACGTGCCATAAATTTGGCAAAATCTTTGTTTACAATGGCTTGTGGTTGTTCTTGAAAGCGAGAGACGAAAAACACCCGCGAGTTTGCGGCACTGCATCAAAGTTAATGCACTGTTTTGGTGCTGGCGCGTATTGGTGGTGCGTCATTGGCGAGCATGCTGTGCCGGGTCGCGTGCCGGGGCGCGTGATAGGTAACAGGGAGTCGCCAATGCGCCGGGCGTCGCTGGGCAAGGGCCACGAAGCATGCGTTGGGCGCCCGGCTTGCGTATCCTGTCGGCAACGGAGTTCCCATCGACGTTTCAAGGAGAGCCATCATGGTCAGTCAGGATCGCATCAGCCGTTTGGCACAGCAGATCGGCGAGCGCTTGCAGGGCGCCTCCCAGGCCCCGGAAGACATCCAGAAGGGGGTCCAGCAGGTGGTGCGTGGCGCCTTCGATCGTCTCGAACTGGTGTCACGCGAGGATTTCGACATCCTCATGGACGTGTTGCAGCGCACCCGCTCCCGGGTCGAGGCGCTGGAAAAGCAGGTAGCGGCGCTGGAGAGCCTGGTCGAGGAACGTGCAGCGCCCGCTGGCGAAACGACCGCGGCGCCAGCCGTGGCCGAGGAAGCCGCCGAGGTACCGGTGCCGCCGGTGCCGGAACAGGGCAAGCAGGACGAGGCATCGAGCGGTTCAGCCGACAAGCCCTCCGCCTGAGGCTTCGGACGCAGAACGTCACAAGATATGCCGGCCCGCCCTGGCGGGGGGCCGGCATGGGGCGCCAGTGAGGTGGGCGTGCTCTACTGGTCATGAGCCTTCCGTCAGGCAGGGAGCCCATGACGCTTGCCATCATTGCCACCCGTGCGGGACTGGGGCTGGACGCCCCCGAGGTACAGGTCGAGGTACACCTGGCCAACGGCCTGCCGGGCATGACCCTGGTCGGCCTGCCCGAGACCGCAGTGCGCGAAAGCCGCGAACGGGTGCGCAGCGCCCTTGCCACCTGCGGCCTCGACTACCCGCTACGCCGTATTACCCTGAATCTTGCTCCCGCCGATCTGCCCAAGGAGGGTGGACGCTTCGATTTGCCCATCGCGCTGGGTCTGCTGGTGGCTTCCGGCCAGTTGCCCGCCGCCGCACTGGAGGGTGTCGAGTGCGCCGGCGAACTGGCCCTCGATGGTCGGTTGCGGCCGGTAGCCGGCATGCTGCCCTTCGCCATGGCCACCCGTCAGGCCGGGCGGCGCCTGATCCTGCCCGAGGCCAACGCCGATGAGGCGGCCCTGGTCAATGGACTGGAGGTGCTGCCGGCGGCGCACCTGCTCGACGTCGTCGCCCATCTGGTCGGGCGCATTCCCCTTGTGGCTCACCCACCCGCCGCACCGCCGAAAGACGGGCCTGCGGCGCTGGATCTGTGCGATGTGCGTGGCCAGTATCAGGCCCGGCGAGCGCTGGAGGTAGCGGCGGCGGGTGGGCACAACCTGCTGTTTGCCGGGCCGCCCGGTACCGGCAAGACGTTGCTGGCCAGCCGACTGCCCGGGCTCTTGCCGCCGCTTGGCGATGACGAGGCGCTGGAGGTGGCGGCGATTCGCTCGGTGTGCGCGCTTCCCCTGTCCGATGGCTTTGGCCGTCGTCCGTTTCGTTCGCCTCATCACACCGCCAGCGCGGTCTCGCTGGTCGGTGGCGGCTCGCGCCCACGGCCCGGCGAGATCTCGCTGGCCCATCGCGGCGTGCTGTTTCTCGACGAGTTGCCGGAGTTCAGTCGCCAGGTGCTGGAGGTATTGCGCGAGCCGCTGGAAAGCGGCGAGATCCATATTGCCAGGGCCAGCCACGAACGACGATTTCCTGCTCGTTTTCAACTCGTTGCAGCAATGAATCCTTGCCCCTGCGGCCATCTGGGTGATCCGCGTCAGGACTGTGTATGCACCGCGTCCCAGATCCAGCGCTATCAGGCGCGCCTGTCCGGCCCCCTGCTAGATCGCATCGACCTGCAGGTGGAGGTGCCGGCGCTGCCGGTGGAACAGTTGACGTCGCATCAGCCGGGGGAAAGCACCGAGATGGTGCGCCGACGCGTGATGGCGGCGCGTCAGCGTCAGCAGCAGAGGGGAGTGCTCAACGCCCAGCTCGCCGGGGCCGCGCTGGAGCGAGCCTGCGCCCTGGAGGTGGCCGAGCGCACCTGGCTGGCGCAGTCGCTTGAGCGCCTGCGGCTGTCCGCCCGGGCCTACCACCGGGTGCTGCGGGTGGCGCTGACCCTGGCCGACCTGGCCGGGCGCGAACGTCCGTGCCGTGATGACCTGATCGAGGCCATCGGCTATCGCCAGCTGGATCGGCTGTTGCGCAAGGGCTGACGGGCGCCGCACGGTCGTTCCATGCACCCGTTATCTCCAGGCATAGTCCCTGCCCGGGTCCAGGCTTCGCCCGAGAAGTCGACGAGCGCAGGCACTTTTCAGCAAGCCCTAGAGCGCGTCGGCGTCGAAGGCGCCGCTGATGACCGTGGACCACAGCGCGGCACCGTCGCCGGGGCGGCGCAGGCGGAGTTCGAAGCGGTAGGGCAAAAGCTCGCGGTCAGACAGCGTCAGGCGTGGGCCATCGGCGATCAGTCGGCTATCGACCAGCCATTGATTGGTATCGGCGGCGGGGGTATCACCGGGCTGCCAGTCCAGCACCTGGGGGCCGTCGTCGATCGCCAGCAGGCCACGGGTCAGGCTCTCCTGGACACGGCCGACGCCGAGCTCCAGCCTTTCGTCGACCTTGGGCGGGGACAGCAGCAGCACCTGATCGGCCAGGGTTTCCCCTGCCAGGGCCGGCGCCTCGGCGACCCGCTCGGCCGCCTGTTGGCCAAGGCCCAGCAGCGCCTGGCGCAGCGTCTCGGGGCGCTCGGGGGCGCTGGCACAGCCGGCCAGCCAGACCAGCAGCACCAGCGCCAGCCAGGGCAGCAAGGAGGCGTGGCTGCCGGCGCGGTGTACCGTCTGTCGGGTCAAGCGTCTGGGCATTGAGATGACATCCTTTTCGGTAGAGGCCCTTCACTGAGCTGTTGTTCCAGAAATTGGCGCACTTCGGCGAAAAGGTCCAGACGGATGGCCTCGGCCTCGTTGACCAGATGGTGGCGGGCTTGCGGGTGACAGCAGATGTGCGCCCCGGGAAACTTCTTGCCGAGTACCGCCAGATTCCAGGGCCCGTCCACCGTCAGGTCCTTCTCGCCTTGCAGGATCAGGGTCGGTAGCTGGCACGGGGGCAGCTGCATCAGGCGGGGCATCCAGCGGCGCATGGCGCTGACCCAGCCGGTGGGCAGGCGCACGGGCTGGAGCGGGTCCTGTTCGCGCAGAAAGGTGGCGAAGTCGTCATCATTGGTGTTCGCCCTAAACTTGCGCGGCACGCTGGAGACAAAGGGGCTGACCAGGCGATGGACCCAGGCTGCTCGGGTCCAGCCCCAGGGTCTGACCAGGGGCGCCAGCAGCACCAGCGCCGACCAGTGGCCGTCATCGCCCCGGCTCAGGGCATCGGTGGCCAGGATGGCGCCGCCGGTGCTCTGGCCGACGCCGACCCAAGGTCCCTGGGCCAGGCCGGCTTCGCTCAGGTGCTGCTGAAGCGTACGCAGGCAGTCGCCGTAGTCGGCAAAGTCGTCGATGTCGGCACGATCCCCACTGGACAGCCCGTGTCCCGGCAGATCCCACAGCACCACCGTGAGCTCGAGTTCCAGCAGCAGCTCGAGCAGGTGGCGGTACAGGCCCAGGTGGTCGTAGTAGCCGTGAACCACCACCGCGGTGCCCCGCGGGTGGGGCGGGCGCCATACCTGAGTCCACAGGCGGAAGCGTGGCGTCTCGATATTACCCGCGTGCAGCGTTACCCCTTCGGTGAGCAGGACATCGAGCCGATAGTGCGCCAGATAGCGTTCAAGGGTCGTTGCCATGGCCGGGGCGGCTGTCGCCACCAAGCCTTCGCCTTGTCTTGCCACCGGGGTCAGCCGTTCGATGGTCTCAAGGGGCGTGTAGTCGGTCATAGCGTCCTCCGCTGGGAAGGGGCGGTGGCGTGCGTTGCTCGGCACTCGGTTGTGCTGGGACGGCCAGATGGCGTGGAGGGTAGCGTCATCACCCTGCGCCTGGTTGCACCCTGACCGATCGTTGGCCACCTGCTTCTTCTGACACCGTCCGGAGGCCGTCGTTGCTCACCTGTGCCATGGAGGTATGGCCTTCGGCGTCAGATGAGGGAGTCGCCAGCACACGTCAACACCTTCCTGTCTGGGCTTCCTTGCCTGTTCCATGCTAGCGACCCATCGAGTTCGGCACCACTGTTTCCCAATCGACAAGGCCCTCGAAAGCTCATCATTTGGTCTAGCCTTGAGCGGTAGAGCGGGGTTTTCGGTTTACAAATGGAATGATTTTCCACAAAATCATTCTGGAGCAGTCACCTTTTCCCCTGTCCGGCTGGAAGGTGCCAGGGGGGCACCCAAGGCCCAACGAGGAGCTAGACCCAATGACGCAACGCATTTCTCGCCATCGCCTGCAGGTGGCCGCCGAGCTGGACCAGTTCATCACCGAACAGGCGCTGCCTGGCACGGGGATCGATGCCGATGCCTTCTGGAAGGGCGTCGATGCCATCTTCCACGACCTGGCGCCGACCAACCAGGCCCTGCTGGCCGAGCGCGACGCGCTGCAGCAGAAACTCTCGGCCTGGCACAGTGAGCACCCGGGGCCGGTCAACGACATGGCCGCTTACCAGGCCTTCCTCAAGGAAATCGGCTATCTGGTCGATCCGCCGGCCAAGGTCGAGGTGACCACCGAAAACGTGGATCGCGAGATCGCTTCCCAGGCGGGCCCCCAGCTGGTGGTGCCGGTGAACAACGCACGCTACTCGCTGAACGCCGCCAACGCGCGTTGGGGTAGCCTCTACGACGCGCTGTATGGCACCGACGTGATCAGCGAAGAGGATGGCTGCGAGAAGGGCTCGAGCTTCAACCCCAAGCGCGGCGAGAAGGTCGTGGCTTACGCCCGCAATGTGCTGGACCAGGCGGCACCGCTGGCGACCGGCTCCCACCGTGACGCGGTCAAGTACTTCCTGCGCGATGGCCACCTGGTGGTGTCTCTGGACGGCGGCCGCGAGACCGGCCTGAAGGAGCCGGGCAAGCTGGTGGGCTACCAGGGCGACGCCTCCGCGCCGAGTGCCGTGCTGCTGTCCCACCATGGCCTGCATCTGGAAATCCAGGTCGATGACAGCCACCCCATCGGCAAGACCGACCCGGCCCACGTCAAGGACGTGGTGGTGGAAGCCGCGCTGACCTCCATCATGGACTGCGAAGACTCCGTGGCGGCGGTGGATGCCGAGGACAAGGTGGGCGTCTACGCCAGCTGGCTGGGCCTGATGAAGGGTGACCTCACCGCCGAGGTGGCCAAGGGCGGCAGTTCCTTCACCCGTCGCCTGAATCCGGATCGCGACTACGTCACGCCGGATGGTTCCGAGCTGACCCTGCCGGGACGCTCGCTGCTGTTCGTGCGCAACGTGGGTCACCTGATGACCAACCCGGCAGTGCTCGACGCCGACGGCAACGAAATGCCCGAGGGCATTCTCGACGCCATCATGACGTCGCTGATCGCCCTGCATGACCTCAACAAGGGTGACGATCAGCCGCGCAACTCGCGCACCGGCTCCGTCTATATCGTCAAGCCGAAGATGCACGGTCCCAAGGAAGTGGCCTTCGCCAACACCCTGTTCGGGCGTGTCGAAGACCTGCTGGGCATGGCCCGCAATACCCTCAAGATGGGCATCATGGACGAGGAGCGCCGCACCTCGGTCAACCTCAAGGCCTGCATCAACGAGGCCACCAGCCGGGTGGTGTTCATCAACACCGGCTTCCTCGATCGCACCGGTGACGAGATGCACACCGCCATGGAGGCGGGCCCCATGCTGCGCAAGGGCGACATGAAGGGCGCCGACTGGATTCAGGCCTACGAGCGCAGCAACGTGCTGGTCGGACTGGCCTGTGGCCTGCGCGGACGCGCCCAGATCGGCAAGGGCATGTGGGCCATGCCGGACCTGATGGCGGCGATGATCGAGCAGAAGATCGGCCATCCCAAGTCGGGCGCCAACACCGCCTGGGTGCCGTCTCCCACCGCTGCAGCGCTGCATGCCCTGCACTACCACCAGATCGACGTGGCCCAGGTCCAGCGCGAACTCGAGGAGCTGGACGAAAGCGAGCAGCGCGATGATCTGCTCAAGGCGCTGCTGACCGTGCCGGTGGTCGCCTCTGCCGACTGGAGCGACGACGAGATCCAGCAGGAGCTCGACAACAACTGTCAGGGTATCCTCGGCTACGTAGTGCGCTGGGTCGAGCAGGGCGTCGGCGCCTCCAAGGTGCCTGACATCCACAACGTGGGCCTGATGGAAGACCGCGCTACCCTGCGGATCTCCAGCCAGCACATCGCCAACTGGCTGTACCACGGCGTAGTCGACGCGGCGCGTGTGGAAGAGACGCTCAAGCGCATGGCCAAGGTGGTGGACGGTCAGAACGAAGGCGACCCGGCCTACACCCCGATGAGCCCTGACTTCGACAAGTCCACCGCCTTCCAGGCGGCCAGCGACCTGATCTTCAAGGGGCGTGAGCAGCCGGCCGGCTACACCGAGCCGCTGCTGCACCACTGGCGTCAGGTCCACAAGGCGAAGTAACACACTCGGGACGCCACCGAGTACGCCAAGCAAACGCCGCGATCCAGGCGGCGTTTCCCTGGACACACCCCCGGGACTCCCCGGGGGTGTGTCGTTGTGTCGAGGGGAAAGCGCACAGCAGCGAGGGCGTTGAGGCGTCGTATCCGGGCTTGAGTTATGGTGAAGCTATCACGAGCCGGATTGCCTTCAGGGAGAGAACCATGACCGTGATGACCGCCGCCGCCATCGAGGACTTTCTGGACGACGTCTTTCCCCAGCGCATGGGCACCATCGAAGCCGTCTCGGAGATGCGGGCCACCATGAGCCTGGCCATCGAGGATGAACACTTGCGGCCCGGCGCCAGCGTTTCCGGCCCGACCATGATGGGACTGGCGGACGTCTGCCTGTACGTGGCCATCCTGGCCCAGATCGGGCCGGAGCCCATGGCGGTCACCAGCAACCTCAACTGCCACTTTCTACGGCGCGCCCGGGGTGATCGCGATCTGATCGCCAACGCCCGCTTGATCAAGCTGGGACGCCGCCTGGCGGTGGGTGAGGTGGAGTTGTTCTCTGACGGAGACGAGGCGCCGGTGGCGCACGTGACGGCGACCTACGTACTGCCCGATAACGACTGAGAGGCTATCTCACACGCGGGCTCGCCATAGTCCCCAGGCCAGCGCCAGCCAGCCAAGCAGCAACAGCACGCCGCCGAGCGGTGTGATCAGCCCCAGTGGGCCGAGCCCGACGCCGTAGAGCCCGGCCAGGGCCATGGCGTACAGCGACCCCGAGAACAGCAGGATACCTGCCGACCACAGCCTCAGTGCCGTCAGCTGGGCGGCCAGCGGCTGCTGGGCCCGCCAGGCCAGCAGCGCCAGGCCTGCCAGGGTGTGCCAGGCCTGGTAGCGCACCCCGGTGGTAAAGGCGGCGGTCAGACGCTCAGGCAGGCGACCGTCGAGGCCATGGGCGGCGAAGGCGCCGAGCGCCACCACCATGGCGCCGGACAGGGCGAGGGTGATCCACCAGTGACGATCCGGCATCGAGGCTCCTTGACGACGAGAGAGAGGAATCTGCCCTCAACCGTACCCCGCGGCGGCCCGAGCCGCTACAATGTTGCCCCCGCGACATCTTGATAATGAGGTGGCCATGCAGATTCAGCTAAATGGTGAGCCCCACGCCCTCGACCGCGAGCAGACCGTGGCGGAGTTGATCGACGCCCTGGGTCTGGGCGGGCGCCGCATCGCCGTCGAGCTCAACGAGGACATCCTGCCGCGCAGCCAGCACGGCGAGACCCGCCTGGCGGATGGCGATCGCATCGAGATCGTCCATGCCATCGGCGGCGGCTGAGGCGAACCACCCGCCAGCAGATACTGACGACTATAGAGGTGCCGCTCGAAGGCGGCCTGGTTCCGTTTCGTGAGAAGGACTTGAGCATGACCGACATCTTTCAGGACAGCCCGCTGCGGGTCGCCGACCACGCCTTTTCCTCGCGTCTCTTGGTGGGCACCGGCAAGTACAAGGACTTCGACGAGACCGGCGAGGCGATCGCCGCCAGTGGCGCCGATGTCGTGACCTTCGCGGTGCGTCGCACCAACCTGGGTCAGGAGGCCGGTGAGCCCAACCTGCTCGACGTGGTGCCGCCGGAGCGCTATACCCTGCTGCCCAATACCGCCGGTTGCTACAACGCCAAGGATGCCGTGCGCACCTGTCGGCTGGCGCGGGAACTGCTCGATGGCCACAAGCTGGTCAAGCTCGAGGTGCTGGGGGACGACAACACCCTCTATCCCAATGTGGTGGAGACCCTCAAGGCCGCCGAGACGCTGGTCGCCGATGGATTCGACGTGATGGTCTACACCAGTGACGACCCCATCGTCGCCAGGGAACTCGAGGCCATCGGCTGCTGCGCGGTGATGCCGCTGGGCTCGCTGATCGGCTCCGGCCATGGCATCCAGAATCCGCACAATGTGCGCCTGATCATCGAGCAGGCCAAGGTCCCGGTGCTGATCGATGCCGGCATCGGCACCGCCTCCGAGGCAGCCCTGGCCATGGAACTCGGCTGTGACGGCGTGCTGATGAACTCCGCCATCGCCCACGCGCGCCAGCCGGTGCTGATGGCCGAGGCCATGAAGCATGCCGTGCAGGCGGGACGCCAGGCGTTTCTCGCCGGTCGCATGCCGCGTCGCGGCGCCGAGGCGTCATCGCCGTTCGCCGGCCGCATCAACGCCTGAAGCCAGCAGGAGCGGCAAGGCCCGGCCTGCCGCTCCTGCTCAGCTTTCTCGCCCTGACACTTTCACCACGCCCCCAGACATCATCATGACCGACCAAGATCGCCCCGACGAGGGCAAGACCACCGGCCCGGAAGGACCGGACGCACCGCTGCATCGCCGTGGTATCAAGAGCTATGTGCTGCGGGCCGGGCGCATGACCCAGGCGCAGACCCGTGGGCTTGAGGAAGTCTGGCCGCGGCTGGGACTGACCCTCGCCCAGGGGCGCCAGGACCTCGATGCGCTGTTCGGCCGCCAGGCGCCCAGGGTGGTCGAGATCGGCTTCGGCATGGGAGCCTCGCTGATCGAGCAGGCCGAGACCCATCCGGACACCGACTTCATCGGGATCGAGGTGCACGCCCCGGGCGTCGGCAAGTTGCTCGACGAAGCCGACAAGCGTGGGCTGACCAACCTGCGGGTCTACCGCGAGGATGCCCTGGCGGTGCTGGAGCAGTGCCTGCCCGAGGGCAGTCTGACCACCCTGCAGCTGTTCTTCCCCGACCCCTGGCCGAAGAAGAAGCATCACAAGCGGCGCATCGTCCAGCCGGCGTTCGTCGAGCTGGTGCGGACTCGTCTGGCCAGCGGTGGAACCCTGCACATGGCCACCGACTGGGAAGCCTACGCCGAATGGATGGCCGAGGTGATGGAGGCAGCCCCGGGCTACCTCAATACCGCGACCCCGGAGACGGCGCCCTATGTGCCGCGTCCCGACTTTCGTCCGCTGACCAAGTTCGAGGCGCGGGGCGAACGGCTCGGTCACGGTGTCTGGGACCTGATCTTCCGCCGCGTCGACTGACGCCGGCATCGGCGGCGCGGCCCTGGCCGCGTCGCCCGGCCGCCAGCGCCCACAGGGCGCCACCCAGCGACAGCACCAGTCCCGCCAGGCCCAGCCCATCCGGGCGCTCGCCGAACAGCGAAAGCGTCATCAACAGCGTCACCGCCGGGGTCAGCGCGATCAGCGCCGAGGTCGGGGTCACCCCGAAGCGCCCCAGGCACGCCACGAAGAAGCCGTAGCCACCGAAGGTGGCCAGCACCACCAGCCAGCCAATGGTCAGCCAGGCGTCCAGCGTCGCCGGAGGCAGCGCCGGCAGGCCTGGTTCGAGCATCACCGCCGCCAGCATGAACACCAGCGTTGCCGCGCTCAGCTGCAGCGCCAGGCGGGTGATCAGTGACAGCGGCACCACACCGCCATTCTCCTCGCCGGGCCTGGCGGTCGCCGGCGGCGTCAGGATGCTGCCGATCGATACCGCGGCGACCGCGACCAGCGGCAGCAGGTAGGCCCACCAGGGGGCGCCGCCGACGCTGCGCATGTCGCCAGCGATCATCGCCATGGCGCCGAGCGTCGCTACCCCCATGCCCCACCATTGTGCGCTGTCGCTGCGCTCCTTGAGCAGGTGCCGTGCCAGTAGCGCCGCCGCCAGCGGCTGCAGCGCGCCGATCAGCGCCGCCACCGAGGCGCTCACACCTTCGGCCACCGCCACCAGCATCGTCAGCAGGTAGACGCCCACCGTCAGACCACCGGTGAGCAACTCGTGGCCTGCCTGGCGCCAGCTCGGGCGATGCCCCGGATGGCCCAGACGACAGACCACCAGCGCCCAGGCCAGCAGGGTCGCCAGGGCAAAGCGCCAGGCATAGAGCCCCATCACCGGCACATCCAGGTCCACCGCCATGCGACTGCCGACGAAACCGCTGCTCCAGCAGACCACGAAGCCCGTGGCGACCATCAGGGCACCCGAGTGCTTGCCCAGTTGCCGGGGAAGCTGGTGGAGCAGGGGGATCAGGCGGGGTAGCAGCGTCTGCATGGGGCCTCCTTGAGCACGGGTGGATGACGGCAGCGCTGGACAAAGGAAGCGCTGGATGAGCAGTCTGCCGTGGTGCTAGCCTTTCGAGTAGCGAAACGTTTTTCACGCTGACTTCAATAATATTGAAGTCTTCGGGTAGGGTGGTCTGGCGCCATAGGGGGAGCAACGATGACCGAGAACACGGGAGCGGCGCTGGATCTGGAGGCGCTGCGCAGCTTTGTGACGGTGGCCCAGCAGGGCAGTCTGGCGGCGGCGGCGGAGTTGCGACACCGCACCGTCAGTGCCTTGAGCATGCAGATCAAGCGCCTCGAGCAGCGTCTCGATGCGCGCCTGCTGATCCGTGGGCCGCGCGGAGTGTCGCCGTCGCCGGCCGGCGAGGCCTTGCTGCAGGAGGCGCGTGAGCTGCTGCGCCAGCACGACGGCCTGGTGGCGCGACTGACCGGACAGGGACTCAGCGGGCGGGTGCGCTTCGGCATGCCGGAGGGCTACGCCCCGCATCTGGTCGAGCAGGTGCTGCCTGACTTTCTGGCCAGCCACCCCAATGTGCTGCTGGAGGCGGTCACGGCGCCCAGCGGAGAGCTGGCCCGGCGCCTGGAGCGCGGTGAGCTGTCGCTGGCGGTGGCGCTGGACCGTCCGCATCAGCTGACCAATGGCGAAACGCTGTGGCAGACCTCGCCGGTGTGGGCGGCGTCCCGTGAGTTTCGCGTCGCCGACGAGGCGCCGTTGCCGCTGGCGCTGCATCCGCTGGACTGCCCATTCCGATCGCTCGGGGTCGAGGCCCTGGAGAGTCAGGGGCGCGACTGGTACGCGGTCTTCACCAGTACCAGCATCCATGCGGTGGAAAAGGCCGTGGAAGTCGGCCTGGCCGTGAGCATCCTCGATCGCCAGCGGCTGACGCCGCGCATGCGCGTGCTGGATGAGGCCGAGGGGCTGCCCCACCTGGGTACCAGCGACGCCTGCCTGTACTTCAGCCGGCGCATCGCCGCCGCCTCATGGCCGGCGGTGGAAGCCCTGGCGGGGCTCTTGCGCCAGCGTCTGAGCGGTGCAGGCCCCTGGGCTGCGAATAGCCGCGAGGCCAGGCCGCTGGCACTGGGGTGAGATGAACGAGAGCGGTGAGACGCAGGGAGCGGTGCGACGAACAGGAGCCAACGCCTTGGGGCAAGGTTGACCAGAAGCCTCGATGGCCAGAAAAAAGAAAACCGCTCCCGGGGGAGCGGTGAAAGGACCGTGACTAGCAATGAGGAGGAGAAACCAGATAGCGACTGGCAATGTCTGGTATCTGGCGCCGGCGACTCATCAACGCCGACAACCTCAGCGTAAATCATTCTCATTTTCTTCGTCAAGCGTAACGAGAATATTTTTTATTAAGGCAGTGTGTCCGCTCACACTCGCTGGCTTTCTGCCAAGGGAGACGCATGCGAGGGGCGGCGCCAAGACAGCAGGCGAAACCGGGCAGAGGCTCGGGATGGCGGAATCAAGCGGTGGCAGGACGTCTTGAGCAACGAGGCGACGGAGCGCTGGCCGCGGGACTGAACCAAGCGGCCATGAAAAAGCCGCTTCCAGAGGGAAGCGGCGCAAGGACCGTGACTAGCAATGAGGAGGAGAAACCAGATAGCGACTGGCAATGTCTGGTATCTGGCGCCGGCGACTCATCAACGCCGACAACCTCAGCGTAAATCATTCTCATTTGTTTCGTCAACACAAACGAGAATCTTTTTTAATAAAGCCTCGCCTGGCCCCTCAGGTCAGCTGCATCCACAGCGGCAGGCTGATCATCGCCGCCAGGGTCTGGGCGGTGATCAGTCCGGCCATCAGCTCAGCGTCACCGCCCAGCTGGCGTGCCAGAATATAGGCGGAGGTGGCGGTGGGCAGGGCGGCGTACAGCAGCGCCACATCCTGGCTGACAGGGTCGAGGCCCAGCAACCACGCCAGCACCAGCACCAGCGCCGGCATCAGCACCAGCTTGACCAGGCTCGAGACCCACAGGCCAAGATCGCGCCTCAGCAGGGCCTGGGGTCGCAGTGCCACCCCTACGGCCACCAGCCCCAGCGGCAGCGCCGCGCGTCCCAGCAGCTCCAGGGTTCCCGCCGACCAGCCCGGCAGGCCGATACCCGAGAGATTGAGCCCGATGCCGATCAGGCAGGCGAGGATCAGCGGGTTCTGGGCCAGGGCGAGCAGTGAGCGCCATAGACCCGAGCGACCTAGGGTGCCCGCGGCGATAAAGGTCAGCACGCACAGCACATTGACCGTGGGAATCATCAGCGCCAGGGCCACCGCTGCCACCGTGGCGCCCTGGGGACCGTGCAGCGCAGCGGCGCCGGCGACGCCGACATAGGTGTTGAAGCGCACCGCGCCCTGGAAGACAGAGGTAAAGGCGGCGGCGTCGAGATTCAGGCGGGGCTTGAGCCACCACAGCAGAGCGGAGAGCACCAGCATGGTGCCCAGCAGCACCAGGGCGAGCTTGGCCACCGGTACCTGGCTGATGTCCGCCCTGGCCAGGGTCGCCACCAGCATGGCGGGAAACAGCAGAAAGTAGATCAGGCGCTCCATGCGCGCCCAGAAGTCCCCGCCTGGGATGCGTCCGACACCCAGCACGGCGCCAAGCAGGATAAGCAGAAAAAGCGGGCCCAGGGCCGCAGTGATGGAGGCCATGTACGTTCCTTGTCCGGGCGAGGCCGGTGGCAGAATAGTGCGCCGTCGAGCGTGAGTAAGCGCGCGTTGACGGCTGCGACATTGTCGCGCAGGGGGCGTCGGAGTTTTGCTGATAAGCTTACCCTACGCCCATTCCCTTTGGAGGCAGCCCTCCGACATGCATTCGCGCCAGTCCCCAGCCTCGCGCGGCGCCCGTCGTCCTCGGCTTCGCCTGCTGATCACGGTGACCGTGGTCACCTTGCTGATCGCCCTATGGTACCTGCTGCGCTACGAGCTTGGCGATCACCAGGAGACGACCTGGTATCCGGCCGCGCCCGGCTGCGATCTGCACCAGGGGCCCTGCGGCGTCGGCCTCGAGGAGGATGAGCGGCTGACCCTGGCGATCCCGGTGGAGGGCGACATTCGCCCGCTGGAGTCGTTGCCCCTCGAAGTGCGCGTCGACGGCGTGGAAGCGCAGAACGTACGGGTGGTGTTCGAAGGGGTCGGCATGGACATGGGCGAGCATCGTTTCCATCTCGACGCCGTGCAAGGCGGCGAACCGGGCCGCTTTCAGGGGGTGGGACAGCTCGGCATCTGCACCCGTGAGCGCATGACCTGGCGTGCCCGGGTCAGCTTCGATGCGCCGCGTGGGCGTCTCGGAAGTACCTTCGATCTGGACGTGGAGCGAAGCCTGCCATGACCCGACGGCAACGACAGCAGCAACGACGACACGGCTTCGATCGACGGACCCTGGGGCTGGTCCTGGCGGCGGTGGTGATGCTGGCGGCGGCCCTGTTGTGGACCTTCAAGCCCTGGCAGCCCGCCGAGCAGGACGGGCTGGTCGCTGGTGAGATACGCCTGGCGTCGACCGTGGGCGACTTTGCGCTGAGTGATCTCGATGATGACCAGCTGGCGGTGATCTTCTTCGGCTACACCTGGTGTCCCGACGTCTGCCCCATGAGCCTGGCGGTGGTGCGCCAGGCGCGCCAGGCACTGCCCGAAGAGCAGCGTCGGCGGGTGGTGCCGTTGATGATTTCGGTGGACCCCGAGCGTGACACCCTGGAGCGGTTGTCGGAGTACCTTGAGGCCTTCGGCGACGACTTCATCGGCGCCACCGGTAGCCAGGCCGAGCTTGCCGATATCGGCGAGCGCTACGGCGTCGTCTGGCGCAAGGTCGAGACGCCGGAATCCGCCGTGGAGTATCTGGTGGATCACTCGGCCTCGCTCTATCTGGTGGACGCCAGCGGCGAAATCATCGAACGGGTATTGCATGCGCCGACCCCGGGGCCGCTCTCGGCGGCGCTGGATCGGGTGTTGAACTAACTTCCTGCAGCCTGTCGATCATGAGCCTCAGGGCGCTTCCTGCAGTCTATCGACCATTTGCATCAGGGCGCTGACCTGACGACCGTCCCGGCTGTCATGCAAAGGATCACGCTGCCAGGTACTCTCGCTGAACCCCCACCAGTCCCAGCATCCCTTGGGATTGGCCAGGCTGGCCTCGGCCTGGGGGTAGAGCACCACCAGGTCGTTGCTCTTGGCGTAACGGTTCAGGCCGCTTGCCCGGGTGAATGGCGTCGCTGCGCCTTCATCGTCGTCCACGCCCATCTGGCAGCCATGCAGCGCCACCACCAGTGCGCAGTCGCCGCTTTCGCACTGCTTCGGCAGATAGACAAAGCCGGTGTCGGCGAGTCCCTTGGCGTCGAACTCACTCTGGTCGAAGGCCAGCAGGCGCTGGTCGTCGGCCTCGCCGGCAGGCGCCAGATCGTCCCACCACCAGCCCAGTGCCTCGCCGGCCAGGTCCAGGCCGCAGTCGAGCAGGTAGGGCGCACCGCCCTCTTCGCAGTCGGCCAGGTCCGCCTCGCCAGAGGCGTCCAGCGCCGGCCAGCCGTGCCCCGCGCCGTCCTGAAACACCGTCTTCAGTTGATCATCGTCGGCGAGCCAGTCACGCCATTGTCGAGCGGCGGCGTGTCCGACGTCGGGATCGATGGTGCCATCGTCCTCACCGTGCCAGAGATACACCTTGAGGTCGTCGAGCGATTCAGCGCTACCCGCGCGCTCAAGCTCGCGGTAGTCCGCAAGGCGGCTGTCGATCGCAGCCAGGTCGGGGTCGCCAAGGCGAGTGAACATGCACTGACCCAGCGCCACTCCCAGCTCGCCCCGGGCACAGCCCCAGGGGCCGGCGGCGACCAGCCCGAGCGCATCGAAGCGCTCGGGCCAGGCCACCGCCAGCTGCGCGGCCATGTAGCCGCCGGACGAGACGCCGATGGTGGCCAGACGGTCCTTCGAGAGGCCCAGCGCGGGCAGGGCGTCGGGGGAGTCGGCCGAGGCCTGAGGGGCCAGCACGAAAAACGCCAGCCCCGCGAGGAGGCTGGCGTTGGCACGACTAAGGTGAGTCATCGACTCAGCCTTCGTCGCTGGGGTTCACGTCAAGCAGCTCGACCTTGAAGATCAGGGTCTCGTTGGGGCCGATGGGGCCCTGGCCACGCGCGCCGTAGCCCAGCTCCGGCGGAATCACGACTTCCCAGGTGTCGCCCACGTTCATCATCTTCAGGGCTTCCTGCCAGCCCTCGATGACCTGGCCCACCTGGAAGGATACCGGCTCGCCGCGCTCGTAGGAGCTGTCGAACACGGTGCCGTCGATCAGCTTGCCTTCGTAGTTGACCTGCACGGTGTCGCCGGCCTCGGGGGAGGCGCCGTCACCTTCCTCGAGCTCCTTGTACTGCAGCCCGGAGTCGGTAGTGGTAACGCCGTCCTTGTCGGCGTTCTCGGCCATGTAGGCCTCGCCTTCCTGCTTGTTGGCGTCCGCCTGCTGGGCCATCTCTTCGGCACGTTGCTGCTGTTCTTCAGCGCGCTTGGCCATGGCCTCTTCCTGGAACTTGGTCAGGGCGGCGGCGATCTCCTCGTCGGTCATGTCGAGGCCGTCGTCGGCGAACACGTCCTTGATCGCCTCGCTGAAGGCATCCGTGTCGAGGTCTTCCACGTCTTGCTTGATGCTCTGGCCCAGGGTCACACCCAGGCTGTAGCTAAGCTTTTCCTGGTCGCTCTCGGGGGCGGAGAAGGCCATGGGAGCGGCGCCCAGCAGGGCGATCAGGGAGGCGGAAGTCAGCAGTGTCTTCATGGAAATCCTTGGCTGGCGCGTTGGCCGTAGTGTGAATGTCGTTGTTGTGACTGTAACAGGGGCAAAAGGGTTCCGCACCCGCCGTGCGTTACCCCCTACGAGGCAGGCCCGGGCATGACCCGGGCCTGTGGTTGCGGCTGCGTCTGTGGTTGCCGTGATGAGTGTGGCGCTAGACCACCAGGGTCGGGCACTGCGCCGACCCCGACACCCGCTGGGCGACACTGCCCAGGATCAGGCTGGCGTCGCCGTTGGTGCCCTGGGCGCCGATCACGATCAGATCGCACTCGCGCTTGCGGGCGAAGCGCACGATGGTGCGCGAGGGGCGGCCTCCCTTGACGAAGGCGCGCACCTTTTCCAGCGGTACCCCCAGTTCCACCGCGTGGTTCTTGGCATGCACGGCGATCTCCGAGGCGTACTCCTTGAGGGCATCGTCGGGCAGGTCCAGCTTGTCCGGGCGAACCATCGACAGGGAGGCCTCGAGCAGACTGTGGTGCTTGAACACACACAGGATGTAGAGCTCGGCGCCGGTCAGGTACTGCAGCCCCACGGCCTTCTCCAGCGCCTTGAGGGCGCCCTTGGAGCCGTCCACCGCCACCAGGATTCGATTGAACATCGGTCTCTCCTCAAGCTTGGTCTCCGCGCATCCGATAGACGCCGCCTAGCGGAAGGCGACGTCGCGCAGGAACAACGCAATCTGCGGGAACATGATCAGCAGGGCCGCGGCCAGGATCAGCAGGAACACGAACGGCGGTGTGCCCTTGATCACGTCCAGATAGGGCCGCTTGAAGATCGCGATGGCGGTGAAGATGTCGCAGCCGAAGGGTGGCGTCGCCGAGCCGATGGCCACTTGCAGGGTGATCAGGATACCCACCAGCACCGGGTCGAGTCCGGTGGCCTCGATGGCCGGCGCGAAGATCGGCGTCAGCACCAGGATGACCACGATCGGGTCGACGAACATGCAGGCGACGAAGAAGGCGATGCAGATGGCGATCAGCACGCCCGTGGGACCCGCTTCGTTGATCCCGGCCGCCTCGAGCATGGCCTGCGGGATCTGGGCGAAGGAGATGATCCACGAGAAGCCGTTGCCCACGGCGACCAGGATGAACACCACCGCGGTGATCAGGCCGGTGGACTTGGCGATGGCGTAGATGTCGTTCATCTTCAGCGATCGGAACACCACGAACTCCAGCAGCACCGCATAGAGCACGCAGGCCGCGGCGGCCTCGGTGGGGCTGAAGATGCCGCCGTAGATGCCGCCGACGATGATCACCGGGAAGCCCAGCGGCCACAGCGCCTGACGCACCGCGGAGAGACGCTCGCTCCAGGACGCCTTGGGCTCGGTGGGGACGTCGCGGATTACCGCGTAGAGCACGCAGTAGATGGAGAACATCAGCAGGATCAGCAGGCCTGGCCCGATGCCGGCGATGAACAGCTCGCCGATGGAGGTGCCCGAGATCACGCCATAGATGATCATGCCGATGCTGGGCGGGATCAGAAAGGCGATGTCACTCGAGTTGATGATCAACGCCAGGGTGAAGGAGTCGGAGTAGCCGGCCTTGAGCATGCGCGGGCGCAGCGGCGAGCCCACCGCTACCACGGTGGCCTGGGTCGAGCCGGACACGGCGCCGAACAGGGTGCAGGAGGCCGCGGTGGATACCGCCAGGCCGCCCTTCACGTGGCCGATGAAGGCCATGACCATGTTGATCAGGCGCTCTGCCGACTGGCCGCGGGTCATGATGTCGGCGGCGAGGATGAACATCGGCACGGCGATCAGCGAGGCCGGCCGGATGCCCGCCATCATCTGCTGGATCAGCGTGTCCATCTGGTCCAGGCCGTTGAACATCATGAAGAAACCGATGACCGCCGCGGTGATCAGCGGGATCATCATGGGGAAGCCCAGCAACAGCAGGGCGATCATGGTGGTGACCATTATGGTTGTCATTGGGGCTGTCCTCCTGCTGCCACCGTCGCGTCACTCATACTTCGGTCTCCGTATCCTTGTAGCCATCCAGCACGCCGGTCGACAGGTAGACGTCGCGGGAGGTCAGGTTCTTGATGGCGGTGAGCAGGTACTGGATACCGGTGATCAGAAAGCCCAGCGGTACCCACAGGTAGATCCAGAAGATCGGGATGCCAAGGGCGGGCAGAATGCGTCCCTTGTCATACAGGTCGACGATGTAGATCACCGAGTAGTACAGCAGGAAGAACATCACCAGAGAGGTAAACAGGGAGATGAAGATCATCAATGCCTTGCGGCCACCTACCGGCAGGGCATCGTAGATCGCCGACATGCGAATATGGCGCCCGTGGCGCGCCGCATAGCCGATACCGGCAAAGGTGATCATGATGATCAGAATGCGGTTGATCTCGCCGCTGAAGAAGATGCTCTCGCCGAGCACGAAGCGGCCAACGACGTTGGCGATGGTATTGGCCGCCATCAGCAGCACACCCACTGCAAGAATGATGGCTTCCAGCTTGCTGATCCACGTATCGATGGTGCCCAGAAAACCAGGCAACCCCGAGTGGTAGTGCTGTTCGGATTCTTCTTCGGTCATGATGGGATCCTTGGTCGGGAATTCCGGGAGAAACGCACGTACCTGTATCGCAGCGTACGCCCTCTGGGTCGCGGTTCGCAGCCATCTGGTCAACGCTGGATGCACGCAGCGCGCCTGGCGTGGCGGCGACTGTCGGGTCGCTATTCAGGGCTCTGGAAACACAAAAGGGGCAGCCGGGTAGGGCTGCCCCTTTCGGGAGCGATGGCTCAGACGAGGATTACTCCTCGCCGGACTGAACCGCTTCCAGGTCAGCCTTGAACTGGTCGAGCAGTTCCTGACCGCCTTCACCGGTCATCTCGATGAACTTCTCCTCGACCTGCGGAGCGCGATCCTTGAAGGCCTGGATCTGTTCGTCGTCCAGGCGAGTCACGGTGACCTCGTCAGACGCTTCCTGGATCTTGCCGAGGGCTTCTTCGGCGAGGCCCTGGATGTGCTCGATGGTGGTGTCGTAGGCGGAGTCGGTGGCGTCCTGGACGAGTTGCTTGTCCTCGTCGGACAGGCCGTCATAGAAGTCCTGGTTGGCCATCATGGCGGTGGTGAACCAGCCGTGGCCGGTGAAGGTCAGGTTCGGGGAGACCTCGTACAGACCGCCGGACTCGATCCAGAAGATCGGGTTTTCCTGACCGTCGATGATGCCGGTCTGCAGACCGCCGTAGACCTCGCCCCAGGGCAGCGGCGTGGGAGTCGCGCCGAAGGCGTCGTAGGTCTCTGCCAGCAGCGGGTTGGTCATGGTGCGGATCTTCTTGTTGTCGAAGTCCTCCGGCGAGGTGATCGGCTCGTCGGCGGTGACCACCATTTCCCCTTCCGGGTACATCTGCATCAGCTTCAGCCCGTGCTCGGCGTAGAGCTCGGGGAACATCTCGTTGATCGCCTTGCTCTCGTCGAAGAACTTCAGCACGGTTTCTTCGTCGGTGGGCAGCAGGTAGGGAATGAAGAAGATCTGGGCTTCGGGAATCAGCGCGCCGGTGAAGCCGGGAGACTGGTTGACGAACTGCAGGATGCCGTTCTGGGTCTGCTCCATGATGTCGTCGGATTCACCCAGCTCGCCGAAGCGGTAGACCTGGACGGAATGGTCGGAATTCTCCTCGACGTACTGCTTGAACGCCTGGGCAAAGACGTCCTGGACATCGCCCTCGTACTCTTCGTGGGCGTAGCGCCAGTTGTCGGCCATGGCGGTGGAGGAAAGACCCAGCATCAGGGCGCCGATGCTGGCGGTGGTCAGCAGCTGTGTTGCCTTCATTCTTGTGGTTCCTCTGCAGGTGTTGGAGCTATGGGCGGATCGCGCTCGCCTGTTGTATTGCTTCGTGTCTCGCTTCGGAATCTCGGACCTTGTGCTATTGGCGCGAACAAGATCGATCATGCAAAAAATGCAGGAATTCTCATGCAGTTAACGTCAGGCTAGCGCGCTGCCGGAAGAGGGTCAAGCTGGCTTTCCACGCTTCTTATGGCCATAAGTTGCGTTTTTTTCTGCCGTTGTTGGCTAGAAAGCAGCACATTTTCTAGACCTTGGCGTCTGGCGGGTATCGGCGAGAAAGCCAGTTCGTTCAGGCTAATTTTCATGAGCATCTGCAGGCATTGTTGCTCGGCTTCGAGCTCCGCCTGCTTGATCCGCGAGCGAACGCTCGCCACCTGCGGGTCGGCTTGCGCCTGGGGCTTCAGATCCCTGCGCAGTCGGCGCAGAGGCTGGGTGACCTCGCGCTGCCAGGCGGCGACCTCTGACGGCAGCGCACCTGCCTGGGCGCCGTGTTGATACAGCCAGCAGCGCCACAGCAGTTCACACACATCCCAGCCGTGCTCATCCTGCAGCGTCAGGCAGGCTTGCTCGACGCCTGGCCGGGCATAGATTGCCAGGGCGAAGTCCCATAGCGGCGAAGTTGCCAGGCGAGGGCGCAGGCGAGCGGTGAATTCGGTAGAATCGGGGTCCAAGACGATATCCTTCTTTTATTAGAGAAGCTCGCGGGTGCCCGGCCCGGCGGGCTCATCCCGATGGAGCCGTGATGATTGCACTGCGCCAAGTAACCCTGCAACGCGGCGCCGAGCCGTTGTTCGAGGGTGCCGACCTGACCCTGCACGCCGGCCACAAGGCCGGTATCGTGGGCCCCAATGGCGCCGGCAAGTCCAGTCTGTTTGGCCTGATCCTCGGCGAGATCGGCGCCGACAAGGGCGCGGTCGAGATGAGTGGCGGCCAGCGCATTGCCCATATGGCGCAGGAGGTCGAGGCGCTGTCTCGCCCCATCATCGAGTACGTGCTCGACGGGGACGCGGAACTAAGGCGCACCGAGGCAGCCCTCGCCTGTGCCCAGGCCGACGGCGACCACCACCGCGAGGCCGAACTTCACGGCGCCATCGAGGCGCTGGACGGCTACAGCGCGCCAGCCCGCGCGGCCCAGTTGCTGGTCGGGCTGGGCTTCGCCCAGCACGATCTGGACAAGCCGCTGTCGGCGTTCTCCGGTGGTTGGCGCATGCGAGCCAACCTGGCGCGTACCCTGTTCATGCCCTCCGACGTGCTGCTGCTCGATGAGCCGACCAACCACCTGGATCTGGACGCGCTGCTGTGGCTAGAGCAGTGGCTGACGCGCTATCCCGGCACCCTGTTGCTGATCTCCCACGACCGCGACTTTCTCGATGCGGTGTGTGACCACATCGTGCACTTCGATCGTCGCAGCCTGGTGCTCTATCGGGGCAACTACACCACCTTCGAGCGGACCCGCGCCGAGAAGCTGGCGCTGCAGCAGGCCCAGGCCGAGAAGCAGCAGGCGCGTCGCGAGGAGATCGAGAAGTTTGTCGCCCGCTTTCGCTACAAGGCGACCAAGGCGCGCCAGGCCCAGAGCCGACTGAAGATGCTCGAGCGCATGGGCGACATCGCCCTGGCCCACGTCGATTCCCCCTTTCACTTTACCTTGCCGGCGGCGGACAAGACGTCTCATCCGCTGCTGGTGATCGATGACGCCAGCCTGGGCTATCGTCGTGAGGACGGCAGCGAGCGCACCCAGCTGTCCGACGTGAAGCTGACCCTGCTGCCGGGACAGCGCATCGGACTGCTCGGTCCCAATGGCGCGGGCAAGTCGACCCTGATCAAGTCGCTCACCGGCGATCTGCCGTTGCTCTCTGGCCGTCGGGTGCCCGGCGAGCACCTGGCGGTGGGCTACTTCGCCCAGCACCAGCTCGAAGGGCTCGATCTCAAGGCGACCCCCTTCACCCATGTTCAACGCCTGTCGCCCCAGGCCGCCGACAGCGATATCCGCAACTTCCTGGGTGGCTTCGGCTTTCCGGGAGACGACGTGTTTGCCCGGGTCGAGCTGTTCTCCGGCGGCGAGAAGGCACGCCTGGCGCTGGCCCTGATTGCCTGGCAGAAGCCCAACCTGCTGCTGCTCGACGAGCCGACCAACCACCTGGACCTGGAGATGCGCGAGGCGCTGACCGAGGCGTTGGCGTCGTTCGAAGGAACGGTGATCGTGGTATCCCACGACCGCCACCTGCTCAAGGCCACCGTGGACGAGTTCTGGAAGGTCGCCGACCATCGGGTCGAACCCTTCGATGGCGATCTGGAGGATTACCGGGCCTGGCTCAAGTCACGCCTGGAAAGCGACCGTCGCGCGGCCAGGGAAGACAAGGCCGACAGGGCCGAGGCTGGCCAGGCCGCCCCGCGGGAGGATCGCAAGGCCTCGCGCCGCGCCGCCGCCGAGCTGCGCGAGAAGCTCAGGCCCTTGAAGCGCGAGCGGGACAAGGCCGAAAAGGCCATGGAGAAGGTCCAGGCTGAGCTCGGCGAGGTGGAAGCGCAGCTCGGCGACGCCGAGCTCTACACCGACGCGGCGCGCAAGCAGGAACTGACCGACTGTCTGGCGCGCCAGGGCGAGCTCAAGGCGCGCCTCGAGGAGCTGGAGGCCGACTGGCTCGCCGCCGAAGAGGCGCTCGAGGAAATGAACGAGGCGCTCTCGGGCTGAGCCACGCTCGGTTCGATAGCGCCTCGGGTCGCCGGGTCGCCCGATAGCCGGGGCGAGTGGGAGTGGCGAACGGCTATTGCGAGTCGCACCGGGGTGAGGCGGGCACGCTTGCGGGAGCCGTGTCGCTGGCTTCCATGCGCGCGGCCAGCCGCTCGCGCTCGGCCTGCTCATCGGCCAGGCTCTTGTGAGGCAGCAGCAGATTGAGCAGTACGGCGGTGAGCGCCGCCACCACCACGGGTGATCCACCGATCGCCATCTCGATCGTGTCCGGCAGCGCGGCGATGGCCTGCGGCGCCGCGGCGAGCCCGAGGCCCAGCGCCAGCGCCAGGCTGGCGATGGTCATGTTGCGCCCGGACAGCTCGTCGCGGGTCAGCAGCTGGATACCGGTTATGGTGATCATGCCGAACACCGTGATGGTGGCGCCACCGAGCACCGGATAGGGAATGGTGGTCATCAGCGCGCCGAACTTCGGCATCAGTCCCGCCGCCAGCAGAAACAGCGCCGCCAGTGCCAGCACCGAACGACTGATGACCTTGGTCATGGCGACGATACCGACGTTCTGGCTGAACGACGCCGTCGGCAGAGCCGCGAACAGGGCACCGACCAGAGTGCACAGGCCGTTGCCCAGCAAGCCCCCGGACAGCTCCCGATGGCCCAGCTCGCGATTCATGCCACCGATGGTGGTAGCGGATAGATCACCGATGGTCTGCACCGAATTGACCACGCAGATGATCACCATGGACAGGATCGCCACCGGCGCGAATTCGAGCGTCACGGGGAGCGGGCGCGGCGCACTGAACCAGGCAGCCTGATGCACCGCAGTGAAGTCCACCATGCCCAGCGCGAGTGCCAGCGCGTAGCCCACCACGATGCCGCAGATGATCGCGGCGAGCTTGATGAAGCCCCGCCCGAACTGGGAAATCGCCAGCACCACGGCCAGAGTGACCAGCGCCACCAGCCACTGCCTGCCGCCACCGTAGTCGGCGCTCCCCTTGCCCCCGGCCATGTAGTGGATGGCGATGTCGTAGAGCGACAGGCCGATCACCAGCACTACCACCCCCGCCACCACCGGCGGAAACAGATGACGCAGCGGGCGGATACCGAACCCGACCAGCAGCATCGCCATGCCGCCGATCAACTGGGCGCCGAGGATGCCGCCGAGGCCATACTGGGCGCCCACGGCGGTCAGGGTGGGCACGTAGGCAAAGCCGACACCGAAGATGGTCGGCAGGCGGGCACCGAAGCGCCAGACACCGAACAGCTGGATCAGCGTCGACAGCGCCGAGGCCACCAGCGAAATCTGGATCAGCAGCAGGGTTTCGGCGGTGGAGGCGCCGATGGCACCGGAGACGATGATCGGCACCGTGATGGTACCCATGATCATGGCGAGGATGTGTTGCAGCGACAGTGGCAGGGCACGGCTCAGTGGTGGCCGGCCGTGGAAGTCGAAGACCGAGACGCTGACGGGGTAGCGGGCGTTGCTCATGGATACGATCACCGGTTGTTTTTGTATACAGGTGATTGTGGTAAATGTTTCCATAAACATCAAGGTGAGACGGGGCGAGACGAGACAGTCTGGTTTACCGCCCCGCCGACATCGCGTTGCGATCGGGCTTTTGAAAGTCAGAAAGGTGGCACGACGCCGCGTGCGCTGCATGTTGGCGCTCGGCGCCAGGAGGGGGCTCTCAGCTCTCCAGGAGAAAGGTCACCGGCTCGTCGTTGATTAATCGTCCTGAAGGTGAGCTGCATGTTGGCGCTCGGCGCCAGGAGGGGGCTCTCAGCTCTCCAGCAGAAAGGTCACCGGCCCGTCGTTGATTAGTGCCACCTGCATATTGGCGCCGAACTCGCCGCTGGCCACCGGCGCATGGCGCTGGCGGGCCTGGTCGAGCAGGTAGTGAAACAGACGATCGCCTTCGGCCGGCGGCGCCGCGCTGGAGAAGCTGGGGCGCAGCCCCTTTCGGGTATCCGCGGCCAGGGTGAACTGGGACACCAGCAAGAGGCCTCCACCGGCCTGCTGCACATTGAGATTCATCTTGTCCTGGTCGTCGGCGAACACGCGATAGTGCAGCAGCTTGTGCAGCAGGCGGTCGGCCGAGGCCTCGTCATCGCCTTTTTCCACCCCGACCAGGGCCAGCAGGCCGTGGTCGATGGCGCCGACGGTGCGATCTTCGACCTCGACACTGGCACGGCGGACACGTTGGATCAGGGCTTTCATGCAGGGCTTCCTCTGGCAACAGGTGGGGGATTGCACACAGCAGGGCCCGCTAGCCTAGCACGGGCCTGCCTGGCCAGGGAGGCGCCGGCGTCAGCGCCCCAGCAGAGCGTCGCGGAAGTCGCGGTCCAGGGGGTCTTCACCGAGCCAGATGGCGAACATGGCGTTGGCAAGCGCCTTGTCGTTGGAGCGGTGCAGCGGGGCGCCATTGAGCGCCAGGATCAGGCTCTCGCCATCCCAGGTCAGCGAATAGCGGTCGCCCGGCGTGACGGAGCGATAGCTGTCGACCAGCGCGGTCAGCGGGCGGCGAATCGACGGAAAGTCCACGGCGCCGACCTGCTCGCGTACGGTATCGAGGGTGGTGCTGGCGAAGTCGTCGGCCTCGATGGCATGGAAGTAGTGCAGCACCAGCCGGCGCGGGACGTCGGATTCGGGAGCGGGGCGGGGGTACCCCGCGGCCTGGTAGTAGGCGCCGGCGTAGGCGTCCCACACCAGATAGGTGAAGAGCCCGTGGCCGATCATCTCGTAGCGCCGGCCGTCGTCGATCTGGGTGGCAAAGCTAGCGCTCTTGACGCTGACCTGCTGCGTCGACGTCTGGGCGTTGGCCTCGGGGGGCGCGGCCATGGTCAGGGTCAGACAGGTGATCAGGCTGACGGCGGCAAGCAGCCGAACCAGCGGGTGCTGTCGGGGTTGTCGCGAAGGCATGATGAAACTCCCGTGACATGATGTTGTACACATCATGGCGCGAGATATGACTTATGTACAGTTTTTGTAGAGCGTTCTTCCCGTGACTACCAGGCGCGGCACAGCATGATGTCGCAACGGGGCTCCGCCAGCAGACGCTTGGTAATCTGACTGCGTCTGCCCGCCTGACTGCGGTTGCCCAGCGCCAGCAGATCGGGAGGCTGACGGCGCAGATGGGCGATCAACACGTCCAGGGGGTCGCCCTGTTCCAGCACCAGTTCCAGTTCCGGCACCCGATCGAATTCCGCCATCAGGTGGTCGATCTCCTGTTCGAGCTGCTGTCTAAGTCGGATGACCTCACGATCGCGCCACTGCGCGAAGTCGGTATCGGAGCCGAGTTCGCGCTCGCCCGGCACGTCCCAGGCGTGGAGCAGTTCGAGGCGGGATTCCGGAAAGTGTCGCAGGGTCTCGCGCAGGGTGCGACGGCAGGTCAGGGAGAAATCCACCGGGACCAGGATGTCGTTCCACGGCTCTGCGGGGGGCTGGCTGACGGTCAGCACCGGACAGGGGGCGCTCAACAGCACCCGGGCCAGGGTGGTGCCGCCGATCAGGTCAGGGTGTCCGCGCTTGCGATGGGTGCCGAGGATGATCATCTCGGCGTTGCGATCGTGGGCCTCACGGATGATCTCGGCGTAGGGGGCGCCGGTCACCGTCTGCACCAGCAGCGGCGGTTCGGCCAGTGCGTAGTCCTCGCGCAGGTCGGTGGCGATGGCGTGGATGTCATCTACTACCGCACCTTCCAGGTCGCGCAGCACCCGGTGGGGCAGATAGGGATCCAGCACGTGCAGTACATCGAGACGGGCGCCCATCTCGTTGGCCAGGCGGATGGCGCGGCCGAAGGCGGAACGGTTTTCTGCCGACAGGTCACAGGCAAACAGCAGGGTGCGAGTCATGGCTCTGCCCTCACGACGCCAGTGGGTGAACCTTCAGCATGGGCGGACGTGCCGATTCGCGCAAGCGACGGTGTCGTCAGTCCCTGTCAGTGCACGATAGCGCTTGTCCTGCGCTCGGATCAGATCAGACTCGGCGCATCGTGGCTTCCACGACCCGCCATCGCCAGCCACTGCCTCCTGCCGCTACCACCAGGCGTGGAAGTGATGCACCGGGCCACGCCCCTGGCCCACCGACAGCCGCCGGCTGGCGTCGAGCGCCTGGTGCAGCCAGCGCTTGGCGTCGCCGATGGCGTCGATGACCTGCGCCTCGTCGGCGTCCTGGGGCAGATGGGCCAGCTTGGCGGCGATCGCCGAGGACAGGGCACAACCGGTACCATGCAGGTTCTGGGTATCGATGCGCGGCGCCGGCAGCCAGCGATCGCCACCGGGCGAGGCCAGCAGGTCGGGACAGCTGTCACCATCGAGATGGCCACCCTTGAGCAGCACATAGGGGGCGGACAGTTGCTTGAGCGCGGGCAGCATCGCCTCCATGGCATCGGCGCTGGTGGGCGGCTCGACCCCCAGCAGTACCGCCGCCTCGGGCAGGTTGGGGGTGATCACGTCGGCCAGCGGCACCAGCACATCGCGTACCGCACTGATCCCGGCCTCATCGACCAGGATGTCGCCGCTCTTGGCCACCATCACCGGGTCGAGAACGATCCAGCGGGGACGCCTGGTCTCGAGCGCTTCTCGCAGGGTCTCGGCGACCTCGCGGCTGGCGACCATGCCGATCTTCACCGCGTCGATGCGCACGTCGTCGAGCAGGTGATCGAGCTGCACCCGGATGCTCTCTGCAGCCACCGGGTGCACCTCGCGTACCCCACAGGTATTCTGCGCGATCACCGCGGTGATGACGTTGGTGGCATAGGTGCCCAGGGCCGACAGCGTCTTGAGGTCGCCCTGGAGGCCGGCGCCGCCAGAAGGGTCGGAGCCGGCGATGGTCAGCGTGTGAGGGATGGATACGGCGTGGGACATGAAAGACACCCGAAAGTCAGCAGAAGACACAGAATACAAGAGGCGGCGCTGAGAGAGCCAATGTCGAGCGCATCATGCTGAGTCTGTTTGTCATGGCGTTTGCCAGCGCCACCCTGCTGCCCGGAGGGTCCGAGCTATGGCTGGCCGCGCTGTGGTGCCGGGGTGAAGCGCCGCTGGCGCTGTGGCTGGTGGCCACCCTGGGCAATACCCTGGGCAGTCTGGTCAATGTCGCCCTGGGCCGCTACGCCACCCAGTATGTCGATCGTCGCTGGTTTCCCGCCTCCCGGGCGGGACTGGCACGAGCCCAGCGCTGGTATCGCAAGGGCGGAGAAGCGAGTCTGCTGCTGGCCTGGCTGCCGGTGGTGGGGGATCCGCTGACGGTACTCGCGGGAATCGCCCGGCTGCCGTGGTGGCGAGCCACGCTGTGGATCGTCGTCAGCAAGGGCGGGCGCTACGCGGTGCTGCTGTGGTTTGCCGAACGCTATTTCAGCTGCGGCTGATCACTACTCGAGAGCGAGCGCTTCGAGCAAGGCTCGAGAGTCGACACGATGTCCGCCCGTGCCCCGAAAACGGACAGGGGCCGCGCGAGGCGGCCCCTGGGTGCTTGTGTCGGCAATGCTCGACACCTTCTGGATGGGTTACTCCTGGCCGAAGTCGGTGCCGCCGTCCGGGTTGCGGGCGTTGTAGTAGGCCTGCTCGGAGATGGCGTGGTAGTTCACCACCTTGTCCTGGAAGTCGCGGTACGACTCGTAGATGCGACCGGCGATATCGCTGGAGTCGGCCAGTTCCTGCACCACCTCGGCGGAGATCTCCTGAGCCTGGGCGAGCACGTCGTCGGGCAGCTTGCGCAGCTGGACGTCGTGTTCGTTGATCAGGGTGGCCAGGGCATCGTTGTTGCGCGCGGTGTACTCGTCCAGCACGTCCTGGTTCACGTCGCGCACCGCGGTGCGCAGGATCGCCTGAAGGTCGGCGGGCAGCTCGGCCAGGGCCTCATCGTTGACGATGGCCTCGAACATCACCGTCGGCTCATGCCAGCCCGGGTAGTAGTAGTACTCGGCGGCCTGATGCAGGCCGAAGGCCAGGTCGTTGTACGGGCCGATCCACTCGGTGGCATCGATGGCGCCGGACTGCAGCGAGGTGAAGATCTCGCCGCCGGGCATATTGACGATGGCCACGCCCATGCGGTTCATGACCTCACCACCGAGGCCCGGCATGCGCATCTTGAGGCCGTCCAGGTCGTCGACCGAATTGATTTCCTGGTTGTACCAGCCGCCCATCTGTACGCCGGAGGCGCCGGCGGTCATGACCTCGACGCCGAAGTCATCGTAGAGCTCGTTCCACAGCTCCAGGCCGCCACCATAGTGTAGCCAGGCGTTCATTTCCTGGGCGTTCATGCCGAAGGGCACGGCGGCGAAGAACTGGGCGGCGGGCGCCTTGCCCTTCCAGTAGTAGGAGGCAGAGTGGCCCATCTGGGCGGTGCCTTCGGCGACGGCGTCGAAGACCTCGAAGCCCGGTACCAGCTGGCCGGCACCGAACACCTCGATCGTCAGGCGGCCGTCGGACATTTCCTCGACCAGCTTGGCCAGACGCTCGGGACCCTGGCCGACACCGGGGAAGTTCTTCGGCCAGGAGGTGACCAGCTTCCACTCGAAGGTGTCCTGGGCCTGGGCCTGGGCTCCGACCAGCAGTAGACCGGAGGCACCGGCGAGGGTAATGGCCTTGGCGATTGAGCTGCGTTGCATGTAAGTCCCCTTTGTATGGTATTGGCGTTGTCGGGACCTGCCGGCCAGGGTAGGGCCGGCGGGTAGTTGGCGTCTCGCGGGATGGCCCGAGACGCCGTGAAGCGGGCGATGGCTCGTCGGGCAACTATAGACGCCGGGGGCACCCCCCGGCGTGGGCTGCCGTCCACGCATCGCCAACGCGCCGGATCAGAACTGCTCCGGCAGCCAGGTGGCCGTTTCTTGCATCAGAACTGCTCCGGCAGCCAGGTGGCGAGTTCCGGGAAGAACGAAAGGGCCAGCAGCATGCCGAGCTGAAGCACGATGAACGGAATGACGCCTCGGTAGATCGCGGACGTCGGTACCGACTCCGGGGCCACCCCGCGCAGGTAGAACAGGGCGAAGCCGAAGGGAGGCGTCAGGAAGGACGTCTGCAGGTTGATTGCGATCATGATGCCCAGCCAGATTGGATCCAGGCCCATGGCCAGCAGAATCGGACCGACGATCGGCACCACCACGAAGGTGATCTCGATGAAGTCGAGGATAAAGCCGAGCAGGAAGATCACCAGCATCACGATGATGGTGGCGCCGACTACCCCGCCGGGCATGTTCTCGAACAGATGGGTGACCAGCTCTTCACCGCCGTAGGCGCGGAACACCAGCGAGAACAGCGCCGCGCCGATCAGGATCAGGAACACCATGGTGGTGACGTGGGTGGTGGAGCGCAGCACGTCCTTGAGCGTGGCCAGATCGAGGCGACGATAGGCCAGGGCCAGCACCAGGGCGCCGAAGGCACCCACCGCGGAAGCCTCGGTGGGGGTGGCCAGTCCGGCCAGGATCGAGCCGAGCACCGCGACGATCAGCACGATGGGCGGCACCAGGCCCTTGAGCAGCAGCAGGCCGATGCCCGAGGTGTGGCCCAGCTCGGCCATCAGTTCCTGGCGATCGGCGGCAGGGGCGGCGCTGGGCTTGAACAGCGCCACCAGGCTGACGTAGACGATATACACCAGCACCAGGATCAGGCCCGGGACCAGCGCCCCCATGAACAGATCACCCACCGACACCGTCTTGGGGCTGAAGATGCCCATGGACAGCTGGGCCTGCTGGTAGGCGCTGGACAGCACGTCACCAAGCAGCACCAGAGCGATGGACGGCGGGATGATCTGACCCAGGGTGCCGGTGGCGCAGATGGTGCCGGTGGCCAGCGACTGGCTGTAGCCGCGCTTGAGCATGGTCGGCAGCGACATCAGACCCATGGTGACCACGGTGGCGCCGACGATGCCGGTGGAAGCGGCCAGCATCATGCCGACCAGGGTCACCGAGATGCCGAGTCCGCCGCGCAGCGAGCCGAACAGCAGGGCCATGGCGTCGAGCAGGGTTTCGGCGACCTTGGACTTCTCGAGCAGCACGCCCATCAGCACGAACAAGGGCACCGCCAGCAGGGTGGTGTTGGTCATGATGCCGTAGAGGCGATTGGGGAAGGCGTTGAGGTAGCTGCCGTCGAAGTTGGCATCGATGCCGAGGGACTCCAGGCCGTAGCCGAGCCCGGCAAAGGCCAGGGCGGTACCGGCCAGCGACAGCGCGACCGGAAAACCGAACATCAATACCGTACAGATGACACCGAACAGCACCAGGGGCATGAACTCCAGCATTTACAGGTGCTCCTCGTCGGCGTCATGGGGAAGGGCGTTGGGGTCGAGACGTCCCTTTAAAATCAGGATATTGCGGTAGATCTCGACGATGCCCTGGACAATCATCAGCACGGCGAAGGCCGGTATCAGCGTCTTCAGCAGGAACACCCCGGGGATGCCACCGGCGTCGGGTGAGCCCTCGAAGATGGCCCAGGACTTGCCGACGTAGCCGAGGCTGGTGGCGATCACGAAGCCCATCACCGGCAGCAGCAGCAGCAGGGTGCCGAGCAGGTCGACCAGCGCCTTGCGCCTGGGCGACATCGCGCGATAGAAGATGTCGACGCGCACGTGTCCGCCGTGCTTCAGGGTGTAGGCCGCCGCCAGCATGAACACGGCGGCGTGCATGTACATCACCGATTCCTGCATGGGGATGCTGTTGACGCTGAAGGCATAGCGCAGCACCACGATCAGGAACTGGATGATCATCATCGCCAGGATCAGCCAGGAAAGGCCCCTGCCAAGGCGTTCGGAGAAGGCGTCCAGGGCCGCCAGTGGCCCCGGCAAGCCGGAAGATGTAGACATAGGAACTCGCTGGTGGTGTCAGGGCGATCATTGTCCAGGCTGGCGCCCGGGCACGCCGTCGCCAGGGCAGGACGTCGGCTTGCCGGGGGGACCTGGCGTCATGGATAGTGTGGCACGCGGAGACATTAGCGAATCTCGGTGCACGTCAACGCTGACTATACGGCAGTCGAGGTAGCACTGTCATGACACCAAAAGTCGAGGTCCGCTGGCTTGGCGTCCGCCGCCGACAGGATGGCTCAGGCAGGCTGCTCGGGCTGATCGGCCTGGATGGCGGCGAGGCAGGGCTGGGGCAGGCGAATATCGACAGCCACCGGCAGGTGGTCCGAAAACAGTCGGTCGAGGACTTCGGCCTCATCGGCCTCCAGCGACGACGACAGCAGGATATGGTCCAGCGCTCGGCTGGGGCGCCAGGAAGGGTAGCTCAGTGCCGGTCGCACCGGATGCAGCGGCAACGAGGCACAGAAGCGGTCATGGGCGTGCAGGCGATCCGGGGTGCAGTTCAGGTCTCCCATCACCACCACGTGCTTGAGTGGCTGGATCAGCTCGCTGAGGTAGTCGAGCTGCAGGTTCTGGGTGCGCTGGCCCAGGGCCAGGTGGGCGACGAACAGGTGCAGGGCCTCGGGGCCCTGGCCGAAGCGCGCATGGATGGCGCCCCGGCCGGGCAGGGTTCCCGGCAGGCGGTGCTCCTCGATGCGGCTGGGTGCCAGCCGGGAGAGCAGGCCATTGCTGTGCTGGGCAAGTCGACCGAGGTTGCGGTTGAGCTGCTGATAGTGGTGGGGGAAGCCGCCTTGCATGGCCAGGTACTCGAGCTGATTGACCTGGTTCGAGCGAAAGCTGCCGCCGTCCACCTCCTGTAGCCCCACCATGTCGAAGTGCGACAGCACCTCGGCGATCATGTCCAGACGTCGTTGCCGACGCGGGTGAGGCAACAGGTGCTGCCAGCTACGGGTGAGGTAGTGGTGGTAGGCCGAGGTCTGGATACCTACCTGCAGGTTGAAGGTCACCAGCCTCAGGTGACCTCTGTCCAGCGTGGGGTGGCGTTCCTCGGCCAGTGACGTCATTGGGCTCCAGACTCCTGTTCGCTGCGGATCTGCTCCACCAGCGCCTCGGCGATGCGCGGCATGTTGTCGAGGCTGCCGGCGGTGCTCGGCGAGACGATGTAGCGACCATCGACGATCAGCGCGGGGACGCCCATCAGTTCGAGGTTGCGCATGGTGGCGCTGGCGCGATTGATCTGGGACTTCACGCCGAAGCCGTCCAGCGCCTTGAGCGCCTGCTCTTCGCTGACACCGTAGTCGCTGAAGAAGGCGGCGATGTCTGCTGGCTCGGTAAGCTGCTCGCCTTCCTGGTGGATGGCGTCGAAGAAGTCCTCGTGCACCTCGTCGAGGATCTCGAGCTGCTGGGCGGCATAGAAGGCCTTGGCATGCTTGACCCAGGTCGCGCCCAGGGTGGCCGGCATGCGTTCGAACTCGACGTCATCGGGCAGCTCGGCGACCCAGGCGTTGAGCGGATCTTCCAGCGAGTAGCAGTGTGGGCAGCCATACCAGAACACTTCGGTCACGTTGATCTTGCCATCGTCGCTGCCCAGCTCGACCTGATTGGGGGCGACGGTGTAGTCCTCGCCCTCGGTGATCGAGGTGGCGACCGCCATGGTCGACAGGCTAAGGCCAGCGAGGCCCATCATCAGTGACTTCAGCATAGAATGTTTTCTCCTTGATTGAGGCGGGCATGCCATGGCGGCGCGAGGGCGCGACGAACCTGGAGCCGCAAAGCGAACGCTGTTTTGAGTCTACAACGTTCGAAGGGTTCCCGAATATCCCGATTGGGCAGGCGTCGCATGTCTATCTTTGCTGGTAAACGCAACGGGGCGGCCACAAGGGCCGCCCCGCGGGACGCATCGAAAGGTGAATCGATCAGTGCAGGCCCTGGACGTAGTTGGCCACGGCTTCCATGTCGGCATCGCTCATCTTGGCGGCGATGTCGGCCATCACGCCGCCGGGGCTGTTGGCGCGGGCGCCGGAGGCGAATGCCTGGAGGGTGCTGACCACATAGCCGGCGTGCTGGCCGGAAAGCCCCGGATAGACCGCCGAGCCGATGCCGCTGCCGGTCGGGCCATGGCAGGCGCTGCAGGCCGGGATGCCCTTGGCCAGGTCGCCAGCGCGGTAGAGCGCCTCGCCGCGCTCGAGCAACGCCTCGTCATCCTTGGCCTGCCCCACCACCGGGTCCTGGCCGGCGAAGAAGGCGGCCACGTCCCAGGCGTCCTGGTCGCTGAAGTTGTCCACCTGCCCCGCCATCTGCGGCACCGGACGGGTGCCGTCACGGATGTCGATGATCTGCTTGGCCAGGTAGGAGGCCTGCTGGCCGGCCAGGTTGGGGAAGGTCGGCGCGATACTGGCGCCGGTCTGGCCGTGGCAGGCGGCGCAGGCGGTAGCCTTGTCGCGTCCTGCGGCGGCGTCTGCGTCACTCTGGAGGTCGGCATGGGCGGCGCCGACGACGCCGATGGAGATTGCCAGGCTTGCCAGTAACTGTCTCATCGCTAGTTCACTTATGCCGTTTTAATGTTTTCACGGTCCCGCGGAAGGCGTGGCCTTCACTGCAGGGGGAAGCGCCCGCGCTGAGGCCGGTCGCTGGCGACAGCGGCACAATGTTATGATGATTCCCCGGGTCGCAGCCGCCTCAAAGCTTACTATAACCAAACACCCCGGGGGCGGGAATGCCAGGGCCCTCGACCCTACCTTTGATCACCGTCAGGATTTCTTCCATCTCATGGCTTTCAACTACTCCTTGGCCCGATTCCTCACCAGTGCGCCGACGCTGGCCCGATGCCCCGAAGACAGTGGTGTCGAGGTCGCCTTTGCCGGACGTTCCAATGCCGGAAAGTCCAGTGCGATCAACACCATCACCCAACAGAAGGCGCTCGCGCGTACCTCCAAGACGCCGGGTCGCACCCAGCTCATCAACGTCTTTTCGCTGGGCGAGGACAGCGAGCGCCGGCTGGTGGACCTGCCCGGCTACGGCTACGCCAAGGTGCCCGAAAAGGTCAAATTGGAGTGGCAGCGCCACCTGGCCGAATACCTCCAGAAGCGAGCTTCGCTCAAGGGGCTGGTGCTGGTGATGGACGTGCGTCACCCATTGACCGAGTTCGACCTGGCGCTGCTGGATGTGGCCGATGAGCGCGACCTGCCGGTGCATATCCTGCTGACCAAGGCCGACAAGCTGAAGCAGGGCGCGGCCAAGAATGCCTTGCAGCAGGTGCGCTCGCGGCTGCGTGAGTGGGAGGACCTGGTCAGCGTGCAGCTTTTCTCGGCGCTCAAGCGCCAGGGCGTCGACGAGGCCCATCGGCGCCTGGACGGCTGGCTTGCGCACGAAGGCTAGCCAGCCTGACGAGCCCTAGCCAGCCTGACGAGCCCGCCGGCTACTTGTACGTGGCGGTGACCTCCAGCAGCCCCTTGACGCGCCCACCGGATGCCTGCTCGGCATAGCGGTAGTAGCTGACGCGTAACGGAACCTTGGGCGCCGGCCCCAATAGGCCAATCGTCCGGGAGCCAGACAGGTCCACGGGGTCGAAGTCGTGGGCTGAAAAAGCGTCGATTTCCAGCGCCAGCCCGATGCCCTTGGCGCCGTCACCCGAGGTGTCGGCGTTGCCGAGGATGCCTTGGCGGGCGTTGATGACGCTGGCGCCGCCCGAGCGTATGGACAGGTCCGCCATGTTGACTTCATCGCAGTCGTTGAAGCTCAGGTAGGCGGTGGTGGCGCCCGCCCGAGATCCGGTGCTTGGCAGTTCACCGAGGTCGATGTCGGGCAGGGTGATGTTGGGGACCCACATCCGGCAGGTGCTCTCGATCACGGTGATGTAACCGCCGCCAACTCCGACTACCGTGCCGGTATAGTTATCGCTGGCGCCGGTGCTGGTCGCCACGTGGGTATGAGGTGAGTAGGTAAACTGGCTGTAGAAGCCCGGTTCGGTATCGCCATGGCGCACGATCGGGATCTCCTTGGTGACGCTGCCGGATACGCAGCCAGATGCGTGGTTGGCAGTGCGCAGGGAGGCGACCAGGGTCTGGTGGTGATGGCCGCCCATGCTGGTGTCGGCCTTGTCGAAGTAGAAGCCCTGCACTGAGCTTTTGGCGTCACCGGTGGCGCTGTCGTAGGCCCCCTGGGTGTCGAGCAGGATATAGACACGACCGTCGCTGCCGGTCTGGCAGGCGTAGGTGGTGTGGAAGGAGGCTATCCCGGCGGTGTCGCCTTCCGGCGTGGTGCCGGACAAGGTCGAGGGGTAGGACATGCCGGTGCTGTAGAGGCCGCAGGTACCGGGCGGACGTACGGTATCGCAGGTAGGACGTGCCGCCAGGGCTGGCGCTATGCCCAGGGGCAGGGGGAGGCCGGGCCCCAGTCCTGAAACAAGCCCTGAAACAAGCCCCGGCCCCGGAAGCAGTGTAAACGCCAGCCCGAACTTGAGGGCGCGTCCCAGGCGACGCCTGGTCGATGGTGACAAAGCAAGGAAGCGATAAAGCGGGCGGGGCATGGCAGCAGGCACTCAGGGCACAGGTGCCTGCCGGTTTACCACGCGACGTCGGCGACCGCCGGGGTTTTTCTCGCTTTATTGATCCAGATGCTCACCGAGCAGGGCTTCCAGCTCGGTGACCCTGGCCAGGCGGGTCACGCCGCTCGGCAAGGGGGCCGTCTCGGCCTCGGGCGGTGCGATCCAGATCGCCTGCATGCCCAGGCGAATCGCCGGCAGCACGTCTTCCTCCCAGGAATCGCCCACGTGCAGGGTTTCGCCGGCCTTGACCTGAAGCCGTGCCAGCATCGCCAGAAAGGGCCGAGGGTCGGGCTTGGGCGCGAACATCTCGCCGGCGGCGATACGCGCTTGGAAGTGGCGGGCCAGGGGCAGGCGGTGAAAGGCCACGTTGCCGTTGGTGATGCTGCCGAGACGATAGCGACCCTTGAGCCTTTCCAGCATGGCGTCGGTGTCGGGAAACGGCGTGACCAGGATGCGCAGCGAGTGAAAACGCTGCATCGCCAGCGCCGCCCACCAGTGGGCTGCCGCCCGGTTGACGCCGCTTTCTTCCAGCAGCTGGATCAGGGTGCGCTCACGCAGCCAGCTGAAGTCGCCGCGCCGCGACCAGCTGCGCCTGGCCAGGGCCTGGCGCTCGCGCAGGTAGTCCGCGAGCGCGATGGGGGGCGTCAACGGCTCCTCGCGGCCGCGCTGCCAGGCGCCGAGGTGTTCGGTCAGCCAGTCGACGTGGCCCTGCTCGGTGCGCTGCATGACGCCGCTGTTATCCCACAGGGTGTCGTCCAGATCGAAGGTGATGGCCTTGAGTCGGCGGAAGTCGTCCGCTGCAGCGTGGTCGATCAAGGGGTGTCTCCGGGATGGCTGTCGTCGCTACGGCTGCGCCGCGCGCGGGGGTGGGCCTTGTCGTAGCTCTCGGCCAGGTGCTGCCAGTCCAGCCGGGTATAGACCTGGGTGGTGGACAGGTTGGCGTGGCCCAGCAGCTCCTGGACGGCGCGCAGGTCCTGACTCGATTCCAGCAGGTGGCTGGCGAAGGAGTGGCGCAGGCGGTGGGGATGCAGGTGCTCCGGCAGTCCGCGCCGGCGGGCCTGGGTGACCAGGCGTGCCTGGATGGCGCGATGGCCCAGCCGGCGGCCCTGCTGGCCGACGAACAGTGCCGTCTCGCCGTCGGCGGCCAGCACCGAGCGCACGCCGAGCCACTGGTCGATGGACTGGCGCGCACGCGAGCCCACCGGCACCTGGCGCGGCTTGTTGCCCTTGCCGAGGACACGCACCCGGCCGCCGTGAAGGTCGGGGAGATCCAGCGCCGCGAGTTCCGCCAGCCGCAATCCGCTGGAGTAGAGCAGCTCCAGCATCGCCTGGTCGCGTACCGACAGCGGCGAGCCATCGTGGGGGGTGTCGAGAAAGCGCGCCAGCAGGTCCACGTCCACCGGCCGAGGTAGATCCTTCGGCGCCCGGGGGCCGCGGCTCAGGCCGACCGGGTTGTAGTCGAGCCGGCCAGCCGCCACCAGGTGTTCACACAGTCGCGACAGCGCGGCGCGGCGGCGCTTCAGGCTGCGCGGTGCCATGCCCCGGCTGCGTTCGGCGGCCAGAAAACGCCTGAGCGTGTGGGAGGTCAGTGCCTGATCATCCGGCGGCCTGGCGCCCGTCTCGTTCGCCTGGGCGTGCCACCAGTTCTGGAAGGTCGCCAGGTCACGCCGGTAGGCGTCGACGGTGGCAGGACTGGCGGTGCGGCCCAGCTCATCGAGGAAGTCGGCTACCGCGCGGTCAAGCTGCCACTCAGTCGTCTTTTCAGCCACCTTCTCAGCCGCCTTCTCAGCCATCGTCGCGCTCGCACAGGCGCACACTGAGGCGCACCAGCACCTCGGCCAGATACTCGGTAAACAGGGTATCCATGCTGGCGCGGAAGTGGTCGGGGTCAGGGCTTGCCAGTACCACGAAGCCCTGGGGCTCGCCCAGGGTCATGCGGGCGATGGCGCAGGAGCCCGACTTGGTCGGCGCCTTGGCGTGGGGCAGCAGGCGCTTCCAGTCGGTGGGGGTGAGCCGGGTACAGCGACTGGCGCGCCCGTCGAGCAGCGCGGTCAGGCGCTGGCCTGTGTGGTCGTCGAGCACGTGGCGCGGGGCCTGGGGCGGCCTGGGGTCGCGATCGGTCAGGCTGGCGGGGCACCACAGTGACACCGCCGGCGTCTGGAAGCGCTCACTTAGCTGGGTGGCCAGGGCCTGGCCCAGGGCGTCGTTGTCCTGGGCTTCCAGCAGCGCCAGCACCAGCTCGCGGGTACGTCGATACTGCGCCTCGTTGTGGCGGGCCGAGTCGAGCAATTGCTCGAGCCGCAGTTCTGCGCCTTCGGCGCGCTTGCGCAGGTCATGGACCAGCCGTTCCAGCAGCGAGGTGGCGCCCTGGGTCTCCGGGTGGGGAATCGTGAGGCTTTGCAGCAGGCCTTCGCGACCGACGAAGAAGTCCGGGTGGCGCGCCAGCCATTCGGCGACGCGGTCCGGGTCGAGCGTCTTGCGGGGCTCTGGGGCGGCTTGAGGCATGCGCGTCTTCCTGTTGGAGTTCAATGTCTAGGCTGGATCGAGTTTCCGGGAAAGCGAGGGACCGATACCTTGCTGGCAGCTTAGCCCAGTCCCGTCGAGTCCAGTGCGCCTGGGGTCAACGCAGCGGAATTCGTCCATCGAACACCCGCTCGGCGGGGCCGGTCATGATCAAGGGGCGCTCGCCACCTTCCCAGCGGATCGTCAGGCTGCCGCCGGGCAGGTGGACGGTCACCGGGCTTTCGAGCAGGCCTTGGCGAATGCCGCAGGCCACCGCAGCGCAGGCGCCGGTGCCACAGGCCAGGGTCTCGCCGCTGCCGCGCTCGAACACCCGCAGGCGAATCTCGTGGCTGGAGACCACCTGCATGAAGCCCACGTTGACCCGTTTGGGGAAGCGCGGGTGGTGTTCGACCAGCGGTCCCAGGCGCTCCACCGGCGCCTGGTCGACGCTATCGACCTTGATCACCGCGTGGGGGTTGCCCATGGAGGCGACGGCGATCTCCAGGGTCTCGCCGTCGACCTCGAGGGGGTGGCGCAGGCGGTCCTCGTCGGCCTCGAAGGGCAGCGATGGCGGGGCGAAGCGCGGGGCGCCCATGTCGACGCTGACCTGCTCGTCGTCATGCACGTCCAGCACCAAGGGGCCACCGGCGGTCTCGACCCGGATCTGGCGCTTGTGGGTCAGCCGCTTGTCACGCACGAAGCGGGCAAAGCAGCGCGCACCATTGCCGCAATTCTCGACCTCGCTGCCGTCGGCGTTGTAGATCCGGTAGCGAAAGTCCATGTCCGGGTCCCGCGGCGGTTCCACCACCAGCAGCTGATCGAAACCGATGCCGAAGCGCCGGTCGGCCAGACGGCGGATTTCCTCGGCCTCGATGCGGGCCCGCTGGGTGACCAGGTCGACCACCATGAAGTCGTTGCCCAGGCCATGCATCTTGGTGAAGTGCAGAAGCATCAGCGCAGCGCTCCCGACGTCGATCCCGATGACGATCCCGGTTGCGATTCGCCGGGCAGCGACTCACCGGCCCAGAGGTCCTCGAGGGTCTCGCGTCGGCGCACCACCTGATAGCCGTCGCCGTCCACCAGTACCTCCGCCGGACGCGGGCGGCTGTTGTAGTTGGAGGCCATCACGAAGCCGTAGGCGCCGGCCGAGCGCACCGCCAGCAGGTCGCCCGGCGCCACCGCCAGCTGACGCTCCTTGCCGAGGAAGTCGCCGGTCTCGCACACCGGGCCGACCACGTCGTAGACGTCGCTTGCGCGGTCCAGGCGAGTGTCGACTTCGATGATGGCCTGCCAGGCCTGGTACAGCGAGGGCCGGATCAGGTCGTTCATGGCCGCGTCGACGATGGCGAAGTTCTTGGTTTCGCCGGGCTTCACGTAGGTCAGCCGGGTCAGCATGACGCCGGCGTTGGCGGCGATCGAGCGGCCCGGCTCGAACAGCAGCGTCAGGCGCTCGCCGCCGTCCCAGCGCGACAGGCGCTCGAGCAGCTTCGAGGCGTAGTCGAACGGGGCCGGCGGCGTCTCGTCCCTGTAGGGCACGCCGAGGCCGCCGCCCAGGTCGAGGTGCGAGACCTCGATGTTCTCCTCGCGCAGGCGGTCGAGCAGCACCAGCAGACGCTCCAGGGCGTCGAGGAAGGGAGCGATCTCGGTGAGCTGCGAGCCGATATGGCAGTCGAGCCCGGTGACCTTGAGGTGCGGCAGTTCGGCGGCCAGGCGGTAGACCTCCAGCGCCTCGTCCACCGGGATACCGAACTTGTTGTCCTTGAGCCCGGTGGAGATATACGGATGGGTGCCCGCGTCGACGTCGGGATTGACCCGCAATGACACCGGCGCCACCTTGCCCAGGCGGCCGGCCACTTCATTGAGCACTTCAAGCTCTGGGCGCGACTCCACGTTGAAGCACTTGATGCCGACCTCGAGCGCGCGCGCCATCTCGTCGGGGCGCTTGGCGACACCGGAGAACACCACCTTGGCCGGGTCACCCCCGGCGGCCAGCACCCGCTCGAGCTCGCCCTGAGAGACGATGTCGAAACCGGCACCCTGGCGCGCCAACACGTTGAGCACCGCCAGGTTGCTGTTGGCCTTGACCGCGTAGCAGATCAGATGCGGATGGCTACCCAGCGCCTCGCGGTAGGCCTGGAAGTGGCGTTCCAGGGTGGCACGTGAATAGACGTAGCAGGGGGTGCCCACCGCCTCGGCGATGCGGGCCAGAGGCACTTCTTCGGCGTACAGCTCGCCGTCTCGGTAGTTGAAGTGATCCATGCTCAGCTCTCGTCCTCGGTCGCGCTCTGGTCGCTTTCCTGGCTGTCTTCTTCGACCTCTTCGCCCTCTTCGCCCTCTTCGCCCTGTTCGTCCTCGACGGTTTCGCGGGGGCCGTAGCGCTCCGCCGCTTCTTCGTCACCGGGCAGGTACAGGGGGCCTTTCTGGCCGCAGCCCGCCAGGGCCATCAGAGCCAGCAGCAGGGCCGGCAACAGGGCGGGTCGCAGCACCTTGACGAGGCGGTTCATTGGGCGCCTCCCTGGCCGGTCGCAAGGGTCTTGAGGGCCTCACGGGCGCGCTGGGCAGCGGCGCGCACCTGGTCGGGGGCGGTGCCACCGATATGGTTGCGGGCGGCCACCGAGCCTTCCAGGGTCAGCACCTCGAACACGTCCTCGCCGATGACGTCGGAGAACTGGCGCAGTTCGTCGAGGCTCATGTCCGACAGATCCTTGCCGCTCTCGATGCCGTAGGCCACGGACTGACCGACGATTTCATGGGCGTCACGGAAGGCCACGCCCTTGCGTACCAGATAGTCGGCAAGGTCGGTAGCGGTGGAGAAGCCCTTGCGCGCGGCCTCGCGCATGGAATCGCCCTTGGAGACGATGGCCGGGACCATGTCGGCGAAGGCGCGCAGGCAACCCTTGACGGTATCCAGGGTATCGAGCAGCGGTTCCTTGTCTTCCTGGTTGTCCTTGTTGTAGGCCAGCGGCTGCGACTTCATCAGCGTCAGCAGGCCCATCAGGTGACCGTAGACGCGGCCGGTCTTGCCGCGCACCAGCTCGGGCACGTCCGGGTTCTTCTTCTGCGGCATGATCGAGGAGCCGGTGCAGAAGCGGTCGGGCAGGTCGATGAAGTCGAACTGGGCGCTGGTCCACAGCACCAGCTCCTCGCTCATCCGCGACAGGTGCATCAGCAGCAGGCTCGCGAAGGCGGTGAACTCGATCGCGAAGTCCCGATCGCTGACCGCGTCGAGGCTGTTCTCGGCGGGGCGCTCGAAGTCGAGCAGCTCGGCGGTCAGGTGACGATCGATGGGGTAGGTGGTGCCGGCCAGGGCGGCGGCGCCCAGCGGCAGCACGTTGACCCGCTTGCGGCAGTCCAGCAGGCGTTCGTGGTCGCGGGCCAGCATCTCCTGCCAGGCCAGCAGGTGGTGGCCGAAGGTCACCGGTTGAGCGGTCTGCAGGTGGGTGAAGCCCGGCATGATGGTGTCGGCCTCGCCCTCGGCCAACTCGATCAGGCCGGCACGCAGGCGCGCCAGCTCGCTGGCGACCAGGTCGATTTCCTCGCGCAGGTAGAGGCGAATGTCGGTGGCCACCTGATCATTGCGCGAGCGCCCGGTGTGCAGCTTCTTGCCGGTGATGCCGATCTTCTGGGTCAGCCGTGCCTCGATGTTCATGTGCACGTCTTCCAGTGCCACCGACCACTCGAAACGCCCTTCGGCGATCTCCGTCTCGATCTCCTTGAGCCCGGTCAGGATGGCATCACGTTCCTCTTCGCTCAGCACGCCTACCTGGGCGAGCATGGTGGCATGCGCGATGGAGCCCTGGATGTCATGGCGGGCCAGGCGCTGGTCGAAATCGACCGAGGCGGTGAAACGAGCGACGAAGGCGTCGGTGGGTTCGCTGAAGCGGCCGCCCCAGGACTGGTTGGTGGTCTGGCTCATTGGATGGACTTCCTGAATGACGATGCGATGGCGACGTGATCGGTGGCCGGCGCCGAGGGCGCTGACGAAGCCGGCAGCCGTTGTCGTTGGTATGGCCAAAGTGTACCAGAGTCGGCCCTTGAGGCGAGGGTGCAGCGGGCCGTCGAGGAAGGTGCGGCAGCAGCCTCTGAAACGAGGGTGGCAGCGGGCGCTTGTGGCAGGCGCGGCAACGGGTCCCGTCGCCGTCGATTTTACTGACGGAGGCCGTGCTTTATGATGACGTCATTCATTTAACATGGCGGACGCGGCGATTTGGTCGCAAGCCCGACCAGGGAGAGCAACGTGCAACAGATGTCCAGGCTGCGTATCGCGACGCGCAAGAGCCAGTTGGCCCTATGGCAGGCCGAACATGTTCGCGATCGCCTGATGGCGATTCACCCCGGGCTCGAGGTCGAGCTGGTACCGATGTCGACCCGCGGCGACAAGATTCTCGACACGCCCCTGGCCAAGGTTGGCGGCAAGGGGTTGTTCGTCAAGGAACTCGAAGAGGCGATGCTCGACGGTCGCGCCGATATCGCGGTGCACTCCATGAAGGATGTGCCGATGCAGTTTCCCGAGAGTCTCGGACTGTCGGTGATCCTGGAAGGCGCCGAGCCCACCGATGCCTTCGTCTCCAATGACTATGCTCGCTTCGAGGACCTGCCCGAGGGCGCCCGTCTGGGCACCTCCAGCCTGCGCCGCGGACTGCAGATGCGCGAGGCTCGTCCTGACCTCGAGGTCATCAGCCTGCGTGGCAATGTCCAGACTCGCCTGGCCAAGCTCGACGCTGGCGAATTCGACGCCATCCTGCTGGCTACCTCCGGGCTCAAGCGGCTGGGGCTGGGGGCACGTATCGCCCAGGAGCTGCCGCCCGAAATCTGTCTGCCGGCCTGCGGCCAGGGCGCACTTGGCATCGAATGCCGCATGCACGACACCGAACTGGTGTCGCTGCTGGCACCGCTCGACGATATCGAGACGGCGACCAGAGTGCGTGCCGAGCGGGCCATGAATACACGTCTGGAAGGCGGCTGCCAGGTGCCCATCGGTGGGCATGCCATCTACCAGGACGATGGCAGAACACTGTGGCTGAGGGCCCTTGTCGGTACGCCCGACGGCTCCCGCGTGCTGCGTGCCGAAGGGCGTGGTTCGGTGGATGAGCCCGAAGCGCTGGGAATCCGCGTCGCCGAACAGCTGCTGGAGCAGGGCGCCGGCGATATCCTGGCCGAGGTCTACGGACCGCGTTGATGGGCGCCCCGGTACTGATCACCCGGCCCGGCGAGCGCGCCCGAGCGCTGGCCGAGGCCATCGAGGCCAAGGGGTTCGGCACCGAGCGGCTCGCGGTGATGCAGCAGGAAACTGTGCCAGAGACGGCAGATGTGCGCTCGGCCTGGCTCGACATCGACCACTTTCATAAGGTGGTAGTCATCAGTCCCGCCGCTGCCGAGCGGCTGGCCGAGGCGCTGGATCGCTACTGGCCACAGTTGCCCCAGAGGCTCGAGCTGTATGCCGTCGGGCAGGCCACGGCGACGGTGCTTCATCAGGCGCTGGGGCTCAAGGTGCGGGTGCCTGCCCCCACCGCCGGAGAAGAGACCAGCGAGGCCTTGCTGGCGCTGGCCTCGCTGCAGTGCCTGGAGCACCAGCGAGTGCTGCTGGTGGCGGGCCAAGGTGGCCGCCCGCTGCTGGGCGACACCCTTGCGCAAAGGGGCGCGCGCGTCACGCGTCTCGAGGTGTATCGACGCCGCCTGATCACTCCCGACGCTGGGGCCAGAACATGGCTCGAACAAGGGGGCTATCAGGCGTTGGTGGTCAGTAGCGGAGAAATCCTCGAACATCTGGCAAGATGGTGTTCAGAGGCCGCCTTTCAACAACCGCTTGTCGTATCCAGCCAGCGGTTGGCTACACTGGCGAAAACGCTGGGATTTCGCATCCCGGTCGTGGCGTCTGGCGCGTCTCCTGCGGCGCTGGCGGCCGCGGTGGCAAGGACCTGCGACCCAGAGGATGGCGAATGAAGATCTCTAAAAGGGCTAGCGACAGATGAGCAACCAACAGCACGATCAGGACGAGCAGCAGACCCCGTCCGCTTCCGGCCAGCAGGGCACAGGAAGCGCGACCTCAGGCACGGACGCCTCGAAGGGCGGCGCGGGCAAGGGGGGCTCCCAGCGGCGGTCGCGGCGTCGCGACAAGAGTGGCAGCAGCTCGACCGGATCCACTTCGTCCAGTGCCAGTGCGGCATCCTCTACTCCCGCCACGGCGACGGGCGGCTCATCGTCTGCCGGCGTTACTTCGTCGAGCACAGATAGCGCCACCAAGGCCACATCGAGTGACGCCACGAGCGCCGAAGCGAAGGGCGCCGCCGGGGACAGTGCAAGCAAGCCCAGTGCTAGCAAACCTAGTGCGAGCAAGCCCGGCGATAGCAAGCCCGACAACAGCGCCAAGGCCAGCGCAAATGCCACCGCCTCCAGTGGCGGCAAGTCCGGTGCCGGCAAGCCAGGCGACACCAAGGCCGGGGACAACAAGCCCGGCTCTACGGCAGGCAAGGGTGGCAGCGGCGGGGCTTCCGCTGGCGGCAGCGGTGCCGCGACCTCGTCTTCCGGCGGCTCTGGTGGCCGTTCTGGTGGTGGCTCTGGTGGAGGGAAGGCCGGCGTCGTGGCCCTGGTGCTGGTGCTGATCCTGATCGCCGGCGTGGCCTTTGTCGGCTGGAAGGGCTGGCAGCTGCAGCAGGCCATGTCCGCGCGCATCGATCAGCTCAAGCAGAACAGCCCCAGCGTGGCCGAGGTCCAGGAGCTGTCGTCCCAGCTTGAAAGCGGCCTTGCCGAGCGCCGCGAGACCATGGGCCAGGCGGTGGACGGCATCAAGAGCGACTTCGACGCCTACAAGTCCGACGTCAACCAGACCCTGGATCGGGTGCTGGCCGAGCTGTCCAAGGAGCAGAACGCCGACGAGCGTGACTGGCTGCACGCCGAGGCCGCCTACCTGCTGCGTCTGGCCAATCAGCGCCTGCAGCTCGAACGTGACGTCGAGGGTGCCGCGGCGCTGCTGCGCACCGCCGACGCTCGCCTCGAAGAGGCCAACAATCCGGCCCTGGTCCCGGTACGCCGCGCCATCGCCGAGGAGCTGGCCGCCCTGCAGACGGTGCCCAAGGTCGACCGGACTGGCCTCTACCTGGCCCTGAACGCTCAGCAGGAGCAGATCGCCGGCCTGCCGCTGGCCCAGGACATCGAGCAGTTCACCGCCGATACCACCATCGAGGAGGCTCCTTCCGGTGCCTGGCAGGAGCAGCTGGCACGGGTCGGTGAAGAGCTCAAGGAGCTGGTGACGGTGCGTCACCACGACCAGGCGCTGGAAGCCCTGATCACCCCGGAGCAGGAGTCCTATCTGCGTCAGAGCCTGCGCCTGGTGCTGGAGCAGTCCCAGCTGGCCCTGCTCAAGGAAGAGACCGGCCTGTACGAGGCCAGCCTCGACAAGGCCATCACCCTGCTCGAAGGCTACTATGACGTCGACGATGAGTCGGTGCAGTCGGTGATCGCTCGTCTGGGCGAGCTCAAGGGCAAGTCGATCCGTCCGGAGCTTCCCGACATCAGCGCCTCCCAGCAGGCGCTGGCCCGGTTCATCGAGCAGCGCTTCGAGGCGGGCGCTTCCGGCCAGGGAGATAACGCATGAGAAAGCTGATCCTGCTCATTGTCGTTGGCCTCGCGCTCGGGGCGCTGTTCGGTCAGCTGATGATGTCGGTGCCCGGCTACTGGCTGGTGCGGGTGGGCGACACCTCCTTCCAGACCTCCTTCTGGTTCGGCCTGGTAATCCTGCTGGCCCTGTTCATGGTGCTGCACTTTGCCCTGCGCGTGCTGTTCCGCCTGAGCCGTCCGGTCAGCCGCTTCAAGGTGTGGAACTCGCGTGCACGCAACCGCACCGCGATGAAGCGCACTGTACGTGGCCTGGTGGCGTTGGCCGAGGGTCGCTGGAAGCGCGCCGAGAAGGCCTTGGTCAAGGCCGCCGATGACTCCAGCACCCCGCTGGTCAACTACCTGTCTGCCGCCCTGGCGGCCCATTACCAGGGCCGCTATGATCAGGCCGACACCCTGCTCAAGCGGGCCCACATCTCCACCGACGGCGCCGATCCCGCGGTAGGCATGATGCAGGCCCAGCTGATGCTGGACCGCCAGCAGTACGAGGAAGCGCTGGCGATCCTGACCCGTCTGGACCGTCATCTGCCGCGCCATCCCCAGGTGCTCAAGCAGCTCAAGGCCGCCTATATCAGCGTCAGCGACTGGGACGGCCTGCGTCGCCTGCTGCCGCGTCTGGCCGACCAGCAGCTGATCGCCCGGGAAGAGCGTGAACAGCTCGAGCTGCAGGCCTACCGCGAGCTGATCCTGCAGGAGACGCGCAATCCCGAGGATATCGAGCGGGTGCGCAACCTGTGGTCCGACATGCCCGAGTACCTGCGTACCAACATCGACCTGCTGGTGCTCTACGTCGAGACGCTGGTGCGCTGCGACGAACAGGTGATCGCCGAGAAACTGCTGCGCCATTCGCTCAAGACCAACTGGGACAGCCGTCTGGTGCTGCGCTATGGCCTGCTCGGGGTGGACGCTTCACGTCAGCTGGTGACCGCCGAGAAGTGGCTGCAGGAGCGTCCCAACGATCCCGACCTGCTGTTGACCCTGGGTCGCCTGGCGCTGCGTAACGCCTACTGGGGCAAGGCCCAGGAGTACTTCGAGGCGAGCCAGCGTCAACGTCCCAGCGGAGTGGTCTGTGCCGAGCTGGCGCGGCTCTACGCCAACCTGGGCGAGCACAACAAGAGCCAGCTCTACTATCGCCAGAGCGTCGAGCTGCTCGACAAGTCACTTCCTTCGCTGCCACAGCCGAGCGACGCTCAGCAGGCCTGAGCCAGGCGTTCGATCTACTAAGCAGTACCACTCGCCACGGGCGGGGCTTCGGCCCCGCCCGTGGCGTTTGCGGTTTTGGTGGATCCGTCTCGCGCGGCGTGCCGGCCAAGGGGGCGTCCGGCGTGGCGTCACCATGCTGAAGGCGAGTACAGGCCCGGCTTGCGGCGTGCAGCTGCCGCCACGCCTGTGTTGTCAGGGCTTTGGCGTCCGGGCTGTGGCGCCAGAGCGTGGCGTCAGGGGTCGGCACCCTGGCGATTCGATCAATAAAAAGGGGCGGCCCGTAGGCCGCCCCAGAAGCGTTGCAGGTAAGGTCTGTCAGTTGCCGTCGGGATCGTAGTCGCCCTTGAACTTGGCGTTGGTCTCGGCATCCTCGCGGGTCTCGTGCTCGCGGGGCGAGTCGATACTGCCGTCCTCGCCGGGCAGCGGTGCGGTATCCCTGGCTTCGCCGGTCGCCACCACATCCTTCTCGACCAGGCGCAGGTTGGCGGCTGGCGCCTGGCCCTGCTTGTCTTCGCCAAAGAAGATCGTGGTGTGCGGGAAGGGGATCTCGATGCCCGCTTCGTCCAGGTGCAGCTTGACCAGGCGGTTGTAGGCACGCCCCACCGCCCACTGGTTGCCCGGAGTGGTCTTGATGCGCACCCGGATGTTGACCGAGCTGTCGGCCAGAGCGATGACGCCGGCCACCTCGAGGGGTTCGAGGATCTCGGACTTGAGGTCCTCGTCGGAGGACAGTTCGTCGAAGGCGTTGCGCAGGGCGACGATGGCGTCGTCCACGTTCTCGCGGTAGGCGACACCGTATTCGCCCACGTGGTAGCCGAAGCCACGCATGTAGTTGGACACCACATCGACGCTGGAGAACGGCACCAGATGGTAGGTGCCGTGCAGGTCACGGATACCCACCGAGCGGATGCTGAGCTTCTCGGCGGTGCCGGTGATGCCGCCCAGGGTCACCACGTCGCCGGTATTCATGGCGTTTTCCACCTGGATGAAGATACCGGTGATGATGTCCTGCACCAGCTTCTGGGCGCCGAAACCGATGGCCAGACCGAGCACCCCGGCACCGGCGATCAGCGGGCCGATGTTGATGCCGATTTCCGACAGCACGATCATCGCCGTCATGGTGACGATGGCGATGGCCAGGGCATTGCGGAACAGCGACAGCAGGGTCTGGGCCCGGGCCGAGGGCATGCCGCGACCGGTGGTCGGATTCAGCTTGTGTTCGATCAGGCTGGCAAGGCCGATCCAGACCGCCGCGGCGACGATCAGGATGATGGCCACGTTGATCACCTGGCTGACCAGCACGCGGCCCGCCTCGGAGGCGTACCAGGTGGCCATGTCGAACACGCCCCAGGCATTGAGCAGGGCCATGGCGGCGACGATCAGGATCAGCACGTTGAAGGCGCGCAGCATCGTCGGGATATAGGAGTTGAGGCGTGCCTCGAGCAACGGCAGCTTCTTGCGCAGCTCACCGGACAGGGTGATGCGACGACCGATGGCCTGGGCCAGCAGGCGCGACACCAGCATGGCAGCCAGCACGATACCGAGGGTCTTGAGGGTCGCGATCAGCACGAACGGCAGGGCGTCCTCGGGGCGTGTCAGGGTCAGCACCAGCACCACGGTGAAGTAGGTGATCGCCAAAAGATGCCAGATGCGGCCGAGCAGGCGCAGCGCGACACGGGAGGCCGACAGGCTGGACCTGACAGCGGCATCGAACAGCCCATCGCGCAGGCGGCTGCGATTGATCAGCACCACGGTGATGGCGTACAGGTAGGCGCCGATCATGATCAGAGCGCCGATGCCCTCACCGACACGGTAAGACAGGTAGGTGTTGATCAACGGGACCACCACCATCAGGCCGTAGCCGGTAAGGCCAATCAGCCGGGCGATCCAGCGATTCCAGTAGGACGCGCTGGGAGCGGTGATGGGCAGCAGTCGCAGGCCCTCGTAGCGTGAGGCGAACAGCATGCGCACGGCCGCCTTCAACAGCTCGATGACCAGGAAGGCATTGAGGAACAGCGACGCCCGGGTCGACAGGCTGCCCGTCTCACCGATGGCGAAGGTGGCGGCCAGGTTGCCGCCGACGTAGGCAAGACCCACCACGGCGGCGTCCACGATCACCGCCAGCACCACGCACAGCACCAGGCGGATGGTGGGGTTGAGGTTCTGACCGTTCTGCGAATATTGGCTCAACCGCGTGAACAGTGGCCTGACCAGACGCCTGATGATCACGAACAGCACAAAGGTCGCCAGAATCACCAGGCCGAGGTTGATCGCCGCCTGGGTGAACAGATCGAAGTTGAGTTCGCCTTCGGTCAGGGCGCCGTCGATCATGCCACCGAAGATGGCGGCGAGATTCTCGAACTGATTGCCGAACTCGCTGACCACGCGGCTGGTCATGTCCGCCAGTTGCTTGGGCAGGGTAGCCTCGGCGGCGCTGTCGACGGCCTGTTCACCGGCGGCCTGGGCCTGCTCGGGGGCGCTTTCCGCCATCTGTCGCAGTTGCTCGATCAGCTGGCTGCGGGCCTGTTCGTTTTCCAGCAGGTCGGCCAGGGTCGAGTAGGCCGGACCGTCACTGGAGGAACCGCCAGAGCCGCTGGCGTCACCGCCCTGCTGGGCGATGGCAGGTCCCGCGAGCAGCACGAGCGCGAGCATCAGCACGCTGAAGAGTCGAGAGCAGAGTCGTGATCGCATCACGCAAACCTTCTCCTTTGATGGGTGGGGCCCGTCGGGGCAGAGGGGCGTCCTTGGACGAATCTGTCACAGGCTAACATGCCCGTTTGCCGCTTGTACGCAATCAAGGATGTACAAAAGTTGTACGGATTGCCAATTCTGTGCCATATTGATCGTGAACGCATCCCATGCGCTTCATCCCTGCTAGGCAAGCACAACTTCGCCGCCCCCTCGGGCGGCGTTTTTTTTAGATTTTCAGCACCTTCAGCATCTTTGATCTCCCGCCTTCCGAGGCTCGGCATTGTCTGTGCCTTGTCGCTTTACGGGCCATCTGCGATCAGCCCGTTTCGCCACGCCGAGGGCGAGGTCCAGCGGTATTGCCACCGGTCACGACATCGACCAGGTATTTGCATACCATGGCGGTTTTGGCCGAGGCGATTCGTGATGGAGTGGTGGACGCTGGCAGCGGTAGCGCTGGGGGGCGCCGCAGGAGGCATGGGGCGCCTGTTCGTCAGTCGTCGGGCGGCGGCGGCCTGGGGAGTGCGCTTCCCCTGGGGGACCCTGGTCGTCAATCTGCTGGGGGCCTTTGTTATCGGCCTGCTGGCCAGTCGCCTGTCGGCGGGCTCGACGGCGGCAGTGATGCTGCTGAGCGGACTGATGGGCGGCTTCACCACGGTCTCTTCCTTTAGTCTGCAGACCCTGGACCTGCTGCGCGAAGGTCGTCATGCAGCGGCCGCGCTCAATGTCTCGGTGACGCTGCTGGCCGGCCTGGCCGCCGTGGTGGCGGGACTTGCCCTCGGGGGTGGCCTGTGAGATGTGGGCAGTGGAGGAAGGCATGAGTCAGGCAACAAGCGTCTGGCGGCTCTATCTGGCGGTGGGCCTTGGCAGCGCCCTGGGATCGGTGTGTCGCCTTGTGACCGGCGTTGCGGTCTCGGGCCTGGTGGCCTCGTCCTTTCCCTGGGCGACCCTGCTGGTCAACGTGCTGGGATCCTGGTTGATTGCCCGCTTTGCTACCCATGCGGCCCTGAGCGATAGCCCTCGGCTGGCGAGCCTTCATCCGCTTGTCGTGGCGGGCTTCTGTGGAGGTTTCACCACCTTTTCGCTGTTCAGCCTCGAGGCGGTCCGCCTGGCCACCGCCGGCGCCCCTTGGCTGGCGCTTGCCTATGTGGCGCTGAGCGTGCCGCTATGGCTGGCCGCGGCCTGGGCTGGTGACGTCAGCGCGCGGCGGGCCCTGGCCAGACGGCCGTCCAGGTAGCCCAGGCACGATCCAGCTGGGCCAGACCAAAGCGGGCCACCCGGAGGGAACTCCGGGTGGCCCGCTGGTCATTCTCGATCTTTTCTTGCCCGTCGCTGGGTGCCGCCATGGCAGGCCCGTGCCGAGCACTCGATGCTCGGCAGCTTTGGGACTCGCGACGCGTTACTTGGCCTTGGCGTCCTTGCCGGCGGGCTTGGCGGTCTTCTTCGCTGCCTTTTCGGCGGCCTTTTCCACGCTCTTGCCGGGTGCCTGGAAGTGCTCCCGCACCAGGCCCAGCAGTCCTTGGGTCGAAGCGTCGAAGTCCTGGCTGCGCTCGTCGATCTTCTCGCTGATCTCGCCGGCGATGCGCTTGCCCAGCTGGACACCCCACTGGTCGAAGGAGTTGATGTTCCAGATCACCCCCTGGACGAACACCTTGTGCTCGTAGAGCGCGATCAGCGCGCCCAGGTTGCGCGGTGTCAGTTCGTCGAGCAGCAGCACGCTGGAGGGGCGGTTGCCGGGGCAGCTGTAGGGGTCCAGGTCGCCGCCCTTGCTGCTGCCTTCCATAAAGGCGTTGGCCTGGGCCAGCATGTTGGTGAGCAGGGCGAAGTGGTGATCCTCGACACCGGGCTCAGGCTTCAGCGAGGCGATGAAGTCGATGGGCACGTAGCGGGTGCCCTGGTGCAACAGCTGGAAGAAAGCGTGCTGGCCGTTGGAGCCGGTCTGCCCCCAGACGATGGGGCCGGTCTTGTAGTCCACCGGGCGCCCGAAGATGTCCACCGACTTGCCGTTGGACTCCATGTCGAGCTGCTGGAGGAAGGCTGGCAGCTGATGCAGGGCCTGGTCGTAGGGTACGATGGCCTGGGTCTCGGCACCGACGAAGTTGATGTACCAGATACCGATCAGCGCCATCAGCACCGGCATGTTCTCGCCGAGCGGGGCGTTCTGGAAGTGCTGGTCCATCTCGTAGGCGCCTTCGAGCATCTCGATGAAGCCTTCATAGCCAATCGCCAGGGCGATGGGCAGGCCGATCGAGGACCACATCGAATAGCGACCGCCGACCCAGGCCCAGAATTCGAACACGTTCTCCTCGCGGATGCCGAACTCCATGGCGGCCTTGCGGTTGGTCGAGGCGGCGATGAAGTGAGCGCCGATGTCGGCGTCATCGCCGGCGTTCTCGACGAACCAGCGCCGTGCGGTGCGGGCGTTGAGCAGCGTCTCCTGGGTGGAAAACGTCTTGGTCGAGACGATGAACAGGGTGGTGGCCGGGTCGAGGCGGCTCAGCACCTTCTGGATATGCGCGCCGTCCACGTTGGAGACGAAGTGGAAGTTCAGGTCCGCCTGGCGGTACTTGAGCAGGGCGCGGCTGGCCATGTTGGGGCCGAGGTCGGAGCCGCCGATGCCGATGTTGACCACGTCGCGAATACGCTCGCCGCTGTAGCCCTTCCAGTTGCCACTGCGGACCTCTTCGGAGAAGCGCTTGATCTGCTCGCGGGTGGCGTGGATCTCCGGCATCACGTCCTTGCCATCGGCGATGACCGGGCTGTCACCCAGATTGCGCAGCGCCGTGTGCAGCACCGGCCGGTCCTCGGTGACGTTGATGATGTCGCCGGAGAACATCTGGGCGCGACGCTGGACCAGCGCCGAGTGTTCGGCCAGCTCGACCAGCTTCTCCAGCACCGCGTCGGAGATCTGGTGTTTGGAGTAGTCCAGAAAAAGCCCGCCCACGCGCAGGCTCATCTTGTCGAACCGCTTCGGATCCTTGGCAAAGTAGTCGCGAATCCGGTCGTCGGCGGTCTCGTCGCGAAGCTTCAACAGCGACTGCCAGGTCACGCTTCGGGTCAGCTGGAACACGGGAGAATCCTCGATATTGGTCAGTTGTTATCGCTGCGAGAGGAAATCCAGGCGTTGGCATCCGGGATCTGCATCTCGTAGTCCTGGCCGAGCCAGGGCGAGCTCATCATGAAGTCGGCGCTGGAGGGGTTGCAGGCCACCGGTACGTTCCACAGGGCGGCCAGGCGCAGCAGCGCCTTGACGTCCGGGTCGTGGGGCTGGGGCGCGAAGGGGTCCCAGAAGAAGATCAGCAGGTCGAGACGTTGCTCGGTGATGCGAGCACCGATCTGCTGGTCGCCTCCCAGCGGACCGCTCATCAGGCCTTCCACCTCCAGACCCAGGGTGCGGCTGAGCCGCGCGGCGGTGGTGCCGGTGCCGAGCAGCTGGTGAGCGATCAGGGTGTCCTTCCAGCGGGAGGCCCACTCCATCAGTTCTTGCTTCTTGCCGTCGTGGGCGACCAGGGCGATGCGCTTGCGAGCCGGCAGAATGCGGCTGACTTCCTTGGCGGGTTGGGGCATGGGGCCTCCGGGATAAAAGGCGTGGTGAATGGTGTCACCGGGATGAGGGATACCTTAGAGCGTTGAAGGTAATATTACTACGGACTGGCGATGCGACTAAGGTCTAGCGCTGGCCTTCATAAAGAAGGCGTGGGCAGTAAGTTGTCGAAATTTCGTGCTTATTAGAGTGTCCTTCATCAATGTTTTTGGAGAAATGTTGTAAGTTTAACAAAATAGTGCTTGAGTCCCGGCGCTGTCTGTACCACATTGGTGCCCACTGACGACGTCCTTGCGGGGGATTTGCATCTTTAGTGAATCCGCCTACCGTCGACTCACCAGCTTTCACGCAAGAACGCTTTCGCCGCTCAGGGGGATATTCGCTATGACGCTCAAGGTTGCCATCAACGGTTTCGGACGTATCGGTCGCAACGTGCTGCGCGCACTGTACGAGAACGGCTACCGGGACCGGATTGAGGTCGTTGCCATCAACGATCTCGGTGATCCTTCGCTCAACGCCCACCTGCTGCGCCATGACACCGCTCACGGTCACTTTCCCTTCAAGGTAGAACATGACGAGGAGAGTCTGAGCGTCGATGGCGACCGTATCGCTATTCTGTCCGAGCGTGACCCGGCCAGCCTGCCCTGGGCGAAGCTCGGCGTGGACATCGTGATGGAGTGCACGGGCCTGTTCACCACGCGCGCCGACGCCGGCAAGCACGTCGAAGCCGGTGCCGCCAAGGTGCTGGTCTCCGCGCCTAGCCCCGACGGCGACGCTACCATCGTGTTCGGCGTCAACGACGGCGTACTCAAGGCCAGCGATACCATCGTCTCCAACGGTTCCTGCACCACCAACTGCCTGGCGCCGGTGGCCAAGGCGCTCAACGATGCCGTCGGTATCGAGAATGGCCTGATGACCACGGTCCATGCCTACACCAACGACCAGAATCTGTCCGACGTGTACCACAAGGACCCGTACCGCGCGCGTAGCGCCACCCACTCCATGATCCCGACCAAGACCGGCGCTGCCGCTGCCGTGGGCAAAGTGCTGCCGGAGCTCAACGGCAAGCTGGATGGCCTGGCCGTGCGGGTGCCGGTGATCAACGTCTCGCTGGTGGATCTGGTGTTCAACGCCTCGCGCGACACCACCAAGGAAGAGATCAACGAGATCGTGGCCAAGGCGGCGGAGAATTCTCCGGTGCTCAACGTCAACGCCCAGCCGCTGGTGTCCATCGACTTCAACCACGACCCGGCTTCCTCGACCTTCGACGCCAACCACACCCGCGTCAACGGTCGCCTGGTCAAGGTCATGGCCTGGTACGACAACGAGTGGGGCTTCTCCAACCGTATGCTGGATACCGCCCTGGCCATGCAGGCCGCCAAGTAAGCCAATAGCACCCGCCCGCTGCCATCGGCGGGCCTGGTGTGGCACTCTGATGGTCGGGGCGATTCGCCGCCCCCATCATTGGTACAGACGCCGAAGCAGTCACTGCTTCGGCGTCTTTGCGCGCAAGGAATGCCATGCTGCCCGAATACTCCTGGCTCGCCTGGGGCCTGATCATCCTCTCGACCTACCTGACCGGCATCTCCAAGGGCGGCTTCGCCGGGGGGTTCGGTACCCTGTCGGTGCCGCTGATGGCGCTGGCGATCGACCCCATCGCCGCCGCTGGCCTGCTATTGCCCTTGCTGCTGGTGATGGACGTCCTGGCGGTCAAGGCCTGGTGGGGGCATCAGGATATGGCCGAGGTGAAGCGACTGATCCCTGGCATGGCGATCGGCGTGGTGGTGGCCACCCTGGTGGCGGGCAGCCTCGACGAGGACCACGTCAGACTGCTGCTGGGCGTGATCTCACTATTGTTTGTCGCCTACATGATCGTGAAGCCGGCAGCCTCCAAGCCGATCGCCTCTTTCTGGGCCTGGCCCGCGGGCATCGCCACCGGTATCACCAGCTTTATCGCCCATGCCGGCGCCCCACCGATGAACCTCTACCTGGTGCCCAGGCGCCTGCCCAAGACCACCTTTATCGCCACCACTACATTGGTGTTTGCCGCAGTCAATACCATGAAGTTGCCGCCGTATCTGTGGCTTGGCGAGATCAACCTGACCAGCATCTGGGCGTCGCTGGCGCTGGTGCCGGTGGCCTGGTTCGGCATCAGGTCTGGCCTGTGGCTGCAGCACCGGGTCAACGAGCGGTTGTTCTACCGGCTGGTGATACTGGCCATGGCGGTGGTCGGGGTGCAGTTGATTATCAAGGCGCTCGCCTAGGGCTCGCCTGAAAAGTGCCTGCGCTCGTCGACTTTTCGGACAGAGCCGAGCGACGGGCTGTAGCGGGCTCACGCCGACATAAAGTCGTTCCAGCGCCGCACCAGGTAGTTGTGCTCGTCCATCACCGTGTTCCACACCGCGATGCGGCTCATGCGCGTCATGTAGTCGCCGCCGTCGCGTACCTCGCCCTTGTGGATCATGCCGCAGGGGCCTGACGGTCCGGCGAGTTCCTCCGCGGCGGGCTTGCCGGCGTACCAGTAGTCCCATTCCGCCTCGGACAGATGAGGCCGGGTCAGTTCGGGGGGCGAGATGTAGTAGCCCTGTCGTGCCATGACGGCGCCGGGCCAGCCCGAGATCCACCAGTTGAGATAGTCATAGGCGGCGTCCAGGCTGCGGCCTACGATGCTGCGTGACAGCGACATGCCGCCGTACCAGGCGCGATAGCCTTCCCTGGGTGCCGCCATGCGCACCTTGATCTGGCGTTGCTTGAGATCGGTCATCGCCGGTGACCACAGGCTCTCAATGCCGACGCGGCCGCGGACCATGTCCGAAGAGGCCTGGTCCTGGTTGCTCCAGAAGGTGCGGAAGTGCTGAGCCCGCTTGAGCTCGATCAGGCAATCGATCAGGCAATCGATCTCAGCGACGCTCAGGTTGCCCAGGTCCTCGAACTGCACAAGGCCGGCGGCCTTGGCGGCCAGCGTTGCGTCGATGGCGCCGATGGCGCTGTCGTTCTGCAGGCTGACCATGCCGCGCCAGCGTGGGTCCAATAGCCAGCCCCAGCTTTCCTGCTCGCTGTCGAGCCCTTGGGGCAGCATGTCCAGGCGATAGCCGAAGCTGTCCACGTTATGGCTGACCGGCAGCATGGTGATGCGCTCGCTGGGACGGGCGCCGCAGCTGCCGTCGGCCTGGACATAGAGCCGGTCGACCGGATTGCCGCCGGCACCGAGCGGCGCGTGGGGCGTCAAGCGGCCGGTCTTTGGCAGGTCATTGATCGCGTCCCAGTGCTGGATGCGTGCAAGCTCGATGGGCTGGATGGCCCCGGCCGGCCACACGAAGTCGACGTTGTGAAACCACTGGTCGTAGATGTCGAAGCTGTCCGGCGCCAGCACTCCCGCACGCTGTGCCGCCACCCCGTCCATGACGCTGAACTCCAGGTGCAAGCCCAGGTCCTCGCGGGCGCGCTGGCGAATGCTCTCCAGCAGTGTCACCGAGGTGCCCAGCACGCGCAGGGTAACCGGACTGCGCTGGACAAAGGGGGCGCAGGGCTTGGCGGTGTCAGGCATGCAGGATCCTTGGGCTGGGATGATCACTGACCTTGTCCATGAAGGTCTCAAGCGATTGTGTCACGCGCTCGGCGTCGATGTCCCGGGTGATGAAGATCAGCTCCGAGCGGCGGTCGTCGGAAGGCCAGGCCTCCACGTGCTCCGGCGGGTGGATGGTGTGCTGGACGCCGTGGAGTACCACCGGTCGATCGTCGTCCTGGACGTGGAGCACACCCTTGACCCTGAGGATGTCGCTGCCATGGCGGTTGAGTAGCATCGACAGCCAGATGCCGAGGCAGGTCCAGTCGACCTCGCCCTCGAGACCGAGGCGGAAGGAGCGAATGTCGCCGAGGTGGTCCGGATCATGCTGAGGTGGCTTGCGCCAGGGGCCGAGCCAGGACTTCACCTGGCCGGGGGTGAAACGCTGCAGGTGCGGTCCGCTGGCGAACAGCTCATCACTGGGCTGGCGTAGCGCCTCGGCGCCCAGCCGCTGGGCCGCCGGGTTGATCGTATCCAGCATGGCCTCGAGCCCTGCCAGGGTATCTTCCTCGACCAGGTCAGCCTTGCTGATCACCAGCTTGTCGGCCACCGCCACCTGGGCCTCCCAGACGGGGTGCTGGGCGCGACTGTCGACGGCGTTGAGCGCGTCGACCAGGGTCAGGTTGGTGCCGGGGCGCAGGTGGTGGCGCAGTACCGGGTCGGCGGTGATGGTCGAGGCAATCGGACCCGGATCGTCGAGCCCGGTGGTTTCCAGCACGATCCGCTTGAACGCCGGGATCTCGCCGTCCTGGCGTCGGGACAGCAGGCGTCTGAGTGCCTCTGACAGTTCGCCGCGGATGGTGCAGCAGACGCAGCCGCTGGACAGCAGCACCGCATCCTCGGCGATCTCGCCGAGCAGGCGGTCGTCGAGACCGACATCGCTGAACTCGTTGATCAGTACCGCACTGTCGCCGAAGGCTTCGCTGGCCAGCACCGACTTGAGCAGGGTGGTCTTGCCGGCGCCCAGAAAGCCCGAGATCACGTGCACCGGCACCAGGGGTGTCGTCTCGTTCATGGTGGTGTCCTCGTCGTGGCGGTCTGGCGTCATTGCAGCGAGGCCAGGAAGGCGGGATCGAGCGGGTCGAGTTCATGACCGCCCATGCGTTCTGCCTGCAGCCATACGCCGCCCAGGTCCTGCACGATCTCGCGTTTGCCGGTGGCGGTGGCGAGCACGAAGCTCGCCGCCTGGAAGTCCTCGATGGTGATCCGGCGGGGGCTCAGCACGCGATTGATCAGGGTGACCCGGTAGGCGCGGGCGCGCCTGCGCGCGAAGTGGGCCTGCTCGGGGTCCTCGATGTTGGTGCTCCAGTGGCTTTCGCCGCCGAGTGCACCGCACAGTCCGCACATGCCAACCTCCGATGGCGCCGTCGGCGCCGAATGAATGTGATTTATGCCGTCAGCGCCGAGCTGGCGCCAAGGGCCACCCGCAGCAGCGCTTCGTCCTCGCCGCAGGGGCGGCTCAGCTGCAGGCTGGTGTGCTGGCGGTCGTCGTCGCGCCCGCTGGGCAGGGCTACCGCCGGCGAGTCGAGCAGGCTCGCCACCATGCTCAGGCGCAGCGTTGCCAGATTGACCTCGGCGAAGTGCTCGGGATCGGCTTCCAGCGGCGCGAGCAAGGGCGCCACATGCGCTACCGTGGGCGTCAGCAGGGTCGCGCCCGCGAGCTCCTCGCGCAGCCGCGTCTTGAACGCCTGGCGCAGGCGGTACAGGCTGACCACGCTGTCCGGGGCCATCTGGCGGGCGGCCTCCAGGCGCTTGCGTACCCTGGGGTCCATAGCCTCGGCATCGGGGCCTTCCAGCAGGGCGCGGTACTCGGTGTAGGCCTCCGCCGCGCCCAGCCAGCCGTGGTGGGTGATGGCCTCCAGGGTGTCGGCGACGCTCGCCACGCGGCGACGGACGATGTGGAAGCCGGCGTCCTTAAGGCGGCTGGCGCAGGCCTCCAGATTGTCGCCCACGGCGCGGGATACCCTCGGGTCGTCGAGGCAACCTGCATCGAGCACGATTACCGACTGTTCGGGCACGGCGGCGGCACGAACCAGCGGCGCGCTGCCGCGCATCGTGTCGTCGATGGCCAGGCAGTCCTCGAGGGTGCTGGCGATGACGCCGATGGTGTCCAGGCTGTCGGCCAGCGGTGTCACTCCCTGGCGCGAGTGGCGGGCCTGGGAAGGACGATAAGACACCAGCCCATTGAAGGCCGCGGGGACGCGCAGCGAGCCGGCGGTGTCGGTGCCGATGGCGGCCGGCACGATGCCTTGGGCGACCGCCACCGCGGAGCCGGAGCTGGACCCGCCGGGGGCCCTCGGCTCGTTCTCGTTTCTGCTTTCGTGCTCGTGCTCGCTCGAGGTGGGGGGAGGGGTATGGTGCGGCGTACCGTAGTGGGGGTTGAGGCCAAGCCCCGAGTAGGCGATCTCGGTGAGGTTGGTCTTGCCGATGCAGACCATGCCCGCGCCGGCGGCGTGGTGTACCGCCTCGGCGTCGCGATCGGCCGGCGTCTTGCCCAGCACCTTGCCGCCGGCGGTGGTGGCGGTGCCGGCGATGTCGAACAGATCCTTCCAGGCCAGCGGCACGCCGTCCAGCGGCCCGCGCAGGGTACCCGAGCGCTGACGCTGGGCACAGGCCTCGGCCTCTACCAGGGCGCGTTGTTCGGTCAGCGAGATAAAGACGGCGTCACTGTCGGCGGCCCGGGTCAGGCATTGGCGGGTCAACGAGACCGGATCGAGTTCGCCGCGTCGGATGGCCTCGCCGATGGCCAGGGCGGTGAAGGGTTGTGCAGGCATGCACGTCTCCTGTAGCGGGTGGTGGGCGCCGCCGCGGGCGGCGCTAGACGGCCACTCAGCGATCCTCGCGCTTGAGCGCGGAGTCGGGGATGTCACCGGTTTCCAGGCGTTCGAAGCGTCCCTTTTCGGTGTAGACCCAGTTGCGGCCCACCGAGGTGGCGAGGAATCGGTCGTCGTAGCCGGAGGTGATCTCCTCCTGAGGATAGCGCCGCAGCACCCAGCTTTTCATCAGTACGATATAGACCACCAGGGCCGAGCCGAAGCCTACCGCGTAGGCGTACTCGAGGAAGATCAGCGCCAGGCCACCGCCGATGATCCAGGCGATGAGGCCGGCGGGGTTGAAGCCGCCGCTGAAGCGGAACTGGCCGTTGGGATCGTACAGCGCCGGAACGTTGAGGCGACGCCGACGCAGCAGGTAGTAGTCGGCCACCATGATGCCGCCCACCGCCGACAGCACGGCGCCGTAGTAGCTGAGGAAGGTGAACAGGTTGTTGAGGATCAGCCAGGGCATCGAGGCGGTGCCGATGATGCCGGCGATGACCAGGGCGACCGGGTAGCTGACCCTTGGCGCGCCGGCGTTGACGAAGGTCAGCGCCGCCGGGATCAGGTTGGCCGCGTTGTTGGTCGACCACTGGGCCAGGATCACCATCGCCAGCAGTGCGATCAGGGTGAGGCCGCCGCCCTGTCCCTGGATGACGGTGACCGGATTCCAGTCACCGGCGGCGATGAAGGATACGCCGCCGATCAGCGCGATCCAGGCCTGGGTGGCCGGCAGCGCCAGAAACTGGGCGACGAAGACGTTCTTGTTGCGCTGAAAGAAACTGCGCTCGCCACCCTTTGTCTTGAGGAAGCGGGTCAGGTTGGGGATATCCACCGCCAGCGCCGACCAGAACGCCATGTTGGCGAAGAACAGGCCGAGCGCGGCCACATTCTGGTCGCCGACGAAGGTCCAGATATTGATGCCCTGGGTCTCGGCGAGCACGTCGAGGGTGAAGTACATCCACACCGAGATGGCCACGATGCAGGGGGCGGCGATCGACGCCAGCAGCTCCACCGCGCGGATGCCCAGGGCGGTGTTGACGATCTGGACCACGGCAAACAGCACATACCACAGGATCCAGTTGTCCAGGCCCCACAGGTACTCGACGATGCCGTTCAGGGCCAGCGCCCCCAGGTAGGTCTGCACGCCGAACCAGATGGCGGCTACCACCCCGCGGGACACCGCCGGCAGGTGGGTGCCCTTGAGGCCGAAGGGCGCGCGCAGGTAGACCGCGAACGACAGTCCATGTTCGGTACCGATGTCGGCGGTCAGGCTCATCACCACGCCGAGTACCAGATTGGCCAGGAAGATGATGGCGTCGCCCTGAGCTTCCCCATCGGCATGCTGACCATCGCCTTGACCCTGCACCAGCGCTACGGCGCCGAGGTCGCCCGGGCCACCCTGGCCGACACCCAGCTTGGCATGCTCAGCCTGGTGGCCTTCAGCGCCGTCCTTGCGGCAACCGCCGCGCACCTTTCCCCCGCGCTGTCCTTTGGCCTCGCCCTGGCTGCCTCGCTGGGCACCAGTAGCGCCCTGTGGGCGTGGCAGAGGCGCCTGCGCAGGCCGCGTCCTGCGTGAGGTCACCTTTTGCCGATCGTCCACGCAGCCAAGAGCACCTCACGGTAGAAAATACGGAAAAAGTCCGCCGAAAAAGCGGGTTTTCCCGTAAGCGGCGAAAGCGTATGAAGCGCCATCGTTGCAATTGACTGCCGTCAGACGGGGGCTGGTGACTTTCAAGACACCCTGTTCACACTAGTAGCTGAGGTGTCGATCACGCGAGCTGGACCCGGCTGACCACTGCGTCGAGATGTCTTACGTAGTTGCTGGCAGCGCGATGCCTGCCCACTGCCTACCGTTCAACACTTCTATGCTCTTGCTGGGCCGAATACGCCAATCTTGCTCGGCCGGATGCGTATGAAACGGACGTCCAGACAAGGAGCAGGCGATGAAGCTGGCATTGATCGGAGCGGGCAGGATCGGCAGGGTGCATGCATTGTCCATTGCCGCCCATCCCGAGGTGACGTTGGCGGCGGTGGTGGATGCCTATCTCGAGGGGGCCGAGGCGCTGGCCCGAGACTTCGACTCCCGGGTCAGGGGCATCGACGAGGTATTCGAGGATTCCGAGATCGACGCCGTGTTGATCGCCTCCAGCACCGCGACCCATATCGACTATCTGGAGCGCGCTGCGGCTGCCGGCAAGGCCATCCTGTGCGAGAAACCCATAGCGCTCGATCTGGCGGCCTCCCGCGAGAGCGCCGCCAGGGTGGCGGGAAGCCACTGCGCCATGGCATTCAATCGTCGCCATGACCCGCAGTTCTCGGCGCTCAAGGACCAGCTGGTGCAGGGGCGAATCGGCAAGCTGGAGACGCTGGCGATCACCAGTCGCGATCCCGAGCCGCCGCCGCTTGCCTACGTCAAAGGTTCCGGTGGGCTGTTTCGCGACATGATGATTCACGACTTCGATATGGCCCGCTGGTTGCTCGATGAGCCCATCGAGAGCGTACACGCCTGCGGAAGCTGCCTGGTCGATCCCGCTATTGGCGACGTCGGCGACGTGGATACCGCCGTGGCGATACTGAAAACGACCTCCGGTCGCATCTGCACCATCAGCAATTCCCGGCGTGCGGTGTACGGCTACGACCAGCGCATCGAGGCCTTTGGCAGTGAGGGCATGCTGCAGGCCCAGAACGAGAGCGACACTCGGCTCAAGTTCGTCGGCAGGCAGGGCCAGTTGGAGGAGGCCCCACGCTGGTTTTTCCTCGAACGCTATGCAGAGGCCTTTCGGCGTGAGCTCGACGACTTCTACCAGAGCTGGCGGGAAGGTCGTGCGCCTCGTGCCGGCATTGCCGACGGCGTCGAGGCATTGAGGCTGGCCGAGGCAGCGAATATCTCGTTCAGGGAAGGTCGAACGGTGCGGCTCGAAGAGGTCTAGAGGTGGATCGCAAATGGCGGTGAGTTGTTCGTCGAAGTCAGGTGGAAGAGGCAAATCCAAGATGGACATAAAAAAGCCCCACGGCAAAGTGGGGCAAAGAGAGAGACGCTCCTTGGTGCCCTGAAGACCTGAGACCCTTACCCAGGCTGCTTGAAGCAGCGCACTTTCACTGGCGACACGACGCGCCGGTCCTGGCGCGTAGACGCAAGAGGACCAACAACACCTGAGCGGGCGCCGTGGCACGAATCACGCCAGTCGAATATGCTGTTGGCCGGCCATTTCCGCCAGGTCCTGAAGCCAGGCGGGAGCATAAGCAAAACGAGGCGTTGGCCACGCCCGCTGTCGACTGGAGACCCCCTCAATGCGCCATCTTCGAAGCCCTGGCCTCAAGGCCCTGACGGCTGTGCTCGCCGGTAGCGTCGTGCTGACCGCCGCAAGCGCCCACGCCCAGACCCGCCTGACCTACAAGTCCGCCTCCGCCGGCACCGCCTACTACCAGATGGGAGTGGAGCTGTCCGAGGCGATCAAGGCCGGCACCGAGGGTGACATGACCCTGACCCTGGAAGAGAGCCAGGGCTCGGTGCAGAACGTCATGGAGGTGATGGCGCGTTCCGGCAACTACGTCTTCACCTCGCCGCCCGGCCTGGTGACCCGCGCCCGCGAGGGTACCGGCCCCTTCGAGAGTCGCAACCATCCGCGCCTCAAGGACATTCGGGCGCTCTTCCCGATTCCCTCGTTGACCATGCACTTCGTGGTAGCGGGCGAACAGGACACTCTCGGCATCGATGAACTGGCCGGCAAGCACCTGCTGATCGGCCAGGGTTCCTTTGGCGCCCGCGAGGCCGCACGCTATCTCGAGCTGTTCGACCTCACCGACCAGGTCGAGGTCGACGACGCCGACGTGGGCAGCGCCCCCGACGCGCTCAAGAACGGCCAGATCGACGCCTTCGCCACCGGCAGTTCCTTCCCGGCACCCAACGTGATCGAGACCGCCGCGAGCCACGATGTCGGCCTGGTGTCGTTCACCGAAGCACAGGTCGAGGCCACCGGCGCCGCGCCCCAGACCATCCCCGCCGGCACCTACGCGGGCATCGACGAGGACGTGCTGACCACCTCGCTGCCGGTGGTGGCCTACACCACCAGCGCGATGGACGAGGACACCGCCTACACCCTGACCAAGACCTTCTGGGAGCGCCGCGAGGCCATGGCCGAGACCTCGCCCTGGTGGCAGGCGATCTCGCCGCAGATGCTGACCAACCTCGAGGGGCCGCTGCACCCCGGCGCCCTGCGCTACTACGACGAGGTCGACGTGCAGGTGCCCGAGGCCCTGCGCTGAGACGATCCTGCCCAGGACTCGACCCGGCGGGCCCCTGCGGGCCCGCTCCGTTTCATCGATGATGTGCTGATTTCATGAACTCAAGCGACGCTTCTTCGTCGGCCGCATCGGCCGACGCGCGTGACCCTGTTCGTTCGCCGTGGCCGGGTGGCCCGTTTTGGATCGCGCTCGGCGCCCTGTCGGTGGTGTTTCACCTGGGGCTGATCTTCCACGGCCTGACGCCGGCGCTGATCAGTCGGCCACTGCATATGGCGCTGGTGTTGCCCTGGGTGCTGGTGTTTGCCGCCCGCACGCCGTGGCAGCGCATCAGCGGCCTGGGGCTGACCGCCCTCGGTATCGCCGCCTGCGGCTATATCGCCTTGAACGAGGACGCCCTGAGCGGCCAGTACGGCTTTATCGACACCCCCCTGCAGATGGCGGTGGGCTTGCTGCTGATAGTGGTGGCGCTGGAGGCCGCCCGGCGTGCCATCGGCTGGCCGCTGCCGCTGGTGACCGCGATCGCGCTGGGCTACGCGGCCCTGGGCCAGTACGTGCCCGGCGAGTTTGGTCATCCTGGCCTGCCCATGGCCAGCCTGGTCGGTTCGCTGACCATCGCCGAGGGCGGGCTGTGGGGCAAGCTGACCGGGGTCAGCGTCTCGGTGGTGGCGATCTTCGTGATCTTCGGTGCGGTGCTCAACGCGGGCGAGGCGGGGCGTGGCTTCATGAACCTGGCCGGCGCCGCGGCGGGCCGCCTGACCGGTGGTGGCGCCAAGGTGTCGGTGATCTCCAGCGCACTGATGGGCTCGATCTCGGGCTCGGCGTCGGCCAATGTGGCCTCCACCGGAGCCATCACCATCCCGTCGATGGCGCGGCTCGGCTATCCACGTTCGCTGGCAGCGGCGGTGGAAGCAGTGGCCTCGTCCGGGGGCCAGATCATGCCGCCGTTGATGGGCGCCGGGGCCTTCGTCATGGTCGAGCTGACCGGCACCCCCTACACCGAGATCATGGCCGCGGCGCTGCTGCCGGCCTTTCTCTACTTCGCCACGGTGTGGCTCGGCATCAACGCCTTCGCCACCCGTTTCGATCTCAAGCCGGTGGCCGCCGAGGACCGCCCGGCAGCGCGTGAGGTGATCACCACCGCACTGTTCTTCGCGGTGCCCTTTGCGATCCTGCTTGAGCGCATCTTCCACGCCGGCAATACCCCCCAGTACGCCGCCAGTGTGGCGATCTTCGCAGGCCTTGCGCTGTTGGCCATGAACGCCGAGCTGAAGGTGTCGGGAGCGGAGTTTCGCGCCCGCCTGGCCCAGGCAGCGCTGACCGCCGGTCGCCAGATCGCGGTCATCGGCGCGATCATCCTGTGCGCCTCCCTGGTCATCGGGGTGCTGTCGCTGACCGGGCTCGGGGTCAAGGTCACCTCGGCGATCCTGTCGCTGTCCGGTGGGCAGCTGTGGCCGGCGCTGCTGCTCACCGCCCTGGCCTGCCTGGTGCTGGGCATGGAGGTACCGACTACCGCCGCCTACGTCATCTGCGTCTCGGTGGCGGGGCCGGCGCTGACCGAGCTGGGGCTGCCGCTGCTGACCGCCCACCTGTTCGTGTTCTGGTTCGCGCTGCTGTCCACCATCACCCCGCCTGTGTGTGGTGCGGTGTTCATCGCCGCCGGCATGGCCGACGAGAACTGGCTGAAGGTGGCGGGCAAGGCCATGGCGCTGGGGGTCGGGCTCTACGTCATTCCGCTGGCGATGGTCGCGCACCCGGCGCTGCTCGACCTTGGCTCCGGCGTCTTCGCCGCCCTGGCTACCACCCTGGGCGTGCTGATCGGCCTTGGCCTTGTCTCCTACGGACTGATCGGACGTTTCGCCTGGTGGCTCAGGGCAGCGCTGGTGGCGCTCGGGCTCGGTGTCATCTTCGTGCCCTGGCCAGTGTAAGAAATGACGGGCGTCGCGAGAGAACGAGGGCACTTCCACGAGAATTGTGTCCATGCTGCTCGGGGAGTAAAGCGATGGCGGAGCATCTTCGCTGTGACTACGATGGCCCGTGGTGATGACTGATCCATGGGCATCCATACTCATGTTAGCCCGCGACCAAGGGTAGCGGGCCGTGCTTTTGTACCGGTTGCAACACGCGACGGTTAGTCGATGGTGTCCGTAAAGATGCTGAGTTCGCGCACACGCTCAGGATCGACATCGACGCCAAGGCCTGGCGAGTCTCCCAGCTCGATATGGGTGCCGTCCCCCGGCAAGTCAGCGACATCGCAGGAAATCATGGATGGGCCGACCAGATCATTGGCAATGATGTTGGGGTGAGCCAAGGCGAGGTGTGCTCCTGCCAGAGTGGCGATGGATGATTCGACCATGGAACCAATTTGACATGGTATATCAGACGCCATCCCGACTTCCGCCATGCACCGAGCGGCGTGCAGCCCGGACGATTTCATCAGTTTGATGTTGACCATGTCAGCTGCACCAAGACGAATAAGCTGTAACATGTCCCTGGTGCCGTGGATTGGCTCATCAGCCATGATAACGGCATCTGTGGCACGGGTAACTCGAGCCAGGGCGTCGAGATTCTCGATGAATACGGGCTGTTCATACCAATCTACATGGTAGGAGCGAGATTCATTGATGACCTTAAGTGCCTGCTTGGCACTCCATCCCTGATTGGCATCGACTCTCAGCGAGGTTTCGGCTGAAATGGCTTCTCTTACTCGCGCTATCCGCTCGATATCTGCTTCTGGCGCATCCCCTAGTTTGATCTTTATGGAATCGAAGCCCTGCCGGCAAGCTTCTTCCGCCTGACGTGCCATCTCGTCAGGATCCAGCATGCTAATGACACTAGGTAGATTCAGTACCTTGTGAAAACGCCCGCCCAATAGAGAGAAAAGAGGCATGTCGTACTGTTTAGCCAGCAGATCATGCAGAGCGATATCCAGCGCGGCCTTGGCGGATGGGTTATGGCGGGTGCGTCGCTCAGCAGCGTGATGGAATGCACTGATGTGATCCGGTGTTCGTCCGATCAGTAGTGGCGCCAGCTCCTGCGTGATAACACTGCGTGCGGTCTGCCAGGTCTCGCCAGAGACATGCTGATCGACAACGGCTTCACCCCAGCCCGTGATGCCACTGGAAGTTTCAATGCTTACGACCAGACTTTCAATGTCTTCGTAGGTGTCGTAGGCGATCTTGAAGGGTTGCTTGAGCGGTAGCCGGATGCCGTAGACGGTGATGTTCTTGATGCGCATGTCGAATGTTCCTTCATGTCCAGGAGATCAGGTGAGCGATAGTAATCATTCCACCTGCCATGACGATTTGTGTGACGGCTAGTGGGGCTAGCCATTTGATCCACTTGCTCCACGACACACCAGCTACGGCAAGGCCCGCCATGAAGTAGCCAGACGTTGGTGTGATGATGTTTGAAATACCGTCTCCGAACTGAAATGCGAGCACAGCTGTCTGGCGGGAAACACCCATCAAGTCTGAAAGAGGTACCATCAGGGGCATGGTGAGGGCCGCTTGGCCGCTACCCGATGGCACGAGGAAGTTCAGCAGTAGCTGAACAATGAACATGCTGATGGCTGTCAGTGCAGATGGCAGGTCGGCCAGCAAGGTTTCAAGATGATAGAGGATGGTATCGAGGATGCTGCCATCCTTCAGGACGATCAGGATGCCGTAGGCAAATCCTACCACCAACGCTCCCATGGCAATCTCCTTGAAGCCGTCGACAAAGCCTTCGGCAATACGGCTGGGGCCCATACCTGAGAGGGTGCCGACCAAAATGCCCATAAGCAGGAAGATCCCTGACATTTCACCGATATACCATCCGTGCCGAATGACGCCATAGGCGATTGAAATAATGGCGCCTGTGAAGGCCAGCATGACTAGCTTGTCTGAAAGGTCGAGTGTCTGATGGCCTCGTGGAGGAACACTGTTGCCGAACTGTCGTCGATCGTTGCGATAAACCGGACTGGCGGTAGGGTCTGCTTTAACTGAGGCGGCATAGCGTGTGACAAATGCAATAGTGACACCGACAAAGACCACCCAGTAGATGACGCGAAGTGTCAATCCTGAAAACAGAGGAAGTTCAGCTATATCCTGGGCAACACCTACGGTGAAAGGATTCATGAAAGCAGCCGAGAATCCCGCGCCGGCACCAACGAGAGGGACCGCTGCGGCTGTGATGGAATCGTAACCCAGCATTCTCAGTATGGGGGCCAATATGATGATGAAGGCGATCGTCTCTTCGGCCAGGCCAAAGGTGGCCCCCCCTACGGCAAACATCGCCATCAATAAAGGAATCAGAATGATGTCTCTTCCCGATAGTGCGTTACTGACACTAGTGACCAGTTTCTGCAACACGTCAGTAGCCTTGAGGACGCCGAAGGCACCGCCGGAAATGAAAATGAAGAAGATGATGCTGCTACCTTCTTTCATGCCCTCGAATACGGCCATAAAAGGCGTCAGTAGGGTGGCTTTTTCACCCGGAACGGTGGTGTAGCTATCGGGTACGACCACCGTTCTGCCTTGCTCTGTGGTGGTGCGTTCGTAGCTACCGGCATCGACGAGGTAGGTCGATAGTGCTGCGATGCAGATGAAGGTAAACAGCACCACGAAAATGTGTGGAAATCTGACTGTTTGTCGCGGGGTCTTCTCGACTGTCGTTGTTGTATCGAGATCGCTCATGACTGCTCTCTATGGTTGGTGATGAAGAGTAAGGAAGTGTCTGGCAACGCCGGCGAGGAAGTCGCTGCCCTTCCCCAGGATGGCGTCGTTAAAGTCGTAGTTCGGCTGGTGGAGCGCTGCGGAGTCGCTGCCGTTGCCGATCCAGGCGTAGGCTCCTGGTACCGCTTCCAGCAGGAATCCCATATCGTCGGCGCCCATGCTGATGGGGTGGGAGGCCAGGGCGTCACGCCCCCATCGCCCCTGCGCAACTTCGCGGCAGAGACGCACGCAAGCAGGGTCATTGGCGACGGCGGGCGTTGAAGGCATATAGTCCAAGGACATGTGGCAACCGCAGGCGTGGGCTATGCCCTCGGCGATGTCACGAATTCGCTGTTCAAGGTGCAGACGCAACTCGCTCTTGAAGCAGCGGGCGGTGCCCTTGAGTCTGGCCATCGCCGGGATGATATTGCTGGCATGACCGCTTTGCAGGCTGCCGAGGCTCACAACAGCAATATCTTCCGGATTGACGTTGCGGCTGACGATCTGCTGAACGGCTGTCACGAACAGCCCGGCCGCGACGATGGGATCCCTGGACAGGTGCGGCATCGCGCCATGTCCACCGGAGGAGTGAAAACACACTTCGAAGTCATCGCTCGAGGCCATGTGGGGAACGTCGTGGATGACGAACTTTCCCGCCTCGACACCGGGCCAGTTGTGCAGCCCGAAGATGGCTTGAAGCGGGAAACGGTCGAGCAGCCCATTGGCGATCATCGCCGGCGCACCGGTTCCGAGTTCTTCGGCAGGCTGGAAGACGAGCACGACCCGCCCACGCTCGGGACGTTCGCGAACCAGTCGCGCGGCTGCGCCCATCAACATGGCGGTATGACCATCGTGGCCGCATGCATGCATGACGTTGGCACGCGAGGAGCAGTGGCCGGCACTGGCCACTTCCTGGAGTGGCAGAGCATCGATATCCGCTCTCAGGCCGACGGAGGCGCCTGGTCGTTGGCCTTCGATGATTGCGACGACGCCATGACCGCCCACCTGTTCGTGTATCTCGTCGACGCCTATCTCGCGAAGCATTGCCGAGATCCGTCGAGCGGTCTCCCTTTCATCTCCTGAAAGTTCGGGATGACGATGGAGCTCCCTGCGAAAGGTGACCATCCTGTCTGTATCGAGGTCCTGCATTCCGACTCCTGCTCTTGTTGTGGGTCCCGGTGTGCCGGTGCCGAGTGTAGAGCGCTGGCGAAGGTCACCGCTACGTCACGAAAATGGCATTTTTCGGAGTATGTTCAGTTATTTACCCTATAAAAAATACTTCTTTACGATGCAGTCATGCTTTTTTGATATGCTCATTGCTCGCAACGTGAGGCGCCAATGGATATCAAGAAACTGAGGTACTTCCTTGCCGTAGTAGAGGCGGGCTCCATCACAGCGGCCTCGAGGCGCATTCCCATCGCGCAGCCGGCGCTGACACGCCAGATTAGGTTGCTGGAGGAAACAATCGGGGCGAGGTTGTTCGAGCGTGACCGCAAGGGCGTATCTCTGACCAAGGCCGGACGCTATCTTCACGACCACAGCAGGCGTCTGCTTGCCGAGCTGGATGGCGTGGCCAAGAGGACGCAGGCCATCTCCGACGGCTACAGCGATAACCTGTCGATCGGTATTACCACTATCCATTCCTGCATCCCCGGCATCTCTACCTTGATTAGTGAGTTCCGGAGGCGTAATACCGCTGTCAGACTATTGCTGGAAACCATGCTATCGGGCCCGCAGACCAAGGCCATCCGTGAGGGGAGTCTCGATGCCGGCATTCTCTTTACCGAAAAGGAGGAGGAGAGTGGGCTCGTGTACACACCATTGGCCAGCTATCGAATGGCTGTCATTGCCAGGCGGCAACGTTCGCTCAATGAGGTGGTGCCGGTCTCGTTGAGCGATTTTGCTGCTGCACCATTCATCCGCTTCAGTCGCGACTCGACGCCGGGCAGCTACGACAGGGTCGACAACTGCTTTCAGCAGGCCGGTATCGTCCCGAATACGATCCAGGAGTGCCACGACGACATCACGATACGCAGTCTGGTGGCGGCGGGTATGGGCTATGCCATCATGCCGGGGATTATGGCTAAGGGTGAACAAGACCTCGTAGCCTATGAGTTGGACGATTTGGACATCTATTCGCAGCTTGTGCTGGCGTTTCGCAAGGGCACCCGACTGAGCGCTGTAAAGGAGTTTTCGCGCATGGCAGTCGACGTCATCGGCGGGTATCGCTAGGTGTGATCCATCGAGCGTCTATCGTGCGTTCCTTTATCACTAGTCGTAGATGGCATTGTCCTGCCGCGTCGGCTCATTTCTTTCTTGAAACGGGATGAGCTGTCTCCCTGAAGTGCTCTGCCATGGCGTCGTTGGCGCCCAGCATCGGCCCCTGTTCTCTATTCGGGAACAGGGGCCGATTGGCGTAAAGGATCCAGGTATCCAGGGCGGGGCCCAGGGGCTGGATCACCCGCAACCGGTCGGGATGACGCTCGATGGCGTCCTCGGCGACGATGGCGGCGTCGGCCTGGCCGTCCAGCAGTTGCTCGAGGGCGGCGACGATGGTGGGGGCGTCGTGTTCCGCGAAGGCCGAAAGGTCGGTGTAGTGGCGGGTGGCGGGCTGTCGCAGCACGCTTTTCGGCTGGGCCACGTCAGCGCGGGCTACCAGCGCCAGCGGGCGGCTGGGGGCGATAAAGGCGTCCACCGGAAAGGCGCGATGCATAAAGCGCCCGACGCAGTCGGCGTGGCTGGGGTGGGCACTGACCTGCAGTACATAGTCGTAGCCTCCGGCGACCAGTTCCTCGAAGGCGCCGATGAAGTCATCCACCAGGCTGATCCGGGGCTCGATGTCGGTGAGGTCAGGCTCCTTGAGCCTGCGATCGTCGAGATAGCGGGCGAGCACCAGGGCGTGGTTGCTGTCCTCGGGGCCGAGGGTGGCGAAGTGCATGGCGGTCTTTCCCTGTGGTGTGGTGCGTGGATAGCGATGGATGGATGCGGAGCAAGGAGTCGTTCGGGGTGACGGGGGCGTGTCGGGCTATCCCTGTCGCAGGAACCTTGTAGGCGAAAGCTTGCTGTCGGGCAACTCTGGTCGCACTGTCAGGGCGCTTCGTCTCTGGCAGAATAGCCCTCCTACCGGGCAAGCGACCAAGGAATCCCAATGGCTCACCTGTTGCGCATCGTGATGATCCACGGCCACCTCGAGGGGGTGGTCGAGCTGGACGTCGACGGCCATACCAACATCTGCGGCACCAACGCCTCGGGCAAGACCACGCTGCAGCGGCTGGTCCCGGTGTTCTACGGTGAGCTGCCCAACAAGGTGGTGCCCAAGACCCGCAAGAAGTTCGACGCCTTCTATCTGCCCAACAGCAACAGCTACCTGATCTATGAGTACCGCCGCGAGGCGGGCAACGTCTGCCAGGCGGTGCTGACCCGCAAGAGCGACGGCGGCGTCGAGTACCGCTTCGTCGGCGCGCCCTACCAGCCCGAGCACTATCTGGTGGAAAACGAGGCCGGGGTGGCGGCATTAAGCTACAAGGACTGGGCCAGCCTGCTGCGCCACGAAGGTATTGCGGTGTCGTCCAAGCTGGGCGCTACCTCGGAGTTTCGTTCGGTGATCCAGAACGACTTCACCCACCAGCAGGGTAACCGCAAGGAAAGCCTGCGTCTTCGCCAGATGGCCGCCCAGTTCAGCCTGGTCAAGCCGGAGCATCGCATCCGCCACATGGAGAAGCTGATCAGCGCGGTGCACGCCAAGGAGGGCAAGATGGATACCCTCAAGACCATGCTGGCGGCGATCTTCGAGGAGGACGGCGTCGAACTGCCGGTGACCCGCATCCGCAATACAAAGGCGCGGGAGTGGATCGCCCAGATGCGCCAGTCCAAGCGACTGGAACCGCTGGAGCGATCGCTTGGCAAGCTCGATGAGCTCGATCAGGAGATCGCCGAGCGCGAGACGACCCTGTGGCAGTTGAAGCCCCAGCTCGAGGCCGACCGTCACCGCGCCGAGCGCACCCTGGCCGACGCCGAGGCCGAGATCGGCAACCGCCAGCGTGAGTTCCAGGAGCGTGAAGCCGCCTACGAGCAAGCCCGCGATGCCCTCAACGACCGCTTGAGCGAGATGACCAGCGATCTGGAGCAGACCCAGCGCGAGCTTTCTGACCTGCAGGCGACCTTCGAGGCCTACGAAGAGGCCGACATGCCGGCGCTGGAGCGTGACGTCCAGGCGCTGCCCCAGTGGCGCGACCAGAGCCAGCAGCTGCGCGAGCACCTGGCGGTGATGCAGAACGCCTTCCAGGAAAGCCAGTCACGCCTTGAAGGACGCCTGCGTGAGCTGGGCGATGAGCTGGCCCGCCAGACCGAGGAGACCCAGGCGCGCATCGACGAGCTGGGCGAGACCCGCGAAGAGCTGCGTGACCAGCAGTGGCGTCAGGAAAGCGAGCTCGAACAGCGCTACCAGCAGCAGCGCCAGGAGCTCGACGAGAGCTACCGTGAGCGCCTGGAAAGCGGCGTCGAGCGGCTGGCCGAGCTCAAGGCCCAGTTGGCCGCCAGCGCTGCCAGCGCCGAGGAAATCCAGGAGGCGGAGCTGGCCCAGGCTCGCCTCGACCAGGCCCAGACCGACCGCGAGGCGGCGAGCGAGACACTGGGGGCGCTGCGCGAGGAGCTCGATACCCTCAAGCGCGCCCGTGATCAGGCCGAAAAGGAACTCGACGAGGCCCGCCATCAGCTTGCCAGGGCCGAAGCTCACACCTATGGCCTGCACCAGCAGCGTGACCCGGCCCAGGGCACCCTGCGCCACTTCCTGCGCTTCCATCGTCCCGGCTGGGAGCAGCGTCTGGGCAAGGTGATCGCGCCGGAGCTGCTGGAGCGCCGCGACCTGTCGCCCCGTGTCGGCGAGCAGGACCACGATGAGCTGTTCGGGGTGGGCCTGGATCTGGCCGCGGTCGAGGTGCCCGAGTACGCCCAGGAGGAGGCCAGCCTGCTGGCCGCCATCGAGCAGGCCGAGGCCGCCCAGGTGCGTGCCGAGAGCGCGGTTCAGGCGGCCGAGCGCCAGATGAAGGCGGCCAACGAGCGGGTGCAATCCGCCGAGGAAGCGGTGCGCCGTGCGCGCATGGAGCTAAAGCGCGCCGAGTCCGAGGTCGACTACGCCCGCGACGCGCGCAGCCAGCTGCAGGAGCGTCACGCCCGCCAGCAGAAAGCGCGGCGTCAGGGCCTGGAGGAGGCGCTGGCCGCCCAGCGCGCCAGCCACGATGGGCTGAAGGAGGAGAAGCGCGCCGCCCTGGATACCCTGGCCAAGACCCACCAGGCGCAGATGCTGGAGGTGAAGGCCGACGGCCAGAGCCGCCTTGACGGCGTTGATGACCAGATCCGCCAGTTGAAGCAGTACCAGAGCGACCAGAAGAGCGAGCATCAGCGCCAGCGCCAGGAGCTAGAGGCGGCCTTCGACCGTGAACTGCAGGAGCAGGGCGTGGACCTGGCCTCGCTGAAGGACACCAAGGCGCGACTGGCCTCGTTGGACGAGCGTATCCGGCTGACCGCTTCGCGCCAGGAGCAGCTGGAAGACTATCGCCGCTTCATGCGCCTGGACTGGGGCCAGCGCAAGCCCGAGCTGGTCGACAAGGAAACCCGGCTGGTACGCGACAAGGAGGGTGCCGAGCGCGAACGCGAGCAGCGCAAGGCCGAATTCCAGTCCGACCGCGCCGCCCACCAGCAGGCGCTGGGCGAACTGAAGGCCCAACGCAGCGCCGAGGCCGAGGTGATCGATGCCTTGAAGCCACTGCTGGTGCAGGTCGAGCAACTGCCGCTGGACCCCTCTCCGGCGCCCCGGCACGATGCCCCCGGCGACGTCCACGAGCGCATCGAGCGCACCCGCCAGGCGCTGTCGGAGCGTGCTCGTGAGATGGACGCCCTGCGCAAGGGCTGCGAGCAGGTCGAAAGCGAGCTGATCAAGGGCGCCAGCACCGGCTTTGTCGATACCATGAGCGCCGAGCGCGCCAAGCTGCGCGAGGATGACGCCGCCGACGGCGCCGAGCCCAGCCCGCGCCGGCTGCTGCCGCTGCTGCGCGGAATGCTCAAGCTGCTCGAGGACCAGCAGCAGCAGCTGGTCCAGCAGGGGCGCAATCTCGGCGCCGATCTGGACAAGTTCTTTACCGTCTTTCGTGACCTGAATCGGCGCATCAGTGCCCAGAGTCGGCGGCTGTCCGAAGAGGTCGCCGACGACCTGCGCCTGGAGGGCATCACCAAGGCCGAAGTGCGCATTCAGTCGACCATCGACGAGCTGGGCTTCTGGGAGCCGCTCAAGCGCTTCGCCCAGGACTATCGCGACTGGCAGGAGACCGGCGGACTGCCGGGGGACGACTACCTCAACGCCCTGGCCGACGTGGTCGACCTGTTGCGCAGCGACCAGCAGTACAGCTTCGAGAGCCTGCTGCGCCTGGAATTGCACCTCAACGAGGGCGGCACTGACCTGGTGATCAAGAACGATCGCCAGCTGCTCGAATCCTCGAGCCACGGCATGGCCTACCTGATCCTGTGCAAGTTCCTGCTGGCCTTTACCCGACTGCTGCGCGGTCAGGCCGAGATCAGCGTGCACTGGCCCATCGACGAGATCGGCACCCTGGCCTATCACAACGTCGAGAAGCTGTTCGAGGCCTGCGACAGCAACCATATCCACATCGTCGGCGCCTTCCCCAACCCGGAGTCCGACGTGCTGCTGCTGTTCCACAACCGCTACCTGATCGACCGTGACGCCGCCCAGCCGGGCCGGCGCCGGCTCAAGCGCATCGAACCCCGCCTGAGCAAGCTGGCTCAGCGTCTCAAGCAGCGCAGTGCCGAGGAGGTCACCCAATGATCGAACATGGTCCCCTGCTCGAACGGCTGCTGGCCGGCGAGTTCATCTGCGCCGTCAGCGACGAGAGCGCCTTTCGCAAGCTCCAGGACGAGGAGGTGCGCGAGCAGATCGACATCTACCTGCGCCCGCTCAACCGCCGCCTGGCCACCAACGAGGATCGCAGCGTCCACTTTCTGGCCTGGCGTCAGCTCAACGAAGACGCCCGTGAGCAGCTGTCGCGCCAGCTCGGCGAGACCGTCAACAGCCTGCTGCCGCTGCTCGAATGGCTGCAGCTGGTGCAGGAGGCGCTGGGCCAGGACTCCCTGGCGGCCCCTGGCGATGTGCTCAAGCCCGCCGAGTTCAGCGCCAAGTGCGAGGACAACCAGAGCCTGCGCGAGCGCCTGGAGCGGCTGGCCACCGATCCCTTCTTCGGCTCCCAGAGCGAGCAGCTCGACGCCCAGATGAAGCAGGTGTTCAAGCGTCTGAAGGAGCACGGCTACCTGCTGCAGCCCCACGCCGACCGCCAGGTCTTTCTGGTGACCGCCAAGATCGACTATCTGGTGGAGCTGGTGCGCTTTATCCGCGACGAAGAGAACCTGCCGGTGGATGACGAGGCACCGGCCCGCCAGGAGACGCTGCTATGAGCGAGGAACACTCGCTCGAGAGCCGGCTGGTCGCCACCGGCACCGAGCGGTTGTCGCTGCTGGGGCGCTACGCCGACGTGCTGATGCAGGGCTATACCCGCGACGAGGTGCCGCTGGAGACCCTCACCGAAGGCGCCCTGCGCAAGCTGTTGGCGGCGCGGATTCTGTGGCGGCCCGACGAGCACGGCGCGGTCAAGCTGACCCCCAAGGTGCGCGAGCTGATCGCCGAGATGCTGGCCGACGAGACCCGCCGCCACGTCAACGCCGACGTCGGCGAGACCCTGGAGCAGATTCGCAACCTGGTGCAGAGCTACCGCGAGGCGGTCAGCCTGGGCGAGCACTGGCAGCAGGGGCCGCTGATGCTGCGTCTGCGCCAGGAGGTGGACGACCTCAACGGCCGCTTCGCCGACGCCATCGACAGCCTGTGGCAGCGGCTCAACAGTGACTTCGGCTTCGTCAGCCGACTCAACGATAAGATCCGCGAGAACGACCGCGCCCAGAAGCAGATCGTGCGCCTGCTCGACGGCATGGCGCTGATCGACTTCGACGAGCTGATCGATCTGGTCGGCAGCGACGGCGCCCTGCGCAAGCTGCTGATCAGCCAGCTGCAGCAGCAGTTGAGCCAGCACTACACCAACCTGCGCGAGGTCCAGGGAAGACTGATCGAGCTGATGGCGCGCTTTCGCCAGCAGCAGAAGCAGAGCCGGCTGGTGGCCGGCATGGCCGCCTTCCTGCGTGAGCATCCGGGCTTTGTGCCGGGCAACTACACCCGGCGCAGCGAGGTGCCGGAGCTGTTCAACCACGCAAGCCCGCTGCACGCCGCCGCCGCCCCGGCGCTGGATCACCATCGCGACGCCGAGGTGCTCACGGGGCTGCTGCACCAGTTGCCGGTGGCGGTCCACCGGCCGGAACAGGCCGAGGTGGCAGGCCCTGCCATGGTCGAGGCGCAGAGCATGGTGGAGGCCCGCCAGCAGGCGCTCAAGCAGGACGTCGAGCGCTTCTACCTGGACGTGGTCGACCAGCAGGCGCCCGCCGCTGGCGCCTCGTCGGGCACCAGCGCCCTGGCGTACCTGAGCGAGAGCGAGCTCGAGTGGGACCCGGAGATCTGGCTGTTTCAGGTCATCGCCGAGTACCAGGGCCTGCCCCGTGAGGAGCAGCGCGCCTTTCGGCTGATCCCCGACGAGAGCCCGGCCGGGCCCTTCAACGACGTCCAGTTGATCCACGACGTCAGCCTGGCGCTGGTGGTCTAGGCGTGGCGGAAGGGGTATTGAAGCCGACCGACTACGCGGTGCTTTCGCGTATCGCCCGGGAGCTAAAAACTGCCCGGACGGTGGAGCGCAAGCGCTCGCTGAAGGCGATCGTTGCGATCGAGGCGTTCTGCGACGCGCAGGACATCAGACTCGATGACTATCGCCGGGGGGCTACGCTGCGCTTTGACCGGCGCCTGCTTGAAGCCATCGACACCACGCTTCAGGAGCTGGGCCACCGGCCCATCGACGCCACCACCCGTGGGCGCTCCACCCGAGAGCAGGCCGTGCACGGCTTGGACGAGGACAAGGCCAATCGCGCAGCACCCCGCCAGGCCAGGGTGCTGGTCAGCGCCCCGGCCTCGGCAACGCCGGCCTGGCTTGCCACCACCCCGCGAGAGATTCGCGACCTGGACTGGCGCGACCTCAGCCTGGACGCCTTCGACGCCCTGGTGCAAGTCGAAAACCTGGACAGCTTCTATGAGCTGGATGGCGCCCAAGGTGAGCTGGGCGAGGTCGTCACCCCACTGGTGGTCTATCGCGGCGACACTCTCTACCGCCAGGGGGTTGATGCCATGGCGGCGGCCTGGGGCGAGTGTTTCCACGACCAGCGTCCGCATCTGTATCTCGGGGACTTCGACGCCGCCGGTATCGCCATCGCCCTGGCGAGCGGCGCCAGCCACCTGCTGCTGCCGTCGCTCGCGACCCTTGCCGACAAGGCCAGCGGGTTGCACCAGCCCGCCGAGCAGATGCCACACCAGGCGGCGCTCAGGCACCATCGCGAGCGCCTGGCCGCTGCGCATCCCCTGCGCGACTACCTCGCGCTGATCCTCGATCAGCAGCGCGGCCTGCGCCAGCAGTGGTTCGCTGGCCCACTTGAGGCCGTGGCGCTGCGCTGAGTCATTTCCCTAAAGCTGGCGCCGCCAGCGATTCTCGATGGTGTCGAGTTCCGCCGGGCCGTACAGCGCCTTGGGGTGGCCGCCGTAGTGCGCCCATAGCTGGTCGCCGAAGTCGAAGTGCCACCATTCGCTGGGCAGGTTGGTGAAGCCCTGGGCGGCCATGGTGTGGTAGAGCAGGCGACGATTGTCGCGGACCTCACGTTCGGTCGCGCTGGGGGCCTCCTTGGCTTCGTAGAAGGCCGTGTGGGAGGCCGGTATCGCCTCGTCGAACAGCGTACCCATGGGCAGCGGCAGGCCGTCTTCATCGCACAAGGTCACGTCGACCGCGCCACCGCTCAAGTGCGGACTGGGGCCGGTCGGGCTGGTGCTCGGCTCTGCGACGAACTCCCGGGTGCGCTCGAGCAGTTCATCTTCGGCGATATCGGGGTGATTGCCGCGAATCGCCTCCATCAAGGTCTCGAACAGGTACTGCTGGACCCGCCAGGGACGCCAGCCGTCGAGCACGATCAAACCGACGCCCTGGGGCAGCGAGCGGGCCGCGGCGAGCACCCGGCGGTAGACGCCTTCGCGCACGTAGCACTCGTTGATCGCCCCGGGAATGCCGAGGCGGGCGTAGGCCGGAAATACCTTCACCGGCACCGGTGCCAGGCTCATCGGCACCAGCGGCTCGTCGAGCCCCTGGATGGCAATCTGGCGTAGCTGCGACCAGGCTGGCTCCGACGCGAGGGGGATCGGTGTGTGGCGCGGATCGCGGCAGGCATCACGAGAAGAGCGATCTTGGGTCATGGTTGCCTCATCCCAGGGTGGTCGGGAGCCACAGGGTCAGTGACGGCACCAGGATCAGTGCCACCAGGACCAGCAGGGCGATGACCACGAAGGGCCAGATGGTGCGAAACAGCGCGGTGATCTCGAGCCGGCTGACGGCGGCGGCGACAAAGACGCAGGCACCCATGGGCGGCGTGATCAGCGCGATGGTGATATTGAGGGTGATGATGATGCCGAGATGGACCGGATCGATACCCGCCATCATCGCCACCGGGGCAAAGATCGGCGTCAGCAGCATCAGTGCCGAGACCTCCTCCATGAACATCCCGGTGATGAAGGTGATCAGGCTCAGCAGCAACAGGATGACTACCGGGTTGTCGACGTAGGGGGTCAGCAGTTCGACGAACTGATTCGGCACCTGGGCGTAGGACAACAGCCAGCTCACCGTGCTGGAAGCGGCCATGATCACGAAGATCGCCGCTGTCAGGCGGGTGGTGTCCACGCAGGCCCGCCATAGCCCGGCCAGGCTCAGGTTGCCGGCAAGCACGCCGTAGAGCGCCACATAGGCGACGGTCAGCGCGCCCGACTCGGTCGGCGTGACCAGGCCCATGACGATGCCGGCGACGATCAGGAAGGGCGCCATCAGCGCGGGCAGCGCCCCCAGGGCGGCGATGCCCAGCTGGCGTGCCCCGGGCCAACCGTCGCCCCTGGGCAGGCCCTTGCGCCTGGCGTAGACGGCGTTCATGCCCATGAAGGCGGCGCCCAGCAGCAGCCCGGGGATGACGCCTGCCAGAAACAGGTCACCCACCGAGGTATTGGTCAGCGAGGCGTACAGAATCATGAAGATGCTGGGCGGGATGATCGGCCCGATCAGCGAGCTGCCGGCGGTGAGGCCGGCGGCAAAGGCGGTGGAGTAGCCTTCCTTGCGCATGGCCGGTACCAGCAGCGAGCCCAGCGCCGAGGTGTCGGCGACCGCCGAGCCGTTGACGCCGGCGAAGAACACGCTGGAGACCACATTGACGTGGCCCATGCCGCCACGCAGGTGGCCCACCAGCAGACGCGCCAGGGCCATCAGTCGGTCGGTCAGTTTCGAGGCGTTCATCAGGTTGCCGGCGAGGATGAACAGCGGGATGGCCATCAGCGAGAAGGCGTCGATGCCGCCGAAGAACTGCTGGGGCATCATGCGCGGGATCATCGACAGGTCGACGAAGGCAAAACCGACCACCGCGGTGGCCAGCAGCGAGATGAACAGTGGCAGGCCGAGCAGCACGTGGACGATAAACACCGCCAGCATGGCGAGGGTCATGAGTGCGGCTCCTCGGTGTCCAGGGTGGGCAGCGGGTGGGGCCCGTGGCACAGCGCCATCAGCGCCAGCAGGGCGAAGCCGATAGGCACGGACATCACCGGTACCGCGCGGCTGATGCCAAGCCCCTGGCTCTGGAAGATGGCCACCGACTGGGCGTACTGGAAGCTGAACCAGGCACCGCCGATGGCCAGCACCAGGGTCAACAGCCACTGGTACCAGGACAGCAGCCTGCTGGCCAGGCGCGGAATCAGCCGCTCGATCAGGGCGACACGCATATGGCCGCCCTCGATCCAGACGCTGCCAAGCGCCAGCATCACCGCGCCGATGATCAGGTAGCGGGCCAGCTCATCGGTCCAGATCGGCGCGCCGCCGGCCAGGTAGCGCGCGAGCACGCCGTAGAGCATGGCGAGCAAGTCGATCACCAGCAGAGCGCTGGCGACCCATAGCGATAGTCGCCGCAGGGCCATCAGCGGCGGAGAGTGGGCAAGTGACCAGGACATGGGCAAAGGCTTCCACGGCAGGGGTGAAGATCGGCGGAGCGCCCTCGGGCAGCATCCAATCGAGGATTATCCGGAGATTGAGGCTTTCCAGCGACCGGGCTTTAGTTAAAAGTCCCAGTGTAGAGGGGCTCAAGGCAGCCGCGCTCTGGGCAGCGCCTGGTCGACGGGTATGGCCACCAGGCGCTTGCTTGGGCTGTCTGGCTCAGGCCCGTCAGGGCCTGAGCACGGCCTAGCGGTTATTCGCTGCTGAGCTCGACGCCAGCGTCATCCAGGGCCATGTCGATGTAGCGCTGCTCGATGTTCTGGTCCTTGAGCCACTCCAGATAGGCCGGCTGGCCCTGCTGGCGGAAGGCCTCGAGCTGCTCGGCGCTGGGACGGATGACCTCCATGCCCTGCTCCTCGAGGTAGGCGATGCGCTCGTCGACCTTGGCCTGATTGTGCTCACGGGCCAGCTGGTTGGCCTCGGCCACCGCCTCGCGGAAGGCCGCCTGGGTCTCTTCATCCCAGCCGTTGATCATGCTGGCGTTGCCCACCAGGAACTGGTCGGAGTACTGGATGTTGGCCAGCGTCAGGTAGTCCTGCACCTCGTACAGGCTGCCCAGGATGATGTACATCGGCGGGTTCATCTGGCCGTCGGCGACGCCGGTCTTCAGCGCCATGTAGACCTCGGTCCAGGGGATCGGGGTGCCGGAGGCGCCAAAGGCTTCGTACAGGGCCACCTGACTCGGGTCCATGGCGCGGAAGCGCAGGCCCTCGAAGTCGGCCGGCTCGGCGATCGGTGTCTTGTCGTTGGTGAAGGCAAGGAAGCCGCCTTCCTCGACCACCGCCAGCAGCTCAAGCCCGGCGCGGCCCTCGAGATCGTCCTTCACCGCCTGCCAGTAGGCGCCTTCGTCGAAGAAGGTGCGGGCGTCATCGAAATCCTTGAACAGGAAGGGGATGGCGCTGACGAACACCTCGGGGACGATGGGCGACATGCCGGCGAAGGAGGCGATGTTCAGGCTCGGCGAGGCCATGGTCTGCTCCATGCGCTCCTGCTCTTCACCCAGCATGCTGTTGGGGTAGAGCTTGAGCTCGAGCTCACCGCCGGTCTTTTCTTCCACCAGTTCCTTGAGGTTGGTGGCGAAGACGTGGACGGCGTTCTTGTCCGGATCGGGGGCGCCGTTGTAGCTCAGGTTGACGGTGGTGGCGGCCAGCGCCGAAGCGGCCGACAGGCTCAGCGCCGCGGCGGTGGACAGGGCGGCGACCAGGGGAAGGGGACGAAACAGGCTCATGGGACTCTCCGGTGTTGTCGTGTTGTTGTAAAACGGCATCGTTGCAAGTCGATATCGAGACTAGGCGTTGTCGCGTTGACTAATCAAACCCTATGGCGTTGATCTTCAGGCAACGCCTCAGTAGCGGCAAGCTGCCGTGACGCGGGGGGCGTCATCCTGAAAGAAGCGCATGCCTCGTCTGAGATGGGACAGGCACGCCTCGGCGGCCACCGAGAGCGGGCGATCCTGGCGGCTGACGATCTGGGCGCGGGCACCATTGAGCACCGGATGGGCCAGCGGCAACACCCGGATCAGCCCCTGCTCGATATCGTCGGCAACGGTCAGTTCCGGCATGAAGGTGACACCGATCCCGGAGCGCACGAAGTTCTTCAGCACCGCCACCGAATTGGTGTGCAGCCGTGAGGTCAGATGCAGGCGTTCCTGGTGGGCCACCTGGTCGACCATCTGGCGCATGCCGAAGGGGTTGTCCATCAGCGCCAGCGGCCAGTCGCTGATTTCGTAGAGGGTCAGCGGCGTCTGGCGCCGCGTCAGCGGGTGGTCGGCGGGTACGATCAGGTCCAGCGGGTGGCGGCGCTCGACATGGCAATGCAGCGTCGGGTCCACCGGTGGGGCATACAGCAGCGCCAGGTCCACCTCGCGATCGCGGATCAGGGCCATGGCCTCGTTGACGCCGGCCATCACCACCACGATGTCGATGCCCGGGTGGGCGGTCATGAAGGTCTGCAGCGGGGCGTTGATCAGATCGGCGATGAAGCCTTCGCCCACCGCCAGACGGACTTCCCCGCTGTTCAGGCTCTGCAGGGCGTTGAGGCGTGACAGGGTGGCGCTCTCGGCGTCGCACTGGGCACGATGGTGGTCGACCAGCAGGCGTCCGGCTTCGGTCAGCGAGACGCCGTCGGGGTGGCGGGTCAGCAGGGGCGTCGCCAGTTCTTCTTCCTGGCGGCGGATCAGTCGGCTGATGGCCGAGACGTCCACATTGAGGTGGACGGCGGCGCCACGCAGCGACCCACGGCGCTGCACTTCACACAGATAGGCCAGGGCACGGCCGTTGAGCATCGGAATTCCTTGGTCGTGGTGGGGCGGTGTCTGTCATTGTCCTGCAAGTGGCTTGGCGGCGCAGGCGGAGAGTGGCAGACTCATCAGGCCCAAAAGGCATAGATCAATAACCATAACGCAAAAAAGGAATCTCACGGATGCGATCGTTTTCCCGCCCCCTGCTGCTTGGCGCCCTGATCGGGCTTTCCGCCCTTGCTTCCACCACCGTTCAGGCGGATGAGCCACTCAAGCTGGGGGTGGATATCCCGTTCGAGCCCTTCGAGTATCGTCTTCCCGATGGCACCCTTGCCGGTTTCGAGGTGGAACTCGGGGAAGAGGTGTGCCGGCGCATCCAGCGTCAGTGCGAGTGGGTCGAGCAGAGCTGGGATGGCATCATCCCGGGGCTGATGGCGCGCAAGTACGACGCCATCATGTCATCGATGGCGATCACCGAGGAGCGCAGACAGCAGGTGCTGTTCTCCGAACCCTACTATTCCAACCCCAGCGTGTGGGTGACCCTGCGTGACCAGCAGATCGACCCCGACGATCGCGACAGCCTCGAAGGCCTGACGGTGGGCGTGCAGCGCGGCACCATCCGCGACCGCTTCATCACCGACACCTATGGCGACATCATGGAGGTTCGTCGCTACGCCACCGCCGAGGACCTGGCGCTGGACGTCAAGACCGGACGCCTGGACAGCGCCTTCATGTACTACCCGCTGGCGCTGGCCAATCTGCAGGTGGGCGAGGCCGACAGCGAGGTGGTGGTCAGCTCCGAGTTGATCCGTGAGCCCAAGTCGTACTTCGGCCATGGTGTGGCGGTGGCCTTCCGTCCCCGCGACAAGGAGCTCGCCGAGCAGTTCAACCAGGCCCTGGCCGAGATCAAGGAAGACGGCACCTACGACGAGCTGATGCACAAGTACGTGGACTACGACATCAAGATCTGAGGATGGTCTGGCCTGGCCGGACCCTCGCCAGGCCCAGTAAGCGATTTTGCTACCGGTAGTTGGAACACGAAAAGGGCGGCCATTGGCCGCCCTTTTTGTTGCGCTAGCTGGGCTTATGTCGCTGCCAGAGGCGTATCCGGGTCCGCGCGGTGCTCAGGCCCCGGTTTCGGCCTTGGCGCCGGGCTCGAGTATCTCCCGGGCCAGGTTGCGTCCGGCCTGGGTCAGGTGCAGACGCTCGCCCTCCTGGACGACCAGATGGCGCTGGCGCGAGCGCTCCACCACCCGCTCGGCACGGGCGGGGTCCCACATCAGGTGATCACGCAGCGCCATGGTGACGTTTTCTACCGCCTTCTCCGGGCCGTCCTCGTGGTGATAGAGGTGCACCATCAGGGTACGGCTCTCGTTCAGCTCGCGCTGGCGGCGACGTTCGAGCCATTGAGCGAAGACGCCGTAGCGCGGGCCGAGGAGGAAGGCCAGGGCGAGGAAGACGCCGGTCATCACCGCCATCATTCCGCCGATGGAGACGTCCCAGGCCACCGCCAGGTAGTAGCCCGAGACGCTGGAGGCGGCGGCGATCAGCGAGGCGTAGACGAAGATCTTCCACAGCCGGTCGGTGAGCAGGTAGGCCGCCGAGGGCGGCACTATGACAAAGGCCACGAACAGCACCGCCCCCACAGCGTCGAAGGCGGCCACCGCGGTGCCGCTGGTCAACAGCAGCAGCACATAGAACAGCGCGGTAGGAGCGAAGCCCAGCGCCTTGGCCAGGGCGCTGTCGAAGGTGGCGAGCTTCAGCTCCTTGTAGAAGGCCGCCACGAAGGCCAGGTTCAGCGCCGTCATGGCCCCCATGGAGACCAGCGCCCGGGGCACCTCGACACCGCCGATAGGCAGGGTGTCGAGCCACACGAAGCCGATCTCGCCGAGCAGCACGGTGTGGGCATCGATGTGCACGTCGCTGGCGTAGAGGTTGATCAGCAGGACCCCGAGGGAAAACAGCACCGGGAACACCAGACCGATGGCGGCGTCCTTCTTGACCTTCTGCGTCGACACCAGCAGCTCGGTAAGAAACACCGTGAAGATGCCGGTGAGCGCCGCACCGATGATCTGCAGCGGGCCGCTGGCCTGGTGGGTCAGCAACCACACCACCACGATGCCGAAGACGATGGAATGTCCGATGGCGTCGGACAGCATGCTGGTGCCGCGCAGTACCAGAAAGGTCCCGACCAGGCTGGAGGCGATGCCGACGAGGGCGCCGACCAGCATGATCATCAGCGGAATATTGTTGAACAGCGATGCCATCATGCGCGGCCTCCCCGGCCAAGGTCATCGAGAATGCGCTCGGCCTCGCGACAGCCTTCCGGCGTCAGTACCCAGCGCTTGTGGTCACCGGGTTCGTGGGACGGCGGCGTCTGCTGGGTGATCAGGCCACGGGCGGTCAAGCGCTCCAGCGCGCGCCGGCTGTCGGTGCCCAGGTAGGCGTCCACCATGCGTTTCTCGGAGCGATACTGGCGATCGGCGTGGTGGCTGGCGAGCTGGTAGAGGGTGGTGAGCACCCGCTGGTGACGTAGCTGGCGCCGATCACGCTGAAGCTTGAGGATTTCCCACACAAAGCCCCGGCGAGGCGCAAACAGCAGCGATACCAGCACCACGCTGGACAGGCTCAGGATGATCAGCGGCCCGGTGGCGAGCCCCGGGCCGAGGGCACTGATCAAGGCGCCGGTGACGCCACCGACGATACCGAACAGCGCCGACAGCATGACCATGGTCTCCAGCTTGTTGGCCCACTGACGCGCCGCCACCGCCGGGGCGATGACCATGGCAGCCATCAGCACCACGCCGACCATCTGCAGGCCGACCACCACGGCCAGGGCGATCATCACCGTCATCAAGGCCTCGAGCAGTGTGACCGGCAGGCCCTGGGTGGCAGCGAATTCGGCGTCGAAGGACACCAGCTTGAATTCCTTCCACAGCCCGCCGACCAGCACCAGCGCCACGCCGCTGACGCCGGCCATGATCCACAGGTCGCTGCGCAGGGTGGCGGCGGCCTGGCCGAACAGGAAGGCGTCGAGCCCCCCCTGGGATGCGTTGCCGGTGCCCTGGATATAGGTCAACAGCACCACCCCTATGGCGAAGAACACGCTGAGCGAGATGCCAAGGGCGGCGTCGGTCTTGAGCCGGCTCATGCGGGTCAGCAGCAGCATCACCAGCGCCGCCAAGGAGCCTGTGAACAGCGCGCCGGCAAGGATGCTGCCCATCTCGCGGCCCCCGGCGATGATGAAGCCCAGGCAGACACCGGGTAGCGCCGCGTGGGACAGGGTATCGCCGAGCAGGCTCTGCTTGCGCAGCACCGCGAAACAGCCGAGCACGCCGCTGACCAGACCCAGCATCGCCGCGCCCATCACCACGTTCTGCAGGGTGTAGTCGCCGAGCAGGGCGTTCAGGCTCATCTCGGCACCTCTTCGCGACTTTCCTGCGGGCGCGTCTCGGGTCGCTGGCCGGCGAGCTCGCGCTCGGCGGGAATGGCGCCGGTGACATCGTCGAGCAGGGCGATCTGGCCGCCGTAGGCGCGGCGCAGGTTGTCGGCGGTATAGACGTCGTTGACCGGCCCCTGGGCGATCACTCGCACGTTGAGCATCAGCATCCAGTCGAAGTAGCTGCGCACCGTCTGCAGGTCGTGGTGGACCACGATCACCGTCTTGCCCTGGTCCCGCAGCCTGCGCAGGATGTCGACGATGGCGCGTTCGGTGGTGGCGTCGACGCCTGCCATGGGCTCATCGAGGAAGTAGACGTCGGCCTTCTGGACCAGCGCCCGGGCCAGGAACACCCGCTGCTGCTGGCCGCCGGACAACTGGCTGATCTGGCGATCGGCAAAGCCGTCCATGCCGACCATCTCCAGCGCCTGCATGGCCTCGTGTCGCTCGCGGCGGCCGGGACGCCTGAGCCAGCCCAGCCGGCCGTAGAGGCCCATGCCGACCACGTCCTGTGCGGTGGTGGGAAAGTCCCAGTCCACCGTGGAGCGCTGGGGCACGTAGCCGACCCGCCGCCGCGCCTGGCGGTAGGGGCGTCCATGCAGGGTGACGTGGCCGGCGACGCTGGGCACCAGGCCGAGGATGCTCTTGATCAAGGTGCTCTTGCCGGCGCCGTTGGGGCCGACGATGGCGGCCATGACACCGGGCGGTACGTCGAAATCGATGTCCCACAGCACCGGCTTGCCATGGTAGCTGACCGTCAGGTCCTCCACGTGGAGGGCCAGGTCGGGTTCGTGGAGCTGCTCGCTCATGGTGTGGCTCCTGTCGACCTCGCGGTGGCGTTCAAGCGCTGCGGGGTGGTGGTGTTCACTGGTCGGCGTCCTGGCTGGCGGAGGCGATCTGCGCCGCGAGGGCCTCGGGCAAGGGGGCGGGCTGACCGCCCAGGGCGCTGACGATATGCTCGGTGTTGCTCTTGAGCATGCCGATGTAGGTGCCCTCCAGGGTGCCCTTGGCGCCCATGGCGTCGGAATAGAGCTGACCGCCGATCTCGACCCGGTGGTCCTGATCGGCGGCGGCGTCGATCACCGCCTGGACGGTGCGCGGATTGATGGTGCTCTCGACGAACATGGCGGGAACGCCACGCTCGACCACCAGCTCGGCCATGCGGCGAATATCGGCCACGCCGGTCTCGGTGGCGGTGGATAGCCCCTGGATGCCGGCCACCTCGATGCCGTAGGCGCGTCCGTAGTAGCCGAAGGCGTCGTGGGCGGTCACCAGGATGCGCTGCTCGGCGGGGACGCTGTCGATGCTGGCCTGAATCCAGTCATCGAGTTCGGCCAGTGACGCCTGGTAGACCTCGGCGCGCTGCTGCATGGCCTCGGCACAGTGCGGACGCTGCTCTCCCAGCAGTTCCGCGATGACCGGAACGTTCCGGGCCCAGAGTCCTGCATCCATCCACAGGTGGGGGTCGACGCCATAGGCGTCCTGGGTGTGGATAAGTTGGTCGTCGCCGACGGCCTGCTCACTTACCGCAGCGGTGGGCTTGATCCGGGAAAATCGATCGAACACCTTGCCGAGCTGGCCCTCCAGTGAAAAGCCGCTGTAAAGGATCAGCTCGGCCTGATCGAGATCGTGCACGTCACGGGCGCTGGCCTGGTACAGGTGGGGATCGATCCCCGGCCCCATCATGGTGTTGACCGCGACGCAGTCGCCGCCCACCTGCTCGACCAGATCACCGAGCATGCCGACAGTGACGACCACATCCAGCGGTGCCTGTGTCTTTGCGGCGTCGGATTGGGCGTGAACCTGGGGGGTGGTCAGAGCGGCCAGCGAGGCCAGGGTCAGCAGGGCCGAAGCCGGGGCTGAACGACGCATGAACAGGGCTCCTCGGGGCAAGAACGACGCGCAAGCAGCACCGAAGTGCTATTTGGCTATCATTTATAGACGTGGCTAAGTTTTGGCGCCTAAGGCCCCTCGCGTCAAGCATCGAGCGCTAATCGAGGTGATCGAGTCAGGCTATCCGCGCGTTGGAGCGCACCGACAGGCCCTGTTGCCTGGAGGCGGCCCGGGGCTGGCAGAGGGCTGGCATAGGGTTGGCAGAGCGGGGCACGGAGCCGGATAAGCCCCGGCGATGGCGTCAGCCTTTCAGAAAGCGTTCGAAGGCGGCCAGGGTCTCGGCGCTGACATGGTGCTCGATGCCTTCAGCGTCGACCCGCGCGGTTTCGGGATTGATGCCCAGCTTGATCAGGAAGGCTTCGACGATCTGGTGTCGTTCGCGGCTGGCATCGGCCAGGGCCTTGCCCTTGTCGGTCAGGAAGATGCCGCGATAGGGGCGCTTGATGATCAGGCCCTCATCATCGAGACGCTTTAGCATCTTGGCGACGGTGGGCTGGGCGACGCCCAGGCGGCGGGCGATATCGGTCTGGCGCGCTTCACCGCCGTCGGTGATCAGATCCGAGATCAGCTCGACGTAGTCTTCGATCAGTTCGGTGCGGCGTGCGTCTCGTGCCTTGCGAAACCCCTCGACGTGGCTTTCCGGGGAAATCAGCGATGCGCGTTCGTCGTGGTTGAGGGGGTCGTTCATGGGGGATGGAGTCGCCTCGGGTCAGGGTGTCCATCTTGCCAATTGGTGGCGGTAATGCAAGTTCAGCAAAGGTGATACCTCACGTAGAGGTGTTCCGCGGGAAGAGGCGTACCCGAGTCGAGACCTTCTCGCATATGCCCATGTCAGAGAAATCGTCAGCCCTGAAGCAGTGGCATCGCCGATCCACCTACCGGCAGTCGGCGGCGCGACGACAGGGCCAGGAATTGATGGAGGGGAAGGGGCTTCGAGTACAGATAACCCTGGAATGAACGACAGCCCAGCTCCAGCAGCCGCTTTTGCTGCTCCACGGTTTCGACACCCTCGGCGATGACACCGAGTTGCAGGGTCTGGGCGAGGGCGATGATGGTCTGGGCGATGGGAGCCGCAGTGGGGTCATCGGTCAGATCGCGGACGAAGGCCACATCGATCTTCAGGCTGTCCAGCGGGAGGCGCTTGAGGTAGGCCAGAGAGGAATAGCCGGTACCGAAGTCATCGATGGCGAAGCGCACCCCGAGGGTGCGCAGGTGGGTCAGGGTATCGATGACCGGATAGGCCTCACCCAGCATCAAGGACTCGGTGAGCTCCAGGGTCAGCTGGCTTGCAGGCGCCCCGGTATCCGTCAGGGCCCTCTCCACGCCGGTGACGAAGTCGGCGCGCTGGAATTCCCGGGCGCTGACGTTGACCGACAGGGTCCAGGCGCTTCTGTGGGGGTCGTGTTGCCAGTCGGCCAGCAGCTCACAGGTCTTGCGCAGCACCCAGTTGCCCAGTTCGATGATCTGGCCGGTGTCCTCGGCCAGGCTGATGAAGGCACTCGGCGAGACCAGCCCCAGCTCCGGATGCTCCCAGCGCAGCAGTACCTCTGCGCCGGTAATCGTGCCCTGGTGATCGACCTGAGGCTGCAGGTACTGGCGCAATTGCTCGCCGACGACCGCGTCCTTGAGCTGTCGCTCGAGCCTGAGTCGAGCATTCAGGCGCTCGACCATGCTGGCTTCAAAGGCGCAAGGACGCTGGGCGGCCTCGCTCTTGCTCTCGAGCAGGGCCAGGCCAGCGCGCTTGAGCAGTTCGCTGACGCCGAGGTCACCGCCACGAAACAACAGGTAGCCGCCGCTGACGCGGCAGCTGTGGCGCTCGCCGGCCAGCGAATAGTCGCCGTTCAAGGATTCCAGTACGCTGCGTGCCTTTTCCCTGGCCTGCCCCATGGCATTCTCAGGGGAGACCGAGAGACCGTCGTAGAGCAGCGCAAATTCATTGCTGCTCAGCCGCGCCAGATCGTTGGCTTGCCTGGCCCAGGGCCTGAGACGGGCCGCCAGCGCCTTGAGCAGGCGATCTCCGGTGGCCTGACCGAGGGCATCATTGATGCCCTTGAAGTTGTCGATATCCACCAGCAGCAACATGATGTGCCGGCCACTGATGTCGCTGGCCAGTTGCAGGGCGTGGATGCGCTCCTGCAGCGAGCTGCGATTGGGCAAGGTGGTCAGACCGTCGTGATAGGCCTGGTAACGGATATGCTGCTGGGCGTCATGGTGGGCGGAGGTATCGCTGAGGGTGGCGACAAAATGCCCGCTACCGTCTTCATCGGCGCGTACACGATTGATGCTCAGGCGCGCAGGGAAGCGGCGACCTTGGCGGTGTCGGACCTCGACATCGCCGATCCAGGCGCCATTTTCTCGCAGCGAGCGCAGTACCTGGCTGCGATGCTGATCGAGCCGCAGCAGGGTGTTGAGCTTGAGCATCGAGTGGCCCTGGAGGTCGGTGTGGGGCACTCCTGTCAGGGTCTCGAAGGCGTGGTTGCACATGATCATGCGGGCACGCTGATCCAGCAGTACGACGCCATCGTGCATCGATTCGATGACATCCACCAACTGGCGGCGTGAGACCTGCATGCGCATGGCGCTGTCCTGTAGTCGCCTGTCGACAAGCACCGTGACCAGGGTGGCCACCGCAAACAGAAATGACAGCACGGCGACGGCGGTGGCCAGTAGCGAGCCGTGATGGGCCATTGGTGTTGTCGCCTGCCAGCCTGGGTCCGGCAGAAAGTACACCGCCATCATGGCCGAATAGTGCATGCTGCAGATGGCCAGGGCGGCAAACACCGCTGCCAGCAGGCTGCCCAGGCGAATGCCCTGCACGCGGGGCAAATCTCTGGACGCATGGAAGCTGTAGATGCTGGCGATACCAAAGGGCAGCGAGATCACCAGTGACAGCAGCAAGGGAATGGGAGCGAAGCGCATGCTGGCAGGCGCCTCCATGGCTGCCATGCCGGTGTAGTGCATGGTGGCGATACCCAGCCCCAGCAGGCATCCCGCGATGATCTTGCGCGTGGTGGACAGTCCCCTGCGAGCCATCGCCGCCACGGCGATCAGGCCGGCGACCACCGCCGGCAGCAAAGAAGCCAGGGTCAGCCACAGACCATGATGGGCGGGAAAGGGCAGACGATAGGCGAGCATGCCGGTGAAGTGCATGCTCCAGATGCCTAGCCCCATCATGGTGCCACCGGCCAGCCACCAGGCCCTGCGTCGATGTTGCCATCGCGCAGAGTGAACGCGTTCGCCGACGGCCATGGCCGAATACACCGATACCAGTGCCACCAGACACGACAGGACGACGAGCCAGGGCGTGTGTACTCCCTGTATGGCCTGGGCGACCTGCGGGTAGGTAATAAAGATGGGCGGCATGGGTCGGGGTGGGTCCCTTGTAGTAAGGCCTTAAGACAACCTCTTCATTGATTAGCATGACCTGGCGCGTAGAGCAAAGGCTCCTGCCGGGCTGAGTGGTCGCCAAGCCAGCATGATGGATCCGCGTTTGAGTATAGAATTGTCGGTCAATGCTTGCGTGATACAGGGCGCTATATTGTTGTCCTGGCGGTGAAAAAAGTGTAAATGCCGACGTCTGGCTCAGAGAAGAAAATCATAGTAGGCAGGCGTTGTCAGGCGCTGAGACAGCGCTGATAAAGTGCCGTTGTCTTTAGTCGAGTCGACCCTGGTTGCCGATTCGGGCAAAGATTTTGGTCAACATCTATATGTGCGGCCTCGGGTCGTCGACCTTGTTTTACTGCTGTCTGGCGTGTGCGGTGCAGACCTCACCGGCAATGGGGTGCGCCAACGATGCCTATGCCTATGCCGAGCCGTCGCTTGGCGCAGGCGCTACCCACCGACAATTTCAGGGCGAAAGCCGTCCACAAGGATACATTGCAAGACCGGCGAAACCTCGACGGCGGTGTCGTCCGGGAGAGGCCTCGCGCCAGCATCCCGAGGCCAATTCGCAGCCTGACCAGGTTGGCGGGGAGCTGCCTGACACTATCGCTTTTGCTATAGATGCATGCCAAAAGGCTATTTCCCTCGGGATGTCACCTTTGCAAGAGTATGCGGCCCTTTTGAATGAGTCGGCAGGACAACCGGGGTGGCGGGTGGTGAAAACGTATCTGGGCAAGATGAAAGGTGGGAACGCTGAGCGTGGGCAACTGTGCTGGAAGGATGCCTTGTGGTCGTGGGTTGGCGCCTTTGTCGGCATGGCCGGCGTCGGCTGGTTGAGCCACGAATGGCTATCGACTCAGGCACTGTTGATGATCGGCTCCTTCGGTGCGACTTCTGTGCTGTTGTATTCCACCCCTGACAGCCCTCTGGCGCAGCCCCGTAATGTTCTGGGCGGCAATGTCCTGTCAGCTCTGGTCGGCGTGCTCTGCTGGCTATGGCTGGGGGATGACTGGCTGGCTGCCGCGGTCGCGGTCTCCAGTTCGATTCTGGTGATGCAGTTGACCCACACCCTGCACCCCCCAGGCGGCGCAACGGCCTTGATCGCGGTCATTGGCTCACCGGAGCTGCACGCGTTGGGGTGGGGATACGCGCTGGTACCGGTGGCGGCGGGGTGCCTGCTGCTGTTGGTGATCGCTACCCTGATCAACAATCTGGCCCGGCATCGTCGATACCCACGCCATTGGTGGTGAGGTGACGATGCGTGACGGCGTGCTGCACGGCCGGGTGGCATGTCAGCGTCGCCAGCGCAGTGTGGCGTTCAACCCTCCAGACTCACGGTTGTTCAGGCTGACTTCGACCTCTTGCTGATGAGCCAGTGCAAGCACGATGGAAAGGCCCAGACCGCTACCGGTGATGGTGGCGTCGCTGGCGCGGTGGAAGCGCTCGGCGACACGCTCCATGTGCGTATCGGGAATGCCGGGGCCGCTATCGAGGATGCTTAGGCGAACACCCTGGGGCTCTGCCTGGAGGATGGCTTCGATGGTGCCACCGTCGGGTGTGTAGCGCAGCGCGTTGTCCAGCAGATTGCGGATCATGATGCCGAGCTCCGTGGCATTGCCCATGACCGTGGTCGGGTCGACGTCTTCCAGGCGGAGTTGCTGGCCACGGGCGTCGGCCAGCGGCCAGAGCTCGGCCGCGAGGTCCAGCAGCAGGGAGCGCAGGTCTACGCTTTCCGGTGCCGCGGCGGTGTGGCGATCGACCCGTGCGAGTACCAGAAGCTGCTCTACCACGCGCTGGAGTCGTTCGACGCCCTGACGAGCCTTGGGCAGGGCGTCGCCTTCACCCGCCAGGGCGTTGTCCAGGTGGATCTTGAGGGCTGCCAACGGAGTGCGCAGCTCGTGGGCGGCATCGGCGGTGAAACGTCTCTCCTTTTCCAGGGTCGCCTTGAGTCGCCCGATAAAGTCATTGAGCGACCCTCTGAGGCCAGCCAGTTCCGTCGGTACGTCCAGTGCTATGCGGCTGAGGTCGGCGGAATCGCGATGCTCCACCTGCTGCGATAGTCGCTCGATGGGGCGCAAGCCGCGCTGGATATGGCGCAGCACCAGCAACAGGCACAGCGGCATCAGCAGTAGCATGGGCCAGAGGTGATTGAGTGCGATGCGCTCGATGATGTCGAGGAAGAAGTCCCGCTCGATACCGATCTGTAGCCACAGACCACGACCCGGGGCATGCAGGGCAAAGACTCGCCAGCGAGACTCTCCCAGCGATCGCCACTCGAAACCCTGCTCACCAGGTGGCGGCATCTGGGGCTGGCGATCGACGCCTTGCCATCCAGGGCCAATCACCACCGGCTGGCCGGTCTCGGTCCACAGTCCGAAGCCCATCTTGCGCTCTTCGTGGTGATAGGTCTGGCCGGGTGCCACCGGCAGGTCATCGGACGTGCCGCTGTCGGTGTACAGGTGGGCGCTGGCCTTGCGCTGGTCCATCCATCGGGCCAGACGTTGATAGTCGTCTGTCTCGGGTGCCTCGGGGAGCATGCTCATCAGCCCCCTGCCGGTGAAGGCGAGCTGGGCATCGAGGATCTCCTCCAGCTCGTTTTGCGAGATCAGCCAGGCGGCCACCACCGACAATAGCGCCACCATGGCCAGGGATAGAGCCAGGGTGCGGAAAAGATAGCGATGGATCGACATCACGGGGTGATGGCCAGGAAGTCGGTATTGAGGCGATAGCCGATGCCACGCACCGTGGTGATCATCTCCTTGTGCAGCTTCTTGCGAAGATGATGAACGTGAACTTCCAGCGCATTGGACTCGAGTTCTTCGCCCCAGCCGTAAAGCAGGCTCTCCAGGCGGGGACGCGACAGTACCTGGCCGGGATGACGGGCGAGCTCGATCAGCAGGGCGAACTCGCGACGACTCAGGGCGATACCGCGTCCCTTCCAGTCGACACAATGGCGAGCCTCATCGATGCACAGCGTGCCGACGTCGATGGTGGAACTGGCGCGACCGGCCGCTCGTCGAATCACCACGCGCAGGCGCGCCAGCAGTTCCTGGAGGTCGAAGGGCTTCAGTACATCGTCGTCTGCCCCGGCGTCCAAGCCCTGGATACGTTCTTCCACGGCGTCACGGGCGGTGAGGATCAGGACCGGCAGGGCAGTTTGCTGGCGCAGGCGTCTCAGGATTTCCAGTCCATCGCAGTCGGGCAGGCCAAGGTCGAGGATCACCACCGAGAACGCCTCCAGGGCCAGAGCCTCGAGAGCCGGCTTGCCGCAGGTGAACCAGTCGACTGCATAGCCCTCTCGTTCAAGTGCGACCTTGATACCGTCCCCCAACAGAGGGTCATCCTCCACCAGTAGTGCCCGCATGGCGTCTTCTCCGTCGATCTACCCAACTGTCTCTCAGGCAGTATGGGGCGCAAAACCTTAATCTACGCTTAAGGATCGACGGGAGCCTTGATCCGACGCTGTTCTCTGGCTAGGCGCTGTCCGAAAAGTCGACGAGCGAAGGTTAGACAAGGCAAAAAATCGGTGAGAAAGCGCAGTTTACGGGGTGTAAATGAGCATTTTGACCGGGCTGGCGCACCAGCCGATTTTTAACGCCGTATTACCGAGCGCAGGCACTTTTCAGACAAGCCCTAGGACTGCGAATCGTGCCTGGGCTTGCCGGTACGCTCGGTCGACGCCATCTTTTCCAGTTCGTCTTCGCTCATCGAGTCGTACATCGACCGGGCGGCACCGTCGAGTTCGCTCACCTTCTGTTCTCCGCGCTTGGCAGCGAGGGCCGCTCCTGCCGCCATCTGCTGGGCTTTCGATTTCGCTGGCATGGTTACCTCCTTGAAGGGAAAGAAGATTGTCGTACCGGCGTAAATAGTTTGCTGCCTGGCAGGCTCTACAGATCCAACGACGAAAAGCCAGACTCCGCCAGGTTCGACCCGGATCAGTCCCAGCATAATCACTTGCCATGAACGTCTTCAACGCCAGTTGCCTGAATACCGAAACGTATCCAGAGGCGAGTGGGCGAAATCACATGGAAGGAAGAGCGACGTTCGCCAGGGAGTGTGTCGGCCTGTGTTCTTTCGTGGAGGTATCCTTTCGCTGGAGGTTTTTGCGCTTTTGCCTGGGCATAGCGGTGCTACCTTGGCCGCCGCCGAATCTGACCGTCGAGATTCGAAGTAATGTGAAGAAGTGAAGTCACACGGCGTTACAACTCTTTTCAATAATAAGTACGAAACAGCGTCCTGCTCTGGCAGCGTCTGATGACGACGTAAAGGATTACCTTGATGACTTTCGAATTGACGTTGTTCAGACGCTATTGCAACAGCTTTGACGTAAAGCGCCCATCGAGTCTTGTCCGCGACGGTTCATTGGTGACTCGGCCAGGCATGGCGTCTTCGTCTTTCGTTCAGCGATTCTGCCATGACAAGGGAGCAAGCCACCATGCGAGATACACAGGATCTTTTTCCGACACGCCTGGAGCGCAAGCTGGGCATGTTCGAGCGCATCGACCCGGTCGTTCATTGCGATGAACAGCAGCGAGCGAATGGCCCCCTCAGCGAAGAAGAGCTTGATGAGTTTGATAGAAAAGGCTTTCTCTCTTTCGAGAACTTCTTCGACAAAGAAGAGATGGATGCCTTTATCCAGGAATTGCGGGAGTACGAAGAGGACGAAGACCTCAAATTGTCCGAAGGGACGGTGCTGGAGCCCGGAAAACAGGAGATCCGGTCAATCTTCGGCATACATCAGGTCTCGGATCGTTTCAGCCGTCTGACACGGGACCCGAGGCTATTGGCCATGGTGCAGCAGATACTCGGTAGCGACGTCTACATCCATCAGTCTCGTATCAACTACAAGCCCGGCTTCAAGGGGAAAGGTTTTGACTGGCACTCGGACTTCGAGACCTGGCATAGCGAAGACGGCATGCCTCGGATGCGGTCACTGAGCTGCTCGATCATTCTGACGGATAACGGTGAATTCAACGGCCCCTTGATGCTGATACCAGGGTCCCACAAGCAGTTCGTTCCTTGTGTCGGGCGCACCCCGGAGGACAACTACAAGGAGTCATTGAAGAGCCAGGACATCGGTGTTCCTGATGCCGCCAGCCTGAAGAAACTGATGCTGGAGAACGATATAGAGGCGCCGAAAGGCGATTCTGGCTCATTGGTGATGTTCGAGTGCAATACGCTGCACGGCTCCAATATCAATATGTCCTGCTGGCCGAGAAGTAACCTGTTCTTCGTCTATAACAGTGTCGAGAATACCCTCCACGACCCCTACTGCGGCAACAAGCCTCGCCCCGAGTTCCTGGCCACGCGCAAGGACTACAGCCCGCTCACACCTGTCGAAGGAAAGCGTCAGGAAGAGTGAGAGCCGACGCCACCTACCTCTCCGCCATCACAGGCACTGTCACGCGCTTACCTGGCCATCGTCGCTGGGGCTCGAGATCTTCCAGCAGCAAACGCCACCTTGATACACAAGGTGGCATTTTCGTCGGTGTTGGTGGAGGCAGCGGGAATCGAACCCCTGGGTCTGTAGAGAGCGCCGACTTTGCCCTTGGCTCTGCTTTTCTGGGGGTGTGCCCTGAAACGAAAAATGCCACCTTTGGGAAGGTGGCATCTTTCTGGTGTTGGTGGAGTCGGCGGGAATCGAACCCCCTGGGTCTGTAGAGAGCGCCGACCTCGCCCTTGGGTCTTCTTTGCCTTTGGGATCTGTCGGACACAAAAAAGCCACCTTCAGATGAGGTGGCCTTTTCGTCGGTGTTGGTGGAGGCGGCGTCCCGCTAAAAGTATCGTCAAACATTTGATTTTTGGGTTATTTCTATTTTTTAAATTTCTTGGTACCCCCACAGGTACCCCCGCTATTTTTTGCTTAGTAGGCATCGGTGGTTCAGCAGAATCGGGAGATCTGAAAATGTCGTTCTATAGGTAAAAATAATCAAAATTGCGGTTTTTGATAGTTTTAATGATTGGTCGTGCGGCTTCGGTCTCGCTGCTGTACGTCACCCTGTCGAGAAGGCTGTTTGGTGGAGAAACCCTCCACTGGTGTCCGCGTCCTATTCTGGTCAATTCAGCGTACACATTTTCACCCCGCAGCTGCCAATTCAATCTCCCCCGGCGTCTGTTAGCCTTGGGTCGAGAGGAGTTGGCAGCTGTTGTACTCCATTTCGATTTAGTTAATCACGTCGCGCCACGCTGATTTTTGGCTCGCATACCACTGGCCCCCATCCACTCGCTTTTCAGTGAGCCGAAGAAGCGCTCCATGACGGCATTGTCCCAGCGGTTCCCCTTATGGCTCATCGGAGCTTGGAAAGTATACCCGTCCAGCGTGCTGCGGTACTCATGCGACGCGTATTGGCTGCCGCGGACACTTTCCTACAAAACTCGCTGATTGAGGGGCTGCAACGTGGCCAGTTCAAAGCCCAGCGACTTCGCACGCCGGTGCAGGTTACCCACCAGTCCTTGCCGATAGCGCGCCTCATAGTAATCGACGCCAGGATCCTGAGCCGCCGAGCCATAGCGCAGGGTGTTATAGAACAGCAGAGCCAGCTTGCGCGCGCTGGTCGTCACCGCCTTGACCTTGCCGGTGCGACTTGCCAGCTGGCGGTAGTATGCGCTCATCACCGTCTGCGTTCGCTCGATGACATTTGCCGCCAGTCGCAACAGGACCGCCGATCGGCTCTTAATCCGCCGCGTTCGCAATAACAGTAGCTTGCCGCCAGAGATCTTGTTGCTCGGCGATAGGGCTAACCAGGACTCAATGACTCCAGCTCCAACAGGAAAACCTGTTCATTAGCCGGTACTCTTGGGGTAGAGCCTTTTCGTCTCTAGGCGATTGAGCAGCACTCAGCAAGGGCTGCTGGCCTATTCGGGCCGCCAGGGAAGAGGCAGACAGAGCAGACGTGGGACCACCCACGCGATGACCAGGGGATGGAGGGAGCCGTGCAACAGCCGGAGGAGCAGGCCAGGAGCCGGATCGATCAGCTGCTGAGAGATGCAGGCTGGGTGATCCAGGACAGAAGCGACTTCGACCGACAGGCGGCGTTCGGGGTGGCCGTCAGGGAGTTCCACCTGCCCGCCGGTTACTGTGACTACCTGCTGTTCATCGATGGCAAGGCGGCCGGCGTCATCGAGGCCAAGAAGGCCGGGGTGACGCTCAGTGGCGTGGCCGAGCAGTCGGCCAAGTACGTGGCCGAGCTGCCTGAGCACCTTGCCCGCTGGGAGCAGCGGCTTGTCTATCACTATGAGAGCACCGGAGACGAGACCTTTTTCTGCAACCTGCGCGACCCCAAGCCGCGCTCTCGTCGTGTGTTTGCCTTCCACCGTCCGGAAACACTGCATGAGTGGCTACGCCAGACGGAGACCCTGCGAGCCCGTCTGCGCCACCTGCCGCTCCTTGAGACCCAAGGGCTGCGTGACTGTCAGATCGAGGCCATTGAGGGTCTGGAGAAGTCGCTAGCGGAGGATCGTCTGCGAGCACTGATCCAACTGGCCACAGGCTCGGGAAAGACCTTCACCGCCTGCAGTTTCTCCTATCGCCTGATCCGCCATGCGGGCGCTAGGCGCATCCTGTTCCTGGTGGATCGCAACAACCTTGGCGACCAGACCCTCAAGGAGTTCCAGAACTTCCAGCCAGTGGGCGCGACCAACCGCTTTACCGATACCTACATCGTTCAGCACCTGCACGGGCACCACATCGACCCCGATGCCAAGGTGGTGATCACCACCATCCAGCGCCTCTACGCCATGCTGCGTGGCAAGCCGCTGGACGAAGCCGACGAGGAGGCCTCGGCCTTCGAGCAGTGGGAGGGCGAGCACGGGGAACCGCTGCCCCTCGGCTACAACCCTGAGATCCCCATCGAGACCTTCGACTTCATCATCACCGACGAGTGTCACCGTTCCATCTACGGACTGTGGCGCCAGGTGCTGGAGTACTTCGACGCTTCGCTCATCGGCCTGACAGCAACCCCCTCCAAGCACACCCTGGGTTTCTTCAACCAGAACCTGGTGGCCGAGTACCCCTACGAGCGCTCGGTGGTCGATGGGGTCAACGTCGGCTACGAGATCTACCGCATTCGCACCCGGGTGACCGAGGAGGGTGGCAAGGTGGAGCCCGGCGACGTGGGCTACCAGGTGCCGGTGCGTGACCGGCGCACGCGGCAGATGCGCTACGAGACACTGGACGAGGAGTTCGAGTACACCGGCAAGGAGCTCGATCGCTCGGTAGTGAACCCCAACCAGATCCGCACCGTGCTGCAGACCTACCGTGAGCGCGTGTTCACCGAGCTGTTCCCGGAGCGCACGGGGGAGTGGCTGCCCAAGACCCTGATCTTCGCCAAGGACGACAACCACGCCGAAGAGATCGTGCATGCGGTGCGCGAGGTGTTCGGCGAGGGAAACGATTTCGCCAAGAAGATCACCTACCGCAACAGCGGCGAGGACCCCAAGGCGCTGATCAAGGCCTTCCGGGTCGACCCCATGCCCCGGGTCGCCGTCACCGTGGACATGGTCGCCACCGGTACCGACATCAAGCCAGTGGAGGTGCTGATCTTCATGCGCGACGTGAAGTCCGAGGGCTACTACGAGCAGATGAAGGGGCGCGGCGTGCGCACCATTCCCGATGCCGACCTCAAGGCGGTGACCCCGGACGCCGAAACCAAGACCCGCTTCATCCTGATCGACGCCGTCGGGGTGACAGAATCGAAGAAGAATGCCAGCCAACCCCTGGAGCGCAAGCGGTCGCTGAGCTTCGATGCGCTGCTGGAACAGGTCGCCATGGGCCGGCGCGATGATGATGCCATGTCCTCCCTGGCGGCCCGGCTATCCGCCCTGGATCGCAAGCTGACCGACGAGGACCGCAGCCGCCTGGCCGAAGCCAGTGGCGGCCAGGCACCTCGCCAGCTGGCCAACCGGCTGCTCGATGCCATCGACCCGGACAGCCAGCAGGCCGCCGTCACCGACCGGCATGGTCCGGCCCCTACGCCAGAGCAGGAACAAGCCGTGGTGGGGGAATTGATGGATGAAGCGTGCCGGCCCTTCGACAAGCCGGCGCTGCGCACCCTGCTCAAGGAGATCAAGCAGAAGCGCGATATCGTCATCGACGAGGTGACCACCGACGCCCTGGTCCACGCCGACTTCGACCACCAGCGGGCCGAGCAGACCATTACCAGCTTCAAGGCCTTCATCGAGGAGAACCGGGACGAGCTGACCGCCCTGCAGATTCTCTACAACCAGCCGCTGGGCCAGCAGCGGCTCACCTATGGCGCCATTCGTGAACTGGTCAACGCCATGCTGGAGAAGCCCCCTCACCTGGCGGTGGCCAATGTTTGGCAGGCCTACAAGCGCCTGGAGGCCTCTCAGGTACGCGGTGCCCCGGTGGATGAGCAGCTCACCGAGGTGGTCAGTCTGGTGCGCTATGCCCTTGGGCAGACCGATACCCTGGAGCCCATCGACGCCGTGGTGGAGCGCCGGTTCAACCTCTGGCTGGGCCGAGAGAAGAAAGCCGGACGTGAGTACAACGCCGAGCAGGAGGCGTGGCTGCGGGCCATCGCCGCCTACCTCGCCGCCAATGCCGAGATCTCCCCGCGAGATTTCATGGAAGTCCCCAGCCTGGCCGATCAGGGTGGTATCCTCCGCGCCAGACAGGTACTGGGTAACGGACTGAATGAGATGCTAAATGAGCTACAAGAGGCGCTGGTAGCGTGATGGAAGCTGATCAATTGTCTAGGAACTGGGCACTGGCAACCATCGAAGATGTTGCTGAGTACGTGCAGAGGGGGAAGTCGCCCAAATATGCAGACCTTAGCGATCTGCCAGTCATAAACCAAAAGTGTGTTCGGTGGCATGGGCTGGAGAAAGAGTTTGTAAAATATGTCCACGAGGATCAAATTGCCAAGTGGGATGAAGTCCGTTACCTAAAGAAGGGCGATTTACTTTGGAATTCTACTGGAACAGGCACTATAGGCCGTGCTTGTTTGTATAAAGGTGAGTTCCCACGTGCGGTTGTCGATAGCCATGTCACCATCGTGCGCTCAAACGCAAAGATTGCCGATCCTGGGTATGTTCATTTTTTTGTGATGTCACCCTTGGTTCAGAAAAACTTCGAGGCCATGCAGTCTGGCTCAACCAACCAGGTGGAGCTATCAGGGAAAACGCATGAAAAACCGCGCTACGACGGGCTTCGTAGCGCTTTACCAGTAGGAGCTTATGTGGTCATCTAGCAGCTTTTGCTCATGGATGATCCGATGCTGACACCGTCTCTT